>NZ_MBLO01000082.1 GCF_001854805.1 Pseudofrankia coriaricola
CTGGCTGGACGTCGGCGCGGGCCTAGGACACTTCTGCCTCGTCGCCCGCGACGTCTGGCCCGAGACAGTCTTCGACGGCCTCGACATGGGCGACGGCATCGACGAAGCCGCCCGACGCGGCTGGATCAACACCGCACACCGCGGCCAATTCCCCGACCTCGCCCCAAAACTCGCCGGCCACTACGACGTCATCAGCATGTTCCACTACCTCGAACACACCCGCGACCCCCGCACCGAACTCGACGCCGCCACCACCGCCCTCACCCCCGGCGGCCACCTCCTCATCGAGATCCCCAACCCGGAGAGCCCCGCACTGCGGGTCTACGGGCCGCTCGCGTCGGGGATGCTCATCCCCCAGCACCTGAACCTGCTCCCGGCCGACAACCTCGCCGCGGCGCTGACCGAGCGCGGACTGCGCGTCGAGGATGTCGCGTTCGGCGAGACCCATATCTCCGGAGACGCGCCGATGGCGTGGTGGGGCCTGTGCCAGCGGCTCGCCCCGTCACCGAGCCTGCCCTGGCGCGCCGACGCCCACCCGGGCCTGAGCAGGGCCAGGCGGGTGGCGACGTTCGCCGCGCTCGCTCCGCTGCTGCCCGCCGCCGCCCTCGCCGAGGCCGCGAGCCGTCCCTATCTGACCCGCGGCACCCGCGCCAACGCCTACCGGATCCTGGCCCGGCTCCCGTAGCCCGATCCCACAACCGCGACTACTCTCCGTAGCGACGAGCTCCCCCGCGAGCGGTGGGGCGTGGGCTGCGAAGGGAGCGCGACGATGGCCGTGTGCGAGGTCTGCTCGAACGACTACGAGATGAGCTTCGAGGTGCATGCGCAGGGCGCCGTGCACGTCTTCGACAGCTTCGAATGCGCGATCCACGCGATGAGCCCGGTCTGTGAGCACTGCGGCGTGAAGATCAGTGGTCATGGCGTGGAGGTGGACCGCCGGTTCTTCTGCTGCGCGCACTGCGCGCGGGCCGCCGGCGTCGGCCCGGAGCTGGTCCGCGACCACGCCTGACAGTGGCGGCGCCTGACAGTGGCGGCGCCTGACAGTGGCGGCATAGTCGAGCCCCGCACCGATCGGTCCGATCCCATGTCTGGGGAAAGCGCGACCGGTGGGAGGGGCACTGCGGCCTCCGCCGGCCCGGCTCCGGAATAATCGGACGGGACCGGAGGAGATCATCTGTGACGACGACGTCCACCGCGCAAGCCCAGGTACCCGCCGACGCGCTCCCCCAACGACCTGCTGACGCGGATTCCGGACCTCCCGGGCCCGCTTCGCCGGTTCAGGAGAGATCTGGGGGGGCCGCGGCGGCGACGGCGCGACCTGGCGCGGGCAGCGGATCCCAGCTGTCCATCGAGGGCCGCATCGCCGGCGAGCTCGGGGTGCGCGAGGCGCAGGTCGCGGCGGCCGTCGGGCTGCTCGACGGCGGCTCGACCGTCCCGTTCATCGCCCGCTACCGCAAGGAGGTGACGGGCACCCTCGACGACGCGCAGCTGCGCACCATCGAGGAGCGGCTGCGCTATCTGCGGGAACTGGAGGAGCGGCGGGCGGCGATCCTGGAGTCGATCCGGTCGCAGGGCAAGCTGGACGACGCGCTCGAGGCGCAGATCAACGCGGCCGACTCCAAGGCGCGGCTGGAGGACATCTACCTCCCCTACAAGCCGAAGCGGCGCACCAAGGCGCAGATCGCCCGCGAGGCGGGACTGGAGCCGCTCGCCGACGCGCTGCTGGGCGACCCGACGCTCGACCCGGCGGGCACCGCCGCCGGGTACGTCGACGCCGAGAAGGGCGTCGCCGACGCGGCGGCAGCGCTCGACGGCGCCCGCTCGATCCTGGTCGAGCGGTTCGCCGAGGACGCGGACCTCATCGGCGAGCTGCGCGAGCGGATGTGGACACGCGGCCGGCTGGTCTCCAAGGTCCGCGAGGGCAAGGAGGAGGTCGGGGCCAAGTTCTCCGACTACTTCGCCTTCGACGAGCCGTTCACGTCGCTGCCGTCGCACCGGATCCTCGCGCTGTTCCGCGGCGAGAAGGAGGAGGTCCTCGACGTGGACCTCGACCCGGAGCCGGAGGACGCCGACGTGACGGCGCCCGCCGGGCCGTCCGGGTACGAGACGAAGATCGCCGCCCGCTTCGACGTCGCCGACCAGGGCCGGCCCGCCGACCGCTGGCTCGCGGACACGGTCCGGTGGGCGTGGCGCACCCGCGTCCTGGTCCACCTGGGCATCGACCTGCGGCTGCGGCTTTTCCAGGCCGCCGAGGACGAGGCCGTCAAGGTGTTCGCCACCAACCTGCGCGACCTGCTGCTCGCCGCGCCGGCCGGCACCCGCGCGACAATGGGCCTTGACCCGGGCTACCGCACCGGCGTGAAGGTCGCCGTCGTCGACGCCACCGGCAAGGTCGTCGCCACCGACACGATCTACCCGCACGTCCCGGCGCGGCGCTGGGACGAGGCGCTGGCGACCCTCGCCCGGCTGTGCGCGGCGCACAAGGTCGATCTGATCTCGATCGGCAACGGCACCGCGTCGCGGGAGACCGACAAGCTCGCGGAGGAGCTCCTCCAGCGCGTGCCGGAGCTGAAGCTCACCAAGATCGTCGTTTCGGAGGCCGGCGCGTCGGTCTACTCGGCGAGTGCCTATGCCTCCCGAGAGCTGCCGGAGATGGACGTGTCGCTGCGCGGCGCGGTCTCGATCGCCCGCCGGCTGCAGGACCCGCTCGCCGAGCTGGTCAAGATCGACCCGAAGTCGATCGGCGTCGGCCAGTATCAGCACGACCTGAGCGAGGTCAAGCTGTCCCGCTCGCTCGACGCCGTCGTCGAGGACTGCGTGAACGCCGTCGGTGTCGACGTGAACACGGCATCCGCGCCGTTGCTGACCAGGGTGTCCGGTATCGGCGCGACTCTCGCCGACAACATCGTCGCGCACCGGGACGCCACCGGACCGTTCCGGACCCGCACGGCGCTGCGCGAGGTGCCCCGGCTCGGGCCGAAGGCGTTCGAGCAGTGCGCGGGCTTCCTGCGCATCCCGGGCGGCGACGACCCGCTGGACGCCTCCAGCGTGCACCCCGAGTCCTACCCGGTGGTCCGGCGCATCCTGACCGCCACCAGCACCGACATCCGCGGGCTGATCGGCAATGCCGGCGCGCTGCGCACCGTGAAGGCGACGGACTTCGTCGACGACACCTTCGGCCTGCCGACGGTGACCGACATCCTCGCCGAGCTGGAGAAGCCCGGCCGCGACCCGCGCCCGGGCTTCAAGACCGCGACGTTCGCCGAGGGCGTCGACGAGATCAAGGACCTGGTCGCCGGCATGGTGCTGGAGGGCGTGGTCACCAACGTGGCCGCGTTCGGCGCCTTCGTCGACGTCGGCGTGCACCAGGACGGCCTGGTGCACGTCTCGGCGATGTCGAAGTCGTTCGTGCGCGACCCGCGTGAGGTCGTCAAGCCGGGCGACATCGTCAAGGTCAAGGTCCTCGACGTCGACATCCCACGCAAGCGGATCTCGCTGACCCTGCGGCTCGACGACGAGGCCGCCAACCGGGCGAGCTCGGGCGGCGGCTCCGCGGCGCGGCCCGCCGGCCAGGGCGGCGGGCGGGACGCGCGCGGCGGTGGCCCGCGCGGCCGGGGCGGCGCCGGCCAGCCCGGTGGCGACGCCCGCGAGAGCGGGCGCCCCGGGGACCGCGAGCCCCGTGGCGGGGGCCGCGGCGGCGACAGCCGTGGTGGCCAGCGCGATGGCGGGGGTGCCGGGCGTGGCGACACGCGCGGCGGCGCCGGTGCCCAGCGCGGCGGCGGTGCCCAGCGCGGCGGTGGTGGTGGTGGCGGCGGGCGCGGTGGCCAGCGGGGTGGGCGTTCGGCGCCCCCGCCGACCGGCGCGATCGCCGACGCGCTGCGCCGCGCCGGCCTCGTCGACGAGAACGGCGTCCCCCGCACCGGTCGCTGACCGCAAGCACCTCCGCCCGAGCCGTAGGCGCGGATACCCGCCCCGCTGCCCGTTCGGCGGCCCGGCCCGGCTCACACCCGGCCCGGGCCGCCGAACGGCGGGGATCGGGTTGTCCCGGCGGTTCGCGCCTGAACGCCACGCTGGCCCAAGCTGACGACTACGCACAGTAGTCTTCGCGAGGCGAGCGGTGAGGCGACGGGCGGGAGGGTCGGAGCGGTGCTGCGACGGCGAGACGACCAGGCGGCGACGGCCCAACCGACCGGATGGGGACGACCGCGCGCCGCCGGATCACGCACCAGGCGTCGAGCCGGCATGCCCGTCGCGCTCGCGGTCGTCGCGGCGCTCGGCGCGCTCGCGACCGGCTGCGGGAAGAGCCACGACGAGGCCAGGCCGGCGGCGCGGCTGGGCACGACGGCGAGCCCGCCACGGCCGTCGGCCACGACGGGCGCCGACGACGGTCTCGACCCCGCGCATCTGCCGAAGGGATGGAGCCTGGTCGCCTGGCCCCAGGACCGCGACGTCCCGATCTTCGCCGAGCGGGCGCCCGAAACCGGGACTGCCGACGGCTCCACCGCCCCGGCGTCGGTTCCGCCTTCGGACTCGCCGCCGACCGGCGCCGCCACCGAGAAGGCGGCCACCCGCACCCTGGCCAACCCGAACGCGCAGGGCGCGCCGCTGGCCCTGCTCGTCGAGCACTACGACGCCGACTGGTTGCGGGTCTCGCTGCCGGTGCGGCCGAACGGGACGAGTGGCTGGATCCGGCGGCCCGGCGTCCGGCTCATGGCGACTCCATACTCGCTCACCGTCGACCGGACCCGCCACGAACTCACCGTCTTCCAGAACGGGAAGCCGGCGCGGGTCTACCCCGTCGGCATCGGCACCGGGAGCACGCCGACCCCGGCGGGGCGTTTCTACCTGGCCGAGCTGCTGAAGCCCGCGAGCCCGGCCGGGCCGTGGGGACCGTACGCTTTCGGCCTTTCCGGCTTCTCCGACGTCGTCACCACCTTCAACGGGGCCGACGGCATCATCGGGCTGCACGGCACCAACCAGCCGGAACGCGTCGGCACCGACGTCAGCATGGGCTGCATTCGGCTGCGTAACGAGGACATCACCGAACTCGCCGACCTGCTTCCGGTCGGAACACCGGTCACCATCACCTGACCTCGCCCGCTCGCGCCACGGGCCAGGTGGGAATGCCCCCGGAGGCTCATCTCTCGGTGAGAATGAAGTTGTAGAACAGCGAGATCGGCCAGAGCACCGTCGCCACCAGCGCGGTCAGCAGGCTGGACGCGAAATGGTTGTCCCACCGGTCCACATGCCAGTAACCCTGGTTCACCGCTATGATCAAGCCAATGACTAGGTATACAAGCGTCGCGAGCGACGCCCTCGTGTAGCTACGAACCGCGACCATCGTCACTCCCGGAGCCTCATAATGTGGCTTGTTCCCGGAAATTACCCACAATCGACCAGCCCTACACCCCCGAGGCACGATGAGCCGGGCGGAACCGGACCACGCGAGCACCGGCCCGGCAGGCGTCCTGCCGGGCCGGGGTCGGTGTCGCCGGACTGACGGGGCGACGGGGCCGCCGCGGACGGGTCCCAAATCGGTACGGTCGCGGCGTGCGTACGAGATGGGCAGCAATTGCCGCTATCACGGTCTCGGTGCTGTTGTCGGGGGGCAGCCTGACCGGCTGCCAGTTCGAGGATGTGGGCACGTCGGGCACGACGCCGGCCGGCGGCAGCGCGGGCCCCGATCCCGCCCGCGGCGGTACGGAAACCTCGCGGGCGCGATCCGGTTCGTCTCCGGGCCGATCGGCTGCCCCGGCAGCCCGGACACGACCCGCACCGTCAATTTCGGCGGGGGAGAGAAGCTGCTCAGTTGCTGGTGAGAATGAACGTGTAGAACAACGCGAGCGGCCAGAGCACGGTGGCGACAATGCCGGTGAGCAGGCTGGACAGGAAATGGCCGTCCCAACGGTCCGGATGCCAGTAGCCCTGGTTCACCGTGATGATCAGGCCGACGACTAGATAGATAAGTACCCCGACGGTCGTTCTTTTGTACGTCCGAGTGTCGGCCATCGATTCTCCCCACCGGAAAGGCCATGCGGGCGGTCGCCCCCGGGCTGGAAATTACCCACTATCGGCAGTCCTACACTCCCGAGGCACGATGAGTCGGGCGTCACCGGACCCGTGAGCGCCTGCCCGCCAGGCGTCCTGTGGGGCCGAGGTCGGTGTCGCCGGGCCGACGGGGCCGCCGCGGACGGGTCCCAAACCGGTACGGTCGCGACGTGCGTACGAGATGGGCGACAATCGCCGCTATCACGGTTTCGGTGGTGTTGTCGGCGGGAATGCTCGCCGCTTGCCAGCCGGGGGGCACCGCGACGGCGGACCCGACGGCGGCGGCGACAGCCGCGGGCGGCGGGACCAGCGCCGAGTGCGGCGGCTCCGCGGACACCCCCGACGGTGCCCTCAAGGTCGTTACAGGGCCGATTGGCTGCCCCGGAGGCGCCAACACGTTCTGGTCGCAGAAGCTGGGCAGCGGCTGGACTGTGCCACGCTTCCTCGAGTACCACGACGGTGAGATCCCGCAGGACGAGTGCGGGGCCCAGAGCAGGGACCCGGACGACTTCGCCAGTAACGCGTTCTACTGCAGCCTCGACGACACGGTCGCCTACAGCGCCGAGTTCATGGCCGAGCTCTCCAAGCAGGACACCGCCTACCCGATGCTGGTGCTCATGCATGAGCTGGGCCACCGGGCGAGCGCGCTGACCAACCGGGTCGGCGTGGTGTCCCGCTCCGAGGAGAACCAGGCCGACTGCCTCGCCGGCGCGGAGGCGAAGTTCACCCAGGACGCCGGCCGGCTGCCGCTCGGCGACGTCGGCAAGGGCGCACTGCTGTTCTTCAGCCTCGGCGACGACGGCGGCAACTGGTTCGCCTCGGAGGCCAACACCCAGGAAGGCGCGCACGGCAACCCGACCCAGCGCACCGCCGCCTTCTCCACCGGCTACTTCCGGGGCCTCGACCACTGCTTCGACATCGGCAAGTCCGCCGACGGCGGCCTCTCCCTCATCGACAGCCTCTTCGGCTGACCCAGCCGACGGCTGGCCTGGGGAGGGCGCCGGACGCCCTCCCCAGGCTGCTCCGGTCTCGGGCTCGTCGGGCATCCGGTGGCGCCAGGCAAGATGGAGGCGCCACCGGCGGACGCCGGTGCCGGTCGGCCGCCGAGGCGGCCCGGAAGGGGCGGACGCATGCCGGCGCTGTGCGGGATCGACCTGGAACACCCGGTCATGAACGCGGCCGGCACGGGCAAGTCCCTCGAGGACGTGTCGGAACTCGCCCGCTCGGCCACCGCCGCCGTCATGGTCGGATCGATCACGGTCTCGGCCCGGACGGGCAACTCCGGGGCCACCTACCATGCCGGCGATGGCTTCTCGCTCAACGCGCTCGGCCTGCCCAACCGGGGCCTGGACTACTACCGCGAGCACCTGCCCGCGATGGCACGCCTCGCGCACGACGCCGGCAAGCCACTGGTGCTGAGCATCGCCGGCTTCTCCGTCGGGGACTACGCCCAGGCCGCCGCGGCGGCCGCGCCAACCGGCGTCGACCTGCTGGAACTCAACCTCGCCTGCCCCAACGTCTGGGACGGCGGCGCCCAGAAGCGCATCGCCTGTTTCGACCCGGGCCAGACCGCGGCGATCTGCGCCGCCGTCGACGACGTGCTGCGCGCCGTGCCGGCCCCGATCCCCTACGGGGTGAAAGTCTCGCCGTTCTCCGACCCGGAGGCGCTGGCGAGCCTCGCCGACGTGATCGGCAAGCTGGCCACCGGCACGACAGGCGAAACCGGCGCTATCGGCGAAACGGGTGCCACGAGCGGGGCAGGGCGCGGCGGTCCGCGCTATGTCTGCTCGACCAACACCTTCCCGAACGCGCTGGCCTTCGACGGCGCCGGGCGGCCGGTGATCGGGGTGGAACTCGCCGGGCTCGCCGGTCCGGCGCTGCGTCCGGTCGCCCTCGGCCAGGTCCGGCAGCTGCGCCAGCTGCTACCCGCGGACGTCGAGATCGTCGGCGCCGGTGGGGTGACGACCGGCAGGGACGTCGCCGACTTCCTGCGCGCCGGCGCCAGCGCCGTCCAGGTCGCCACCGCCTACTGGAACCGCGACGGCGACCCAGCCGTCTTCGGCGAGATCGCCGCCGACTGGGCCGAGAGCGCCGCCGACGACTGACATCCGACCTCGAACTGTGGCGGATGGGCGGGTCTATGGACGGGCTGAACTGACACACTTCACCGCGCTGCCATCAATGTGTGTCGGATGGGCGAGCCCATAGACGGGCTGATCTGCCACAGTTCGCGCTCGCGGCGGTAGCCCGGCCGGGTGACACCCTCGCGATCACGTCGGCGGCCCAGGCGAGGACCCCGACCCGCGCTCGCCCACGCGTCTCCGACCTTCTCAGCGGCGCACGGTCTGCCGCGATGACGGCGCACGCCGCCGAGGTTGGGTCACGCTCTGAGGTGAGAGGTCCTGGACCGGCCTGCGCGGCCGTTCCCGGACGGGGAGCAATATTGCGCGTGTGGAGTTGACCAAAGGCGCGAATGCCGCACTTCCGGACAGGTTGCTCGAGATCACGGTTGGCTGGCGGCCGGCGGACGCCGGCAGCGCCAACACCTCGTTGGATGTCTGCGCGCTGCGGCTGGGAGCCAACGGTAAGGTCCGCGAGGACACCGACATGATCTTCTTCAACGCGCCCAGCAGCCCGGACGGGTCGGTCCGACACATCGGACGCACGCCGGACGGAGCCGCCGAGGTGGTCACCGTCGACCCGACCGCCCAGCCGGCGGACGTGCAGTCGATCGTCGTGACCGCGACTATCGACGTCGTCACCCCACAGCTGACGTTCGGCGGCCTGGGAGTCTGGGCGAAGGTAAAGGACCTCAGCAGCGGTACGGAGGTTGCCAGCTTCGACCCGCCGCGGCTGGGGCCGGAGAAGGCGCTGGTCGTCGTCGAGCTCTACCGGCGCGCCGATGCCTGGAAGATCCGCGCCGTCGGCCAGGGCTACGCCTCTGGCCTCGCGGGCCTGGCGACCGACTACGGCGTCGACGTCGGCGGCGATGAGGACATCTCCCCGCCCATGCCGGCCGCGGCTCCGGTGCCAGCGCCGCAGGTCGCGCCGGCGCCCTCGTTCGCCACCCGGAAACCAGCCGCACAGCCCGGACCCGCCGCGGCCTCCGCTCCCGCGACGCCCGCGGCACCCAACGGAGCCGCGGAGCCCGCGGTGGCCAACGCCGCGGACCTTCCGTCGACCGGTGACGCGAGAATCGACATGCGCAAGCGGCTCGACCTGCGCAAGAAGACCGTCCAGACGGTCCTCACCAAGCAGGGCATCGCCGGCCGGCAGGCACGGGTCGCGCTTGCACTCGACGCCAGCGGGTCGATGCGCGGCCTCTACAAGGCGGGCACGGTCGCCCGCGTCGTCGAACGGGTCGCGGCCGTCGCGGCGACCATGGACGACGACGGGACGCTGGATGTCTGGTCCTACGCGACGGAGCCGCTCGCGCTCCCGCCGCTGCGCGTCGACTACCTGGCCGACTGGATCCCGCTCTATGTGCGGATGCGCAAGGCGACGACCGGCCAGGGCGGCGCGGACGCGACGCTCGCCCGCGAGCAGGCGGCGCGGGCCGCCGGCTGGCCGATCCCGAACTGGGACGGCATCGGCGGGCAGAACGAGGAACAGAAGGTGATGACGCTCGTCGTCGAGCACTTCGCGCCCCTCTCCTCGCCACCGCCGGCGCTGGTGCTGGTGCTCACGGACGGCGGCCTCTACCGCGACCGGCTGATCGCCGACCTGCTGCGGCGGGCCGCTGGCCTACCGATCTTCTGGCAGTTCATAGGGGTCGGAAAGGCGCAGTACGGCATTCTCGAGAAGCTGGACGCACTTTCGGGCCGCCTCGTCGACAATGCCGGGTTCTTCGCGGTGGACGACCTGGACGCGATCGACGACGAGGCCCTCTACCGCCGGATGCTTGGTGAGTTCCCGGCCTGGCTGCGCTCCGCCCGCGCCGCCGGAATTCCGGTCTGACAGGATCGTTCCCCACCTGGCATCGTCGCCACCCGTTGCCTGTCATTCCGAAACGCCGCTCGGGGTGTGGCCGTCGGCCACACCCCGAGTCCGTGCAACGCCTCATGCTCCCGTCAGAATCTGCCCGGCGGGGCGGACGGGCCGGCACCGTCGGATTTGCCAGTGACCTAGCGTTCACCAGTGGCCTAGCGCAGCGCGCGCCCCCGCCGGGTCGCCCGGACAACCAGCACCAGAATGATGGCACCAATGATGGAGCCGATGATGCCCGAGGGCTGCAGCGCGCCCTCTCCGAGGTCCTTGTCGAACAACACGTAACCGAGGAAACCGCCGACGAACGAGCCGGCGATACCAAGCAGGATCGTCGCCAGGATGCCCATCGGGTCCGGGCCCGGCACCAGCAGGCGGGCAACCGCGCCGGCGATGAGGCCGAGGATGATCCAGGAGATGATAGTGACTAGCACGGGAATCCCTCCGGCGGGAGACAGTCGATCGCTTGCTATCTACCTCGCCCCGTGCTTCCCAAACAACGACAAGGAAGACAATCGGCTGACAGATCCGACTCGGCGCCTTGGCCGCCGGGCGGTTCAGGTGACTCGAGCGACCGCGACCGCGACAGGGCGGCGCTGGCATGGATGTCGTACCTCCGCCGCTTCCACGGTCGCAAGTCGAGGTCGCGCCCCGGAGCGCCGAAGGCCGCGCGCGGTAGAGCGCGCGCTGCCTCCGGGTCAGACGTCGAAGCCGAACTGGCGGGCGATACCGGCGAGGCCGTCGTGCCGGCCCTGGCCGAGCGCGCGGAAATGCCAGCCCCGGTCGTCGCGGTACAGCTCGCCGAAGAGCATCGCGGTGTCGGTGGCCGCGTCGGTCGTGAGGTCGTAGCGGGCGAGCTGGACACCCCGGACGGCGTCGACAACCCGGATGAACGCGCGCTGGA
Source organism: Pseudofrankia coriaricola (assembly GCF_001854805.1). Classification (GTDB taxonomy): domain Bacteria; phylum Actinomycetota; class Actinomycetes; order Frankiales; family Frankiaceae; genus Pseudofrankia. Next base: position 10,937 of record NZ_MBLO01000082.1, read on the forward strand.
CATGCCCGAAGTCCTGGCGACGGTAGTCGGCGTTGTGGATGGTGACCGCGAAGACGACCCGCTCGACCGTGGGGGGCAGCGCGTCGAGCTGGACGTCGATCTGCTCGTTGTCGCCGTCGCCCTCGCCGGTGAGGCTGTCGCCGCGGTGGGTGATCTCGCTGTGCGTGCTGGACAGGTTGTTGAAGAAGACGAAGTAGTCCCGGGACACGATCCGGCCGTCGGCGCGCAGCGCGAGCGCGCTCGCGTCCAGGTCGAAGTCTTCCTCGGAGCCCCGCGGGGCAGGATCCCAGCCGAGGCCGACGGTCACGCGGGTGAGGTCCGAGCCCTCTTTGGTGAGCGCGATGCTGGCGCCCTTGGTGACGTCGACGGTCATCGACGGCTTACCCCCACAGAGCAGGGGCCGCCGGGGACGCGAACGAGGCACACCAGCCGGGCCAGAGGCGGGCGAACGTCGCTGTCGCGCCTCCTTCGGCCGGTTCGGATCAGGGAAACCTGGTGGTACCAGGCAACCACACCCGGGTGGGCCCGCGGAGCCGGATGGTCGACTCCGCGACCCCGGCGATGGCGGGTGTCGGCCGGCATCGGTTCGCGCCGCGGCCGCGGCCGGCCACACCGGTTCGCATCCGCGGCGCGAACTGGCAGGCAGCCCCGCTAATGCGTCGGTATGGTGACCACCGTGCCGAACTTTCGGATCAGCGAGGCCGCCGCGCTGTTAGGGGTCAGCGACGACACAGTGCGCCGGTGGGCGGACAGTGGTCGGCTGCCGACAGTCAGGGACGACGCCGGCCGCCAGGCGATCGAGGCGACGGAGCTGGCCCGGTTCGCGAGCGAGGTCAGCTCGTCGAACGAACCGGCGCTCGGCCGGGCGCCCATCGCGGGCGAGTCGGCCCGGAATCGCTTCCCGGGGATCGTCACGCGAGTCCTGCGCGACGGCGTGATGGCCCAAGTTGAGCTGCAGTGCGGCCCCTACCGGGTGGTCTCGCTGATGAGCCGGGAGGCGGCCGACGAGCTGGGGCTGGAGCCCGGAGTGCTCGCGGTCGGGGCGGTGAAGGCGACCAACGTCGTCGTCGAGCTGCCGGTCAGGCGGTAGGCGCGCAGCTCCGGCGCGTGTCGGTGGTGACAGCACAGTCACTCGGCATCGCCGGCCGGATCGGCCGGCCGGCCTCTTCTCGGACAGGTGGGGGCAAAATGATCAGATCGTGGGTTGACGCGAGACGTCGGGCTGCCGGCCCGGCGACGGACGAGCCGTTACGGCGGACACGGCGGGGTCGCGGCGCACTGACCGTGTTCCTGGCCGCCACAGCACTGGCGCTGAGCGCCGCCGCCTGCGGCGACGACACGACCGGTTCGGGGACGTCTGCCGCGGCGTCGACGACCGCGTCGGCGTCACCGACGAAGGACCCGGTGGCGACGCCGGTGACGGTGTTCGCCGCCGCCTCACTGACCGAGACGTTCACCGCGCTCGCGGACCAGTTCGAGGCCGCGCACCCCGGCGCGGATGTGAAACTCAACTTCGCGGCCAGCTCCGCGCTCGCCCAGCAGATCATCGCCGGTGCCCCGGCCGACGTGTTCGCCTCCGCGAGCAACGCCACCATGAAGCAGGTCACCGACGCGAAGCTGACCGCCGCCACTCCGACGGTCTTCGTCCGCAACAGCATGGAGATCGCCGTCCCGCCGGGCAACCCGGCGCACATCGCGAGCCTCGCCGACCTCGCCAAGCCCGGCGTCAAGGTCGCCCTGTGCGAGGAGAAGGTGCCCTGCGGCGCCACCAGCCTCGCGGCGCTGAAGAAGGCCAATGTGACGGTCAAGCCGGCGACCCTCGGCCAGGACGTGAAGAGCGTGCTGTCGCTGGTCCAGCTCGGCGAGGTCGACGCGGCACTGGTGTACAAGACCGATGTCGCCTCGGCCGGTGACAAGGTCCTCGGCGTCGAGATCCCGGACGCCCAGAACGCCTCGACGGACTACCCGATCGCGACGCTGACCGGCGGCGACCACCAGGCCACCGGCAAGGCGTTCGCCGACTTCGTCCTCTCGACCACCGGCATCGACGTCCTCGGCAAGGCCGGCTTCAGCAAGCCTCAGTGACCCAGCCATGACAGCTCCCGGAGCCGGCGCCCGCGGCCCCGCTGATCCGCGGGCCGTGCCGCCCGATCGAGGCTCGGCGAAGGCGCCCGCGCGCGGCGGCGCCGAGCCCCCAGCCCGGCGGCCGTCCGACGGCAGACCGTCGGACGCCGGGTTGTCTGGCGGAAGGCCGTCCGATGGCGGCCCGTCCGGCGGCGGACCGTCCGACGGCAGGCCGTCTGGCGGCGGACCGTCGGAGGCGGGGTTGTCTGGAGGCGGGGCGGTGTCACGCGATGGCGGGGCCGCGGCCTCGTCATCGGACCACGTGCCGGCGCTGGCCGCACACGGCTCCACGGGAGAGAACGACGGGTCACCCCGGGCCTCGGCCGCCACGCCGGCGGTCGATGCGCCGGCACCAGGCCGTAGGCACGGACCGGCCCGCCGGCCTCCGAACCGGCGGGTGCGCCGGGGACGCGGCCGGCGGGGCGGTGGGCTGCCATGGCCGCTGGTCGTGCCGGCGGCGCTCGGCGCGTTGCTGCTGCTACTGCCGCTCGTCGGGCTGGTGTGGCGGGCGCCGTGGGACAGCCTGCCGAGGTTGCTGCGCGAGGCGGACGTCCGCGAGGCGCTGTGGCTGTCGATCCGCACGGCAACCGTGGCGACGGTGCTGTCCCTTCTGCTCGGCGTTCCGCTGGCATGGCTGCTCGCGCGGGTGGAGTTCCCCGGGCGGGGGCTCGCCAGGGCGCTGGTGACCCTGCCGATGGTGCTGCCGCCCGTCGTCGGCGGCGTGGCATTGCTGCTGGCCGCGGGCCGGCGCGGCGTCGCGGGGCGCTACCTGTACGAGGCGTTCGGCGTCAGCCTGCCGTTCACCACGACTGCCGTCGTGGTCGCCCAGACGTTCGTCGCGATGCCGTTCCTCGTCGTTGCCGTCGAGGGCGCGCTGCTGAGCGCCGACCGGCGTTACGAGGACGCGGCGGCGACGCTCGGCGCCTCACCCTGGTACACGTTCCGCCGGGTGACCCTGCCGGCGGTCGCGCCGTCGATCGGGGCGGGCGCGGTGCTGTGCTGGGCGCGGGCGCTCGGCGAGTTCGGCGCGACGATCACCTTCGCGGGCAGCCTCCCCGGCACCACCCGCACGATGCCGCTGGCCGTCTACTCGGCGATGGAGAGCGACTCGGATGCGGCGATCGCGCTGTCCCTGGTCCTGCTCGTCACCTCCGTCGTCGTGCTCGCCGCCCTGCGCGGCCGCTGGCTGCCCGCGGCGCGGGACGCCGTCAGCCGGGCGGCCGTGTGACCGTCCAGGAGGGCGCCGCGGGGCTGCGGGCGCGGGTGGTCGTCAGCCGCGAGGCGTTCACCCTGGACGTCGCGCTCGATGTCGCGCCGGGTGAGGTCGTCGGGGTGCTCGGGCCGAACGGGGCCGGCAAGAGCAGCCTGCTCGCGGCGCTCGCCGGGCTGCTGCCCCTGCGCGACGGCCTGGTGGCGCTCGACGGCGAGGTGCTCGACGACGCGGCGGCCGACCGGTTCGTCGAACCGCGCCACCGGCCCGTCGGCGTCGTCTTCCAGGACTATCTGCTGTTCAGGCATATGTCGGTGCGTGACAACGTCGCCTTCGGCCTGCGTGCCCGTCGCCTGACCTCCCGTCGCGACGCGCACGCCGCGGCAGACGCCTGGCTGGACCGCATGGGCCTGGCCGGCTTCGGCCCGCGCAGGCCGGCGACCCTGTCCGGCGGCCAGGCCCAGCGGGTCGCCCTGGCCAGGGCGCTCGCCACCGGCCCCCGTCTGCTGCTGCTCGACGAGCCGCTCGCCGCGCTCGACGCGACCACCCGCGTCGATCTGCGTGCCTTCCTGCGCGCGACGCTGCCCGCGACCGGCGCCGCCGTCCTGGTTGTCACCCACGACCCCACGGACGCGGCCGGCCTCGCCGACCGCGTGGTCATCCTCGACGCCGGCGCGGTCGCCGCCGAGGGCAAGCCCACCGATCTCGCCGAGAACCCGCCGACCCGCTACGTCGCCCAGCTCTTCGGAGCCGCCGAGCCTGGACCGCGGTAGGCACCGCCAGCGCGGCGGCAGACGCCCACCGCACCGTGTTGAGGGCAGGTCCCCACCGGCTGGAAACCAGGCAGCGCCGTGTCGAAGCCGGCTACGCTGCGCCGAGGAGGCGCGAGTGAACGAGGTTTTCCGGTCCTATCTCGACCCCCCGTTCCGCTACGTCTTCTCCCAGGGCCCGGCGCGAGTCCGCCACCGGGTGGACGCCCAGCGTGACGGGCTCAACTGCGTCACGCTGGCCCACCTGGTGATCCGTGACCTGTTCGGCTATGTCCTTCCCGCCGAGTTCCAGTCCTTGGAGCTGTTCTACGACCTGGATCGCTTCGAGCCGGTCCCGGCCCTGGCAGAGCTGCGGGCGGGCGACCTCGTGTGGCTCGGCACGGACCAACCACGCGTGTGCCTGGAGGAGTTCGTGCCGCGCTACCAGGACGGTGAGCTGCTGAACTTCGGGGACTTCCCCGTCAACCACGTCGCCGTCTGTACCGGCATCCGCGCGGCCGGCCACGACCTGCTGCTGCACGCCAGCCCGGTCGAGGGCACCACCGCCCTGTGGCCGCTGCACCGTTTCCGCGGCCACGCCAGATACCGCGTGATCTACGCGATCCGCCGCCTGCGCCAGGATTTCCGCTCTCAGAACGGAGGCGCGGCGCAGAGGCATGCCTGATCAGGCACGGCCCCAAAGGGATGGACGCCGGCTAGGGGCGCAGCTGGCCCTGCTCGGGGGTGCCGGCGGGGAGGGGGGTGAGGATCGCGAGGTCGAAGGCGCCGTCGGTCAGGCCGTCGAGGCGCTTGGCCATCTCGGCGAGGGCGGGCGAGCCGGAGTGGGCGGCAAGCGCCGCGTCGTCGGCCCACTCCTCGATGAAGTAGAACTTCCCGGGCGTCTCATGCACCGAGTAGAGCTTGCAGCCCGGCTCCTGGTGCACCGCCGGGACGGCGTCGAGCAGGGCCGAGCGCACCTCGTCGACATGCTCGGGCTTCGGGACGACGCTGGCGACGATGACGGGCATGGAAGCTCCTCTTCGCGATGGCACGGAACCCGCCGCGCCGGGTGATGACAGGACTGGGCCCGGCTGGGCCGGGACGGATGGCGGCAGGACGGGCCTGGCGGCGGGCGGGTGGACCTCGGTCCGGTGCCTCCGTTTGTACCGCGACTCCGCGGGGCGACGCTCGGGCTTGTGGCGCCCGCTCAGTTGACCTGGCGGGCGGTCGTGGACCAGTAGCGGGCGCGCAGCGTCTTCTTGTCGGGCTTGCCGAGGGGGCTGACGGGGATCGAGTCGGTGAAGTCCACCGTCTTCGGCGCGTGGTGGGGGCCCTTGCGGTCGCGGACGAGCGCGGTCAGCTCGGCGGCGAGCTCGTCGTCGGGGACGGTGACGCCGCGGCGGCGCACGACGACGGCCTTCACCGCCTCGCCCCACTTCTCGTCGGGGACGCCGATGACGGCGGCGGCGGCCACCGCCGGGTGCGCGGACAGGACGTCCTCGACCTCGCGCGGGAAGATGTTGAAACCGCCGGAGATGACCATGTCCTTCTTGCGGTCGACGATGTAGAGGTAGCCCTCCTCGTCGCGCCGGGCGATGTCTCCCGTGTGCAGCCAGCCATACCTGAACAGCTCGGCGGTCTGCTCGGGCAGCTTCCAGTAGCCGCCGCAGTTCAGCGGCCCGCGCACGCAGATCTCCCCCGGCTCGCCGTCCGGGACCTCGTTGCCGTCGTCGTCGAGCAGCGCGACCCGTACCCACGGCACCGGGCGGCCGCAGCTGGCCAGCCGCTCCGGCCGGGACAGGTCGTGCTCCTCCCTGCGCAGCACGGTGACCGTCATCGGTGACTCGGACTGGCCGTAGTACTGGAAGAAGACCTGGCCAAACCGGTTGATCCCCTCCGCCAGCCGGGCCGGCGACATCGCGGCGGCGCCATAGTAGATGGTGCGCAGGCTGGAGACGTCGGCGGTGGCGAGCTTCGGGTGATCGAGCAGCACGTAGATCATCGTGGGGACCAGCATGGTCGCGCTGATCCGGTACTTCTCGATCGCGTCGATCACCGCGCCCGGCTCGAAGCCGGGCAGCACCACCAGGCAGCCGCCGCGCAGCAGCACCGGGATGAAGAACGCCGCGCCGGCGTGGCTGAGCGGGGTGCACATGAGGAAGCGCGGCTCGTCGGGCCACTGCCACTCGGTGAGCTGGATGTGCGTCATCGCGGCGGCGTTGCGGTAGGTGCCGAGCACGCCCTTCGGGCGGCCGGTGGTGCCGCCGGTGTAGGTCAGGCCGCCGACGTCGTCGGGGCCGACCGCCGGGGCGCGCAGCGGCGCCGGGGTGAAGCCGGGGGCGAGCGCGAGCAGGTCGGGCCCCAGGTCGGTCGGGCCGAACGTGAGGACCTGGCGCAGCGTCGGCACCCGCTCCAGGTACACGGCGGCACGGTCGGCGAACTTCTCGTCGACGACGAGCGTCTCGACCTCGGCGTCGGTGAGCACGTAGACGTGGTCGTCGACGGAGCCGAGCGGGTGCAGCGACGTCGAACGGCAGCCGGTGATCATGTTGGCGCCCATGGCGAACAGGACCTCGGGCCGGTTCGGCGCGAGCATCGCCGTCCGGCTGCCGACCCGCAGGCCGACCGAGGCGTAGGCCTGCGCGTAGCGGCTGATCTCGGCGGCCACCTCGGCGGCGGTCAGCGCGAGGTCGCCGATGTAGACGGCGGGCTTGTCGGGATTGCGCCCGAGCGCGGCGATGAGCAGGTCGGGCAGGAACGACGGCCGGTAGAGGTCGCCCGACTGCGGAGCCTGGGTCGCGGCGACGGCCGCGGGCGCGCTGCCGGACGTCTCGGCGGTGGTGGTCACGCGTTCGCCTCCTCGGGGGCGTGGGCCGCGGCGGCCCGCGCCTCGGCCGCGGCGGCCTCGTCGGACAGGCGCCGCGCGGTCGTCCGCCCCCAGACCGTGTCCGGCTTGCCGGCGGGGTTGCGGGCGATCGCGTCCACGATGTGGATCTCCTTGGGAACCTTATAGCCGGCGACGTGCACGCGGGCATGAGCGAGGAGCTCCGCGGCGGTCGTCGGCCCGCCGGGCGGCGCCGCCGCCCGTGACGGTGATGGCGCCGTCGCCGTCGCCGACGCGCGCAGCGCGACCAGCGCGACCACCCGCTCGCCGTACCGCTCGTCCGGCACGCCGACGACCGCGACGTCGAAGACCGCCTCGTGCGCCTTGAGCGCGTCCTCGACCTCGTCGGGGAAGACCTTCTCGCCGCCGGTGTTCACCACCGTGCTGCCGCGCCCGAGCAGCTGGGCGGTGCCGTCCTCGTGGGCCAGCGCGAGGTCGCCGGGCACGACCCAGCGCACGCCGCGGGCGTCGCGCAGGAACGTCGCGTCCGTCTTCTCCTTGTCCTTGTAGTAGCCGAGCGGAATGGCGCCACGCCGGGCGATCCGTCCCGGCTCCGGCGAGCCCGGCGCGACCGGCTCGAGGTTCTCGTCGAGCACGGCCGTGTCGGGGGTCAGCTGGAAGACGCGGCGCCCGCCGGCCGCGCTGCCGTTGTGGCCGAACTCGGAGGCGCCGTAGGAGTCGAGCAGGAACACGTTCGGCAGCGCGGCGGCGAGGTCGTCGCGGACCTGGCCGGACATCGGCGCGCCCGTGTTCGAGAACGCCAGCAGCCCGGACAGGTCGTACCGGCCGGGGGCCGCCTTCAGCGCGTCGGCGAGCGGCCGGGCCATCGCGTCGCCGACGACGGTCATCGACGTCGCCCGCTCCTCGGCGGCCAGGCGGAGCACGCCGTCGGCGTCGAAGTGGCGGCCGCACCAGAGCACCGCCGTCCCGGCGGTGCCGACGCTGATCAGCAGGCTCAACTCGGCGGCGCCGTGCATGAGCGGCGCCATGACCATGTACTTCAGCGGTGGGTTCGCGGTGTGGGCGAGGGTGTCGGCGAGCGCCCGCGGCTCCGACCCGTCCGGCAGCGGGCGGCCGATCGCCGCATGGAACAGGTCCTCATGGCGCCACAGGACGCCCTTGGGCATGCCGGTGGTGCCGCCGGTGTAGAGGACGAACACGTCGTCGCCGCTGCGCGGGGCGCGCACCGGGCCGCCGTCGGCCGGCTCGTCCTCATAGCCGATCACCCGGATCCCACGGTCGGCGAGCGCGCCGGCGGAGCCCGCGAGCGCGCCGATCCCGCCGTCGTCGGCCGGGTCGGTGCCGTCCTCCAGGACGACCAGCACGCGCAGGTCCGGCGCGTCGGCGAGGATCTCGGCGACGGTGGGCAGGTAGCGGCGCTCGACCACCATCGCCGTCAGGTCGGCGTTGGTAATGAGGTAGCGGAGCTCGGCCGGCACGTAGCGGAAGTTGATGTTGATCGACGAGGCCCGCAGCTTCATGCAGGCGAACATCGACTCGACCCACTCAGCCCGGTTCACCGCGTAGATCCCGACATGCTGGCCGGCGCGCACGCCGGCCCCGCGCAACAGCCGGGCCGCCCGGTCGACGCGGGCGTCGAGCTCGCCGAACGTCAGCCGGACCGGCGGGGCCACCAGCGCGAGCCGGTCGGGCACCGCGTCCGCCATCAGTTCGAGCATGTCCGCGAAGTTGATCGGCCCGGTGCCCGGCCTGGGCTCCGGCCCGGTGCCCAGCCTGGGCTCTGACCCGGTCTCCGGCTGGGTCTCCGGCCCGTGCTCCGGCTCGCTGCTCACGTCACCGCTCCAAAGTAGATCATGCCGATGTCCACCCGGGACCGCTCAGCCGGAGACGTCGGTAAAGGGGTTGGCGAGCGTCACGACGTTCTTGTCGTCGCAGTTGAAGAAGCCCTTGTTCGGGCCGGTGGCGTCCTTGTCGTAGACGAAGCCGTCCGGCGTGACCTTCATCAGCAGGTAGCAGTTCGTGGTCTTCTGCTGGCCGGCGACGAGGTTGCGCTCCGGGTAGAGGCCGCCGGCGGTCCAAGCGCTCTCGGCGCCGGCCTTGCCGAGCACGCAGTCGGCGGTGAGGTCATCGCCGCAGGCGGTCGCCGACTTGGCCCACAGCACCCAGGCGTTGAGGGACAGCGCGGTGAAGTCGGTGAGCTTCGCGTTCGGCACGGTCGCGTGCACGAGGTCGACGGCCTCCTGGGCCACCGGGCTCTGCGCGGCCAGCTCCCAGGGGACGTGGTCGAGCACGACGTAGGTCGTCGGGAACTTCGTCGCCTTGGCGGCCTGGATCGTCAGCGGGTCGTACAGCTGGTTCTCGAAGATCATGAACTTGAGCGACAGGCCGACGTCGTTCATCGCGGTGACCAGCGGCGACGGGTCCTGGAGGCCGATCGGCTGGTAGCCCTGCACGCCCTTGTTCTTGAGCTGCTCGACGAACGGGCGGAAGTTCGTGACCAGCGGCGGCAGCTCCTGGTAGTCGGCCACGGTGAAGCCGAGCTGGGTGAGCCCCTCCTGCAGCCGCAGGCCCTGCGGGCGCAGCGTCCCGAGCGTGCTGCCGCCGACGCCGAGCGCCTTCATCGCGTCCGGGTACAGGCGGGCCATCGACTGGAAGCCGCCGACGGGGTAACGCGCGGCCGTGTTCGGCTGGGCGCGCACCTGCAGCTTGGCGTTCAGCGCCTCCGGGGAGACGCCGTAGGCCGGGACCGAACCGAGCTTGCACTCCTCGCGCGGCTGGACGCCGGGGGCGTCGACGGCGTTGCCGCCGCCGACGATCATGAAGTCGGTCTGGCAGGCGTCGATCATGCGCGCGGCGACGTCGGTCAGCTTCCCGTCGTGCTTGTTGAGGACCAACTGGCGGCCGTTGATGCCGCCGGCCTTGTTGCACCAGGCGACGAACGCCTCGCCGACGTCGAAGAACTCCTGGCCAAGACCCGGGGTGATGGTGCTGCCGGGGTCCCCGAAGGTGCCGATCGTGATCGACGTGGCGGTGACGCCGCGGCCGGTCGCCTTCGAGGCGGTGCCCGGGCCGCAGATGCCCTTCTCGGTGCCGAAGTCGCCGGGAGCGGCGGCGGGCGCCGACGTGGCCGGGGCCTCTGAGCCGCCACCGCCCGTCTCGGTCTCGTCCGATGAGCGGGTACAGCCGGCCACGATGACCAGCAGGGCGCTGGCGGCGGCGAGAACCGGCGCGAGTCGTGCGCGCCGGCGGCCGACCGGGAGGCCAAAGGGCGTGCGAAAATGATCTTTCTTCGCACGCCCGGCCGGGGTTCCTGCCGGATCGCGAAGCGATCTGGTAGGTCCGGTTGTCCCGAGGAACATCGGGAGGACGTGTCTGCGGGCCATCGGACCTCTCCGTCGTCAGTCCTGCGGTCGTGTTCGGTCCAGCGGTCTGTTCGTGTCTGGGGCGTCCGCCGGCCGGTACGCGTCAGCGGGCGGTCGCGACGGCCCGGAGGCCCGCGCCCGTGGTCGCGGCAATACTCCCTGGTGACGTGAGCGCCGCCACAGACTAGAACAGGTTCCCCTCCGAGCGAAAGCGATCCAGCGACTTCCTGACCGTTCGTCAGGGCACGGTCGACCCGTCGGCGCACGTCGGTGGCCAGCGGCCGGGGGCGGTGCACAGGCTTCCACCCAAGAACCTGACGGGTCGTCAGGTTCAGAGCTAATGTCGGGACGTCGCGTGGGAGGAGAGCGCAGTGCTCGACATGGTCGTGCGGGGTGGGCTGCTCGTCGACGGCACCGGGGCGCCAGCACGCGCCGCCGACGTGGGCGTGCGGGACGGGCGGATCGTGGCGGTCGGCGCCCCAGGCAGCATCGGGACCGCCGAGGCGCCGGCCGGCGGGGTGACCGTCGACGCCACCGGCCTGGTCGTCTCCCCCGGGTTCATCGACGTACACACCCACTACGACGCCCAGCTGTGGTGGGACCCGTACGCCACACCGTCGAGCCAGCACGGGGTGACGACCGTCCTCGGCGGCAACTGCGGCTTCACCCTGGCCCCGCTGCGCCCGCGCGGCGCCGGGCCCGGCGGCGCCGGCTGGCAGAGCGGGGATGGCGGGCAGGGCGGGCAGGGCGGGCAGGACGAGGCCGACTATCTGCGCCGGATGATGGCGCGGGTCGAGGGCATGCCGCTGGAGGCGCTCGAGTCGGGTGTCGCCTGGGGCTGGGAGTCCTTCGCCGAGTACCTGGACGGGCTGGACGGCCGGATCGCCGTCAACGCGGGCTTCCTGGTCGGGCACTGCGCGCTGCGCCGTTACGTGATGGGCCCGGCGGCGGTCGGCTCGGCCGCGGGGGATGAGGCGGTCGCCGCGATGGCCGCCGGCCTGCACGCCGCGCTCGAGGCAGGTGCGCTGGGCCTCTCCACCACCCTGTCCGGCACCCACAGCGATGGGGACGGCCAGCCGGTCGCCTCCCGCTGGGCGGACCGGGGCGAGCTCACGGCGCTCGCCAGGGCGGTGGGCGACCACGAGGGAACGGTCCTGGAGGGCATCGTCCCGGGCTGCCTGAACATGTTCAGCGACGACGAGATCGAGCTGCTCGCCGAGCTGTCGGCGGCGGCCGGGCGGCCGCTGAACTGGAACGTGCTGACGATCGACGCCGCCGCGCCGGAGCGGGTGCCGCGCCAGCTCACGGCCTCGGCGCGGGCCCGCGAGCTGGGCGGACGGGTGATCGCGCTGACCATGCCGACGCTGGTCCCGATGAACATGAGTCTGCGGACGTTCTGCGCCCTGCACCTCATCCCGGGCTGGGGCGAGGTGATGGGCCTGTCCCTCCCCGAGCGGATCGCGGCCCTGCGAAACGCGGACGTGCGGGAGCGGATGCTCGCCGCCGCGGACGCGCCGGAGGCCGGCGTCCTGCGGCGCCTGGCGGACTTCGGCCGCTACGTCATCGGAGACACCTACTCCCCCGCGAACGAGGGCCTGTCCGGGCGGGTCGTCGACGACATCGCGGCCGAGCGCGGCCAGGACCCGTTCGCCACCCTGGTCGAGATCGCCGCCGCCGACGAGCTGCGCACCGTGCTCTGGCCGATGCCGACCGACAACAACCCCGAGTCCTGGGCGCTACGCGCGCAGACCTGGGAGCACGAGGACGTGCTGCTCGGCGGCTCCGACGCTGGCGCCCATCTGGACCGGATGGCCGGCGCCCCCTACCCCACCCGTTTCCTCGGCGACTGCCTGCGCGGGCGCCGGCTCGTCGGCCTGGAGCGGGCGGTCGCGATGATTACCGGCGAGCCCGCCGCGGCGTTCGGCCTGCGCGGGCGCGGCGTCGTCGCCGAGGGCAACGCCGCCGACCTCATCGTCTTCGACCCGGCGACGGTCGACTCCGAGCCCGCGCGGCTCGTGCGCGACCTGCCGGCCGGGGCCGCCCGGCTCACCGCCGGCTCGGTCGGCGTCACCGCCGTCTTCGTGGGCGGCGTCCAGATCGTCGCCGACGGCCAGCCGACCGGCGCCACCCCCGGCACCCTGCTGCGTTCCGGCCGGGACACCACCACCGTCGCGACCCGTTAGTGATCCTGGGGACAACGGCCGCCGGGCGTGCGAAGGAAGATCATTTTCGCACACCCTTTGGCCCTCTAGCCCGGCGGCCGGCCTGGCTGACCCCGCGGCCGGCCTCGCGCAGCACCGACAACCAATCCGGTCCAACTGCCCAAAGACCGCCGAAGGTGGTGGAACGTGCCGCCTGGGCCTGGCCCAGGAAGTCGCGCGAAGGCGCCCGCCAAATCAGCCTAACAACGTCGATGTCGGATGGCGGGTTTTCGCTGTGGCGCTCGTCACAGACATTGACGGGGGGTGGCGGGTGGATAGACGGGGCGCGCAGGTCGGTGGTGACCCGGTCACCCTGGTGAAGTATTGCCACGCGGCGGCGGCGGCCGAGTGCGCGGGGCGACGATTACCGACCCGTTTCCCGGCCGGGCGGTATTTGTTTTCGGCTTCCAATGCCGGGTGATGCGGGTCACGTTGTTTTCGGGGTTTGCCAGGCGCCCGGGCTGGCTGTCATGGTGTTTGCAGTGCCCGATCGGGGCACACGCCGGGCG
>NZ_MBLO01000083.1 GCF_001854805.1 Pseudofrankia coriaricola
GTGGACGCGCCGTCCTCACATGTGGAGTGGGAGTCCGGGGCGGTCGAGCTGGTGACCGAGGCCCGGCCCTGGCCCCGGGGCGAGCGGCCGCGCCGGGCGGGCGTGTCGTCGTTCGGGATCAGCGGGACCAACGCGCACGTCATCATCGCCGGCCCGGACCCCACCCCGGCCGGCACCGAGCCGACGCCCGCCTCGCCCGCGCAGGGCCCGGCGCGGCTCACGTCGACCGTGCCGGCGCGGCTCCCGCAGGGCCCGGCGGCGGCCGCGCCGGTGGCGCTCGTGCTTTCCGCGGCGAGCGACGCCGCACTGCGCGGCCAGGCGGCGCGCCTCCGGTCGCATGTCGCCGACCGGGCCGACCTGCCGCTGGCCGGGGTGGCGAACGCGCTGGTCCATACCCGGACCGGCTTCGATCGCCGGGCGGTGGCCGTCGGGGCGTCGCGGGAGGAGCTGCTGGCGGAGCTGGGCCGGCTGGCGGCTCCCGGGGCGACGGGCAGCTCGCCGGCCACGGGTGGGGTGGGTTTCGTGTTCTCGGGTCAGGGTGCGCAGCGGGTGGGGATGGGGGTGCGCCTGGCGGACTGTTTTCCGGTGTTCCGGGAGGCGCTGGCGGAGGTGGCGGCCGGCTTCTCCGGGCTGGTGGACGTGCCGGTCGGGGAGGTACTGGCGGGGACGGCCGGGGACATCGACGTGACGGTGTATACGCAGCCGGTGCTGTTCGCGTTCGAGGTGGCGTTGGCGCGGTTGCTGGCGGACTTCGGGGTGGTGCCGGATGTGGTGGTCGGCCATTCCGTCGGTGAGTTGGCCGCTGCCCATGTCGCAGGGGTTTTCGGACTGGACGACGGGTGTCGTTTGGTGGCGGCCCGCGGTCACCTGATGCAGGCGGCGCGGGCGGGTGGGTTGATGCTCGCCGTCAGCGCGTCCGAGTCGGAGATGGAGCCTGTTTTGGCGGGTCGGGCCGGTGTGGGCCTGGCCGCGGTGAACGGGCCGAGCTCGGTCGTCGTCTCGGGGGACGCGGGCGCGGTGGAGGAGATCGAGGTGCTGTGGCGGTCGGCGGGTCGGCCGGTGCGGCGGCTGCGGGTGAGCCACGCGTTTCATTCGGCGCATATGGACGGGGTGCTGGGCGAGTTCGCGGAGGTCGTTCGGACGGTCGACCTTCGGGAGCCGTCGGTGCCGCTGGTGTCGAACGTGACGGGCGCTCTGGCGGGTGCGGAGATCCTCGAAGCGGATTACTGGGTGCGTCAGGTCCGGTCGGCGGTGCGGTTCGGTGACGGGGTGACGGCCGCGCGGGACGCCGGCGTGCGGCGCTTCGTCGAGATCGGACCGGACGCCGCGCTGACCCCGATGGTCCAGGAGGCCTTCGACGGTTCGGCCGCGGTCGCGGTAGCGGCGTGTCGGCGGGGTCGTGACGAGGGTGTGACGGTGTTGCGGGTGTTGGGGGAGCTGTTCACGGATGGGGTGGAGGTGGATTGGGGGCGTGTTGTCGGGCCGGCGTCGGCGGAGCGGGTGGCGCTGCCGACGTATGCGTTCGATCGGGAGCGGTTCTGGCTCGATGGCGATGTGGCTGGGTCGGGTGTGGCCGGGCCGGGGTTGGCCGAGGCGGAGCACCCGCTGCTGGGGGCCGTGGTGTCGGTGGCGGACGGGGGTGAGGTGCTGCTGGCCGGCCGGATCGGTCTGGGTAGCTATCCGTGGCTTGGCGACCACCGGGTGCACGGTCGGGTGTTGGTGGCGGGGGCGGCGCTGGTCGAGCTGGTGGTGCACGCCGGTGACCAGGTCGGTGCCGGGCATGTGCGGGAGCTGGTCTTGGAGAGTCCGCTGGTGGTGCCGGAGGTTGGGTCGCTGCTGCTCCAGATCCGCGTCGGCCCGGCCGGGGACCTTCCTGGTCAGGACGACGAGGTCGGATCGGGGAACGGTGTCCGGTCGGTGAGCATCCACTCCCGGCCGGCGGGCGGCGATCCGCGCTCGGCCGAGGGCTGGACCCGGCACGCCGTCGGCACGGTCAGCGCCGACGAGGCCCCGGCCGCCGAGCCGCAGACAGGCGCCTGGCCACCGGCCGAAGCGACCCCGCTCGACGTCGACGGACTCTATTCACACCTGGGCGGGCTGGGTCTCGACTACGGCCCCGCGTTCGCCCGGCTCACCCACGCCTGGCGCGCCCCCAACCCCGATGGCACCGCCCACGACCTCTACGCCACCGTCGAGCTGCACCCCGACCGGACCCCCGAGACAGGCGGCGCCACCGGCTTCACCCTGCACCCCACCCTCCTCGACGCCACCCTGCACCCGCTCGCCTTCGGCTTCGACCCGGCCGAGGACGCCGCCGGCGGCCCGGACCGGGTCCGGCTGCCGGTCGCCTGGTCCGGCGTCGCGGTGCTGGCGGCGGGCGCGACGACCCTGCGGGTCCGGCTGCGCGACCTCGGCCCGGACGCGATCGCCGTCGACCTGACGGACGACCGGGGCACCCCGGTCGCCCGGGTGGACCGCCTCGACGTCCGCGCGGCCAGCGCGGCGGAGCTGGCCGGACCGGCGCCGGCGGCGGGCGCCGCCGGCGGTCTGTACCGGGTCAGCTGGGCCCCGTTGGCCGACCCGTTCGGCGCCGATCCGGGCGAGTCGCCGCTGCTGCTCGTCCCGCTCGGGCCGGACGGCCCCGACGCCGGCTGCCGCTGGCCCGGCGAGGCGGCGGTCAGCTGGAACGACCTGGCAGCCGGTGACCAGGCCGTGCCGCCCCTCGTGGTGCTCCCGGTGAGTGGCGCCGGGCCGGATACGGGCGCGACTCCGGCGGCCGTGCGCGCGCTCACCGGCGACGTCCTCGCCGTCCTGCGCCGCTGGGCCGCCGACGACCGGTTCGCCTCGTCCACCCTGGCGCTGCTCACCCGGTCCGCCGTCCAGGCCGGGCCGGCGGACCGGGTTGACGACCTGGCGGGGGCCGCCGTGTGGGGCCTGGTCAGGTCGGCGCAGTCGGAGCACCCAGGCCGCTTCGCGCTGCTCGACAGGGACGGGACGTCTGCGCCGGCCGCCGTGGCCGCCGCGGCGGCGGCCATCGGGTCGGGCGCGGCGCAGACCGCGGTGCGCGACGGCGTCGTCCTCACTCCGACGCTCACCCCGGCGCTCGCGCCGGCCGACGCCGGACTCCGCGCCGCCGGCGCTTTGCCCGACGGCGCCGCCGGCACCTACCTGCTGACCGGGATGGGCGCGCTGGGTGCCCACGTCGCCCGCCATCTTGTCGCCGACCGGGGCGTCCTGCACCTGGTCCTCGCCAGCCGGCGCGGCCCGGCCGCCGCCGGGGCGGCCGAGCTGGTTGACGAGCTGGCGGCGCTCGGTGCCCGGGTGCACGTCGTGGCCTGCGACGTCGCGGACCGCCCGGCGCTCGCCGCTCTCGTGACCGCGCTCCCGGCGGGCTGGCCGCCGCTGACCGGCGTGATCCACACCGCCGGCGTCCTGGCGGACGCGACGCTGGAGAAGCTCACCCCGGCCGACCTCGACACCGCGCTGCGGCCGAAGGTCGACGCGGCCTGGCACCTGCACGAGCTCACCGCCGGGCTCGACCTGTCGGAGTTCGTGCTGTTCTCGTCGGCGGCCGGCGTCCTGGGCGGCCCGGGCCAGGCCAACTACGCGGCGGCGAACGCGTTCCTGGACGCCCTCGCCGCGCGCCGTCGCGCCGCCGGCCAGCCGGCGCTCGCGCTGGCCTGGGGACTGTGGGCCGGCACCGACGGGATGACCGGCCGCCTGGGCCGGGCCGACCGCGCCCGCCTGGCGCGGGCCGGGCTCGCGCCGATCGAGCCGGCGGACGGGATGGCCATGCTCGCCGCGTCGGCGCGGATCGGAGCGCCGGCGCTCGTCGCGCTCCGCCTGGATCCGGCGGCGCTCGCCAACCAGGATGGCGCCGTGCCGCCGCTGCTGCACGGGCTGATCCCGGTGACGGCGCCCGCCCGGCGGATCGTCAGCCAGCGCGCGCCGTCCCCCCCGGGGCCGACCTCGCTGCCGGCCCGGCTGCGGGAACTGCCCGAGGACGAACGCGGCCGGGTGGTCCTCGACGTCGTCCGCGACCACGTCGCCGGCGTGCTGGGGCACGCCGATCCGCGGACGGTCCCGGTCGACCGCGGGTTCCTCGATCTCGGGCTCGACTCGTTGACCGCGGTCGAGCTCCGTAACCGGCTCAGCGCCGCGACCGGATTGAAGCTGCCGAAGACCGTCACATTCGACCATCCGACCGCGGTGACTCTCGCGGGCTATCTTCGGAACAGTCTCGACGGTGAGCTGGGTCGCGTTCGGGTTTCCTTTCATGCCGAAATCGCTACACTGGAATCGAAGCTCCCCTCCATCATCGCAAATGACGACGCGCGGTCCGACCTCGCCGGCCGGCTGACGGGAATCCTGCGGCAACTGGTGGCCGAGAACGAATCATCGGCTCCGCCCGGCCCCGATCTCTCCGAACGTATCTCGCTCGCCGACGACGACGAGCTCTTCGATGTTCTCGACCGGGAGCTCGGACTCTCCTGACGACCGGCGCCCGTATCGAGGGACGCTAGGAAGCGGATATCAGATGGTGAACGAGGACAAGCTCCGGGACTATCTAAAGCGCGCGACCCGGGACCTGGCCCAGGCTCGCGCCCGCGTTCGCGACCTGGAATACGCGTCCCGCGAACCGGTCGCCATCATCGGGATGGCCTGCCGGTATCCGGGCGGGGTCGGGTCACCCGGCGACCTGTGGGACCTGGTGATGGCCGAGACCGACGCCGTCACGGAATTTCCGACCGACCGCGGCTGGCCGGTCGAGGAGATCTACGACCCGGACCCGGGCGCCAGCGGAAAGACCTACACCCGGGAAGGCGGCTTCCTCCACCACGCGGCCGACTTCGACGCGGAGTTCTTCGGCATCTCGCCGCGTGAGGCGCTGGCGATGGACCCGCAGCAACGGCTGCTGCTGGAGACCGCGTGGGAGGCTTTCGAGAACGCCGACCTGGACCCCCAGTCGCTGCGCGGCAGCGCCACCGGCGTCTTCGCCGGCGTGATGTACCACGACTACGCCGAACGGGTCCGCCGGCCGCCCGAGGAGATCGAGGGCTATCTCGGCGGCGGCAGTGCCGGCAGTGTGGCGTCGGGTCGGGTGTCGTATACGTTTGGTTTCGAGGGTCCGGCGGTGACGGTGGACACGGCGTGTTCGTCGTCGCTGGTGGCGTTGCATCTGGCGGCGGGTTCGCTGCGGGCCGGAGAATGTTCGCTCGCGGTCGCCGGCGGCGTCACGGTGATGTCGACGCCGGGTGCTTTCGTGGAGTTCTCTCGGCAGCGGGGTCTGGCGCCGGATGGGCGATGCAAGCCCTTCGCGGATGCGGCCGACGGCGTGGCGTGGGGCGAGGGCTGCGGGCTGCTGGTGCTGGAGCGACTGTCGGATGCCCGGCGGAACGGCCACGACGTGTTGGCCGTCGTCGCCGGCTCGGCGGTGAACCAGGACGGGGCCAGCAGCCGGCTGTCAGCGCCGAATGGTCCGTCGCAGGAGCGGGTGATCCGGGCGGCGTTGGTGTCGG
Source organism: Pseudofrankia coriaricola (assembly GCF_001854805.1). GTDB lineage: Bacteria > Actinomycetota > Actinomycetes > Frankiales > Frankiaceae > Pseudofrankia. The sequence continues at coordinate 5,520 of NZ_MBLO01000083.1, forward strand.
CCGGGTTGTCGGGTGTCGATGTGGATGTGGTGGAGGGGCACGGGACGGGGACGACGTTGGGGGATCCGATTGAGGCGGGTGCGTTGCTGGCGACCTATGGTCGGGACCGGCCGGTGGGTGGGCCGTTGTTGTTGGGTTCGGTGAAGTCGAACATCGGTCATTCTCAGGCGGCGGCCGGGGTGGCCGGGGTCATCAAGATGGTGTTGGCGATGCGGCACGGGATCGTCCCGCGGTCGTTGCACGTGGACGCGCCGTCGTCGCACGTGGAGTGGGAGTCGGGCGCGGTCGAGCTGGTGACGGCGGCCCGTTCCTGGCCGGAGAACGCGGGGCGGCCTCGGCGGGCGGGCGTGTCGTCGTTCGGGGTCAGCGGCACGAACGCCCACGTCATCGTTTCCGAGCCGCCGCCGGTCGAGCCTGCCGCGGCCGAGCAGCCGCCTACCGACGCCCGCTTGGCGGAGGGGGCGGAGGTGACCAGCGCAGCGGCCGGCGTCCCGGTGCCCTTGGTGCTGTCTGCTCGTTCGGCGGCCGCTCTCGCCGGTCAGGCCGGCAGATGCGCGGAGTTCCTGCGGAATGGCGGCGCGGCGCTCCCGGACCGTGATGTCGCGGCGGCGTTGCTGGCTCGGTCGTCCTTCGACCACCGACTGGTGGCGGTCGGTGTGTCCCGCGACGAGCTGCTGTCGGGTCTGGACACCTTCGCCGCCGGCTCGGTGGTTCCGGGCGTGGCCGGTACGCCGGGTGGCGTGGGTTTCGTGTTCTCGGGCCAGGGTGCGCAGCGGGCGGGGATGGGGGTCCGCCTGGCGGAGTGTTTCCCGGTGTTTCGGGAGGCGCTGGCGGAGGTGGCGGACGGTCTTTCTGGGTGGATGGGAGCGCCTGTCAGCGAGGTGCTGGCCGGGACGGCCGGCGACATCGACGCCACCGCGTATACCCAGCCGGCCTTGTTCGCGTTCGAGGTCGCGTTGGCGCGGTTGTTGGCGGAGTTCGGGGTGGTGCCGGACGTGGTCATGGGCCATTCGGTGGGGGAGCTGGCGGCGGCGCAGGTGGCGGGTGTTTTCGGTCTGGCCGAGGGATGTCGGCTGGTGGCGGCGCGGGGGCGGCTGATGCAGGCGGCCCGGCCGGGTGGGCTGATGCTCGCGGTCGGGGCGTCGGAGGCGGAGATGGCGACGGTGTTGGGGGACCGGACCGGTGTGGACCTGGCGGCGGTGAACGGGCCGTCCTCGGTCGTCGTCTCGGGGGACGCGGACGTCGTCGAGGAGATCGAGAAGGAGTGGCGGTCGGCGGGTCGGCCGGTGCGCCGGCTGCGAGTGAGCCACGCCTTTCACTCGGCGCACATGGACGATGTTCTGGGCGAGTTCGCCGAGGTCGTCCGAGAGATCGACTTGCGGCCGCCGTCAGTGCCGTTGGTGTCGAACGTGACGGGCACGCTGGCGGGCGCGGAGATCCTCGAACCGGACTACTGGGTGCGCCAGGTCCGGTCCGCGGTGCGGTTCGCGGACGGGGTCGACGCCGCGCGAGAGGCCGGCGCGCGGCGCTTCCTGGAGATCGGTCCGGACGCCGCCCTGACCCCGATGGTTCGCGAGGCGCTGGGCGGTTCCGCGGCGGGTCCTGCGGCCAGCGCGGCCACGGCGACGCCCGCGCCCGCGCCCACGGTCGCCGTCGCGGCCTGCCGGCGTGGCCGCGACGAGGCCGTGGCGGTGCTGCGGGCGCTGGGTGATCTGTTCAGCGACGGCGTGGAGGTGGACTGGAGGCGTCTCGCCGGCCCGGCCTCGGCGGAGCGGGTGGCGCTGCCGACCTATGCCTTCGCCCGGGAGCGGTTCTGGCTCGATGGCGACGTGGGTGGGTCGGGTGTGGCCGGGTCGAGTCTGGTCGAGGCGGAGCATCCGTTGCTCGATGCGGTCGTTCCGGTGGCGGATGGTGGCGAGGTGTTGCTGACCGGCCGGATCGGTCTGGGCAGCCATCCGTGGCTTGGTGACCATCAGGTGCAGGGCCGGGTGCTGGTGCCCGGGGCGGCTCTGGTCGAGCTGGCCGTGTACGCCGGTGACCAGGTCGGCGCCGGGCACATGCGGGAGCTGGTCCTGGAGAGCCCGCTCGTGGTGCCGGAGGTCGGGTCTGTGCTGGTCCAGATCCGCGTCGGCCCCGCCGGCGACATCTCCGGCCAGGACGACGAGGACGGTTCGGGGAACGACGTCCGGTCGGTGAGCATCCACTCCCGGCCGGCCGGCGGCGATCCGCGCCCGGCCGAGGGCTGGACCCGGCACGCGATCGGCACGGTCGGCGCCGAGGAGCCCCCGGACGTCGAGCCGCTGGCCGGCGTCTGGCCACCGGCCGGCGCGACCCCGCTCGACACCGACGGCCTTTACCCGCACCTGAGCCGCCTGGGCCTGGACTACGGCCCGGCGTTCGCCCGGCTCACCCACGCCTGGCGCCTCCCGAACTCCGCGGACGCGGGAGCAGGCACGGCCGACGACCTGTACGCCACCGTCGAGCTGCACCCCGACCGGGCCCCCGAGACAGGCGGCGCCACCGGCTTCACCCTGCACCCCACCCTCCTCGACGCCACCCTGCACGTCCTCGGCCTGGCCGTCGGCGAGCCTGCCCCGGGCGCTCCGGTCAAGCTGCCGTTCCGCTGGTCGGGCGTCACCCTCCTGGCCGCCGGCGCGACCGCCCTGCGCGCCCGGATCTCCTGGCGGGACGGGAACACCGCGGCCCTGCGCCTGTACGACGCCGCCGGCGTGCCGGTCGCGGTCGTCGACGCGCTCGAGGTCCGGGAGCTGTCCGCGGACGTGCTGGCGCCCGCCGACGACGAGGGCCTGTTCCGCGTCGCCTGGCGAACGTCCGACCAAGACGCCGTCACCGACCAAGACGCCGCTACCGGCCCGGACGTCACCTCCGCCCCGGGCGAGCCCACCACGCTCCGGTCCGGTCTGGCTGTGCCCGCCGGCGCCGTCGTGCTGCGGGACGCGGACGAGCTTCGCGACCTGCCGGCCGGAGACCCTGCGGAGCTGGTCATCCTCGACGCCCGGCCCCGGACCGGCGCGGGCGACGCTTCGGCCCCGCCCGAGCCGTCCGGACCGGCGGACCCGGCCGAAGGACCCGTCGGCCAGGCCGTCGACGTCGCCGCGGCGGCCCGGGCCGAGGGGGTGCTGGCGGCCATCCAGGGCTGGCTGGTCAGGCCGGCCGGGCGCGCCCCGCTGGTGGTCGTCACCTCCGGTGCGGTCGCCGCGGCCGAGCACGACCCGGTCGGAGACCTGGCCGGGGCGGTGGTCTGGGGCCTGGTCGCCTCCGCCCAGTCCGAGAACCCCGGCCGTTTCCTGCTGGTCGACACCGACGACCCGGCCGGCCTGGCCGGGCAGCTGCCCGCGCTGCTGGCCGGGGACGACCCGCGGGTCACGATCCGGGCCGGCGCGCGCCGGGTGCCCCGGCTGGCGCCGGTGCCGGCCGCCGGCGCCGGCCGGCTCGTGCCGCCTCCGGCCGGGCCGTGGCGGCTCGACTCCACCGGCCGCGGGACCCTGGAGAACCTGGTCCTGCGGCCCTGCCCGGAGGTCGCCGAGCCGCTGGCCGCCGGCATGGTCCGGGTCCGGATGCGCGCGGCCGGCCTGAACTTCCGCGACGTGCTGATCGCCCTGGGCATGTACCCGGGAGACGCGCCGATCGGCGGTGAGGGGGCCGGCACCGTCGAGGAGGTCGGTCCGGGCGTCATCGGCATCCACCCCGGGCAGCGGGTGATGGGCATGTTCCCGGCCGGGATCGGCCCGGTCGCCGTCACCGACCGCCGCCTGATCGTCCCGATGCCGGCGGGCTGGTCCTTCGCCCAGGCCGCCGCCGTGCCGACCGTCTACCTGACCGCCTGGTACGGGCTGCGCGACCTGGCCGACCTGCGGGCCGGCGAGCGCCTGCTGGTGCACGCGGCGACCGGCGGGGTCGGGATGGCGGCGGTGGCGCTGGCGCGGCACTGGGGGGTCGACGCCTTCGGCACCGCCAGCCGGCCGAAGTGGCCGACCCTGCGCGCGCTGGGCCTGGCCGACGACCGGATCGCGTCCTCCCGCGACGTCGGCTTCGCCGAGACGTTCCTCGCCGCGACAGGGGGCGAGGGCGTCGACGTCGTCCTCGACTCGCTGGCGCGGGAGTTCGTCGACGCGTCCCTGCGCCTGCTGCCCCGCGGCGGGCGGTTTCTGGAGATGGGCAAGACCGACATCCGCGACCCGGCCACGGTCGCCGCGGCCCACCCCGGCGTCGCGTACCGCGCGTTCGACCTGATGGAGGCGGGCGAGGACCGGATCGCCGAGATGCTGGCCGAGCTGGTGGACCTGTTTGCCCGGGGCGTCCTGCCTCCGCTGCCGGTCACCACCTGGGACGTCCGCCGGGCGGGCGACGCCTTCCGGCACCTCAGCCAGGCCCGGCACGTCGGCAAGGTGGTGCTCACGCTGCCGGAGACCGTCGACGAGCCCGGCACGATCCTGGTGACCGGCGGGACCGGCACGCTCGGCCGCCTCGTCGCACGCCACCTCGTCACCGCACGCGGCGCGCGCCATCTGCTGCTCGCCAGCCGCAGCGGGCCGGCGGCGCCGGGCGCCGGCGAGCTGGTCGCCGAACTGGCGGCGCTCGGCGCCCAGGCGACGGTGGTCGCCGTCGACGTCGCCGACCGGGCCGCGCTAGCCGCGGCGCTGGCCGCGATCCCCGCCGAACGGCCGCTGCGGGCCGTCATCCACGTCGCGGGCGTCCTCGACGACGGCATGGTCACCGCCCTGGGCCCCCAGCGGCTGCGCCCGGTGCTGCGGGCCAAGGTCGACGCGGCGTGGGCGCTGCACCAGGCGACCCGGTCGGCGTCCCTGTCGGCGTTCGTCCTGTTCTCCTCCGCGGCCGGCGTGACCGGCGCGCCGGGTCAGGCGAACTACGCGGCGGCCAACACCTTCCTGGACGCGCTCGCCGCCCACCGTAGGGCGCTCGGCCTGCCCGGCCTGTCGATCGCCTACGGGCTGTGGGCCGAGACCAGCGCGATGACCGCCGGCCTGGGTGCCGCCGACCGGGCCCGCATCGGCCGGACGTCCGCCGGCCTGACTGCCGCCGAGGCGCTGCGCCTGTTCGACGCGGCGCTCGACGCGGACGACCCGCTGCTCGTCGCGGCCGCGCTGGACCGGTCCACGCTCGGGTCGCGCCCGCCGGCGATCCTGCGCGAGCTTGCCGGAGGCCAGGCGCGTTCCCGCCGGCCGGTCGCCCGCCGGTCGCCCACCGGCCCGGGCCGCGCCGGCGCCGCCTTGGCGGCCCGGCTGGCCGCCGCGAACATGGCCGAGCGGCCGGCGATCCTGCTCGACCTGGTCGTGGCCGAGGCCGCCGTCGTCCTCGGCCACGGCGGCGCGGCGGACCTGGCGGCCGACCGGGCGTTCCGGGACCTCGGCTTCGACTCGCTGACCGCCCTGGAGCTGCGCAACCGGATCGAGACGGCGACCGGGCTGAGCCTGCCCGGCAGCCTGGTGTTCGACCATCCGACGCCGGCGGCGCTCGGGCGGCACCTCGACACCGTGCTCGCGCCCGCGCAGGCCGCGCGGCCGACGGTCCTGGCGGAGATCGACCGGCTGGAGGCGGCGCTGCGGGCGGCGGTCACCGACCCGGACGGCCGCGACCGGATCACCGATCGGCTGCGCGGCCTGCTCTGGAAGTGGGACGACCTGGCGCGGGGCTCGGGCTCGGCGCGCGGCGCCGCCGCGGACGGCGCGCACGGCGCGGCGGGGCTCGGCGGCGTGCCGGACGCCCGGACCGACGGCGACCTGCTCACCGCGACCGACGACGAACTGTTCGAGGCCCTCGACACCGAGCTCGGCATCGGCTGAGCCCGGCTGACCGCCGCCGGCCGGCCGTCTCATCGCCGCCCTGCGACCATCGCTGCCCCCCGACCACCCATCCACTGCTCGACCCGAAGTGACCGACGCCGACGCGCGCCGTCCGGGCCTCGTCCCCCGGCGCCGCGGGCGGGTCGCGCACGCGGGTCCAGAACGCGGGAGCTGACACCGTCATGGAGCAGGACACAGCCCAGGAGGACCGGCTGCGCGACTACCTGCGCCGCGCGACCACCGACCTGCGCCAGGCCCGGCGGCGCCTGCGCGAGCTGACCGAGGACTCCGAGGAGCCGATCGCGATCGTCGGCATGGGCTGCCGCTACCCGGGCGGCGTCGGCTCGCCCGACGAGCTGTGGGACCTGGTCTCCACCGGGCGGGACGGGGTCGGCGAGCTGCCCGTCGACCGCGGCTGGGACCTCGACGAGCTGTTCCACCCGGACCCGGACCGGACAGGTACCAGCTACGTCCGGCGGGGCGGCTTCGTCCCCGCCACCGGTTTCGACGCGGAGTTCTTCGGCATCCCGCCGCGGGAAGCGCTGGCGATGGACCCGCAGCAGCGGCTGCTGCTGGAGGTCGCCTGGGAGACGGTCGAGTCGGCCGCCATCGAGGTCGCCAGCCTGCGGGGCGAGCGGGTCGGGGTGTTCACCGGAGTGATCTCGCAGGACTACGTCCCCTGCCGGCACGCTCCCGTTGGCCAGGTGGAGGGCTACGTCCTCACCGGCAACACCACGTCGGTGGCCTCCGGCCGGCTGGCGTACCTGCTCGGGCTGGAGGGGCCGGCGCTCAGCGTCGACACCGCCTGCTCGTCCTCGCTGGTGGCGATCCACCTGGCCGTCGAGTCGCTGCGCCGGGGCGAGTGCTCGGCCGCGCTCGCCGGCGGAGCGACAATCCTCTCGACCCCGCGGGCCCTCGTCGAGTTCAGCCGCCAGCGCGGGCTCGCCCCGGACGGGCGGTGCAAGGCCTTCGCCGACGCGGCCGACGGCACCAACTTCGCCGAGGGCGCCGGCCTCCTGCTGCTGGAGCGGCTGTCGACGGCACAACGGGCCGGCCACCCGGTCCTCGCCGTCCTCCGGGGCAGCGCGATCAACTCCGACGGCGCCAGCAACGGGCTGACCGCGCCCAACGGCCCGTCCCAGGAGCGGGTCATCCGGGCCGCGCTGGCCGCCGCGCGGCTGACCGCCGACCAGATCGACGCGGTCGAGGCGCACGGCACCGGCACCCGGCTCGGCGACCCCATCGAGGCCGGAGCCCTGCTGGCGACCTACGGCCGTGAGCGGGACGACGGGGCGCCGCTGTGGCTGGGCTCGCTGAAGTCGAACGTCGGCCACACGCAGGCGGCGGCCGGCGTCGGCGGTGTCATCAAGATGGTGCAGGCGATGCGGCACGGCACGCTGCCGCCGACGCTGCACGTCGACACCCCCAGCCGGCTGGTGAAGTGGGACGCGGGCGCGGTCCGCCTGCTCACCGAGGCCCGGCGGTGGGAACGGCGTGACCGGCCCCGCCGGGCCGGCGTCTCCTCGTTCGGGATCAGCGGCACCAACGCCCACCTCGTCCTGGAGGAGGCGCCGGCGGCCGCCCGCGCCGGCGAGCCGGCCGAGCCGGGCGGCCTGACCGAGCCGGGCGGCCTGACCGAGCCGGGCGGCCTGACCGAGCCGGGCGGGCGGGACGACCTGGCCGAGGCGAGCCAGCCGGCCGCCAAGCCAGCCGGGCGGGCTGAGGCGTCCGTGCCGCCGGCGGGCGCGGCGCCGGTCGTGCCGTGGGTCGTCACCGCGCCCACCGCGGCCGCCCTCGCGACGCAGGCCGACCAGATCCGCGCCGCCGCCCGGGCGCTCGGGCCGGGCCGTCGCCCGCTCGACCTCGCGCACGCGCTCGCCAGGACCCGGGCCTCCTTCGAGCACCGCGCCGTGATCATGGCCGCGACGGCCGACGAGCTGTCCGAGGCGGTCGACGCGCTGCTCGCGGGCGACGAGCACCCCCGGCTTCGGCGCGGCCAGGCCCGCGGCGCCGTCCCGGTGGCCTTCGTGTTCCCCGGGCAGGGGTCGCAGTGGGACGAGATGGCCCGCGAGCTGCTGGACGCCTCGCCGGTCTTCGCCGAGCGCATCGAGGCCTGCCGCGCCGCGCTCGCGCCGCACGTCGACTGGGACCTCGAGGACGTGCTGCGCGGCCGACCGGGCGCGCCGTCGCTGGACCGGGTCGACGTCGTCCAGCCGGCGCTGTTCGCCGTCCTGGTCGGGCTGGCAGCGCTCTGGCGCGCTCACGGCGTCCGGGCCGCCACGCTCGTCGGCCACAGCCAGGGCGAGATCACCGCGGCCGCCGTCGGCGGGGCGCTGAGCCTGGACGACGCCGCCCGCGCCATCGCGGCGCGCAGCCGGATCGCGACCTCCCTCGTCGGCAGCGGAATGATGGTGTCGGTGGCCGCGTCGGCGGACGAGGTCGCCGCGCTGGCCGCGCCGTGGCCCGGCCGGCTGTTCGTCAGCGTGATGAACAGCCCACGGTCCTTCCTCGTCTCGGGCGACGTCGACGCGGCGGAGGGCCTGCTGGCGGCGGCCGAGGCCGCCGGCCACCGTGCCCGGCGGCTCCCGACGTCCTACGCCTCGCACTCGCCGTACGTCGACGTGCTCCTGGATGAGCTGATCGCCGCGCTGGCCCCTTTGGTCCCGCGCACTGGCGAGGTGCCGCTGCTCTCCACCGTGACCGGCGAGGTCGTCGACGGCGCCGCGCTGGACGCCGCCTACTGGGCGCGCAACCTGCGCGAGCCGGTCCGCTTCGCGGAGGCGACCCGGCACCTGGTGGCGGGCGGGCACCGGGTGCTCGTCGAGATCAGCCCGCACCCGGTGCTCACGGCCGCGATCGAGGACACGCTGGCGGACGGCCCGGCCCCGGCCCCGGTCGGCGTGGTCGGGACGCTGCGCCGCGGCGAGGGCGGCCTGGACCGGTTCCTCACCGCGCTGGCCGAGGCGTTCGTCGCCGGTGCGGCCGTCGACTGGCCGGCGGCGTTCCGCCCCTGGCGGCCGGAGCCGACGAGCCCGCCGCCGTACGCGTTCGACCGGCGCCGGTACTGGCTGCCCGACGAGGCGAACAGCGGCCCGACGGCCGGCGGGCACCCGGCCGGCGGCGTCGCCGGGCCGGCCGAGGCGGCCTTCTGGGCGGCGGTCGACGCGGCCGACCATCACGCCCTCGCCCGCAACCTCGGCCTCGACGACGCCGGTCGCCCCCGCCCGCTGCCGGAGCTGGTCGGCGCGCTCGCCGGCTGGCACCGCGAGCTGACCCGCCGCGGCACGCTCGACGCGCTGCGCTACAC
>NZ_MBLO01000084.1 GCF_001854805.1 Pseudofrankia coriaricola
ACCGGGACCTGGCTGGTCGCCGTCCCGTCCGGCGCCGACGGCGGGCAGCCGCTGGCCGACTGGTGCGTCGAGGCCCTGACCGAGGCCGGCGTGCCCGTCCGCCTCGTCCCGGTCGGGCCGGACGCGGTCGCCGGGGCCGGGCCGGTCGACGCGATGCGGGAGGCACTCGCCGCGGCCGACGGCGCGCCGCTCGGCGGCGTCCTCAGCCTGCTCGGGTCCGCGGCCGGGGCGGCCACCGGCCGGCCCGACGTCCCATGGGGCGTCACGGCGACCGTCGGCCTCCTGCAGGCGCTGGAGACGGTTGGCTGCGCCGCGCCGATCTGGTCCGTCACCCAGAACGGGGTGTCGGCGGCGGGCACGATCGCCGAGCACCCCGAGCCCGCCATGCTCTGGGCCGTCGGCCGGGTCGCCGCGCTGGAGTGCGCCTGTTGGGGCGGGCTCGTCGACCTGCCCGGCACGCTGGCCGACTGGGCGCGGGGGCCGTTCCTTGCCGCGCTGACCGGACCGACCGGCGAGACGGAGCTGGCCGTGCGGGCCGGCGCGCTGCTGGGCCGGCGGCTGCGGCGGACGCCGCTGCCCGCGGGCGGCCCGGCGCGGACCTGGCGGCCGGGCGGCACGGCGCTGATCACCGGCGGCACCGGGGTGCTCGGCGGCCGCGTGGCCCGCTGGTTGGCCGAACGGGACGCCGAGCACCTGCTGCTGGTCAGCCGGCGCGGGGAGCAGGCCCCCGGCGCCGAGGACCTGCGGACCGACCTGGTCCGGGCCGGCGCGAAGGTGACGATCAGCGCGTGCGACGTAGGCGACCGGGCGGCGGTCGCCGAGCTGCTGGCCAGCGTCCCGGCGGACGTCCCGCTCACGACGGTGGTGCACACGGCGGCGGTGCTCGACGACCACGTCCTGCGCTCGCTGACCGTCGACGCGCAGCAGCGGGCGCTGCGGGTCAAGGCCGGCGGCGCGCGGAACCTGCACGAGCTGACCGACGGGCTGGACCTGGACGCGTTCGTGCTGTTCTCGTCGTTCGCCGGCACCTACGGCACGGTCGGGCAGGGCAACTACGGCCCGGGCAACGCCTACCTGGACGAGCTGGCCCGCTACCGGCGCGCCCGGGGCCAGGTCGCCACGTCCATCGCCTGGGGGCACTGGGACGGCGGCGGGCTCGCCAGCGCGGAGGTCGAGGAGGGCCTGCGGGCCCGCGGGGTGGCGGTGATCGACCCGGCGCTGGCGCTGTCCGCGCTCGGGGATGTCCTCGACCACGACGAGACCTGCGTCGCCGTCGTCGCGGCGGACTGGGCGGCCATCGGCGACGTCGGGGTGCGAGGCCCGCAGGCGGCGCTCCTCTCCGAGCTCCCGGAGATCGTCGCGGCCCGGGTCTCGGCGGCTGCGGCCGCCGGCGGCGCGGTCCCGGGCGGTGGCGCCTCGGCCGCGGGCGGGCCCGACGACCTGGCCGGCCGGCTGGCCGCACTGCCCGCCGCCCAGCGTTCCCGGCACGTGCTCGACCTGGTCCGGGCACGGGTCGCCGCCGTCCTCGGGCACGCCCGGCCCGACATGGTCGAGGTGGGGCGCACGTTCACCGAGCTCGGCCTGGACTCGCTGACGTCGGTCGAGCTGCGCAACCGGCTCGGCGCGGCCACGGGCCTGCGGCTGTCCTCGACGCTCGTGTTCGACCACCCCACGCCCCAGGCGCTGGCCGATCACCTGCTGGCCGAGGCGGGTGTCGCCGAGGCGGACCCGGCCGCCGCGCTGCTCGCCGACGTCGAGGCGCTCGCCGCCGGCCTCGCGGCGGTCCCGGCCGGCGACCTGGCCCGGATCGGGGTGCCCGGCCGCCTGCGGGCCCTGGTCCGCGGGCTCGGGGACCGGGAGCGCAACGGCCGGCCGGACGAGCCGCCGGCAGTCGGCGGCGCACGCGCGAGAGCGGAGCTGGACCTCGGCTCGGCCAGCCCCGACGAGATCTTCGCCCTCCTCGACGACGACCTGTCCGACCTCTGACCCGTCGGCACCCGAACGGACAAGGAGCCGCGACCATGGCCAGCGAGCAGCAGCTGTTCGACTACCTGAAACGGGCCACGAGCGACCTGCGGGACGCCCGCCGGCGGGTGCGCGACCTCGAGGCGCGGGACACCGAGCCGCTGGCGATCGTCGCGATGACCTGCCGCTACCCCGGCGGCGTGCGGTCGGCCGACGACCTGTGGCGGCTCGTGTCGGACGGCGAGGACGCGATCTCGGACTTCCCGGCCGACCGCGGCTGGCCGCTCGACCGGATCCTGGACGCGGAACTCGGCCGGCCCGGCACGTCCTCCACGGCGCGGGGCGGCTTCGTCCGCGACGTCGCCGCCTTCGACCCGGAGCTGTTCGGGATCAGCCCGCGCGAGGCGCTGGCCATGGACCCGCAGCAGCGGCTGCTGCTCGAGTGCTCGTGGGAGTTGCTGGAACGGGCCGGCCTGGCCCCGACGTCGCTGCGCGGCCGGCCGGTCGGCGTGTTCGCCGGCGCCTCGTTCCCCGACTACGGGTCCGCCGTCGCCACGCTGCCGGACGGCGTCGAGGGCTACCTCATGACCGGCAGCGCGGCCAGTGTCGTCGCCGGCCGCGTCGCCTACGTCCTCGGTCTCGAAGGGCCGGCGCTCACGGTCGACACGGCCTGCTCGTCGTCCCTGGTCGCCATCCACCTCGCGTCGCAGTCGCTGCGGCGCGGCGAGTGCGAGCTGGCACTGGCCGGCGGAGTCGTCGTGCTGGCCACTCCGAAGATCTTCGTCGAGTTCAGCCGCCAGGGGGGCCTGGCCCGTGACGGCCGCTGCCGGGCCTTCGCCGCCGGCGCGGCCGGCACCGCGCTCGCCGAGGGCGCCGGCGTCGTCCTGCTGGAGCGGCTCGCCGACGCGCGCCGGCACGGCCACCCGGTGCTGGCCGTGCTGCGGGGCAGCGCGGTGAACTCCGACGGCGCGAGCAACGGCCTCACCGCCCCGAGCGGGACGTCCCAGCGGCGCGTCCTGCGGGCCGCCCTGGCCAACGCCGGCCTCACCCCGGCCGACGTCGATGCCGTCGAGGCGCACGGCACCGCGACGACCTTGGGTGACCCGATCGAGGCGGGCGCGCTCGCCGACGTCTACGGCCGCAACCGGCCCCCCGGCCGGCCGCTGCGGCTCGGCTCCGTCAAGTCGAACATCGGCCACACCCAGGCCGCCGCCGGGGTGGCCGGCGTCATCAAGATGGTGATGGCGATGCGGGCGGGGGCGCTGCCCCGCACGCTGCACGTCGACGCGCCGACCCCGCACCTCGACTGGGACCGCAGCGGGCTCGCCCTGCTCACCGAGCCGCTGCCCTGGGACCGGCGGCCGGGCGCGCCCCGGCGCTGCGCCGTCTCGTCATTCGGCATCAGCGGGACCAACGCGCACCTCGTCCTGGAGGAGGCGGTCGAACCCGCCGCCGCGGCGTCCGCGCCCCGGCCGGCCGGGGCGGGTCCGGCCGACCGGGGCGCGGCGGACCCGCCGGACCGGGCGTTCCTCACGTCCGGGCGCTCGCCGGCGGCCCTGCGGGCGCAGGCCGCCGCGCTCGCCAGCCAGCTGCGGGCATCGCCCGCGCCCGACCTGTCGGCGCTGGCGGCGGCGCTCGCGGGCGGCCGCGCCCACCTCGACGCGCGGGCCGTGGTGGTCGCCCGGGACCGGCCGGCGCTGCTCGCCGGGCTGGACACCCTGGCCGCCGAGACCGCCCCTTCCGGCGGGCCGGGTGCGCGGATCGTGACCACCGGGCGCGCCGCCGGCGACGGGATCGTCGTGCGCGGCGAGGTGTCCCCCGCCGGGGCCACGGCGTTCCTGTTCACCGGTCAGGGCGCCCAGCGGGCCGGCATGGGCCGGCGGCTGGCGGCCCGGTTCGGGGTCTTCGCCGGCGCGCTGGCCGAGGTCTGCGCCCCGCTTGAGGACGGCCTCGGCCGGCCGCTGCGGCCGTTGATGTTCGCCGACGACTCGGCCGAGGCCGGCCTGCTCGACCGCACGCTGTTCGCCCAGCCGGCGCTGTTCGCGTTCGAGGTCGCGCTGGCCCGGCTGCTGGAGTCCCTCGGGGTCCGGCCGGACCTGCTGCTCGGCCATTCGGTCGGCGAGATCGCCGCCGCGCACCTGGCCGGCGTGCTCGGGCTCGCCGACGCCTGCGCGCTGGTCGTCGCCCGGGCCCGGCTGATGCAGGACGCGCCCGCCGGCGGCGTCATGACCGCGGTGAGCGCGTCGGCGACCGAGGTCGAGCCGCTGCTCGCCGGCTATGACGGCCGGCTGTCCCTGGCCGCGGTGAACGGGCCGACGGCGGTCGTCGTGTCCGGCGATGCCGAGCCGGCCGCGGAGCTGGCGCGCTACTGGGAACGACAGGGCCGCCGGACGCGGAACCTGCGGGTCAGCCACGCCTTCCACTCCGCGCACATGGACGAGGTGCTCGAACCGCTGCGGGCGGCGCTGACGCCGTTGTCGTTCGCGCCGCCCGGGCTTCCGGTCATGTCCAACGTCACCGGCGACGCGGCGGCGCCCGAGCAGCTCTGCTCGCCCGGCTACTGGGCCGACCATGTCCGGGGGACCGTGCGGTTCGCCGACTGCGTGGCGGCGGCGCGGCGGGCGGGCGCGACCCGGTTCGTCGAGGTCGGCCCGGACGCGGTGCTCACCGCGATGGTCGCCGACTGCCTCACCCCGGCCGGCGGCGCTGGCGGACCCGGGCATCTCACGGTGGCCACGCAGCGGCGCGACTGGGCCGAGGACCTGGCGCTGACCACCGCGCTGGCGCTCGTCCACGCCGACGGCGGGGCCGTCCGGTGGGCGGACCACCCGGACGGGCCGGCGGCGCCCGGCGGGGCCGACGCGTCCGCCGTCGTCGCCGCGGCGGCCGCCCTGCCGACGTACCCGTTCCAGCGGAGGCGCTACTGGCTAGGGGAGGGCGCGCCGTCCCCGGTCGACGTCGCCGGTCTCGGTCTGGACGAGGCCGGCCACCCCCTGCTCGGCGCGGCGGCGACCCTGCCCGAGCCGGGCGCGGGCGTCTTCACCGGCCGGCTGACCGTGGCGGCGCAGCCGTGGCTGCTCGACCATGCCGTCGGCGGAGCGGTGATCCTGCCGGGCGCGGCGATGGTCGAGCTGGCGCTGTGGTCGGCCCGGTGGGTCGCCGACCAGGCCGCGGCGGCCGTCCCCGCCGGCGGGAGCGCGCGCCCGCCGGCGGGGATCCGGGTCGAGGAGCTGACGCTGGAGGCCCCGCTGCACGTCCCGGAGCGGGACGGCCAGGACCTGCGGATGACGGTGTCACCGCTCGCGGACGGCGCCGGCTGGCGCTGGGAGCTGCACAGCCGCGCCGACGACGGCCCGGACGACGCGGCCGGCCGCTGGCTTCGGCACGCCTCCGGGCGCCTCGCCGCGGAGCCCGCGCCGAGCCCCAGCGACGCCCCGGGCGGGTCGGGCGCCGCGGGGGCGGCGGAGCTCGCTGCCTGGCCGCCGCCGGGCGCCGAGGCGATCGACGTCGAGGGCCTCTACGACCGGCTGGCCGACGCCGGCTATTCCTACGGGCCCGCGTTCCGCGGCGTGCGCGCGGCCTGGCGGTCGGGCGACGACCTGTTCGCCGAGGTCGCGCTGCCGGCCGAGACGGCTCCCGGCGCGTTCGGCCTGCATCCCGCCCTGTTCGACAGCGCCCTGCATCCGATGGCCTTCGCCGCGCTGTCGGGTGCGGACGGTGATCAACCGGGCCTCGGGGTGCGGATGCCCTTCGCCTGGTCCGGCGTGTCGCTGGCGGCGACCGGCGCGACGCGGCTGCGGGTGCGGCTGCGGGAGGCCGGGCCGGCCACCGTGAGCCTGCTGGCCGCCGACGACACCGGCACTCCGGTGCTCACCCTGGACGCGCTGACCGTGCGCGAGGTCCCTCTCGACCGTCTCGGCGGGAGAGCCCCGGACGGGGCGCTGCACGCGGTGGCCTGGCTGCCGCCCGACGAGCCGGCGGGCGTCCCCTCCGGTGTCCCTGCCGTGGAGCCCGCGGGACGGGCACTGGTCGGCGCCACGCCGGGCGATCCGCGGGTGCGCGCGCTCGCTCGGGCGCTGGGCGCCGGCCTACGGCCCTTCCCGGATCTCGACGCGCTCGCCGTCGACGCCGCCGCCGGCCCCTGGGACGTCTTCCTCGTCCTGCCGGGCCTCGACGGCGAGGCTGGCGGCGACGCGGACGCGGCCGGGACGGTCCGGCGGGCCGCCGCGGCCGCGCTCGCCGGCCTCCAGCGCTTCCTGGCCGACGACCGGCTGGCCACGGCCCGGCTCGTGCTCGTGACGAGCGGCGCGGTGGCGGCCGGTCCGGCGCCGCCCCGGATGGACCTGGCCGCGGCCGCGGTGTGGGGCCTTGCCCGCGCGGCCCGGTCCGAGCACCCAGGCCGCGTGGCCCTGCTCGACCTGGATCCCGACCTCGTGCCCGACGCGGATCTCGATCCCGAGTCCGATCCCGGTGTCGGGCCGGCGTTCGATGACGGGCCGACCACGCTGGCATCGGCGCTCGCCGGCGGGGAGCCCGAGCTGGCGCTGCGCGGCCGAGCGGTCCTGGTGCCCCGGCTGGCGCCGGTCGCCGAGCTCGCCCCGGCCACGCCGGCGGACGGCGGCGGCGGGCGGTCCGCGCTCGCGGCCGGGACCGTGCTGGTCACCGGCGCGACCGGCGGCGTCGGCACGCTGGTGACCCGTCACCTCGTCGAGGCGCACGGCGTCCGGTCGCTGCTGCTCGTGAGCCGGTCGGGGCCGGCCGCGTCCGGCGCGGACGAGCTGCTGGCAGCGCTCGCCGACGCGGGCGCGCAGGCCCGCCTCGTCGCCGCCGACGTCGCGGATCGGGCCGCTCTTCGCGGCCTGCTCGCCGACGTCCCGGCCGAGCGGCCGCTGGTGGCCGTCGTCCACCTCGCCGGCGTGGCCGAGGACGGCACCCTCGCGGCGGTGACGCCCGAGCGGCTGGCGGCCGTCCTGCGCCCCAAGGCCGACGCGGCGCTGGCGCTGCACGAGCTGACGCAGGGGATGGACCTCACGGCCTTCGTGCTGTTCTCCTCGCTCGCCGGGCTGGTGGGCCCGCCGGGGCAGGCGGCCTACGCGGCGGCCAACCACGTCCTCGACGCCCTCGCCGCCGACCGCCGCGCGGCCGGGCTGCCGGCCGTCTCGCTCGCCTGGGGGCAGTGGTCGGCCGTCAGCGCGATGACCGGCGGGCTGGACGCCGTCGATCGTCGCCGGCTGCGCCGCGGCGGCGTGCTGCCGATGGCCGACGCGCACGCCCTCGCCCTGTTCGACGCCGCGCTCGGCCTCGCGGCCGGTGACGTGCCGGCCACGGACGTGCCGGCCACGGACGTGCCGGCGTCGGCGGCGCCGCCGCTGCTGGTGCCGGCGGCGTGGGACCGGGCCGCCCTGCGGGCCGCGCCCGCCTCGGCGCTGCCGCCGGCGCTGCGGAGCCTCGTGCCCCGGCCGCGCCGCCGGCCGCACGGCGGGACGCCGGCCCCGGAGGCCGCCGGTGCCCGGCCCGAGCTCCCGGCCAGGCTGGCCGGGCTCGACGGCGACGGACGCGGCCGGGCGGTGCTCGACGCGGTACGCGAGCAGGTCGCGGCCGTGCTCGGCTATCCCGATCCGGCCGAGGTCGGCGCCGATCGCCAGTTCACCGACCTCGGCATCGACTCGCTCAGCGCGGTCGAGCTGCGCAACGCGCTGGCCGCGGTGAGCGGGCTGCGGCTGCCGGCGACCGTCGTGTTCGACCATCCGACACCGGCCGCCCTCGCCGAGCACGTCCGAGCCGGGCTGGGACCGGAACCGGGGCAGGCGCGGCCGGTCTCGGTGCTCGACGGCCTCGACGCCCTGGAGCGGTCGCTGCGCGCGCCGGACCTCGCCCCGTCCGACCAGGGCCGGGTACTGGCCCGGTTGCGCGCGATGGTGTCGACGCTCGCCAGCCGGTCCGACGCCGCGCCGGGCCGGCGGACGGACATCCAGTCCGCGTCCACCGAAGAGATCTTCGACTTCATCGACAGTCAGCTCGGCCGGGCGGCGTCGCTGTCGGCCGGTCACACGCGGGAGGCCGAACCCCATGGCTGAGACGACCGGCGGCCCCGGCGCGGCGGACGAGACGGCGAGGCTCGTCGAGTACCTGCGCTGGGTCACCGCCGATCTGCGCGACACCCGGGAGCAGCTGCGCGCGCTGGAGGACGCGGCCCGGGAGCCGATCGCGATCGTGGGCATGGCGTGCCGTTTCCCGGGTGGGGTGGCGTCGCCGGCCGACCTGTGGGATCTCGTCTCGGCCGGTGGTGACGGGATCTCGCCGTTTCCGACGGACCGCGGCTGGGACGCCGACCTCTTCGACCCCGACCCGGACGCGGCGGGCCACAGCTATGTGCGGGAGGCCGGTTTCCTTTCGGACGTGGCGGATTTCGATGCGGGGTTCTTTGGTATCTCGCCGCGTGAGGCGTTGGCGATGGATCCGCAGCAGCGGTTGTTGTTGGAGACGGCGTGGGAGGCGGTGGAGAGCGTCGGGGTGGACGCGCGGTCGTTGCGGGGTTCTTCGACCGGGGTGTTCGTGGGGGTGATGTACCACGACTAYGGCTCGTGGGTGCGGACCGTYCCGSCSGRGCTCGARGGTTATGTGGGCAAYGGCACSGCSGGSAGYRTSGCGTCGGGYCGGGTGKCSTATTCGTTYGGKTTCGAGGGYCCGGCGGTGACGGTSGAYACSGCGTGTTCGTCGTCGTTGGTGGCGATGCATCTGGCGGCGTCGTCGCTGCGGGCGGGCGAGTGCTCGCTGGCGCTGGCCGGCGGCGTCGCCGTGATGTCGACGCCGGAGGCGTTCGTCGAGTTCTCCCGGCAGGGCGGACTGGCGCCGGACGGCCGGTGCAAGTCGTTCGCCGACGCGGCTGACGGGGYCGCSTGGKSKGAGGGTGTGGGTCTGCTGGTGCTGGAGCGGCTGTCGGATGCGCGGCGTAACGGTCATGAGGTGCTGGCGGTGGTGTCGGGTTCGGCGGTGAACCAGGACGGTGCGTCGAATGGTCTGACGGCGCCGAATGGTCCGTCGCAGGAGCGGGTGATCCGGGCGGCGTTGG
>NZ_MBLO01000085.1 GCF_001854805.1 Pseudofrankia coriaricola
GCGTTCGCGCTGCAGACCGGACTCGCGATCACCGTCTGCCACTTCCCGCCCGGAACCTCGAAATGGAACAAAATCGAGCACCGACTGTTCTCGCACATCACGATGAACTGGCGCGGCAGGCCGCTGACCAGCCACGAAGTCATCGTCAACACCATCGCCGCGACCACCACCCGCACCGGGCTGACCGTGACCGCCACCCTCGATGCCGGCACATACCCCGACGGAATCAAAATCAGCGACGAGCGGATGGCCTCGCTGCCGATCGACCGCCACGACTGGCACGGCGACTGGAACTACACCCTGCGCCCCGAACCACCCGCTCCACCACCCCCACCACCACCGCCGTCACGCGAGCCCGCGCACCCCGAGTGGGCGCACCCCGCGCTGACCGGCCTCGACACGGCCACCTGGGACCAGCTGATCTCCACCCTGGGCACACCCCACCGCGTCCAACGCGAGGCCGCCCTCCTCATCGCCCGCGGCGGCCTCCCGACCCGCAAACCCGGCGCCGGCCACCCACCCGCGCTCACCCTCGCCGAACAGGTCCTGATCACCGTGCTCCGCCGCCGCTTCGGCACACCCCAGCCGGCGCTCGCCGAACTCTTCGGCGTCTCGACCGGCACCATAGCCACCGCCACACGCCGGACCCAGACCCTGCTCGACCAGTACGGCCCCCCGATCCCGCCAGCCCCGACACCACTCAGGACCCTCACCGAACTGACCACCCACGCCGCCGCCCACGGGATCGACCTCACACCAAAGATCAAACCAGCGCGTTAATAATCTGCGGGCCCATAGTCCATAGCGATCTTGACCGACACCCTGCTGTCACGCGGCTCGGGACATCAACTCGCATCGCCGACGGGCACGGCGTACGTCGACCCGACCGCACTCCGCCCGCCGATGCGGCTTCTAACCGCAGTTAGGGTCCGCCTCACTCCAGCGTCATGCCGGCATCGCCACCGCTGCAACATCGCTGGAAACACCGCGTACGACCTCGCGCGGGTCGCCGACCACGGGGGCCTGACCAACGATGTGATCGCGGGTGCCCGTCCCTAGGCGCGCGGTCGCACGGCTTCGAGGCGACGGCCGCGAACCGCCGCACGCTGCAGGTCGACGAAGTGCACTACTCTCCGACGCTGGTTGATCTTGGGTGACCTGACCTTGTCTCGCGCCGGTGGCACACTGGTCAGGTGGTCGGCGGGGACGATCGGGGCGCCGTAGGTGGCGGAACCGAGGGTTGGGACTTCTTCGTCTCATATACGACAGTTGATCAACCATGGGCGGAGTGGATCGCGTGGCAGTTGGAAGCAGCCGGCCATCGTGTCCTCATCCAAGCGTGGGACTTCGTCGCCGGGACGAACTGGCAGATCCAGATGCAGGAGGGCATGCAAGGCGCGCGGCGCACCATCGCGGTGCTTTCTACCGCCTACCTGTCTTCGATCTACGGCGAAAGCGAATGGCAAGCCGCTCACTCGGGCGACCCCCGCGGCTTCGAACGCAAGCTCCTGCCTGTACGGGTCGAGAATTGCTCACGGCCGGGGTTGCTCCGCGCGATTGTCTCGATCGACCTCTTCGATCAAGACCCTGATCATGCGAGCCGGTACCTTCTGGAGCACGTTGACCAAGCGCTTTCCGGCCGCGCCAAGCCCACCGTGCCCCCCGACTTCCCCGCGCGTCGACACAGCCCACCAACCAGCGAACCGGATTTTCCCACCGACAAGTCGGAATCGCCTGCGCTACCAGCCGCCCCTAACAGACGACAGGTCCATGACGATGGTCTCGATCACCAAGGCGGCCGCGCACTCGACGTCGACCACGCCGAGATCGCCCGCTCAGCCAACAGCCTCACAGAAACGCGCAATCAATCAGCTATACCCGGCCAACCCATCGGCTGGTTTGACGATCCACTCGTTCTCGAAATTCATCCAGCGATCGATTCTGGTGCGAGCACCGCAGGCTTACCGACATTGCCATCATACGTCTCAAGGGATCACGACAAAATCTTACGCGCAATTGTCAATGACGCCATAGGCGGGCATAGCAGGATAATCGCACTAGTTGGTGGTTCCTCGACGGGCAAGACTCGGGCATGCTGGGAGGCAATTCAACTGTTGCCGGAGCCGTGGCGCCTATGGCACCCGATTAGCCCGGGGCATTCTGAAGCGGTAGTCGACGGTCTCCCCCAAGTCAAGCCGCACACTGTAGTTTGGCTAAACGAAGCTCAACATTATCTACTAACGAATCTCGGCGAACACGCCGCTGCCGGACTGCGCGAGTTAATTCGCGACCGTGATCGCGGACCCGTGCTAGTCCTGGCTACCCTCTGGCCCGAGTATTGGAACGAGCTGACCAGGTATCCGGCAGCCGGTAATGTCGATCTTCACGTACAGGCGCGCGCGTTACTCACACTCAATTCCGTAACCGTCCCGGAGGCCTTCACCGGGCCTACGCTCGACGCTCTTAAGGAGGCTGCTGGGCATGATCCTAGACTGGCCGAAGCCGGCGCCAGAGCTGCAAACTCTCAGGTAACGCAATACCTCGCGGGGGGCCCAGCTCTTTTGGAACGCTATTACAATGCCCCAGCCCCGGCAAAAGCTGTGATCGAAGCGGCCATGGACGCCCGTCGCCTCGGCCATGGTGAAGCGCTGCCAGAGGATCTTCTAGCCGCGGCAGCTCCCGGATATCTGGCCGACGAGCAATGGGATTCTATGGGTGAAGATTGGCTCAGCCAGGCCTTTGCATATACCTCTGAGGACTGCCGTGGTGCTCGCGGGCCACTCACGCGCATCCGTGCCCGTCCCGGGCAGTCCTACTATGACCAGCCACACTACCGGCTCGCGGACTATCTTTATCAGCACGCAAATGCAGACCGCCGCGCTGTGCAGCCGCCAGGTGAACTCTGGAACACTCTCATGGAGCGTGCGGGGCCGGACGATGCAGCGAGGATTGCGGACAATGCCGAATGCAGGCTGCTCTACTGTTACGCCATTCCCCTGTACAGACGCGCGGTCGACGCTGACAGCGCCGCCAAGAGAGGGTCACCGCACACTTATTTTATGAGTTCTCGGCCTGGGTTTGGCAAGAGGAACGCCCCCTACAGCCTTGTCGGTCTGCTGGCACAGCGCGGCGATCTTGATGAGTTGAAGGTCCGAGCTGATGCTGGCGATTCGCAAGCGGCTGCCAGGCTGGCAATCCTGTTGGCTGAGCGGGACGACTTAGACGAACTGCGGATTCGCGCTGATGCTGACGATAAGTTCGCCAGCGCTCAACTCGCCGGCCTGCTGATCGAGCGGGGCGACCTCAGCGAATTGCGTGCGCGAGCCACCGCCAGCGTCGGTGCTGCTGCTTATCAGGCTGCCAGCTATCTTGTCTCTTTCCTCTTCCAGCGAGGTGATACCGACGAAGCCCTAAAAATATTGCAGCCTTGGGTGGATACCGGCGAGGTGAGCGTCGAGATGCGCGATCTTGATGAACTACGTGCCGACATCGACTCTGGCGATCACGGAGCGGCCCGACTGCTGGCAAAACGTTTGACCGCCGAAGGTCATGTTAACGAGCTGAGTGCCCGCGCTAAAACGGGTGACACTTACGCGGAACACGGTTTGGTTGAGCTTCTGACTCAGCAACACAATCTCTCTGCGGCGATTGAGATAGTAAGACCAAAGGCCGACCTGGACGGAAGTACCTGGGCTAACGAGAAACTGGCCGATATCCTTTTCCGGTTGGGCGATGCGGACGAGTTGCATGCGCGGATGAACGCTGGCGACTTCTTTGCGGCGCGCAAAATAGCGGATCTTCTGACCCTGCGCGGAGATATGGACGGACTCGACGAGGTCATCGATGGTGTCCGTGCGCGAGCTAACGAGGATGACAGCAACTCCGCGAGCCTGCTAGCTGACTTGCTGGCGCAGCGAGGCCGGCTCGACGAGCTGCGGATTCGAGCGGACGCGGGACACGAAGGCGCCGCGGGTCGGCTAGCTGATCTGCTAGTTCAGCGGGGTGACCTCGCCGAGCTACGCGCTCGAACCGACGCTGGTGATGTATACGCCGCGTACCGATTGGCTGATCTTCTTGTACGCCTTGGTCGGCATGAGGAGGCTCAGCGGCTACAGCGGTTCGGCTTCAATCCAGACGGGTCCATCGCGTCGGATGCGGCCTCTTGAATGTTGGCCCAAGGACTCGGCCACGTAGCGGCCGATCGACAGCGCCCGGGTGAAAAGCCGGCATGCCGCGATTAGCGTGGCCCCGACCGATTCCTCTAGACCCACCGATCGGCCGGCGAGCCTCGCGGGCATCGTTATGGATCACGGACGACCGTCTCGCGGAGTTGCTCACTGAAGGTTCGAGGCGGCGGCCGGCACCCCGCGAGGGTTCCTAGTGCGCTGTCCGTGAACGTCTGCCGGGCGAGGTGTGGCGATCTCGGTTTGCGGTGATGCGCAGGTGTCTGCTCCTGCTCGTGGGAGGGGGTCTGCGATGGCGAAGCCGGTGCATGTCCGTCGGTTGACGGATGAGGAAGGACAAGCCCTGCTGCGGATCGTGCGGCGGGGTCGGCACGACGCGGTGAGGATCCGCCGGGCGATGATGATCCTGGCGTCGGCGTCAGGAAACACCAACGAGGCGATCGCGGCCCTGGTCGCCGCCGATCCCGACACGGTCCGGGACGTCATCCACGCGTTCAACGACCGCGGGCTGGACTGCCTGGACCCGCGGTGGGCAGGTGGCCGTCCGCGGCGGATCACCGCGGACGGCGAGGCCCGCATCCTCGAGGTCGCCCGCACCCGGCCAAGGGCGCTGGGGCTGCCGTTCACCCACTGGAGCCTGCGCAAGCTGTCCGACTACCTGCGCCACCCCCCGGCCGGGGTACCCCCGGTCATCGTGGGCCGCCAACGCCTCGGCGAACTGCTGCACTCCCACCGGATCTCCTTCCAGCGCACCCGCACCTGGAAAGAGACCTCCGACCCGGACGCGGAGACCAAACTGGCCCGGATCGAACAGGTGACCCGCCGTTTCCCTGACCGGTGCTTTCGCCTTCGACCAGTTCGGACCGCTGTCAATCCGACCCTGCCACGGGCTGTGCTGGGCCAGAGCCGGCCACCCTGACCGGCTGCCGGCCACCTACCACCGCACCCACGGCATCCGCTACTTCCACGGCTGCTACTCGGTCGGTGACGACACCCTGTGGGGCGTCGTGCGCGARCGCAAGGGAGCCGACCACACCCTGGCCGCCCTCAAAAGCATCCGCGCCGCCCGCCCGGACGGCGCCCCGRTCTACGTCATCCTSGACAACTGGWCCGGRAACAAGACSGCCGCGATCCGCACCTGGGCGCGGCGGCACAAGGCCGAGCTGTGCCTGACCCCGACCCAGGCGTCCTGGGCCAACCCGATCGAGGCCCACTTCGGCCCGCTGCGCGGCTTCGCCCTTGGTAACAGCGATCCGCCAAACCACCCGGCGCTCGCCCGCGACCTGCACGCCTACCTGCGCTGGCGCAACACCCACCGCCGCCACCCAGCAGTGCTGGAAGCCCAGCGCCGCGAACGCGCCCGTATCCGCTCCGAGCGCCAGCACCGCTGGGGCCACACCAGAAACGCCGCCTGATCTACAAGAACCGACCCGCATTCGCGGACAACGCACTAGAGGCCGTGGCGGACCCAGAGGCCTTTGCCGCCGAACTCGCCGCAGTGCGCGCCGGGACGCTCCCGATCTTCGCGGACGCCGAAGTCGGCCTCGCCACCTAGCACCGGGAGCGGCCCATCGCCGAGGAGGCCGAGATGATGGGCGAACTCGAACGCACCCGAGCGCAGCCCAACCCTTGCGCGAAGCCGCAGCCACCGCCGTGCAGGCGCCCAAGAACTCGGAAGTGGTAGCAAATCCGCGAGGGCTATGACCAAACAGACCTGCGAGCGAAGGCGGTCGAAAGCCGCAGCTGAGGCGCTGTGGCAGGCGGAGCCAGGCAAAGCGGAGTCGGCACATGCGTGGGCTGTCTCCGTCGCTGTGGACTACAGCGAGAGCTGGGCGTCAGGCGTCGCGTGGAGGGCGCAGGCCTGGTCGTAGGCTTCGGCTGCCCGTGGCTCGGCGGGGCGATCTCCCAGCGCCTGTCTGACCGGCTCCATGGCACCAGGCATGGCTGACGTGCCGAATGGCAGGCCGAGGTGGTGGTGGCGATAGCGCTCGATCTGGCTGACGGCCGATTCCCACGTCGCGGCTTGCGGGCTGGCGGTGGGGCGGGGGCCGAGTAGCGCGGTCAGGTAGTTGGCGGGTTCGCCCATGGCGCGGTGGACGGCGTCGGCCGTCTGGCGGTCGAGAGCGGCCTCAACGCGGAGCAGCCGCGCTGTCTGGGCCTTCTCCGTGGACGGCAGTCCGTTGGCTGCGTCCGATACCGGCGCTGGCACAGGAGTGGTGCTGGCCGCTCCGGGCGGGGTGTCTGTGAGGGAGTGTCGTTCGGCGGCGAGGGTGGCTGTCGGTCGGGTGGTCAGGTGGGTGATCTCGGCTTGGTCCAGGAGCCGGGCGAGGTCGTTCCATTCCTGCTGGGCGGTCGCCGGGTCTGGTAGCTCGTAGAGAGTCAGGTCGACGTCGGCGAGTCCGCAGAGGTTGGCGACGCGCTGCTCGAGTACGGCGGCGCCAGTACGGATGTCGTCGCGGGTGTCGTGGGCGAGCGTCGCGGCCAGGTGTCCTGGTTCGTGTCCCGTGTCGAGGAGGGCGTGTGCCCCGGCGATGGCGCGGCTTCGCGGCACCGACTGGCTGACGCTGGCGAAGCGCGTCTGCTCGATGTCGGGCAGTCCTGCGGCCCAGGTGGCGACGATGCGATGTGCCAGGTCTCGGTGGCGGAGCCATGGGTCGTGTCGGTGGTCGTCGTGTCTCGCGCCGGGTGGCGGCCCGGCTTCGTGCTTGGGGGCGTCGGGGTGGTGGCGGGCGTGGTAGACGGCGAGCGCGCCGACGGTGGCCTCCCAGACGGCGCGGTCCGGCCCAGCGGCCGGGTGGGGTCCGATCCGCGCGACCAGCGCCGCTGACGGCGCGGCCAGTGCGGCGGCGCGCAGAGCGGCTTCGGCGGCCAACTCGGCGCGCCGCAGCACCACCTGGCGCGGCGCGATGGCGCGGTCCGTCCTGGTCGGCGCGGTTTCCGGCGCGGTCGGCGCGTCGAACCCGGGCAACGTCGGCGCGGCGCGTTCCCGCATGGTCGGCGCGGTTTGGGCACCAGTAGCCGCGCCGGCATCGGACGCCATCGTGTCCGGCCGCGGGCCCGATGTCGGTCGGCCGAGTCGGAGCGCGGTGAGTTCGGCGAGGGTGTGCCGGCGGCGGAGGCAGTGGGCGTCGGTGGCCCAGGAGTCGTGGTCGGTGGCGAGGCGTTCGGTGCGGGAGCGGCTGAGGCGGTCGGCGAGTTGGTCGAGGGGGTTGTCGTTGTCGGGCTGGTTGGGGAGCCAGGTTTCGTCGTCGTCGTGTTCGTTGAGGTCGTCGCGGCGGACGAGGTAGGCGGCGAGGTCGGTGCGGGCGCGCGAGAGCATGACGTAGAGGCCGGCGCGGGTGGCGTCGTCGGTGACGATGGCGCGGGCGGTGTCCATGGTGGTGCCCTGGGCTTTGGCTGCGGTGATCGCGTAGGCGTGGGTGAGGCCGCCGTCGCGGCCGTCGGCGAAGCGGTGGGTCAGGTACTCCCAGGGGATGTGGACGGTGCCCTTGCTCGGGAAGTACACGGTCAACGCCTGGTCGGTCGGCCGGTCGGGGGTGAGGTGGACGGCGGTGACGACGCCGATGGTGCCGGTGCGGATGTAGGCCGACCGGGGCTTGCCTGCTGGGATGAGGGTGTGGCCGGCCTGGGTGAGGGTGATGACCTCGTCGCCGACCTGGAACTGGCGGTCGGCGGCGTGTAGCGCCGGGCCGGTCAGTGTTCCGTCGGTGGTGAGTAGTGCGCGGGCGGCGCGGTTGAGTGTCTCGACCTCGCGGTGCCGCTCGGCCATCAGGTGGATCTTTAGAGGTTGCGGGCGTGCCTCGACGCCCGGCGCCCGTGCCGACGCGCCACTCGCGCCGTTCGCGCCGCCGTGCGTGGCGCGGGCGCGCCGTTGGCGTTCGGTGTACCAGTCGGCGACGGCGCGTTCGAGGAGGGTGTCGGCGCTGTCGGCGAGGTGGATGCGGCTGTCGGCGGCGAGCCGTTCGAGCGCGGCGCGGACGGTCGGCGCGGTGTCGGCGCGTAGCGCGCCGAGCGCGGCGCGGACCGGCGCGAGCTCCGGGCCGGCCTGGCGATGCACGGTCGTCAGCGTCGGGATGTCGGCGGTGTGGGTGGCGAGGTGGGTGAACCAGCCTCCGGCGCCGACGGAGCCGAGTTGGGCGGGGTCGCCCAGGACGATGAGGACGGTGGCGGTGCGGGTCGCGTAGCGCAGGAGGCGTTCGGCGTCGCGGGTGGCGAGCTGGGTGGCCTCGTCGACGATTAGGACCGAGCCCGGTGGCCAGATGGTCGCGGGATCGTCGGTGTGGTCGAGGAGGGTGAGCCAACTGGCGAGGACGCGGGCCGGGATGCCGATCCGGTCGGCAAGCTCCTCGGCCTGCCTGCCGCCGTGGGCGGTGGCGAACACTGCATGGCCGGCGGCGTGCAGGATGCCGGTCAGGGCGCGCATCGCCTCGGTCTTGCCGGTGCCCGCGGGGCCGATCGCGGGGCGGACCAGGTCGCCGCTGGTCAGTAGCCGGCGCACCAGCTCCATCTGCTCTACCGACAGCACCACGGAGACCGCGCTCGCGCCGGCGCTATCTGGACGGGCGCCGGTTGGCGTGCTGGCGGTCGCGAGCCAGGACTCGATGCGGTCGGGTTCGACGAGCTGGCGAGGGCTGGCGCCGGCGACGACCTGGCCCTGGCGGATGAGCGCGGAGACCGTGTCCTCGGCGCGCAGCATGTCCTCGACCGTGTAGAGCAGTTCGGGCTGATGGCGGCGGCGCTGACCGGGAGCCGTGCCGTGCAGCAGGACGACTCGGGGGTCAGCCAGGAACCGGTCCGTCAGCCGTTCGATCGTCTCGGCGTCGGCTCGGTCCCCTGCCCATGCGGCGACTGTCCGCACGACATCGCGGCGCACGAACGTGGTCGCTTTCTCCGTCAGCCCCACGGCACCGGCGAGCCGGTCGAACAGGTCGGCAATGTCCTGCTCGCCGAACGGTGCCGGCCGGTCGGGTGTGGGTGTGGCGAGTTGGCGGACCTGGTCGACGGTCCAGCCGGCGGCGGTCAGCCGGTCGAGTTGCGCGGTGCGGACCGCGTCGTCGGCGAGCACCTTCTTCGCCTTCCGCGAGCCGCGCTGCGCCGCGGCCTTCGTCGCCCCCGACGGCTCCAATCCCTGCGCGACCAGCTGGGCGAACTCCGCCTCCACCTCGCTGTGTCGCGTCGAGAACGCCGCCAACAGCTCCGGCGGGAAGCTGGCCAGTTCCGCCACCCCGTTGCGGGCCGGCTCCCAGGCAACGCCGCGCAGGCGGGACAGCTCGTGGCGCAGCACCGCGGCACCGACGAACCCCGCGGTCCGGATGTGCGCGAGCAGCACCTCACCGTCGACGGCACGCCACTCCCATCGCGGAACCGCGTGCCAGCCCTGGTCTCGGGCTGAATCGCCCGGGTTCTGGTCGGCGGGGACGGTGACGAGGTTGGCGATGATGTTGTGGATGTGGAGGTGGGCCTCGGTGTTGCGGGACACGTCGTGCAGGTAGGAGGCGACCGCCAGGCCGAGCGATGGCTGGTTGCGGCCGGCGACCAGGCCGAACGCGGCATGCAGCTCCAGATAGCCGATCGTCGCGTCCACGGCCGCGTCCAACGCGGCGCCGATGTCCGCGCGCAGCGCGTCGTCCCCGAACGCCCACAGCAGGCTCACCGACTTCGGCGCCGCGCACACAAGGTCGTAGCCGAGCACCGTCGCCGGCGGCACCCGCTGGGCGTTCCACCGCTCGAACACGTCCCGCCGCACCCGCCACCGGCCATCCGCCCCACGCTCACCGGTCAGTTGCTCGCGCGGCTCACGGCCTGGCACGGCAGCCGCGGCGGCCTGTACCGGTCGAGTGGATGGGGCTGAGGTCGTAGCCTCGCTGGAGCGCTGTCCGACGTCGGCCATCACCGATGCCCCATCAACAATGGCGGAGTCGACAGCGTGGACCTCCGCGTCGGCAGCGGTGCGGGCCTGGGCGGCACGGCTCACGAGCCCTCGCAGATAGGACGCGCCGACCCCCGCGATTACCGCAGCCTGCGCCAAGGTCAGCCACTCGGTGCCCTCGTCCACCCCGCCGCCCTTGCCACCTGCCAGGTGGCCGGTCGCCATCGCGCGGGAGGCACGGTCCGCCGGCTCGGCTCTGCTCAGCAGCGGACGGCCGGTGATGGTGTGCTGGCCGCGCAGCAGCCGCGCCAACGCCTCGCCTGAAATCCCCTGACCATGCAGACCAACGAGGGCGGCCAGCCGGCCCCGGGGCCGTCCACGTGCCTGGCCTCGGCCGTAGTAGCCCGCCAATGCCCCTCCTTCTGGCTGACCGCCCTGCACATAGGCCACGACCGCCGCCACGGCCTGCCCCGCCCGAGCTGGCTCCCCGCCCCGCACACGGAGGATCTTCGCCGTGGCGATCACAAGAGACCTCCGATGCCCGTGCCGTGGCGGCCAAGGCAGCGAGGTCTGTAGTCGGCTGGACATGGCATAGGGCACTCCAGACAGCTGGGATGGCGAGCCCGATCGGCAGGATGACGTCGGACGGCTTCGCAGCCTGCCCACAGCGGTCATCGCAGCGGCCTTCGTGACAGTCACCGCCGACGACATCGCGACCAGACCGGCCATCGCGCCAGCCCTCCGCCGAGTCATCGCGTCCCAGCGCCGGCCTCGGCGCGCATCGCCAGTGGCGTCCAGTGGGCAACCGCGGCTGTGCTGGGCGGAACGGACGGCGATGCCATTCGCGATGACTGCGGGGGTGGCTGTGAGGGTGACAGGCCGGGCGACGGTCTGCGTCATGACTCGGCAGCCGAGAACACCAGAGGAACCGACCAACTCTGCAGGGACGGCGTCCCCGTCCACCCCCGGGAAGGAGATCCCGGCCGGCGGGCCGCAGGCCAACAGTCCGGACGAGCCTGCGGTACATGTCGAGGTACCTGCGGGCTGGTGGCGCCGGGCCCCGACGACCGACGACTCCGGCCGAGCCACGGGCTACACCGCCGAGCTGGCTATCGCCACCACCGGACGTAGCTCGCAGATCGTCTGGTCGACCCGGTCCCGAAAGCTCTGGCAGCTCGAAGCAGCACTGGGATGGGCGATCCCACTCCCCTTGCAGCGGCTGCTGATTCGCGCGCGTGACCGGATCCGAGGACCGCTAAAGGCCGGTCGGCCTGCCACGAGCGCGACCGGGCCTGTGCACCTCGTCGACGACACGACGATCACGTCGTCGCTCTACCGCCCCCGGCGGGCCAGCACCGAACGCATCGGCGACACGCAGGCAACGACCTACGCCGGCTTCAGGCCGACGAGCTGATCACGGGCGCCTGGCGCTACGGAGACGTCCGGGTCGATCTGGTCGACGACCTCACAGCCGACGACCCAACCGTCGGGCCCACCGCCTGGCGGATCTACGACAGCGAACTGGTCGTCTTCGCGGGCATCGAAACGCCGAACCTGGGCGAGACCACGGTGGATGCCTAGGAGGCGATGCCCGCCGTGCTCGGCATCCCGGCAGGGCTGCGCCGCGCGTCCGCACGTCCATGTCTGAGGCTCGTCTGAGGCTCACGCGTTGCCGAAAAGCTCGTTCTGAGATCAAGACTCGGTCCGGCCCACGCCGCGCGCTCGCCGGCCCGTCGCAGTCTCGAACCGAATGGACCGCACAACACCAAATAGGGCTGACAACCGTAAGCCTACTTATCACCCTAAACGAGTCGGTTCGTCGAGGTAACTACTACCCAAACAGCGTATTCCTGCGCCGCTTACGCTTCTCGGAGCGGGCCTGCGGTTTGGCCTTACCTGTCGTCCAAGCGCTACCTACAAGTAGGACGCGTCCGCCGACAACGCATCTCTTCGCGTCTACATAATCCGCCTGTGTGGAATCACGTGGCGTATTCGTGTGCCATCACAATCTCCGCGTGCGCCGCCGCGATCGCCTGCGCACTGCGCGCCTGAGTGAGAATAACTTGAGTACCTCGGGTCTCGGCAGCACTTCCAATGCGGGTTATTCCGTCCACGACCACATCTGACGCTAGACCTTGCTGATATGGATTGTCGAGCATAAGAAGGCCGGGAGGACAAGCTCGGCCTTCCAGGTCGAAATCTAGGTGGAGAAGTCCGTAGCTATAGGCAAGAAAGAAAAGTACCCTGGCTTCTGCGCCGAGTTGCTGATCCCACGGCCGTGTGCCGACATAGAAGGTTAGCTCGTCTGCCGAGATAGTCACCTTCCCTTCTACCCACCCCCGCCCCTCAAAGTCTACAAGGAAATCATTCATACGCTCGGCGAGCTTTGCGCACCGGTCAGAAGCATCAGAGGAGTTCCTCGTCTCATTGACTGAGAGGGCAGATAGACGATCGACTTCCGCACGAGCGTCAGTCATCGCCTGTTCCGCCACAACGCGCCGGTTCAAGATTGTTTCAAGCGCTGGAAGTGCGGCAAGTTGCTGTTCTATACGCCCGATCTCAGTTGCAATATCTTCAAGCCCGGTGATGAAAGGGGCAAGCCGGGCTGCCCGTGCATCTTGCAGGCGGCGGGCGAGACTCACACGCTGG
This sequence comes from Pseudofrankia coriaricola, assembly GCF_001854805.1. Lineage (GTDB taxonomy): Bacteria > Actinomycetota > Actinomycetes > Frankiales > Frankiaceae > Pseudofrankia. The sequence continues at coordinate 12,703 of NZ_MBLO01000085.1, forward strand.
TCGTTTGCACGTTTCTCTGCGGCGCGAGCTCTGTCAAGGTCGGCGACCGCGCGCTCAAGGGCTGACGCGAGGTCGTCCAGTTCTGCTGCAAGCGCGCGTTGCTCGCGCTCAGCGCGCCGACGCCGGCGATCTTCGGTCACCTCCTGGTCGCAGAGATAACATTTCGCTTCATGCGCCCGTGCCGCGTCGACAGACTGCTCGCATGCCGGGCAGATCCGGACAGGTAGTTCGTCGAATGCGTCAACCGCGTCAACCAGTCGATGAAGCCTATAAATATCCGCCTGGACCAACGACCGTGAACGCTGGTGCTCTGTCACGACGATCTGAAGGGCAGATGCAGATTCAGCGGCTACAGCGGCGTCTGTAGCCGCTCGCTCTAGTTTATTGGGCAGTTCTGGATCGACCCCCGGCGTCGCTCTGGGCGATGCAGTGTCCCTAGTAGCTCTGGTGGCCGCCTCAGTGAGTGCCTCTTTCTCTGCCAAGGCGGCATCGGCCTTTTGCTGGAGCCCAGCGCGAACTACGTGTATCGCATCGGAATCCGCGATCGGTGGTAGACCGAGTTGGTTTACTACGGCGCGAACCGCCTCATCGGTACTGGCAAGGACGTCGCGGTAAACCGCCTCCGTAGCGGCAAGCCGGCGTTGCGCTTGACCAAGATCGTACTCTGCTGTCTCGTATCGTGCCGGTGCAAATCCGAGCAGGAGACTCACAACGGCACGTCGCAGGTATTCTTGCTCCTTATAAGCAAATTCAGTCCAAGAGTCTTCCCTACGGTAGATGTGCCGCAGCGTACTCCGAAAGCTCAATGGTATCAGTTGACTGGCTGTCGACTTATTGCGCCCAAGGGGAATTGATAGCCTCGGCCAACCGAGGCGTCGCAGTAGCCAATCTGAAAATTCGGGAACCGCCAGATCGGTGTCTCCATCGACTAGAATTCGACCACGCCGGCCGCTAGTAAAGTCTCTGGTGATACGCGTCCTGCGACCATTGAGCGACAAATCGAGCGAGAACGATACATATTTCTCATCTATAGCTGAGCCCAAGGCTTCACTCAGACTGCTAGAATTTCCAAAGCAATAGTCGATCACTTTCAGGGTTGTCGTCTTGGAGCTATTTCGTGGCCCGGTCAGCACGGTCATCGCGCCACGACTCAAGTCGTAGTCATCGACCTCGCCGGTTCCGTGCACCATCTGCACCTTTAGTACGCGAATGCCTGCACCAAGTTCTACGGGCCGGAGCTGGCGAGGCGTGGTCACGGTCGGATCTCCGCTCGTAGTGGCAGCTCGCCCACCTCTGCCGGAAAGATGTCGTAGACGAGGTCCTTTATCTGTGTGCCCGACATCGCAGCGAGGTTACCCACCATAGCGTCGCATCGATCCACGATTGGTCGAAATGAGGGCCGGTCCGCAAGGCGCTCCGCGAGACGGCGGCCGGTCGCCGTCAGACTTACGCGCTCAGGCGTAGTGATGGTGACTCGCACCAGGTCTCGCGCTTCGAGGAAGGCGAGGAACTGCCGGTATCTCGGGTCCCAGGGACCATATCGATACCGAATCATCGGCGCCTCCACCTCCGCTCCCCCAGCGGTCCAGCTATCAAGCTCACCTCCGTCCGCTCTTAGCCGCTCTCTTGCTCTTTCCAAGAACGACGGGTAGCGAACAAAGAAGTCGAGCTTCGCGAGTTTCGTACGTCCTTGAATTGAATACCGAGTGCCCTCTCCGCATCGGCGTAGTAATACCAGCAGACGTGCCGCATGGAAATCAATGCTATCGTCCGGGTCCCAGGGACGATGCAGCGGCGGGACGTTGTCTGAGCCCAGTTCACGGACCATCGGCATACCTGTTCTGACAGCGAGCCGTGACATCGTGTAGCGAAGCTACTTTGTCAAGCAAAGAAAATCTTGGAGCGGAAGGAATCTGTAGCGCTCCGACCGCCTGCATCGTTGCAGCGTAGCTTGCAGCTCCCTCGGCGATCTCCCCTGCCCGCCGGCGAGCGGCAATATCGCTACACAGTGCAAAGACGTGGTCATTAAGATGGTCGAGCTGCAAACGTTCATCACCCACCGCAGACCGGTAACGACGTCGATATCTGAGAAGCATGTCGGTATGGCGCTGCGCTTCTTCTGGCGGGATGCTCGCTTTCCCTAGCTTGCTGGCGAGCGTTGGCAATGGATCAGTTCCCCCATCGGGTCTTCTGCCAGTCACCCATGCCACGGCATCGCTCAGTTTCGCCGCAAAGTCAGCTGAATTCCAGGCGCGAACTGCGACTGCCGCAGCATCGCGTGAAACCTCATCCGCCAGGCACCTCAGGATGTCTTCCAGTTCCTGCTGAAGCGGGCGCTGACCAAGAATATCCGAGACGGCAGTATTGAGCCTTCGAATAAGAACAGCTTCGACTTGATCAATAGTTCGGGCCTCGACCATCACGTGAAATCGAGCAATGTACCACGATAGCGTTACGCCTTCGGGTAGCTCCAGATTGGTCAGCCGCCTGGCGAGATCGGCACACTCGACTTCCGTTGTTTGCGGCCAGCCAGCTTGCCTGTCAACCCTGAAATCATTGAGGTCACTCAAGGGCGTCTCATTGAGGAGCAGGCAAAATCGCGTATTCTCAGTCAGGCGCTTCCCGGTGAAAAGTCGGCCGAGAATGCTAGTATCAGCTCGGTCTTTGATCTCCGGCTGGCACACTGTGGCTACGCTATGACGCGTGCTGTCTTCTTTTGTCTTGACTTGACGATAGACGGCATGATCGCCAGATACGCAGACTATGTCATCGAGAGCTTCGAAACTGACTTCATCGAATGCGCCGGCGTGCATGTCAAGGCAGTCGAGCAGCGTGACAGCATCCTGATAGGCGTAGCCTCGTCGACTTCTGCGACCTCCGTCGCTGGGCGGGGCGTTAGCCACTTACCCTCCCCGTAGTGACGCAGCCTGGGCCTGACACACTTTCCGGCGATCCGGCACCTGATGCGTGATCGGCCAGACTGTAGCCGATATGGGCCCGTTCGGAGAAGGCTTTACGTCATCCAGACCGGCCACAGCGGATCTTCCCAAGAGCGCAGGCCGGTGGCAATTACCGGTAGGCCACAGCGTCCGCGTCGAGCGCTGGCAACAGTCCGTCGTCGCCTGATCACGCGTCTGACAGGCATCGCGTCGGTCTTCACGGCCAGCCGAGGAGACCGAACTCATGCGATACGGCACATGACAGGGAGAGATGTACTGCAACCGGGCGAACGTCGGTGGATCGTGAAGACGGCCGAGCCTCGGTCTGGAGTGGCGATCCGGGGCGGCGCCATCGACGATGGTATCCCCGGGCAGTGGCTAGAGCGGCAGCCACGCCGGTGGACAACGACGGACGAGCTGGATATCCGTGAGATTCGAACGCACGCGACCTGGACCGGCGCGCGTCAGCGGACGCCTACACACAGGTATCTGGCGATCGCAAATCCCTCGACGGTGACTGCAGCCGAGGTAGCTGGCGCGACCGGTTCTCACGGGAACCGACTGATCGGAGCTGACAGCTAAGTTGACAGCCGAGCCGCCGGGCGCCAGCGGACGCCGATGGAAAACAGCGGACGGAACGCCGAGGCCGGCGGACGAGTGAGGCCCCCCGCGGACGTCCCCGTGCGGGTTCTCTAGCCGACTTCGGCCGTGCTTGTTGACGCGATCGACGAGCTGAGCTGCGGAGAGGACGTTAGGAAGGTCAGCGTGGCGGTCAGGACGGCACGGGCCGCAGCGATGGTTGTGTCCAGGCCATCCAGCGTTTCGATGGAGATTCTGCCTGCACCGAGGCCGCAGCGTGCCGATACGGCGACGAGTTCACGACGCTGAGCGCTGGGGAGCCCCGTTGGGTCGTTGTCGACGAGCAGGTCGCGGGCGGTGTAGCCGTCTCCTGTGGCGATAGCCAGCTCGGCGAGTCGGGCGGTGAGACGGGCCGAGTCCAGTGTGGTGAGGCCGTTGGCCGACCGGACGATGGCCAAGCCTAGGCGGACGTAGAACACGGTCAGCGCGGCTGTGGGTGTCAGGGCGTGGAAGCGTTCGATCGCGGTGGTGGTGCAGGCGGCCGCATCGGATCCGGCGGCGCGATACACGAGGGTCTTCAGGCAGGCGGTGACGGCGTTTTCCCAGGACTCGCCGGGGACGGTGGCGTCCAGGAGAGTGAGGGCGGCGTGGTGGTCGCCGGTGGTGGCGTGGGCGAGGACGGCGACTTGGCGGCCGTCGTGCATGCGGTGGCCGATGCCGTGGTGGCGCTGGAGGTGGCGGTGGGCGTCGTGCCAGCGGCCGGTGCTGGTGAGGGCGCGGGTGCCGTCGGAGAGTAGGACGGTCCAGAGCCAGCGGCGTAGTTGGTGGCGTTCGTGTGGGGTGGCGGTGAGCAGGTCTGGGGTGACCGGGATGCCGTCGATTGTGGTGGGTTCGCCGGTGGTGATCGTGCGGTAGAGGTCGTCGAGGAGTTGGTAGGCGCCGTCGCCGTCTCCGGCTCTGGTCCGGAGGCGGGCGAGGTTGACCAGTGGTTCGAGGGCGTTGCGGGCGAGCGCTGGGCTCAGTGGTCCGGCGTCGATGTAGAGGCGGGCGTGGTCGTGGCACCAGCGACGGGCGAGATCCGGTAGGCCGCAGTCGGAGGCGATGAGCGCGGCCTGGTTGTAGGCGGTGACGGCGGGCATGGGATCACCGGTGCGGACAGCCTGGTCGACGAGGTCCCGAAGTGCAGCGACTCGACGCGGCAACGCGATGCACGGTGGGCGTGGTCGGGCGATGAGGGGGAACCAGCGCAGCGCCGGGTCGGCGGGGTCCACGGCTACTCCCAGATCACGGTGATCGGGCGCTGCGGGCGGTCGAGGACGTAGCGGCCGGCCGCAGGATCGGTGCTCTCGGGGGTGTCTGGGATTTCGAAGCAGGCGGTGCGTCCGCGCTGGTTGGTGTCCCAGGTGCGGGTTTCGTCGGCGACCCGGTGGGCGAGTTGGTCGCCAGTGGGGCCGTGGCCGATGAGGCCGATCTCGTAGAGTTTTTCGCCGTCGGAGGCCGGTGGGGCTGGGCGAAGCGTGAAGTAGGCCAGGTCGGCGCCATGGGTGGTCGCCATCGCACCCCAGCCGAACATCGGCGAGACGCAGCCGCGCTCGACGGCGGCCGGGACGGTGTTCATCCGCATCAAGGCGTTGGGCAGGTGCAGGCACAGCCACAGGTCGAGCCATTCGAACGGCACGTTGCCCGGGAACAGCACGCCGGTCCACTCGGTCGTGCCCGGCTGGTCGAGGACGCCGGCGAGCTGGTCGGCGTCGACGTCCTGGTCCTTGTGGACCTGGAGGGTGACGTCACCGGCCGCGGTGACAGGAACGATGCGCCGGGCGTCGTCGCCGATCCCGCGCAGGGGCATGAACACGGCGAGCTGGCTGTCGACGCTGACCCAGCGGTCCTCGCGCCGCTCGAAGGCGATCGAGCGGGAATTCGTGCCGCGCAGGCGTAGCGGAACAACGAGTCGGCCGTCGGCGGCGAGCTGGTCCAGCCAGGCGGCTGGAATCTCGAACGCGCCAACGGTGGCAATGATCCGGTCGTGGGGCGCGTGGCTAGGGTGGCCAAGCGCACCGTCGGCGCGCACGACGTCGACGTTGTTGATCCTGGCGGCCGTGAGGTGCTCGCGGGCGCCGTCGACCAGGTCCTCGTCGACGTCGATCGTGGTGACGTGGCCGGTGTCGCCGACGACTGTGGCCAGGAGGGCGGCGTTGTAGCCCGTGCCGGCGCCGAGCTCGAGAACACGGTGGCCTGGTTGGGCGGCGAGCTGTTCGAGCATCTGGGCGACCATCGTCGGCTGGGACGCGGCGCTGATCGACACACCGGTGCTGGTGGTCTTCGTGTAGACGGCGGTGTTGGCATAGGCCTCGGCGACCGGCACGCCCGGTAGGAACAGTTCCCGAGAAACGCGACGGAACGCCGCCTCGACCAGCGGTGTTCGGATCGTGTGGACGTCGAGGAGCCGGTCGGTGAGCGCGTGCCGCAGGTCATCCGCGGACGTGGCGGACCGGTCGTCGCTGACGGTCGTCATAGCGGTCTCCTGGGAGCTGGGCTGGCAGCGGGGGCAGCTGCGAGCGGCGGGCGTGGTGCGCGTGTCGTCGGTGTTGAAGACGAGGTTCGAGGCGAGCGTGGCCAGAGTCGCGAGCTCGGGCGCGGGCAGGCCTGCCCGGTTGGCATGGAAGATCACATGATGGGTGAGGACAGCGCGCAGTCCGCGGGTGAGGGCGCCGACGCGGCCGAGCATGGCGAGGTCACTGCCGGCCTGTTGGAAGGCGCCGCTCCAGAGGCTCATGGTGGCGAGGGGCCCGCCGGGGTGGGTGAGTGTTCGCGTATCGGCGGTCATGAGGCGCCGCATCGCCCGCTCGGTCTCGCCTGCGCGGCCGGTGGGGAGGGCGTGGCGGTGGCCGGGGCGAAGGTCGGCGACCTGGCCCCAGACGTCGCCCTGCTCGTACCAGTCGAGGCCGGCGGCGCGCATCATCGCGCTGCACAGCAGTGCCGCGGCCTCACGCCGTCCTAACGCGGTGGCGTCGTGCCGGGCTGCCTGCTTGAGAATGCCGAGGCTGTCGGCGTGGAACAGCAGGTGGGCCCTGTCCATCGCCTCGGGCCCGCCGAAGGCGCGTTCTTCCGGTTCGTAGACGCCGCGGGCCCAGCTGATGATTCGGCCGCGCTCGGCCAGATCATCGAGAAGAGCCGGGAGTGGCACGACGGACGATTCAGGCGCGCGAAACCGCAGGCGCCAGGGCCTCTTCCGGACGAACCACCAGTCGCGTAGCTGGCCTGCCGCTTCTGCCTGGATGAGCACGGGCAGCAGGTCGCGCACCGCGACGTCCTGCGCGGTGACGCGGTCGGCGAACTCGATCTGGATCTGCTGCCAGCCGGTGCCGGCCATGCCTTTTCCTTGTCCTTGTCTGGATCTGCCGGTCGATGGGCCAACGCGCGGGGTCATGCGATCAGCAGGCAGGTCTGCCAGCCGGAAACCGGTGGCGCCCCGGCATGCACGGCGAGCTCGGTGAGGCCCAGGCCGGCTTGTCCTTCGAGAAGGCCTGGGCCGCGAACAGACGGGGCTGCGCGGAGAGCGTCGAGCAGGCGGGGTTGTAGTTCGTCGAGTTGGCGCGCGGTGCCCGGTTCGGCGTCGGCCGCGGCGGCGAGAGCGACGAGTGCGAAGCCGGCGTAGCCGTGGCACAGGGTCGCGTCCGCCGCGCCGGCCCGCAGGGTGACCGCGGCGAGGGCTTGGACCAGCGCATGTTCGGTGAGGCGTTGGCGGGCGTGGTCGCCCGCCGCGAGCGCGGCGAGTTGCTGTGCGCGAGCGACGCCGACGGCGCCGTAACACCAGCTCGGCGGCGTGTTGTCGGTGATGTCGCGCCGGCCAGCACGCAGCTGGGCTCGATTGACCCAGTACGGCCAAACCGGACCGGCGTCGGTGTCGAGGCGCCAGCGGTCGAGCCACGTGAGGATGCGGGCGACTGCGTCGAGCTGGCCATCGACCTGGACGCCGGCGCGGATCGCGAGCGAGAGCAGGGCGAGTACGCCAGCGATGCCGTGAGCCATTCCGACCTGTTGACCGGACTACCAGGCGACACGCCGGCTTGGTGATGGCGTGTGCTCGTGGGTGATCGATAGACCTGCCCCGTCTCGGTGTCGAAGGGGTGGAGTCGGGTTGTTCGACGAGTCAGAGCGTGATGTCCGGTCCATTCAGGTGCCCCGGTGGGGTCGGGTGGAACAGGTCGGTGGCCTGGTTCCGTGGCTCGTCGTGGATCCGGACGGGGTGCCGGTCGAGCCGATCCGGCGGTACCTGACGGACTTCGTGGCCCGGGACAATCGTTCGGGCAGCGTCCGCAGTTACGCATATGGTCTGCTGCGCTGGTGGCGGTGGCTGCGGGCTGTGGGTGTTGAGTGGGATCAGGCCACGGCCGCGGAGGCTCGCGATCTCGTGCTGTGGTTGAAGCAGGCGGCCAAGCCACGGCGGTCGCCGCGGACGGGGTCGGCGGCGACGGCGGGCACGGTCAATCCGATCACTCGTAAGACGTATCTCGATGACGAGTACAAGCCTCGGACGGTGCGGCACTCGAACGCGGTCGTGCGGGCGTWCTACGAGTTCTGGATCGAGATCGGTCAGGGTCCGCTGGTCAATCCGGTGCCGTTGGATCGCGGTTCGGGTCGGCGCGCGAACGCGCATCACAATCCGTTGGAGCCGTTTCGGCCCGAGGGGCGTGTCCGCTATAACCCGAGGGTCGCACGGCGCAGGCCGAGGGCGATGCCCGATGAGCGGTGGAACGAGTTGTTCGCTGCGCTGCGGTCCAACCGGGACCGGGCCCTGGTGGCTCTGGCGGTCAGCAGCGCGGCCCGTGCCGGTGAGYTTCTCGGTGTCCGGTGCGTGGACCTGGACTGGGGCGAGCAGCTGGTGCGCGTCGTGCGCAAGGGCACGCAGGCCGAGCAGTGGCTGCCGGCCAGCCCGGAGGCGTTCGTGTGGCTGCGTCTCTATCTGGCTGATCTCGGTGAGTCGCCGGGTCAGGACGAGCCGCTGTGGCAGACGCTTCGCCAGCGGGACCGGGGTGAGGGCCCGCGGCGTCAGCCGTTGAACTACGAGGCGCTGCGGGCGGTGTTCCGTCGGGTCAACGGCCTGTTGGGCACGAACTGGTCGATGCACGACCTGCGGCACACGGCGGCGGTCAGGATGAGCCGGGACGAGCGGCTGTCGATGCGCGACGTGCAGGTCATCCTCGGTCATGCGCACCTGTCCACGACCGCCGACGTCTACCTGGTGGAGGACGACGCCGAGGTCATCCGGCGAGTCCACGAGTACCTGGCGGGCCGAGAGGCCCAGGCGCAGGTTCCGCCGCCGGCCGCCGCGGGCTACGACGAGGGGGACCTCGCGGTGCTGTTCGGGGGGAGCCTGCGATGACGGTCGTCACGGCCGCCCGGGCGCAGCCGGGCCTCGCTGCCGTGCCGGGCAACCCGTGCCTGGGGCATGAGCCGGGCCCGGCTGACCGGTTCTCGATCGAGGAGGTGCTTGGCCAGCTGCGGGAGCTGCCCACCTGGTTGACCTGGGAGGGAACGCCGCCGAGCCAGCGGCTGCGGGGCGCGGCACGGGTGCTGACCTGGCTGGGGTCCTGGCCTGGCGAGGGATGGCAGGGGCGCTGGCTCACCGCCAGCGGTGACGAGGACTCGGGTTGGACGCGCCAGCTCGCCGCGGACGGCCCCCGAACGGCCCGCTCCAGCGTCACGGAGCTGCGAGCGGGGCTGAACTGGCTGTTCCTGGCACGTGTCCTGCGACCGGGCTACGGCTACTTCGTGCGCACCAAGCCCGCCGTTCTGTTCGAGCAGGCACCCCACCTCATCAGCCCGGAGCTGTTCGACCGGCTCAGCCAGGACACAGCCGAGCCGATCACCGCCCAGGAGCGCACCCTGGCACGCACGGCCTTGGTCAAGATGGTCCTGCACACCGGCAAGGACCTCGAGCACCTCACCACCCAGGACATCTTCGAGTTCCGCGACTGGATGAACCTGCGCCACAAGGCCAACAGGGGACTGGGCACGGCGTGGGACCTGCTGCGCGAGGCAGGAGTGATCTCCGTGAGCGGGTCGTTGCGGGAAGCAGTCCGCCGCGGCCAGCTACCGGTCAGCGATCTCGTCGACTCCTACGGCATCCGCAGCCCCACCGTCCGGGCCGTGCTGATCCGCTACCTGGAAGAGCGGCGTCCCAGCCTGGACTACAACACCCTGCGCGGAACCGCCAGCCAGCTCGCGGGCACGTTCTGGGCCGACATCGAACGCCACCACCCTGGCATCGACAGCCTGGACCTGCCCGAGGACGTCGCCCAGGCGTGGAAGGAACGCCTGCGCACGGTCCGCACGAAACAGGGACACGTCAGGCCGCGCCAAGGCCGGCTGGAGCTGCTGACCCAGGTGCGGGCCTTCTACCTCGATATCCAGGAATGGGCGCACACAGACCCGTCCTGGGTGCCCTGGGCGGTCCCCAGCCCTGTCCGCCGCGGCGACACCGGCGGGATCGTCAAGGCCCGGCTCCAGGCCACCGCACGGATGCACCAGCGGGTCCGGGAACGTCTGCCCCAGATGCCGGTCCTGGTCGAGACCGCCGAACGCCACCGCGACCGTCAGCGGACGCTGCTGGACACGGCGACCACGACCGCCGGCGGCGGGCTGTTCACCCACGACGGCCAGCGATACCGGCGTCTCGCCGCCAAGGCTCACCACGGAGGCGACCGCTACCGCGGCCGGGACACCGTGGTCGCCGAGAACGTCGACACCGGCGTCAGCGCCGACCTGACCCGCGCCGAGGACGAGGCGTTCTGGGCCTGGGCGATCATCGAAACCCTCCGGCACACAGGCACCCGGCTGGAGGAACTACTGGAGATCACACATCTGGCGTTGACCTCCTACCAGCTTCCCGGCACCCGCGAACTGGCGCCACTCCTGCAGATCGTGCCGTCGAAGAGCAACGAGGAACGGCTCCTTCTCGTCAGCCCGGAGCTCGCCAGCGTCCTGGCCAGTGTCATCAGCAGGCTCCGCCGTCTCAACGGCGGCTCCGTCCCCCTGGTCGCCCGCTGGGACCCCCACGAGCGGATCACCGGACCGCCGCTTCCGCACCTGTTCCAGCGCCGCAACGGCCACCGCTGGAGCGTGATGAGCTACAACACGGTCCACCACCTCCTCAACGACGCGGTCGCGCGGACCGGCCTGCTCGACGCCGCGGGCGAGCCACTGYACTACAGCGCCCACGACTTCCGCAGAATATTCACCACGGAGGCCGTGACCGGAGGGCTCCCGGTCCATATAGCGGCACGGCTGCTCGGCCACCAGACGATAACCACGACACAGGCATATCTCGCCGTTTTCCAGGAAGATCTCATCCGGTCCTACAGGTCCTTTCTCGACGGCCGGCGGGCCGTCCGGCCCGA
>NZ_MBLO01000086.1 GCF_001854805.1 Pseudofrankia coriaricola
GTCCGAGCGCGGGAAAGCCGCGTACACGGCCAAGGACGGCAGCAGGCTATGGCAGATCGGAGAAAGGCAATGCCAGGAGCTCGCCGGTGAACATCGGTGATCTGGTGTCGTCGCCGGAGATGGCGGCGGCACGGGTACTGGGAATGCAATCGAAGCTGCACCGTTGGGCCGACGAGGATAGGAGTCGTCGGTTTGACGATTTGTACAATCTGGTGGCTGACCCGGCGTTTCTGGTGGTAGCGTGGCGCCGGGTTCGGGGTAACACCGGGTCACGCACGGCGGGTGTCGATGGACGAACCGCGTATGACATCGAGTCCGAGCGTGGCGTGGAGGCGTTCTTGAGCGAGGTTCGGGATCAGCTCAGGTCTCAGACGTTTCACCCGCCGCCGGTTCGTGAACGGCTCATCCCGAAGGCGGGTGGGAAACTCCCCCGCCCAAGCCTCCTGGGAAGAACAGGATCAGACTGCTAAACTCCCTCCGTTATGCTGGCGGGTCGCGCCCACCGGCACGCGTCCGGTCTTCTGCTTCCACATAGAGGAGAAGCCATGGCCAGAAGTGATCAGTTACGCCGTCGCGGACCGACGAGGTGCGCGACGCGGCACGGCTCGGGCCGGCCACAAAGCTCGGGCCGGCCACTGAGCCATTCCCAGCAACGACCTGTGACGTTCGGTGACTGTTACGGGGTGTGAGTATCCCTAACTTGACAGTCCCGTGCGACTTCGTGTCGCACCCCAGCGCTGGTTGTAGGCGTCGGCGAGTTCGGCGGCGGCCGCGTCGGTGGGGTCGAGGATGGTGGTGATGAGGCAGAACAGGTCGCCGCTGCCGTCGCGGTTGGTGACCTCGTATTCGATGACCCGGACGGTGGGGCCGGAGGGTTCCTCGAGGACGGCGGAGCCGCGGTGTTTCTGGTTGCTGCGTCGGCCGCGGACCCTGGGGTCGAGTAGGAACGACAGGTAGGAGCCGTCGGGAAGGGGTTCGACGACGGGGAGTTCTGGTCCGGCGGACATCCGGAACAGCAGGTCCGCGCCGGTGGCTGCGGCGTCGGCCCAGAGGCGGAATCTGTAGAACCCGCGGTCGGCGATGACGAGCATGCCGGGCTCGAAGCTGTCGACGAGTTTTCGGCGAGGTTGTGTTCGCTGGTGTGCCAGGAATCGAGCTCGGCCGCGACGAGTTCAGCGCGCTGACCGTCCAGGGTGGCAACCAGTTCGACGTGATCGGCAGCGGTTCCGCGACGGTCGCGACGGCGCCGCTGTTCGAGCCCAACCACGAGTACAAGGTCGCCATCTCGGGCCCGGTCGGATCGACGACCACCAGTCAGAAGTCCGACGCAGCGGGGCGGCTGACGGTCCAGCTCCAGCTCGGCCCCGGGAACCGGAACCAGCAGTACAGCCCTGCGGCGAAGGCGTCGTCGCTCACCCCCGCGAAGGGGGAGCTCGCCGCGGTCAGCCTTCCCTTCGACGCAGGCAAGGGCAGTCAGTTCTTCAAGGCATCGGTGCGGGTCCTGGCCTGACCGCGCTGATGTGACCGGGCTGCCCTGGCCGTGCCGTCCTGACGTCTTTGACCGCGGCGGCGCCCCGAGGGCGTCGCCGCGGTCACCGCTGCGCCGGAGCGTGCCTCGAAGGGCCGGCCGCAGTTGACCTTGATGACCTCGCCACGCGGGTTGGCGTCCGAGGAGCCGACCGCGGATGGTAGCGGAGCGCACTTCTCCCGCGCTCGGCGGCGTCAACAGGACTCACCCGCGTTGGCCAGCGTCGCCCGGATTCGCTCGTCGTAAGCCACGCAACGGCCCGGACCGCTCTTTTTGGCCTGGTACATGGCCATGTCCGCGGCGTTAAGTAGTTCCTCGGGGTCGGCGAGGTCGGGGCTGGACAGGGCGATCCCCACGCTGCCGCCGACCCGTACCTTCCGGCGCAGCGTGACCGGCTCGGCCAACGCGCCGAGCACGCGGTGGCCAACGGCGCATAGATCGTCCAGGCCTAGGTCGTCGCACAGCACAGCGAACTCGTCGCCAGCGAGCCGGCCGACGACATCCTGGGGCCTCACTACCTGAAGTAGCCGGTCGGCGATAGTTCGCAGCAGGTCGTCGCCCGCCTGATGGCCGAGGGTGTCGTTCACGGCCTTGAAGCCGTCCAGGTCAAGGAAGAGGACGCCGACCAGACGTCGGTCCGCACATGCCCGGCGCAGGGAGCTGCTCAGTCGCTCGAGCAGCGCGGCGCGGTTGACCAGGCCGGTCAGCGGGTCGTGCCAAGCCCGGTAGCGGGCGTCGTTCTCGGAACGGATCCGCATCACGGCCGCTCCGACGACAGCGGCCACCGAGCGGATGAACGCGAGTCCGTCAGCGTTGAAGCCACTACGGTCACGGATGACCAGCGTCGCGACCGGAGCGTCCGCGCGGCCCACCGGAACTCGCGCGACCGTCGGCGCGGCCCAGGCGGAAGGCTCAGCCGTTTCGGTGGGATGGTGCGGCCCGTCCCAATCTGGCTGCAACGAGGACCCGTTTGGGCATTCGGGTGCGCGGCGGAGGAGGACTACCTCGTCCGTGGGAAGCTGGTCTTCGAGTATCCGCGCGGCGCGCTCGCACAGGGAGCTCTCGTCCGTGCTCTCCAATGCGTGCTGGGCAAGATCTGCCAGCGCGGCCTGGCGCGCGGTGCGGACCCGCAGGGCCCGGATGGCCTCCTCCCGCTCGGTCACGTCGTTTACGACCCCGGCGACGGCGGGCCCCCATGCGGCGGCGGGCCGGCCGGCACCTGGCATCGGGACGAGGTCGACGTCGTACCAACGGTTGCGTCCGCACACCACGTCGTGCGCGTGTTGCCCGCTCATCGCGCGGCGGACCAGGGTCAAAATCGCCGGCTGGTCGGCGAACGCCTCGAAGACGGTGGACGATTTCGCCTGCCGCAGCGCCTCCGTAGCCGGCTGTGCGGCCGCGCCACTGCTCACGAGCACCCTGCCCTCGTGGTCGAGCAGGAAGATCGAGACCGAAGTGTGGTTGACGACCAGCTGCAGCTGCAGGCCCGTCGTGACCAGCTCAGTGATGTCCAACAGCTGGATCACGTAACACGGGATGCCCTCGACCAACGCGACCGGACCAGAGGCAAGGGCGTGGGCGACGGTGCCATCTGGCCGAACGAAGCGGACGACGTGGCAGAGACTGTCCACGCTGTCCGCGAACTCCTCGCGGGCGGCCTTGACCAGGTCCTCGATCTGCGTCGGGTCCACCAGCTCCCGCCAGTTCCTACCGACGATGGACTCCTCGTCGCGGCCGAGGATCTTGCACGCCGCGGCGTCGACGCGGCGCACTATCGCGTCGGTGACGCCCGTCACGATGAGACCGGTTCGCGCGACGCCGAAAGGCCCCGTGGCCTGAAGAGGCCCGTCACGTGGGGTCACCGATACCCCCTCCTGCTGCTGAGGTGACGGCCCGGCGCCCGCTCCGTCCGTTGATCTCATGCTCTGCTGTGACCATACCCATGACTTGTGCGACAAACCGATCGCACTGTGTAATCAGTGGTCGCGTTGGTGTGCAGGGTTCGTCATTGGAGGCTTTCGGAACCGGCGGGCGCGAGGAACTGGGTTGTCGCCAGCTCTCGGTACACCTGATCGCTGTCCAGGAGCTCGTCATGTGTCCCGACCGCGCGCACCTGCCCGGACTCCAGGACGACTATCTGCCGCGCGTTGACGACGGTCGAGAGACGATGCGCGATGACGATCACCGTGGCGGAGGCTGACGCGGCGTCGAGCGTGTCGCGCAGGGCCGCTTCGTTGACCGCGTCCAGCGCCGAGGTCACCTCGTCCAGCAGCAGCAGGCGCGGCCGGCGCAGCAGCGCCCGGCCGATCGCGATCCGCTGCCGCTGGCCGCCGGACAGAGTGCCACCACGGTGCCCGATCCAGCCGTCGACCCCGCCCGGCAACGCCGCCACCACATCGCCGAGTCGCGCGAGGGTGACCGCCTCCCACAGCCGCTCGTCGTCGACCCAGCCGAGGCCGAGGGTCAGGTTCTCCCGCAGGGTGCCGGCGAGGACCGCCGCCTCCTGCTCGACGTAACCGATCGAGCGGCGAAGCTCGGCCAGCGGCCAGGCCCGCACGTCCCGGCCGTCGACGAGCACCTGTCCCGAACGCACCTCGTAGAACCGTTCGAGCAGCGCGAACAGGCTCGTCTTGCCCGCGCCGGACGGCCCGACGACGGCGGTCAGACCGCCCGGCGGGACCGCGAACGTCACGTGGTCGTGGACGAGAGGGAGGCCGTCCCGGTAGCCGAAAACCACCTGGCTGAACGCCACGGCCGCGCCGCCCGCCCGGTCCGCAGGCCCCCGGAGGGTGAGTAGTCCCTCCGCCAACCCGCCGTCAGTAGGGGCATCCGCGCGGACCGGGGCGAGCGGCTCGACCGCCAGGTCCAGCACGGCCTGGATGCGGCCCGCGGCGGCCGCGCCGGCGCTGAGCTGGCCCCAGGCGCCGGCGAGGGTGGTGACCGGCTGCGTCAGGAAGAACATGTAGA
This sequence comes from Pseudofrankia coriaricola, assembly GCF_001854805.1. Lineage (GTDB taxonomy): Bacteria > Actinomycetota > Actinomycetes > Frankiales > Frankiaceae > Pseudofrankia. The sequence goes on from NZ_MBLO01000086.1 coordinate 4,496, forward strand.
GCAAGAACGCGATGAGATCCGCGATGGGCAGCCGTCCCGAGGCCACCCGCGCGCCGCCCACGCCGAGCACCGTGAGGAAGGACGTCTGCATCAGCAGGCTCGCCGTGGCGCCGCTCGCCGCCTGCCAGCCTGCCACCCGAAGCCCCCGACGCCAGGCGGTTTCGGCGGCTCCGGTCAGCAAGCCGATCTCATGCTCCTCTGCGCCGGCCGCCTTCAGGGTCCGGAAGGCGGCGAGGTCGCGGTCGAGTAGGGCGGCCAGAAATCCGACCGATTCCTGCACCTCGCCGGTGGCCAACCCGATCCGGGCGGCAGCCCACCGGACCGAGACGGTCATCGTCGTGACCGCGGCCAGCGTCACCGTCAGCAGCAGGATGTCGATCAGCCCCATCAGGACCAACGAGCCGAGCAGTGCGATCGCCGCGATGGTCGACGAGACGACGGACTGCGTCGCCACCTGGCGCAGCAACGTAGTGTCCGCGACGAGCCGGGATACGAGGTCCCCCGGCTTGGCCTCGTCGATGACGGACGTGCGCAGTGTCAGGATGCGTGCTGAAAGCTGACCGCGCACCGTGCGTACGAGGGACTCGCCGACCGATTCGAGGACGAAATAGCCGCAGGCCGCGACGACGGTGCCGAGCGCGACGGCGCCGGCGAGGATCAGGAGCAGCCCGCCGGTCGACTCATGGCGAACGAGGCGATCGAGAATGTGCCGCGCGATCAACGGTTGTGTCAGGGACAGCGCGGCACCGGTGAGGACGAGCACGCCGCCGGCCGCGAGCCGCAGCCGGAAGCCGCGTGTGTGCCGCAGGATGAACGCCGCCGGCTTGTCCGGCCGCGGCGGCGCCGGCCGGGCGTGGCGCGCGCCGCTCACGCGTGCCCGCGCGCGGCCAGGCCCACCAGCGCGTCCGCGGCCGCGGGCGCCCCCCCAGCGACCCGGAACGAGGCACCGACACGGCGCGCGGCCCGGGCATAGCAGGGATCGGCCAGCGCCTCGGTGACCGCGGCCGCGAGAAGATCGGGCGTCGCCCGGCGGAAATGGAGCCGTATGCCTGCTCCGGCGTCGACGATCTGCTGGGCGACGACCGGCTGGTCGTCACGGATTGGCGCCACGACCAGAGGCAGATCATGTGCGAGTGCCTCGCAGACGGTGTTGTGCCCCGCGTGACAGACGACGGCCGCGGCGTGCGGCAGCAGCCGCAGCATGGGCAGGTACGGCCGGGTGAGGACGCTGTCGGCCGGCCGCGTGATCGCCCCCAACGGATCGGCCACGATGCCCTGCACGCACGCGCCGAGCCCACGCAGCGCCTCGGCGCTGGCCCGCAGGAACTCGCTACCAACCGCGCTGTCCACCGTCCCGAGGCTGACGACGACCAATGGTCGCGACGGGTCCCGCCACGCCCACGGGAATGCCTCGACTCCGCTCACGGTGCCGCGGGGGGCGTCGCGCCGGCGCAGCGCCGGTCCGGCCCACAGGATCGGCGGGCCGCCCGGGTCGGCCGGGCCGGCGAGCGCCTCCGTGGTGAAGGCGACGACCAGGTGCGGCGAGCGTTCCAGCGTCGCGGGGGTCAGCGTGCGGACCGAGCCCGCGGACACTCGCCCGATCAGGTCCGAGAACTGCCCGTCCAGCCACTGCCGAATCCGTGGCGTCGTTGTGAACGGATCCCGCAACGATCCTGAGGTCGTCGCGGAGGTGACCCACGGGATACCCAGCCGCGCCGCCGCGACCGGCCCTGCCAGGGCCTGCATGTCGGCGACCACGAGGTCCGCGCCGGTCCGCTCGGCCGCGTCGGTGACCGCCGCGTGGGTGGCATCCGCCAGCGGGAGCAGGAAATCCTCCCAGAGGAAGCGGACGGCGGCGTAGCCGCGCAGTCCGGCACCGCGCTCGGCGACGTCGGCGAGTCCAGCGTCGCAGGGGTGCACCCACGCGTCCTCGCCGGCCAGCTTTCTGACCAGCGCCGGCTCGCCGGCCCAGCAGACCCGGTGCCCGAGTTCTGCCAGCCGGTCGGCCACCGCGACAAGCGGGGTGATGTGGCCGACCAACGGCGGCGTGACCAGAAGGAACGTACTCATCTCGGGTCTCCGGGGACGTTCGTCGTCGCCGGCCGCCGGAAGATCCAGCCCAGGAGCAGGTCGCGCACCTGCCGATGGGCCTCGACGAGGACCGAGTGGTCCTGGTCCTGGATCACGACGGTCCGGCAGTTCGGCAGTATCCCCTCCAGCTGGTAGGGGTCCTCCGCCTGGAACCCGTCGCTGCCGACGATGCTCAGGACCGGGATTGTGATCTGGCTCAGCTCCACAAGGTCCAGGACGCGTCCGGCCGGGATCTCTTCCGCCATCGTGGTCTCCTCCAGCCTCCGGTATGCCTGCCGCGACAGCCGGGCATGGTGGTCGCCGAACATCACCGCGATCTGTTGGAAGGTCTCCTCGTTCGACAGCTGCTCCTTCGTGCTGCGCAGCAACTCACCCACCCGTTGTGCCCAGAGGTCGGTCGGCGGCTCCGACTCGATCGCGACCAGGCTGGCCGTCTTGGCCGGGTGCGCCGCGGCGAACGCGAACGCGACGGTGCCGCCGAAGCTGTTGCCGACCAGGTGGACCGGCAGGTTGACCTGGAGGGCCGTCAGAATTCCGTCGAGGTCGGTGACGAAATTCTCGACCCGGTAGCCGTGGGCCGGCCGGGTGCTGTTGCCGTGCCCACGCAGGTCGTAGAACAGCAGGTCGACGCCGGCCGCGGCCAGCGGGGCGGCGAGCGTCAGGTAGAAGCTGGCCAGGCTGTCGGTTCCGAGGCCGTGGATGCAGACGAGCGTTGGCGCAGGACCGCCGGACACCTTGCCCCGCATGTGCAGGTAGTGGATGTCGATGTCATTGACGTGGATAGTCGGCATGACCGTCAGCCAACGCCGGCCGCCAGGTCGAGCTGGGAGACGACATAGTCGACCAGCTCACCGACCCGCAGCCCGATCACGTCGACGAGGTCCTTGTCGGCGAGGAACTCGGCCATGCTGACCTGTTCGCCATAACGGGCGGCGAGCATGACGCCGAGGGTCACCAGATCGATGCTTTCCAGCTCCAGGTCGTCGTGGAACAGCGTGTCCATGGTTACCTGGACCGGCGGCGACCCGTACTTGTCGACAAGTTCGTTGATCATGGCGTTGGTTTCGGCGAGCACGGAGCTGGCTCGGGTGCCGGGTACTGTCATAACTAGGCTCCCATCAAGGCTTCGCGGGTCGTGTCGGGTGCCGATGTCGCGACGGTCGTCCAGGCGACCAGCCGGCGGCCTGCGCTGCCGGACTCCGGGCCGAGGACGCCGACAGCCGCCTCGACGCAGGTCACCGTGTAGGCGCGAGTCGTGGGCCTGCCTTCGTGGCTGGGAACGGTCAGTGACACCGTGACGACGCCAGGCTGGTCGCCCATCCGCGACGCGGCGGTGACCTGGGGCAGTGACGGGTGAACACCGGCTGCCCGTGCCACGGCCGTCGTCGCGGCTGTCAGCCGGCGCAGCCACCACGGATGGTCCAGATCGAGCGACGTTGGAGGCTCCTCACCGGCAGGACCGGCGGGCTCGACAGCGAGGCCGACCTCGGACGGCCGCTCGGCCTGTAGTCCGGCCAGCGGGTGCGCGTTCGCCACGGCGATGTCGGAGCAGCTCGCGAGCGCGATGGAGAAACCCGGCAGGTGAAGGCCCCGGATGCCGGAGACCTCGACCCGGCCCGTGGGTCCCGGTCCTGTCTGACGGGTGAAGGGGTCGATGACGTGGAGCTGGGCGGGGAAGATCTCCGGACTCCCCGTTCCCCACAGCTGGGTGCGGACCGCGTCCTTCACGGCGATCCGCCGAAGCAGCCATTCGCGCCGGCGCGCCGGCCGCATCAAGTCGTACTCGGCGCGCTCGGCGCCACTGACATAGCGGCTGAGGACCATCTCGCGTACCGCCAGGTCCGACCAGCGCTCGGTGGCCACGGCCCAGCCGCCAGCCATGAGCTGGCTGAAGGGACGGCGCTCCGGCCACCGGAACGCCTCGTCCAGCTCCGCCGGCAGGTCGAACCGCCGGTCCACCCAGCCGTGCACGTGCGCCCAGACCTGTTGGCCGTCGACCAGTTGCATATGGGCCTCGACCCGCGTCTCGTCATACCGCTCGACCCACACGTGGCAGACGACCGCCGTCCCGGGCGCTGGCTCTGGACCGAAGAGCTCGACCATCCCGATCCGGACCGGGAACATCACGAACCGATCGTCGGCGCATGATCGGATCCAGTACCCGAGGAGCTGACCCGCGGCGTCCAGGAGCGCTCCCGGAGCTCCAGACGTCCGGAGCACCCCGCGGACGTGGGACGGCCCATGCCCGAGGAACGACGTCACGCCCTGGAAGGCGGGGCCGTGGAACATCCACCGGTCACGGTAGAACTCACGGGCGGACATGGCCGAGGGCTGCTCGGTGTCGAGATCCACCGGCCACCGTGGCGGACGGCTCGTGGAATAGTCGTCGGCGACTCGGACGAGCCCACTCGCGAAGCCGACGAACGTCACCCGGAGGCGGTCGGGTGCCTCGGGACGGACCTGGACCGTGACATCGGTCGCCGGCTGCGCCGGCAGCCAGTTCTCCAGACGCACGTCATAGACTCCGACCGCCACGCGGCCGGAGGCCCGCTGCGCGTACCGCGCCATGAGCGCGACGGTGGTCGTCGCGGCGACCACCGGACGTCGGTCGGCGAGCTCCGGCCAGCCGGGTGGCTGCGGCGTGAGCGCATGATCAAGCAGGTACGGCATCGTTTCCGTCGACGCCCTCAGTGTGGCTGTCCAGCCTGGACCAGGGTGCTCCTGACGCAGGTCACCGACCGGGTCCGAGCGGCCGTCGTTCCCGGCTGAGCCGCCGTTGTCAGGCCCGCCGATGTCGTGACGGGCCGACAGCCCGCCGTCGGCGGCGGTGCTGAGGCCTGGCCCGGACCTGCTGGCCAACACGATCGCGGCGGTGTCGGCAGTCTCGGTCAGCAGCGCCAGCAGTTCCTCGGCGACGGGGCTGCGCTGCGCCCACGACGTGAGCGGGTGCCGTCCCAGCAGGCGCTCGGCGTCGTCCGCCGGTCGTGCGAGCAGCTCAGCGGTCTCGCGCAGGGGGCTTGATCGTGTCGCGTCGGCCGCGGCCGACGCGACACGATCAAGCAGGTCCGCGGCGACGCGCACCGTGGCCGCGCCGAGATCGAGCCGCACCAGCCGTCCGGGCCCGGCGCCGCTCGTCGTGGGCACGTCCGCGGGCTGGCCCGCGCTGAGTCCATTCCGGCCGCTTGGACGGGAGCGGGCTGGCGTGGGAGCCGCCCTGTCCAGCGCGGCGAGGTCTGGGTCGCCATTCTCAACCCAGAGCGCGACCGCGAGCCGGCGCAGCTGGCCGATTCCGTCGCGGTGGGCGGAGTTCGCGGGAATGGTGAGGTGAGGGGTGCCGTCGAGGGTTGCCTCGATGAGGCCACCGAGTCTGCCTGGGCCGACCTGGATGAAGACGCGGACGCCGGCGGTGTACATCGCGGTGATCGTCTGCCGGAAGAGCACGGGTTCGACGAGGTGGCGGACGAACAGGTCGCGGACGGCGGCAAGGTCGGCCGGGTAGGGCGCGGCGGTGGTGGCCGACCAGAGTTGGGTCTGGGCGGCTCGACGCAGCTGAAGGCGGTCGGTGCGGGCTCGTAGGGCTGAGAGGTGGGGCCGCAGCATGGGGGTGTGAAAGCCGGAACGGAACGGCATGACCTGCACAACGATGTTCGCGCGGCGTAGCCGGGTGGCCAGCTCGGCGACGGCCGTGGGTGGCCCGCAGACGACTGTGCTCGACGGCGCGTTGTCGTGGGACAGGACGAGTTCGGGGTAGTCCGCCAGGAACGTCCTGGCCTGGTCGGCTGCGCAGGCCAGCGACGCGTAGTCGACGTCGGGGACGGCGCCCTCGTAGGGGTCGGCGGCGAAGATGTCGGCGTCGACGGCGTCGTCGTCGAACATGCCGGCGGCGAACATCGCGCTCCATTCGCCGATGCTGTGCCCGGCGAGCGCGTCTGGAGTGATCCGCATCTGGCGTAGGACGCGGTCCAGGACGCGGCTGACGAGCAGGACGCCGGTGGCGTGACGGCCGAGGTCGGCGTCAGAAAGGTCGGCGGGCAGCGGCAGCCCGAAGTGTCGGGCGACGTCGTCGAGCTGAGGGGCGAACTCGGCTTCCAGACCTGGGAACACGAAGGCGGTACGGCCGGCCGTCGGACCGCCGAGCAGCGGTTGAGCGCTGACCCAGACCTCGCCGCGGCCGCGCCAGGCATCCCAGGTGCCCGCTCGGATCCCGCCGACAGCGTGCCGGGCGGTCGCGAGCCGGCGCCCGGTGGGGTTGACCAGGCCGAGCCGCGCGCCCACAGCGGGGTGCTCGCAAGGGGCGAGCGCCGCGGTGCGCAGCGCGGCGTCGTCGACCTCGAGCAGCACGCCCAGCTCGTCCGGCGTCGACGCGGCCAGGCGCAGAACTAGCTCCGGTTCGGACACGGTGGCGACCCTGGCATCGGCTGAACCGGAAGATTTCGACATGCCGGCGGCTGCTGGCGCGGCGACTGGCAGCATGGGCGCGACCATCGACGCGGCGCGCGGCGGCGCGCTGGGCGGTGCCTCCTCAAGGACCACGTGGGCGTTGGTGCCGCCGAACCCGAACGCGTTGACGCCCGCGCGGCGCGGGCCGCGAGCCTCCCACGGCACTGGGGCTGGGAGCGGCCGGAAGCGGGTGGTGGCCACCGCCGGATGGGGCTCATCGCAGTGCAGGGCCGGCAGCAGCACCCGGTTGTGCAGCGCCAGGGCCGCCTTCACCAGGCCCGCGACACCGGCCGCGGCCATGGCGTGCCCGATCATCGCCTTGACCGAGCCCAGCGCCGCGACCTCGGGACTTTGCGAGGCAGGCCCGAAGACGCGGGCCAGCGTCGTCAGCTCTGCCTCGTCGCCCGCTGGTGTCCCGGTGCCGTGGGCCTCGATCATGCCGATGGAGCCCGGTTCGCGCGGGTCGAGGCCGGCGGCGCGCCAGGCACGTTCGACAGCCGCGGCCTGGCCGGCAGGATCCGGGAGTACCAGGCCTCCGCCGCGGCCGTCGCTGGAAACCCCGGTTCCCCGGATTACCGCGTATACCCGGTCGCCGTCGCGACGAGCGTCCTCCAGCCGCCGTAGGACGACGACGCCGGTGCCCTCGCCGATCAGCAGGCCGTCCGCGCGCCGGTCGAACGGCCGGATCCGCTGCGACCTCGACAGCGCGCGCAGCTGGGCGAACACGCTCCAGAGGGTGATGTCATGGCAGTGATGCACCCCGCCAGCCAGCACCGCGTCGCAACGGCCTGATGCCAGCTCGGCGACCGCGCTGTCGATAGCGACCAGTGACGAGGCACAGGCCGCGTCGAGGGTGAAGGCCGGCCCGCCGAAGCCGAGCCGGCCCGCGACCCGCGCGGCCGCCAGGTTCGGGACGATGCCCATCGCAGCGTCCGGAGCCTCCGGGCCAAGCTCTTTCGTGAAAGCGCTGCGGATCAGGTCGAGGTCGTCGGGGCCGAGCGCGGGAAGCAGCGCCCCGAGCGTCTCGACGAGTTGGTGAGCGGTGCGGAGCCGCTGGTCGAGACGGACCATGCCGGCGCCCAGGTAGCCGCCCCGGCCGAGGATGACGCCGACCTTCCCGAGATCTCCCAGCCGGACGGCGCCGCCGGCGTCCTCGACGGCCGCCGACGCGACACGCAACGCCAGAAGCTGGTCGGGTTCGATGCTGGCGACGTCGCGCGGCGGGATGCCGAACTGGACCGGGTCGACATAGGCCAGATCGTCGACGAAGCCGCCTCGTCGGCAGTAGATCCGGTCCGCGCGGGCCGGTCCGGAGGCGCCGGCTGGGTCGTAGAACGCCGGGTCCCAGCGCCCGGGGGGCGCCTCCGTGATCGCGTCTACGCCGCCGACCAGGTTGTGCCAGTAGGTGTCCAGGTCGGGCGCGCCGGGCAGCAGCACGGCCATGCCGACGATCGCGACTGCCGGATGGCGCCAGGCGGACGCTGGCCCGGCCGTGGCGGCGCCGGACGAGGCCGCGAGTGGCATCGGTTGGGCTGGCATCGGCTACCAGCCCGACGCGGTGTAGACGACGGCGGTCAGGTCACGCGGCCCCCAGGCAAGCTCTCGGAGCAGCGAACGATGGCCTTCCTCAGGGTCGATGAGGCCCATACCGCGGCGGGCGAACTCCCGCTCCAGGCCGGCGTCGACCATTCCGGGATGCCCGTCGTCGGGCGCCCAGGGGCCCCAGTGAACCGTGAGGACCCGCGTGCCGGTACGCCGCCCCCAGACGGCGCCGAGCGTTTCCAGCGCGTCGTTGGCCGCCGCGTAGTCGCTCTGGCCGGGGTTGCCGACGACTCCGGCGATGCTGCCGTACAGCGCGACCGTCCCGGGGCGCTTCGGCAGCTCCTCGAGCGCTGCCAACAGCGCCCGCAACCCGGCCACCTTCGTGTCGAACACCCGCTGAAACGACTCCGGGTCCTTGTCGACGACGAGGCGGTCCTCGAGGACGCCGGCGGAGAGGACCACCGCGTCGATCCGCCCGTTGCGTGCGTATACCTGCTTGACGAACTGATGGACCGCGTCCGTGTCCAGAACGTCCAGCTGCTGGTAACGCGCTTGGCCGCCTCGGGTGGCGACGTCGCGGAGGGTCGCCCTGATCTCGCGCTGCGCGAGCACCTGCTCGGCAAGCCGGTTGACCTCCGCTGGCGTGCGCGGCCCCAGGTTCCGCATCGCGTCGAGGATCGCTGGCCGGTCGATCGCCGCCGCCAGCCACGGCTCCTCATCGCCGATTGGAGCCGGCGTCCGGCCCGCCAGCTCCAGCCGGCACCGCGCAGCGCTCGCGAGCAGTGTCGTGAACCCGGCGGTGATGCCGCGCGCTCCGCCGATGAGGACGACGACGGAGTCGCTGTCCAGGCCGAGTGCGGCCGCCTCGGCGACGCCGTCGTCCGCCGGGCCGGCCCCAGCCGACGCGAGCGGCCCGGGCGATGCCTCCACCAGTTGCGCGGCCTCCCGGACCACGCCGTGGCGGACCACGGACTCCTGCGGCGCCGCGGCCTCGTGCAGCTCGCCGGCGACGATGTCAGCCAACGTGGACTGTGCGCCTGCCGCGACCTCCACCAGCCGCACGGCGGTCGCGGGGCACTCCTTGCCGAGTGTGCGGAACAGGCCACGCAGGCCGGCCGTGGACGGGACGTCGGCCGCGGCGACGCCGAGCAGCCACCGGGGCTGGCCAGCAACGATCGTGCGGACCGCGGCGAAGGTGGACGGCAGCTCGGGCTCGGCTGCCGCCTCGGCCCAGCCCGCCAGGTAGACCGCCCCGTCGACGGAGACCTGACCGGCGGCAGACAGATCGTCCGCCGTCCAGGCGCGGACGTCGGCGCCGAGCGCGGTGAGCCGGGACACGATCTGTCGTGTCGCGGGCGGGTCGAGGGTGCGGCCGAACACCGCCCAGCTTGTACCCGTCAGGTCGGTCAGGCCGATGGTGCCCGGAACCGGGCGCCACGATGGCACGAGCCGGATGGGGACTTCGCCACGCCGGCTTCCGCGCCGCGCGGTTGCGGCCGCCGGCGCGGCCAGGTCGTCGAGTGCCGCTGTGGTGCCGGTCTTCTCGTGCTCGGACAACCAGCCCACGATCGCCCGTACCGTGCGCAGCCGGCTGAGCTCGTCGACCCGGCCGTGAGCGGACCCGAAACGCTCGGCGAGGTGCCCCGCCAGCTCGGTGCGTTTCAACGAGTTGACCGACAAGTCGGTCTCAAGGTCGAGATCCAGCTCGATCATCTCGGTCGGGTAGCCCGTTCCCTCGGCGATGAGGTCGAGGACCGCCGCCATCAGATCCACCTTCCCTTGGGCGCCGGCGCTGGTGCTCGACTGGGCGGGGGACTGAACGGCACCGGCGTATGGGAGGTCCGAGATGTCGGCGGAGGGGCGCGACGCCGGTGGCGGCACGGCCCGCGTGGACCGCGCGACGGGGGGCTCCGGCGGCGGCTCGGTCGCAGGTTGGCCGCCGAGGTAGGCGAGAAGCACGTCGCGCTGGGCCGCGAGGCTGTCGCGCGAGACGCGCAGAAACTGGTTGATCAGCGCCTCTCGCCCGTCAGCGCCGTCCGGCGTCGGCGACGCGGAGTCCGGGCGCGCCCGCTGGGCTGCGGGGGAGGCTGGCAGTCGCACCAGGCGAGCGGGAGCGAGGCCGTCCGGGATCGGCTCCCCGTCGGCGAGGCGGATGGCCCGCCCGTCGACACTCCATGCCGGCCGCGCTGGTGGGGTGGCGTCGGTGCGGTCGACGGCGTCTCTGCCGTCGACCAGCCAGTCGGTGTGCAGCTCGATGCCCGCGACCGTAAGCTGGGCGACCGCGTCCAAGAAGCCGGTCAGGCCGCCCCGGCGGCCGTCGCAGGCGACCGCCAGGTACGGCCGGTCGCCGAGGATGGAGCGGACCAGGCCGGTCAGTACCCGGCCGGGGCCGGCTTCCACGAACACTCGTGCCCCGGCCGCGTACATGGCCTCGACCTGGTCGACGAACCGCACCGGCGCGGCGAGCTGCGCCGCGAGCTCCGCGCGAACGGCGTCTCCTGGCGCCCCGCCGTCGGCCTTCGGATAAGGGGCGGCGGCACGGTTGGACCACACCGGAAGCACCGGATCGATCACGCGGGCCTTGGCAAGTGCGTCGGCGAACAGCTCCGTCCCGGGGGCGACCAGCGGGCTGTGGAAGGCGCACGCGACAGGTAGACGCAGGGCACTCAGACCAGTGCCCCGAAGCAGCTCGAGGGCGGCGTCAAGCGCGGCCGTCGGGCCGGAGACCACGACCTGGTTCGGCGCGTTGTAGTTGGCCACGACGATCTGCTGGTCGAGGAACGCGGCGGCAAGAACCGAGCTCACCGCTGACGCGGACGCGCGCACCGCGGCCATCGCACCCGGGTCGTGCCCGTCGCCCACAGCCGCCGTGATCGCCTCACCGCGGGCCGAGGACAGCGCGAGCAGCGTCTCCGCGTCGTATGCTCCGGCGGCGTAGAGCGCGACCAGCTCGCCGTAGCTGTGGCCGGCCGCCATGTCGGGCGCGAGCCCGAGACGGGTCAGCAGGTGGTGCGTGGCCAGACCGGCGATCCCGAGTGCCGGCTGGGCGACCCGGGTGTCCCGCAGGCGCAGTTCCGCGTCGTCGCCGGTCGCCCCGGCCGGGCCGGCCGGCGGAAAGATGGCGTCCCGCCACCTCTCGCCGAGGCGCAAATAGTCCTTGAGCTCGGGGAAGGCGACGAACAGCTCGGTCAGCATGCCTGGCCGCTGGCTGCCCTGGCCAGGAAACAGCACCGCGAGACGGCTGTCAGGCGGGTGCGCCAGGTGGTCCGTTGGCCGAGCGGAGGACAGGAACAGGCCAACGTCCTGCTCGCCCGCCGAGGCGTGGTCCAGCAGCCGGGCCAGGTCGTCGAGGTCCTGCGCGACGATCGCGACCTGGACAGGACCGCGGCGGTTCTGGGCCTGCCGGGCGGCGGTGGCGGCGAGGTCGCGCAGTGGCCAAGGTCGGCCCGCCGCGTCATTCGCACGCAGGAGCTCCCGCAGCTCGGCGGCGCCGCCGAGGGCCGTGACGAGGTCGGTGCCACGGAAGACCAGCAGCTCGGCTGGCCACTTGTCTAGGGCATGCCGGGCGGATATCGACCCGGCGTGCCCCGACAGCACGGCGTGGTAGTTGACGCCGCCGAAGCCGAAGGCGCTCACGCCGGCCACCCGCTCGCCGGCCGGTCGAGCCCACGGCCTCGCCGCTCCTGACAGGACGAACGGGCTGACGTCCGGGTCCCAGCCCGGGTTGGGCTTGTCCACATGCAGGGTCGGTGGCAGCACCCCGTGGTGCAGCGCGAGCGACGTCTTCACGACGGCGGCCAGACCTGCGGCCGTCTTCGTATGGCCGATCTGCGACTTGACCGACCCCAGCGCGCAGGCTCCTCGCGCCGCGCCCGCCTCGGTGAAGACGGCGGTGAGGGTCTCCAGCTCGGCCCGGTCGCCAACGGCGGTGCCAGTGCCGTGCGCCTCGACCAGGCCGACGTCGGCCGGCGAGACGCCAGCCACACGGTAGGCGCGGTCCAGCGCCCGTCGCTGGCCCTCCGGACGCGGGGCGGTAAGTCCGAGCGAGCGGCCGTCGCTCGCCGAGCCGACAGCCCTGACAACCGCATAGATCCGGTCGCCGTCCCGTTCGGCGTCGGCCAGCCGCTTCAGCACGACGCAGGCGACGCCTTCACCAAGGGTGGTCCCGTCAGCATCGGCGGCGAAGGGCCGGGCTCGTCCTGTCGGGGAGAGAGCGCCGACTGACGAGAACATCAGGTAGTCGAAGATCCCGTTGTGCAGGTCTGCGCCACCGCAAATCATGATGTCGGCGCCGCCGTGCCGCAGCTCGCGGCACGCGGCGTCCAGCGCGGTGAGCGACGAGGCGCACGCCGCGTCCACGACGTAGGCCGGACCGCCCAGATCGAGGCGGTTGGAGACCCGACTGGCGATGATGTTGCTGAGCAGGCCGGTGAAGGTCTCCGGGGTGATCCGCGGGAGCAGGTCGTCCAGCTCGGAGGGAACCTCGCCGTAGTACGACGGCAGCACCGCGCGCAGCGTGAGCGCCGCGGAGAGGTCGCTGTTGGCCTCGGTGCCGAACACCGCGCCCGTCCGGGTGTGATCGGTCCCCGCCGCATCGAGCTGGGCATCGGCGAGTGCGCGCCGGGCGGTCTCGAGCGCGAGCACCTGGACCGGCTCGATGCTGGCCAGCGCCGTTGGCGGAATGCCGTAACGCAGTGGGTCGAACGGGACCCGGGGCAGGAAGCCACCCCATTTGGACGAGGTCCGCTCGCCGCTCGGGCCGGCCGTGCTGTCGGCCTCGTAGTAGAGGTCACTGTCCCATCGGTCGCGGGGGACGTCGGAGATCGCGTCCCTACCGGCCACCACGTTGGCCCAGAAGGTCGCGAGATCCGGCGCGTCCGGCAGCACGCAGGCCATGCCGATGACAGCGACGTCCACGGGCGCGACGTCGACCTCGGCGCCGCCAACCGCGTCACGTTCGTCGCCGCGCCGGTCGAATGCCCAGGCACGCAGAAGGCGCTCGGCATCCCGGGTTACACCGTCGTGCAGGTCACGCACGGTCGTGGTAGCGGACCGCAGGACGGCGACCTGCCCGGCCATGAACAGGCCCTCGTCGCGCTGGCGCTCCCGTCCGACGTGCACCAGCCGGTCGCGGCGTCGCTCGACCCCCTTGCTGGCGAGGCGCAGCCGACCAAGGTTGAGCTGTTCCAGCCGTTCCCACGCCTGTTGGTCGGGCACGCCGCGGGCGCGTAGCTCGTCGCGCTCAGCATGGAAGAGCTCGACGAAGGGACTGGCGAGGCAACTGGTGACATGGCCCGGGCCCGTGCGCAGCAGCGCCGTGGCCGCCGCGTTCACCGCCTGTCGCTGGAACTCCTCCTGGATCGCGCCGAGCCGGACGGCCTCCTCGGTGAACAGGTAGGCGGTGCCGATCAGCAGCCCGATCCCGACACCGCGCGCCGCGAGCGGGGCCGCCATCGCCGCCACCATGGCAGCAGAGCGTGCATCGTGTATCCCACCGGCGAAGAGGACCTCGAAACTGGCTCCTGTTTCGCTGTGTGCGTGGGCGTTCGTCGGACCGGCGGCGTCCAGATGGTCGAGCAGAACGGCGATCTGCGCCTCCCAGAGTGGGAAGCTCGCGCGCGGGCCCACGTGCCCGCCGCATTCGGAGCCCTCGAAGACGAAACGTCGACAGCCCTCGGCCAGGTACTGGCGTAGGAGCGCCGGTGAGGGGACATGCAGCAGGGCCGTGATGCCGATCTCTTCCAGCTCGGCGGCCTGCGATGGCCGGCCGCCGGCGACGACCACCCGTGACGGCCGCGCGTCGCGAACCGCCTCGAGCTGGGCGGCACGCACCTCATCGGGCGCGAAGCCGAGGAGCCCGACGCCCCAGGGACGCTCACCGAGCAGCTCGCGGGTCTCGGTCAGCAGCCGACGGGAGCGCTCGCCGTCCGCCAGCGCGAGCGCGAGAAATGGCAGGGCGCCGTCGTCGGCGACGTGGCGCGCGAAGGCAGGCTCGTCGCTGACCCGGGTCATCGGGCCTTGCGCCACCGGCCGGGAGGTGCCCCACACGGCGCACAGGGGCGAGTCGCTCGAAAGCAAGGCAGCGGTGGTGGCGACCGTCTCAGGATCGGCCGCGGCGTCGACGGCCTGTCGGATGGCCCGAACCACGCGGGCCACGGTCCCGTAACGGGAGGCGAAGTCGCGGGCGAGAAAGACGTCCTGCCCGACCGGAAGCAGCCGGCGGCCCGGGCCTGCGTGGCCGATGCTCGCGAGAACCTCGTCCTGCGACCAGCTCTGTGCGTCGCCGTCCGTGCGCCTGCTCGCGGGTGACTGGTAGACCCGATGCCCGGCGGCGATCACCGTCTCGGTGCCATCCAGCCGGCGCAGCGTGGCGGAGACCGGCCCGGCGGAGCCGGCCTCGCGCAACAGCGCGAACTGGGTGTCGAGGACCACCCCTGCAGCCCCGCCGACCGCGGCGGCTACGGCGGCGCGGACGCCAATCCCGCCCCAGCACCAGACCGGCATCGCGGGGCCGTCGTCTCTCGGGGCACCGAACAGTTCCAGCAGCTGCTGGAACAGCACGAACGAGCTGAGATCGCCAACCCGCCCGCCGGCCTCGGCGCCTCGCGCCAGCAGCCCGTCCGCTCCGGCGGCGACGGCGTTGCGCGCCTCGGTGGAGCAGGTGACCTCCGCCAGGATCCGGACCCCGGGCCCGTTCGTCAGGAGGGCGGCAAGCGCTGTCCTGTCGGGGGACGCCGCGAGCGCCTCCCCCGACAGGACCAGGGTGTCGATCTGCTCCTGGCAGCGTGTCAGCGCGGCCGTGTCGACGGCGTCCGGGCGGCTGATCCGGATGCCGAAGGCGCGGTTCGTCAGCCGTGCGGTCAGAAGCAGCGCCGCGGCTGCCTCGGCGGGGTCGTGGCCGAGGTCCAGGAGGCCGAGAGCCCCGGCCTCACAGACCGCGGCCACGAGCCTCGCGTCTGGCTGGCCCAACGGGCTGATGCCGACCACCTGGTCCCGCCGTGCCATCCTCTGGGCCCGGCGGACGGCCTCGTCACGGCCGGCGTCAGCGTCACTGATCTTCACTAGTCACTTCCGTTGATGTCCGTGGGCTAGGAAACCGCCCGGTGTCCGACCACCGATACCGAGCACTCACGCTTCGTCGTTGCGAGGAACCACCGGGAACGCGACGGCAGGCCGGCCGAGCCAGGCGCCGTCCGTCTCGCCGCCGGCTCAGGGGGCGCCGGCAAAGGCGGCCCCGGCTGCCTCGCATCGAGCACCAGCCTCGAGACCAGCCTCCGAGCCAGCCGCTGTCGACGGGCTTGTCCCGCCCGCCTCGATGTCCATGCGGTCCGCATGGACATCGAGGCGTCAGCGCGGCCGGTGCTGCGACCCCCGCGGCAGGCTCGACTGTCCTGCTGCTTCCAGCGTTAGAAGACCGATCCGAGGTCCTGGCGGACGATCGTGGCCATGCTGTGCTCGGCCAGAGCGGCGATCGTCATGGACGGATTGCACGCCCCCGTCGAACCGGGAATGCGGGAGCCGTCCAGCACATAAAGGCCCTTATGACCGAGGACCCGGCCATAGAGGTCGACAGCCGAGCCCATCGGCACGCCGCCAAGCGGATGCCAGGTCGACGGCGCCGGCGAGTCGGTGTCCGTCATGTTCCCGCCGCCGGCCCGCGCGATCGCCTGCATCTGGGCGGATATGACCTGCTGGAGCGCGGCGTCCCCCGACGACCGCCAGGTCAGGACGGCGTCGTCCTTCGCGGAGTCGTAGGCCCAGGTGCCGGTCGGCTGCTCGATACCGAAGCCGACCACGAGCATCTCGCGAACCCCGGGGGTCTGGATGGGAGACCCGGAGTGGATCACGGTGTAGGGGATCGGGCTGACAAGCGGCCGGCCGCCCACACAGGCCGGCCCGCCCTGCTGGACGCCTGGGTCGTGGTTCATCTGGGTCCAGGCGTAGATCTGGTCGCCGTTGTTGCCCCACTGCGTACCGATGCCGCTGGGCAGGTTGGGAACAAGACCCTTGGCCTTCGCCTTCACCAGCAGCCGGGTCGTGCCCAGCGAGCCGGCGTTGAGGAAGACGGCGTCGGCCGTGATCGACTTCTGCTCCTGGACAGCACCCGCGGTGTCGATCCGGTCGATCGAGAGGACCCACTTCTTGTTCGGGGCGAGCGAGATATCCCTGACGACGTGCAGAGGTTGCACCTGCGCCTTGCCGGTGGCCTCGGCCGCCGCCAGGTAGGTGACATCGATCGAGTGCTTGCCACCGTTGTTCACGCCGAAGCCGATGTCGCTCGTCGTGTAGGTGGGGACGTACTTGCCACTGAGCTCACCGCGGACGAACGACCAGTCGATCGGCAGCGGCACGCGGAACGTCTGCAAGCCCGCCTTGGGCGCCACGTCGAGGAACACCCGGGAGGAGCGGTAGGGATCGGAGTTCAGCACGTCGTCAGGGATCGTGGAGATGCCCAGCATCGAGGCGACCGCCGGGTACGCCCACCGGTTCAGGTCCCCGTAGAAGCCCGTCATGAGTGGCATGGACAAGGCGAAGTTGGTCAGACTCGGCTGCAAGGTCATCCCGTGGTACATCAGCGACCCGCCGCCGACGGCAGCCCCGACGTTCACGGCGATGCCCGTTGCCTGCACGGTCTCGAGCAGGCCCGTGTAGGGCGCCCAGGGGAAGGCGCCGGTTGGAGGAAGCCAGAAGGCGCGCTGGTCGAGCCCCTGGGTGATCCGGGGGAAGGTGGTCGCGTTCGGCCCCGTGGGCCAGCGCAGGCCGCGTTCCAGGACGAGCGACGAGACGCCTGCCTGGGCGAGCCGCAGCGCGGTGACGCCGCCGCCGAACCCGGTGCCGACCACGACGGCCCGTGCGCTGATCTGGGTCACCGAGCGCCCGGCCGCCCCGCCGGCCGAAGCCGTCGCCGCTCGCGCCGGCGTCGAGCCCAGGCCGGCCGCCGCGGTGACGCCCAGGGCCACGGCGCCGCCGATCAGTGAGCGCCTCGTGACCGCTGAGGCCGGGCGTAAGCCGGGGCCGTCGGCTCCCTGTCCGATAGGTGTGGCGTCCTCCTGAGGCACGTCGTCGGACATGACTGCTCCAATCAACAGGGGGTGGATCGCGACCACTTTGAGGTAAGCCGCCCATGGTCAAAGCGTCGCGTGGGCCGTCGCCGCACAGTGAGGGCGAACAGGTCTTCCAAGCTGTAAGATCAGCCGCTACTGCGCTGCGGCGAAAGCTCGGTCCGAAGGTCGCATCGGCGCCGAGAAATCGAACGCCCCCGTGGCCGCCAGAAAATCTGACGGGCGACACCCGGAGAATGCCCTCCTGGTCGAACCGTGTCAACGGGCAACTCTCCGGTCTTACTTTGGCCTGCCTAGGGACGGCGGCCTGCGGGGCGACGATAGTCTCGTGCCCCATTTTGAGTAGCGTGAAGTACCTGTTGTCGGACGCACGGAAGGAGGACGGAAGGCGCGCGGCCGTCCGATTCCTGTGGTAATATCCGATTTTTGACGCGAGCTGGCGACCACTCCGGTACGAACGGCCGGCGCAGGACGCGGATCGTAAAAGATCGCAACCGTGGTCCGGGTTAGGACCACAAGAGCGAGCCGGTTTCAGCTGCGCCTGCCTACGCCTGTCGAACCGGGAGACGCTACCTTGAGCGGGTTCCCTTGGAAGCCGGTCTTACCCGCCTTTTGGTCATCGTGGTTCCAGCCCACGGAGCACCGTGGTCACGAAGTTGGTGAGTATAGCGTCGCGGTCGGAGGCCGAGTCGGGAACCGCTGCCAGGACAGCATAGAGTCCGAGCAGGAAGAAGAACGCGTTGTGCTTGATGTCGGCCTCGGAGTGGATCTCGCCGGACTCGCGCGCCCGGAGGAGCGCCTCGACTATGAGAACGACGACCGGATAGGTGGTCCACTCACTGTCGCGGGGGCGGTTCGGGGAAAAGTGGAGGGCCAGAAGTTCCCTGAATAGCACGACTCCGAGACGCTGCTCGATGTTGGTTACCAGCCGGACCACCTCGGCGAGGAGATCCCGCAAGGGAGGCGGCGAGGCGAGGACCCACGTGAGCTTAGTCGCTAGCTCCTCCTGTTCGCCGCGATCCAGCTCGGCGAGGATGTGCTCCTTCGTCGGGAACTGGAAGTAGAACGTGTTACGTGCTACGCCGGCCGCCGTGACGATGGCACCGATGTCCGCGCAGGCCATTCCCCAGCGCCGGAACTCCGCTATGGCCGCGTCGAACACACGCTGACGTGTCTCGAGCCGTTGCGCCTCTCGACCGGCTGGCTTCTCCGGCACAGGCACCATGGCAGTGATGTCTACACCGGCTTCTGACGGATGTCAATGACAGTTGTCGACGAGTGTGGCATGACGGAGAGGCTGGCCCGACAGCGCCGAAGCGGCCGGCGTCGACAGCTGATCGAGCGCGCTGACCTGGGCCGATAGCGCGGCGTAACCGTTGCCGTCTTTGTCGCCAGGGTGACTGCACGCCTGGAGCATGCGGAACGTAGCGGTATCCGCGGCCGACTCGTCGGTGCGCGTGCCTCATCCGCGTGACCAGCGCAATGAGACCCACAGCGCGGGAAACGGCGAAGAAGATGGATGCCCGGAGGTTACGGGCCGTCAAGGTGGTGGGCGGCGTGCGTGCTACTAGTGGCCGTCGGCCACGCAGGCCTGCTCGCCCCGCCCCATTGGTGTGGGCCGATGTCCTTGGTGAGGCGCAACGCGGGGCGGGGAACCTTGGCGCCGGCTACTGCGGCGTCCCGAGCGAGTCGGCCCTGCAGCTGCAGGGTGCCGTCAAAGTCCCTTTTCGCTGATCAGGCCGATGATCTGGAGGACGCGTTCGGGCTGGCGGGCGGTGGCTCGCAGGGCTTTGGCGAT
>NZ_MBLO01000087.1 GCF_001854805.1 Pseudofrankia coriaricola
GCGCACAACTCGCCGCGCTCGGCAGCCGGCCGGCGGGACCAGTCGGTCTCATCGAAGGCCCGCCGCGCGGCCGCCACCGCCGCGTCCATGTCGGCGGTCGTCGCGGCCGGGACGGACCCGATGCGCTCCTCCGACCGCGGCGAGATCACATCGAACGCGGCATCGGAGCGAGGGGCGCTCCAGGCGCCGTCGATGTAGAAGGATGAATACTCACGAACAGCCATGCCTGGCTCCTTTCCTTGCAGGTATCGCGGCCTCACCGCGTTACTCTTGTGACCGCGTTTCTTCTCGCTGCCTTCTCCCGCCGCTGTGGTCTTCCTGTCACCGTGTCGCTTCAGCGGCGAGCGCGGTCCGCGCGGCGGCGAGGCCGAAGACAAGGGCAGGGGCCAGCCCGCCGGCGTAGGCGCCGTGGTAAAGCCCGCCCGCGTCCGCCCCAGCGGCCAGCAGGCCCGGCACCACATCCCCGTCCCGGGCACGCACCCGCGCGTGGCGATCGATGAGCAGCCCCCCGAACGTGAAGGTGATGGCCGGGGCGGCCTCGATCACGTAGAACGGAGGCTCGTCCAGGGGACGCCGGTCGAACTCCCGGGGCGGCGACAAGGCGTCCCCGCCGCGCGCGGCCAGGTTCAACGCGTTGATCGCATCGCGGATCTTCGCCCCGGGGTAGCCCCACTCCTCCGGAATCAGCTCGAACTCGTCGACATCGTTGGCCACCGCGGCCCGCGCGCCCCGCCGACGGCAGATCTCGAACGTGTTCACGGCCGGGATGCCCTCGACGTACTGCCCTTTCATCCAGCTTCGGTAGGCCGCCGCGTCGGCGACCAGCAGCCCCCGTGCCTCCGGCTGCTCCAGCAGGGCAAGCGTCGTCAGATGGTCGCCCACCGTCTCGTCGACGAAACGCTCGCCGCCAAGGTTGAACAACAGACAACGCTCGCTGTAGTAGAGCGTGACGTCGGTGAAGTGCGCCGGATTGTCCAGGGCGACCCCGGCCGGGATCAGATGGCCGTAGAAGCCCGCTCCGTCCTTGCCGAAGGTGCCTCCGGCGGACCGGCCGAGCCGAAGCCCGGCCCCCATGCTGTACGGGTTGGACCGCAGCTCGATCGCCCGCGCCCGCGGATGGATGTGCTCGGCCCGCAGGTCCGGGTCCGCCTGAAACCCTCCCGTCGCCAGCAGCGTCCACCGTGCCTCGATCCGGCGGGTCGACCCGTCGGCAAGCACGCACTCCGCGCCGCGCACGGCGCCGTCGGCCAGCAGCAACGATCGGGTCTGGGTCCCGGTCAGCACCTCGGCACCGTGCGCGTGCAGTAGTTCCGCGCACGCACCGATGTAGTGGTTGGTATCTACCTGGTGCCCGCGCCCGAAACGCAGCACTGTCACCGTCGGACGGCACTCGACTCCCAGGGACCGTATCCACTCGGTACCAGCGGGGAAGCCCTCCACCAGGGCCGCGGCCAGGGTGGAGTCGCCCCGCGGATTGACGGCGCGCAGAACATCGAGTGTGGGCGCCGTCCAGACAAAACCGGCCAGCGCGGCGGAGCCACCGAGCGTGCCCGCCCGCTCGACGACGACAGCCCGGCCGCCGTGCCGCGCCACCCACGCGGCAGCCGTAAGGCCGGCCATGCCGCCACCTATCACCAACAGGTCAACCGGCGGGCCCTGTCGGGCAGCACCCATCTGGGACTCCCTCAATGTCGTCGCGGTTCGTGCTCACCGATTCGGGCCTGGTACTTCACGACCAAGCCGGATGTGAGGTAGGCGCGGCCCGGGTCACGGAACCGTGTCACGGCCACAACCTGCGGCCGCCGGTGTCAGAGGACACCCCACAGCTTCTTGAACTTGTCCTTGAAACCGGCCGGTCCAGGCCAGCCAATTTTTCCGGCGAGAACGACCTTTGCCTGTCCGGCTCAACCAAAGACACTCTTCCCTTGGTGGTCCGGCTCCCGACCGTCGGTCGGTCGGGTGATCGGCCGTGAGTTTACTAAGGGCCCGCGCCAACGGGAAGGGGGAATTTTGGCGGGCGTCCTCGACGCATCTCCTGGCGGGCCTACCCACGCTCTTGACGGGTCTGTCAACGTGGCCTATGGTTCCTCCGACCGTCCGATGGTCGGCCCGGCGCGAGGATTTCGGTCGGGGCTTTCGGATGGGACAGCCAGGCCGACGGCATGCGGCGGCGCGCCGGATGCCACGGCTGGCGCAGTCCTTTTCCAGGATGGTTCCGGCGGCTGGAGAAACAGCCGCTCACCGGTCTTGCGACGCCCGAAGCGGCGCGAACCTGCACTCCTGATAGGGTCGGCAGCGCTCTGTCACCACACGCCGGTCCCGATACCAACAACGGACGACAGGGCACAGTTCGTCAGGAGGAGACCTGAACGCCAGGAACGGCAGCTCGTTCGAGGCCGTCAGGCGCGCGATTGAGGCGGCGGTCGAGCGGGGTGAGCTGACCCAGGCTCAGGCAGCGTGGTCACTCAGCCGACTTGCGGAGGGCTCCGCCGCGCCAACCCCCCGCACCGACGGGACGAACCGCCGCGACGACCTCATCCGGGCAGCCATAGAGATCTTCGGTCGGCGCGGTTACTCCCGCGCCACCCTCGAGGAGGTCGGCAGCCGGGTCGGCCTGACGAAGTCCACCGTGTACCACTACTTCGCCAGCAAGGCAGAACTCCTCGACGCGATCTGCGACGAGGCGACGACCAATGCGGAGGATGCTCTCAGCGGTGGCCTCGCCGTGCCCGGTGATCCCGCTGACCGGGTCCGCGAAGCTCTCCGCCGTTACACACAGACCATGATCCGGCACGGGTCGCTGCCCATCGTCATGCGCCACTTCGACGAACTGACGCCGAACTTCCGCCGGTACCATGAGCGCCGGCGGGAGGCGCTGGTACGTCAACTGGCGGACGCACTCGACGAGGGCGTCCGGGCTGGTGCGCTGGCCAGCGACGACACCGAGATCTCAGCGCTCAGCGCGCTTGGCTCGATCAACTGGCTGTACACGTGGTACCAGCCCCCAGGCCGGCTCTCACCAGACCAGGTCTGCTCCCTGTTGGTAGCCCAGATCATGAACGGCCTGACGCCGAGGCCAGGCGGGCAACTGTCCGCGTCACGGCCGCCCCATCCCGGCAACGTCGCATCACGTTAGCCTCAGCCCCCGGATGCTCTCCCGGTGGCAGGCGGACGACAGCCGGTGCGCCCTGTTGTCGACCGCGTACCGGTCTTGCCGGCCGTGAGCCGATGTGCCCCTCACCCGGCGTAGGGCACGACCGCCTGGCCGCCGTCCACGGGGAGCACCGCGCCGGTGGTGAAACTCGACGCGGGTCCGGCGAAATAGAGAGCCGCACCGACGATCTCGCTTGGCCGACCGCCCCGGCCCAGCGGGAACCGGGCAGCCATCTGCTCGAACGCGGGCATGTCCCAGGCATTGCTGATGTCGGTGAGGAACGGCCCGGCCATGATGGTGTTCACCCGGACCGACGGCCCGAACGCCTGGGCGAAGCCAGCGGTCAGGACGTTGAGACCCGCCTTGGCCGCGGCGTACGGGAGGTCGGTCGGCGTGGGCCGGACCGACGCGACACTGCTGATATTGATGATCGAGCCGCCACCGGAGGCGGCCATCCGGGCGCCGACGAGCGCGGTGAGCCGGAACGGCCCCTTCAGGTTGACCCCGATGACCTTGTCGAAGAGCTCCTCGCTCACCTGGTCGAGGCTGGGGTAGAGCGGTGCCATGCCGGCGTTGTTCACCAGGATGTCGAGTCGGCCGAGCTCGTCGTAGACGGTGTCCACCAGCCGGCCGAGGCCGTCCCAGTCGCCCACGTGCGCCGGGTACGAGAAGGCGCGGACGTCGGTGGTCTTTCGCACCTCGTCGGCAAGCGCCTCGCATGCTTCTGCCTTCCGGCTGACGATCGCCACGTCGGCGCCTGCCTCCGCGAAGGCCAGCACCATCTCCCGGCCAAGCCCGCGGCTACCACCCGTCACCAGGGCCAACCTGCCCGCGAGCGACCGGTCGCCGCCCGCCGCCTGATCCCGTAACACCTTGTCGTCTCCTTCTCCAGACCTAGGACGGCCGACCTGGGAAAACATGGTCACGCCGGTTCGTCGCGGAGCCCTGGGGCACTCACCACAAGGACTCGCCGCCGTCGACGACGAGGTTGACGCCGGTGACGAAACGGGCGGCCGGGCTGCACAGGTACACCGCCGCGGCTGCCATGTCCCGCGCGGTGCCCGCCCGGCCGAGCGGTACCGACGCTGACGCCTCGGCGAAGACCTCCGGGTTTCCCTCCAGTGCCAACGGGGTCGCCGTGATGCCAGGGAGAAGGGCGTTGACCCGGATCTGGTGCCCGGCCAGCTCGTAGGCGGCGACCCGGACGAGCTGGTTGAGAGCCGCCTTGGTGGCCGAATAGGCGAGACGCCCGGGACGGACGCCGAGCGAGCGGATCGACGAGACGACGAGGATGGCCCGGTTCGCGCCGCCGTCCACCGGCCCGCCGTCCACCGGCCCGTTGTCCGCCGGTCCGTTGTCCACCGGCCCGTTGTCCGCCGGTCCACCGGCTGCCAGCATGGCCTGCGCCGCGCGCTGGCAGCCGAGGAAGGTTCCGGTGAGGTTCAGCGCGACGGTCTGGTTCCATTCCTCGATCGGGATCTCCAGGAATGGCCGCATGACCCCGCTGCCCGCGTTGGCGACGTAGACGTCGAGGCGGGGGAAGGCGGCCCGGATCGTACCGAACAACTGCTCGATCGAGTCGGTGTCGCTGGTGTCCGCACGGGCGGCCAGCACGACCTGGTCGGCGCCCGCCCGCCGGCGTAGCGCGTCGCCAGCTCGATTGAGATCGTCAGCGTTACGGGCAACGATCATCACGTTCGCCCCGGCGGCGACGAAGCCCTCCGCGATGCCGAGGCCGATCCCCTTGCTTCCACCGGTCACTACGGTCCAGAGACCGTCGAGTCGGTGATCCGCCTGCCCGGCCGCTCGTCGGGGCTCCGCGAGCAGGGCCCCGTTGACATCGCTCATGGCCTGGTCCTCTCTGCCGGCGCACCGGGCGGCACGGCGATAGCTCGAGGTCGAAGATCCGTCATCGATGCACTCCCCCTGCCGGGCCAGCGGCAGCGGCCGTACTCCGTGGCCAGGGGCGCCGCCGCTCCGGGCTCCCGGTGCCAGCCGGTCGCATGGCCACCCGGGGACTTGCAGTGTTTCATCATGAGAAATAGAGTGCAACGTGTCACACGGCGCGGGCGCATCGCCCGCCCATCCGGCCAGTGTCGGCCGCTCAGCCGTTTCCGCGGGCACCGGGGTGAGCTGTCGCTGTCGCCAGCCGCCCGATCTGCGCAGTCGACCACGAGGAGGACGAGGTGGAGGTTGGGCCGGTCTCCACGGATGAAGGGAGCGGTGCGGTCCTCTCGGGTGACCGCACCGAGCGCGGGGCCACCGGATCCCCGCGGATAGGAAGCGGCCTGGACTACGTTCCGCCGCGCTCGTGGATGCCGTCTGAGGGTGATGGGATGCGTGCCGATCCGATGGTCGACGATGGCAACCGGCGGCCGAGGGGACGGCGCGGGCCGCTCTCCGGCATCCGGGTAGCAGACTTCTGCTGGATGGGCGTCGGTTCGGTGGCCACGCGAATGCTGGCCGACTTCGGCGCCGAGGTCATCAAGATCGAGAACCGTGCCCGCTTGGACACGCCGCGACGCCTTCCCATCTACAAGGACGATCCCCGGTCCTACGGAGCCGAGGACCCGAACCCGGACCCGAACAAGGGCGGCCTGTTCAACAACTACTGCCGCAACAAGCTCGGCGTCACCATCAACATGCGGTCGCCACAGGGCCGCGAACTGGTCGAGAAGCTGATCGGGAAGAGCAGCGTCGTGACCGAGAACTTCGCTCCCGGGGTCATGGAGCGATGGGGGCTGACCTACGAGCGGGTCCAGGAGCTTTCCCCGGAGGCCATCTACGCGCATATGAGCGGGTTCGGCCAGACCGGCCCGTACAGCTCCTACCGCAGCTACGGCCCGATTGTTCAGGCGGTCAGCGGCCTGACGTTCATCAGTGGGCTTCCCGACCGGGAACCGTCCGGCTGGGGCTTCTCCTACATGGACAACCAGGCGGCCTACTACAACAGCGCCGCGCTGCTCATGGCCATCATGCAGCGGAACGCGACCGGAAAGGGCGCCCAGATCGATGTCTCCGCCGTCGAGGCCGGCATCAGCCTGCTCGGTCCCGACCTGCTCGACGTCGCCGTCAACTCACGGCCGACCCGGCGCCCTGGCTTCCCGCCGGGTAACCGGCTGGAGTACCCGCGGGCCGCGCCGCATGGCGTGTACCCGTGTGCCGGGGAGGACCGGTGGGTCGCCATCGCGGTCTTCGACGACACCGACTGGGAACGGCTCGTCGACATCATGGGCGGTCCGGCCTGGACGTCGGATCCCCGTTTCGGGAGCCAGCAGAACCGGTTCGACAACCAGGATGTGCTTGACGCCCACCTGTCGGAGTGGACGAGAAGTCGCGAGCCGCACGAGGTGATGCATCTGCTGCAGCGCGGTGGCGTCTGTGCCGGGGCGGTCCAGGATGCGCGTGATCTGAACGAGGTCGACCCGCAGGTCGCGCACTATGACCTGTTCTTCGAACTCGACCATCCCGTGATAGGGCCGGCCCGCTTCGAAGGAAATCCGATCAGGTTCTCGCGCATCGAGCAGGACAACTGGCGCTCGGCCCCGCTGCTCGGCGAGGACAACTCCTACGTCTTCACCGAGATCCTCGGCCTCTCGGACGACGAGGTGCGCGAGCTCGCCGCCGTAGGCGCGATCTAGCCGGGGCGACGGTCCTGAAGAAATATATGTGATCATTTATTTCGGCCAGCTGAAGGGCCAGAAATGAACGAAACCGACGGCCGGGATGCCACGCCGTACACGGGGCTCGTCGTTGTCGAACTGGCCGATGACCTCGCCGGCGAACAGGCCGGAAAGCAGCTCGCCGAGCTCGGCGCCGATGTCATCAAGGTGGAAACACCGGAAGGATCGCGGTCCAGGCGAACCGGGCCGTTCGCCAAGGATGTCGTCGGGGTCGACACCAGTCTGACGTTCTGGACCTACAACGCCGGCAAACGCAGCGTCATCCTCGACGGTTCCGACTCCGGTCGAGCGGCCCTGCGGGCCCTGATCGCCAAGGCGGACGTCCTGCTGGCCACCCTGCGGCCGAGCGAGCTCGCCGAGGCCGGGCTGGACTACCAGCAACTGCTCGAGACCCACCCGCGCCTGATCGTCCTGTCGGTCACCCCGTTCGGCCTGGAGGGGCCATGGGCCGACTACCGCACATCCGACCTGGTCGGGCTCGCCGCCGGCGGCCCGCTGATGAGCTGCGGCTACGACGATCACTCGATCCCGCCGATCAGGCCCGGCGGCAACCAGGGCTATCAGACGGCGGCGAGCTTTGCCCACTGTGGCCTGTTGCTGGCGTTGATCGAGCGACAGCAGACCGGCGTCGGTCAGCTGGTGGACGTATCGATGCACTGTTCGCTCGCCGTCAGCGGCGAGCTGGCGAACCCGTACTGGTTCTATCCCAAGGTCCTGGTGCAGCGGCAGACCAGTCGGCATGCACAGCCGGAAATGACTCAGCCGGCGCTGTTCCGCTGTGCGGACGACCGATGGATCTATTTCGCGCTCATCCTGGCCGAACAGAAGCCGTGGGAGGCTCTGGTCGAATGGATGGACAGCTTGGGCCTGGCCGTGGACCTGACCGATGCCGAGTACTCGAACCTGACCCACCGGCAGCAGAACTTCCATCACGTGCAGGACCTCATCGAGGTGTTCTTTCTCCTCATGGACTCCGCCGCGGCCTACCACGAGGGGCAGCGGCGCGGCCTGCCCATCGGGCCGGTGCAGGCGCCGGAGGACCTGTTCGACGACCCCCACCTCGCGGCCCGGAACTTCTTCGCACCCGTCTCCGGTGACGAGGGGGTCACCGCGCTCGTCCCCACCAGCCCCTTCCGGTTCTCCTCGTTCGATGTTCCGTCCCCCAGGCGTGCTCCGAGACTGGGTGAGGACACGGCGGAGATCCTCGCCGACCTGGGCGAGGCACAACATCGCGGGATACCCGGATGAGGCGTGGACCCGGACTCACGGGAGGAGGAAACGAGGCGTGACGAAGAGCCGACTGATCGACGACGGACTTTTCATCCAGGCCGACGACGGCCCACGGCTCGTCGGCAGCAGCTGCCGATCCTGCGGGACGACAACGTTCCCCCGGCAGGAGTCCTGCCCAAAGTGCACCCGGGTGGACATGGCCGACAGCATTCTGCCCCGCCGTGGCACCCTCTGGTCGTTCACCGTTCAGGGCTTCCGGCCCAAGCCGCCCTACGCGGGCCCGGCCGAGTTCGTCCCGTATGGCGTCGGATATGTCGAGCTGCCCGGCGCGGTCCTCGTGGAGGCGGTGCTCACCGAGAACGACCCTGAGCGCCTTCACATCGGGGACGAGATGGAGCTGGTTCTCCGGCCGCTGCGGCGCGACCCGGACGGAACCGAGGTTCTCACCTTCGCGTTCGCGCCAGCCCGCTAAAGCGGAACCCGCGGTCGCCATGGGGCATCGAGGCCGTTCTTCAGAGGAAGGGGTCACGTCGTGGACGTCGCCATCGTGGGAATCGGCATACATCCGTTCGGCCGTCACGAAGGGGTGAGCGGGCGGCAACAGGGAGCCTATGCCGTCCGGGAGGCGCTGAAAGACGCCGGTGTGTCCTGGGCGGATATTCAGTTCGCCGTGGGCGGCAGCCACTCGGCCGGCGACGCCGACTCGCTCGTGTCCGACCTCGGGCTGACCGCCCTTCCGTTCGTCAACGTCTACAACGGGTGCGCAACCGGTGGCAGCTCGCTCATCATGGCCGACACCCTCATCCGGTCCGGTGCCCACGACCTCGGAATAGTCGTCGGGTTCGACAAGCACCCGCGGGGGGCCTTTGACACCGATCCGGCCACTCTCGGGATCGGGAGCTGGTACGGCGAGACCGGTCTCATGCTCACCACCCAGTTCTTCGCGCTGAAGGCACAGCGTTACCTGCATGACCACGGGATAAGCCGCTCCGCGTTGGCCAAGGTCGCGGTCAAGGCCTACTACAACGGGTCGCTGAATCCCAATGCCTGGCGTCGCCTCCCGCTCGGCGAGGAAGAGGTCAACGCCTCGGTGATGCTGAGCCATCCGCTGACCCAGTACATGTTCTGCTCGCCGGGAGAGGGCGGGGTGGCGCTGGTGCTCTGTCGAGCAGACCGGGCCCGTAAGTACACCGACAAACCGGTCTACCTCCGCTCAGCGGAACTACGCTCGCGGCTGTTCGGCTCGTTCGAGGTTTTCAGCCCGTGGCTCGCGGTAGAACGGGCGGAGAGCCCCTCCGAGCAGGCTTCGCGCGCCGCTTTCGAGGCAGCTGGGATCGGCCCGGCCGAGGTCGATCTTGCTCAGGTCCAGGACACCGACTGCGGAACGGAGATCTCCCATCTCGCCGAATGCGGCCTGTGTAAGCACGGCGAACAGGAGGAGCTCCTGCGCACCGGCGCGACCAGCATCGGCGGCAGCCTGCCGGTCAACACCGATGGCGGGTGCATCGCGAACGGAGAGCCGATCGGGGCGTCGGGTCTCCGTCAGATCCACGAGAACGTGTCTCAGCTGCGCGGGGCCGCCGGCGCCCGGCAGGTACCCGGCGAACCGAAGGTCGCGTTCAGCCACGTATACGGCGCACCGGGCGTCAGCGCCTGCACCGTGATCACGACCTGACCTGAAGCGCCAGGAGGCGGCACGATCGTCGGGTGAATCCGGCTGGTTGTGCCGCCTATCCTCCCTGTTCGGTGGTGCTTCCTGCTCGGTGGGTCGGCTCGGTGAGGCCCTGCGGTCACCTCCCGGCATCGCCACCCGGCCGACCACTCGAGTCACGCCGCGATGCCGCGGTCCCTGCTCCTGTGCGTACGACCCGAGCGGACACCGACGAGCTTTTGAGCCCGGCGTCGGAGCGTCAGTGCCATTCGATGAGATCGTCGATCTTCGAGCCCAGCCGCTCGCGGTTGTAGGCGCTGATCTCGCCGATGTGCTCCTCCATCAGCATGCGCGCGGCCCTGGGGTGCCCAGCCGCGATCTCCTTGGCGAGCCGGCGGTGCCCCTCGGCGAGGAGGTCGTGCAGCACCCGCGGGTCGTCGGTCGAGGCGACGTGGTGGCTGACGATCAGACCCATGGTCTGCAGGATCAGTTCGAGCACGCGGTTGGACACCAGCGAGGCGACGACGCCGTGGAAACCGCCCTGTTCCTGTACGAACTCCTCCAGGTCTTCGGACGCCACGTGCTCGGCGGTCGGTTCGAGATACGGCGCCATGGCCACGGCCCGGGCCTCGCGGTCGGGGTTGCGGGCGGCAAGTTCGGCTAGCGTGCATTCGGCCAGCGACCACGCGTCGAAGAGCTCGTCATAGGTCGCGCCCGCCATGTGGAAATACAGCGTCGACACCCGCCCGAGATTGGCTGGATCGACGGTGCCGACCACCGGGCCGCCGCCAGGTCCACGCCGAATGGTGATCAGCCCCTGCACCTCGAGCAGACGCAGGCCCTCCCGGAGGGATTCGCGACTCACCTCGTACTGCCGTAGCATCGCGGCTTCGGATGGCAGGCCGTCTCCGGGCTGGAGACCATTCGAAATGATGTCGTGCACGATGTCGCGGGCGACCTTCTCGGAGGTCTTGAGGGAGCGCATCACCGCATTGCCCGAGCCAATCGCGATGCATCCTCGCGACAGCGGCAGATCGCGACCCGCCGCCCGACTACGCGACGCCGTCGCGTTACGACGATCAGGCATGATGTGAGCCTACCGCCTTTCCCGGCGATCGATCATGCCGTGGCGGTTCGGAGAAGTCGCCGCGGCGTTGGGGCAGTTCGGCGGCACCAGCAGACTCGCCGCTCATCCCAGCTCTTCTCGGGCCATGCGAAGAGCGCGGGCGGCGAGCCCCGGAACGCTCTCGCCGCGGCTGACCATGCGTTCGTCGGTGCTGTCGCCCTGGAGATAGCGGTGGTAGAGCTGCTGGCACACGACGGCGGTCCGCCAGCAGGCGAAGGCCTGGTACCAGGAGATCCGCGACACGTCCGCACCGGTCCGGGCCGCATATCGTTCGATGACCTCGGCGCGTGTCGGCAGGCCGAGGGTCTCAAGGCCGGGCACATGTAGCGCGTGGTTGTCCGGGGTGTCGGACGGATCGGGCCAGTACCCCAGCAGGGCGGCGAGGTCGGCCAGCGGGTCGCCGAGGGTCGCCATGTCCCAGTCGAACACGGACGTCACCCGGTCTGGTTCCCCCGGCGCGAACTGGCAGTTGTCAATCTTGAAATCGTTGTGCAGGATCGCCGGTGCCGGCGAGGGTGGGAGCGTGCGTTCGAGCCGCTCGCCGGTCTCGGTCATCGCCGCGTCGGATTCGGGGGCGGCCACGAGTTCCCAGCGGTGGCGCCATCCGGTGACCTGGCGGGTGAGATAGCCCTCGGGCCGGCCCAGGTCGCCCAGGCCGCAGCTCGCCGGGTCGACAAGGTGCAGGTCGGCGAGGGCGTCGACGGTGGCGAGACCGACCCGGCGGGCCGCGTCGGGCAGCGGGCGCATCGAGTCGGGCAGCGCCCCCCAGATCACCACCCCCGACCGGTACTCGGAGACCACGAAGTCGCTGCCCACGACGTCGTGGTCGTCGCAGAACAGGAAGGCGCGGGGCGCCCGGTCGTACCGCCGCCACAGCCTGGACAGCACCCGGTACTCGCGCCGCATGTCATGTGCGCCCGGCGCGATCTCACCGAAGGGCGGCCGGCGCAGCACCAGCCGGACGTCGCCGAACGACAGCAGATAGGTGAGGTTCGCCGAGCCGTTCGGGAACTGCCGCACGGACAGCTCCGTGGGCACGTCGAGCCCTTGCGCGGCCAACCTGGGCACCAGGTAGTCGGCCAGCCGGTCCCACGGCAGCTCCTCGCCCGGCCGGACCGGCGCCAGCTCCGGCGGGTTCTCCGGCGCGCTGTGCTGCACGGTCACGCTTGCCCCCTCCTGTCGCGCCTCGGAATATTCATCATGACATAAACCCCTGCGTCGCGCCGCCACGCCCGACCAGGTCAGAGCTTATTATCATGATGAATATCCCCAGGTCGGGGGTGCGGCCGATGCCGGGCGCATCCTCGGACGATGTCATAGGGGAGCAGCCGGTCCACCTGTACTTCCGTCGAGCCAGGACTGCGACCTGCTGTCTGGTGGCGCCAACTACCGCCGGGAGCATCCGGTCAGGAACCGTCGGAGAGTCGGATCACTCCCCGGACCACGGCGCCGTCGGCCTGGTCTTGATATCCCTGCGGCAACGCGTCGAGACCGTCGTAGTGACGGGTGACGACGAGGTCGAGGTCGTAGCGGCCCCGCTGGTAGAGATCGGCGAGAAAGCCGATTCCCCGCCGCCCGTCCCAGGAGCCGGCGAAGCAGCCGACGACCTGCTTCTCCAGGCTCTGCAGGTTCCGCAGACTGACGGTGGCCACGGTCTCGTCGGCGGGGTGGACGTTTACCACGACGACCCGCCCGCGCTTGCCGACCAGGGCCAGCGCGGGCTCCAGCTGACGCCCGTCACCGGCGGCGGCCGCCATGACGACGTGGTTCGCCATCCGACCGGCCGTCATGTCCCGCACGACGGGCAGCGCGTCGGCGAGACTCGGCACCGCCGCCGCCGCGCCTAGCTTCGTCGCGACGGCGCGCTTGAACGGGACGGGATCGACGGCCACTGTCGCGCGGGCGCCGGCGAAGT
Source organism: Pseudofrankia coriaricola (assembly GCF_001854805.1). Classification (GTDB taxonomy): domain Bacteria; phylum Actinomycetota; class Actinomycetes; order Frankiales; family Frankiaceae; genus Pseudofrankia. The sequence goes on from NZ_MBLO01000087.1 coordinate 12,760, forward strand.
GGGCGGCCTGGATGGCGTTGGCGCCGATCCCGCCGACGCCGACGACCACGACCAGGTCGCCGGGCCGGACCTCGGCCGTGTTCAGGACCGCTCCCCATCCGGTGGTCCCCGCGCAGGCCATGGTGCACGCGATCTCGAGGGGGATCGCGCGGTCCACCACGACGCAGCTCGTCTCGTGGACGACCGTGTGTTCGGCGAAGGTGCCCAGGAAGACGAAGATGCCCAGGTCCTCGCCGCGGGCATGATGCCTGGCGGTGCCATCCGAGATCTGGAATCCGGTGCCGGTCAGCGCGCCGCGTTCGCAGAGGTGGGGGAGTGCGTCGAGGCAGGCCGCGCACGCGCCGCAGGGCGGGACGGGGACGCTGAGCACGACGTGGTCGCCGGGCTGGACCCGGTGCACTCCCGGCCCGACGGCCTCGACGACGCCCGCTCCCTCGTGCCCGCCCACCATGGGCAGCCGCATGCCGGGGTATCCGCCCGCGAGCAGGTGTTGATCGCTGTGGCACAGGCCGGTGGCCACCAGCCGGACCAGGACCTCGCCGGACGCGGGCGGATCGAGGGTGATTTCCTCGGTGCTCCATGTCGACTGGCCGGGCCACAGCACGGCCGCGCGTGTCCGCATCCGGACGCCGTCCTCTCGTCACTCTTCTCGTGGGTCCCTTGTGGGTCCCCTCATCGACGTGTCGCGGACCGCCCGTCCGCGCGGGTCAGTCGAAGACGATCACACCGCGGATGTCGCGACCCGCGCTCCGGCCGGTTTCCGGATGACGGCCGCGTCCTAGTTCGACGTTCTGGTCGGAGGTTCCAGTCCGAGCTGTTCGGCGGCCTGGGCCAGGGTCCGCCGTTTCTCCGCGAGGTCTCCCGATGGCCACACCTGGTCGGCCCAGATGACGAGATTGTCTATTCCCTCGGCGTGGTAGCGGCCGATCGTCTCGGCGTCCCATTTCTCGGCGCGGAAGTAGCAGCGCAGCGGGTCGCGGCCCTGCTCGGCGCACAGCTGCGCGATGCGGTCGCGCAGGCGTGCCGCGTCCTCGAAGGAGGGGGTGCCTGAGCTGAACCACGCGTCCCCGAGCCGGACGGCCCGCCGCAGCGCCTTCTCGGAGTTGCCGCCGAGCACCAGCGGGACGTCCACCGGCCCGGGGCTGACCTGGACCTGGCCGAAGGGGAAGCGGGGGCCGGGGTTCTCGAACGGCCCGCCCGCGTAGGCCGCCCGGAGGACTCCCAATGCCTCCTCCATGGCTGCCCCGCGGCCCTGGAACGGGACCCCGAGCGCGTCGAACTCCTCCCGCAGCCAGCCCGACCCGACCCCCAACATCAGCCTGCCCCCGGAGATCTCGTGCACCGTGTGCACCGCGCGGGCGGTGACGAGTGGATGCCGCAGTGGAAGGAGGTAGATGCCTGTCGCCAGCTTCAGGCTCGTCGTGACCGCCGCGGCCGCGGCCAGGGCGGGCAGCGGGTCCGCCAGCTCCGTGGCCGGATCGATGATCGGTCCGGCGATGTGCTGAGGGGCGGCCTCGTCGTTGGTCGGGTGCTCGCTCGAGTACCCCCAGGGCAGCACGATGTGCTCGCCCAGCCAGATCGCGTCGAAGCCGAGCTCGTCGGCGGCCACGGCCAGGTCCAGCAGGTCCCGGGGGTGGAGCCCGTACACCGTCAGGCCGATGCTCACCGGATTGCTACCGTGTCGAAGCTCACAGCCGTCACCTTAAACGTCATGAGGAATCGCCGCAAGAGCCTTGCCCGAACCCCTTGCCATGATTCCTCATGATGTTTAAGGTGTGCGTGACCTGAGTCACTGCCGGAGCCGCTGGGGCCCGACGCGCCGTCCCCGCCGCTGGACGGGCACCCCTTGCCGCGGCTGCGGGGCAACCGAACGATGACGGCGAGCGACGATTCGCCTTGGCGATCAAGCTTCAAACGGCGCTTCGTAAGTAGCACAACACTGGGGGTTACAGCATGCGCACTTCCGCTCGCCGCGCGACCGCGTTGGTCGCCGGATTACTCGTCGCCGTGCTGGCGGCGTGTGGAAGCTCGGACTCGTCCGACAAAGGTGGCGCCAGCCCATCGGGCGCGGCGTCCGCCGACCTTGCGGCGGCGCGGGCCGTCGTGGACAAGTACTCGTCCGTGCCGACCAGCATCGTGCAGGACAAGCCGCTGGGCTCGGCGCCGCCCGAGAAGAAGGTCGCCTTCATCCAGTGCGCGGACCCGAACTGCGCGACTCTCGCCGGGTTCATGAAGGACGCCACCGGCGCGCTGGGCTGGAAGCTGGTGACGTTCAGCGCGAGCGCCGGCGACTACGGCGCGGCCATCCAGCAGGCGATCGACGCCAAGGTTGACTACATCAGCATCACCGGAATCCCGATCGCCCTCTACAAGCCGCAGATGGACGAGGCGAAGGCCAAGGGTATTCCGCTCTTCCACTGCTACAACACGGACGTGCCGGCAGGCCCGCAGAACAACCTCTACTCGGACTGCTTCGACTCGACCGCCGCCAACGTCTACGGCAAGGCGATGGCGGACTGGATGGCGGTGGACGCGGGCGGGTCGGCGAAGGTCCTGGCGGTGACGATCCCCTCCTACCCGATTCTGACCGCGCAGGTGGACTCGGTCCAGGCGGAGCTGGGTAAGAACTGCCCAGGCTGCAAGCTCGACAAGCTGGAAGTCACGGTCAACGACCTCGCCGGCGGCGCCGTCCCGCAGAACGTCACCTCCTACCTGCAGGCGCACCCCGACATCAACTACGTCTACTTCACCTACAACGGCCTGGCCGGCGGGGTGCCCGCCGCGCTGAAGGCCGCCGGTATGGCCAAGCAGGTCAAGCTGGTCGGCACGCAGGGGAACCAGCCGCAGTTCGCCGACGTGGCGAGCGGCACCGCGGCGGCGTGGAGCGCCCTTCCGGAGGAATTCGCCATGTGGACCATGGTGGACCAGATGGCCCGGCTCTCGGTCAACGAATGGTCACTCGAGAACGAGCGGGCGGCCGCCGTACCGCCGTTCTACATCGTGGACGCACCGGAGCTGGCGAAGGATCTCGTGGGTCTGGACCACGGCTGGCCTGGGCCGGCAGGTTACAAGGACACCTTCAAGAAGCTGTGGGGCGTCTGACCGGAGTCCCTTCCGCCGGCGGCGCGAGGTCGACGCGCCCCCGCGCCGCCGGCGGATCCCATGGATTCCCCGACAGACCGGTTTCCGGCGCCGTCGTGGCCGTCTCGTAGGAGAACGGATGAATGAGCCAGCCCTAGAGATCCGCAACCTGTCCAAGACGTTTTCCGGCCAGGTGGTCCTGGACCGGGTGGACCTCGTCCTCGGCGAGGCGGAGGTGCACGCCCTCGTCGGGCAGAACGGCTCGGGCAAGTCAACCTTGATCAAGGTTCTGGCGGGCTACCACCAGCCGGATCCGGGAGCCTCGGCGTCGGTGGCCGGCCGGCCGTTGCAGCTCGGGTCAGCATCGGCGGCGCACGACTCGGGGATTCGCTTCGTCCACCAGGATCTCGGTCTGGTGCTGGAGCTCAGCATCGTCGAGAACCTGATGCTGACGAGGCCCTATCCAAGGGCCTTCCCGGGACGTATTCGCTGGCGGGAGGCCCGGCTGCTGGCCGCGCGGATGTTGGCGCGGGTGGGCCTGGAGACCGACGTGCGTCGGCCGGTCGGAGAGCTGGGCCTGGCGGACCGCACCGGAGTCGCGATCGCCCGGGCGCTGCCCGACCCCGCCCTGGGCAGAGCGGTGCTGGTGCTCGACGAGCCCACCGCGTCCCTGCCTTCGGACGAGGTGGAGCGCCTCCTGGCCACGATCAGGCGGCTGCGGGAGGCCGGCAACGGCATCCTGCTCGTCTCCCATCATCTTGACGAGGTCCTCGACGTCGCCGACCAGATCACGGTGCTGCGAGACGGGCGCAGGGTTGCCTCCACCGCCGGGGCGGGCGTCGACCACGACGGCCTGACGAGGCTGATCGTCGGCCACGACCTGATGGTGTCGACCGGGCGTGAGGAGGCGGTGGCCTCGACGGAGGCGGGCGTTCTCCACCTCGACGAGGTCGCCGGAGGAACGGTCCGGTCCGTGTCGGTCACGGTCCGGCGGGGTGAGATCGTCGGGATCGCCGGCCTCACGGGGTCCGGGCGTGAGGCGCTCGGGGCGATGGTGAGCGGTCGGCTGCCCCGTACCGGGGACCTGATCGTCGACGGAACCGCCGTCGCGCCGGCGGACCCGGCGGCCGCGTTGGCCGCGGGCCTGGCGTTCGTGCCGGGCGAGCGGGCACGGTACGGCACGTTCGCGTCGATGACGGTCCGCCACAACGTGACCATGGGATCCCTGCGCCGCCATGTGCGCCGCGGCCGTATCGACGCTCGATCCGAGCGTCGTGAGGTACAGCGGTGGATCGAGGAGCTCGGCATCGTGACGCGCGGTGTCGACGCCCCGATCACCAGTCTGTCGGGTGGGAACCAGCAGAAGGTGCTCGTCGCCCGAGCACTACGGCTGGAGCCGAAGGCGCTCGTCCTGGACGACCCGACCGCGGGAATCGATGTCAAGGCACGAGAAGCCGTGCACCAGATCATCGAGCGCAGCACCGAGTCTGGTCTGGCGGTCCTCCTGGTCTCGACGGACAGCGACGAACTCGCCCGCCTCTGTGACCGCGTGCTCGTCATGAGTCACGGGCGGGTGGCTCGGGAGATCCGCCGCGGCTCCGACCTCAGTCCGGAAGCCATCGACCACGCGCAGGTGGCGGCGACCGCCGCATGACGCGTCCGGACCTCGTCGCCGCCCGGCACCACATGCCCGTTCAGATCCCCGCCCTTCAGCCTCCGAGGTAGGCCCATGTCAACCCAGGCCAGCGTCCGCCCCACAGCTGACGGCGGACACAGCGAAGACATCGCCGGGCGAGCCGGCGCGCAGCCGGCACCGCGGCTCCGCCAACCGATCAGCGTCGTGCTGGGGCGCTACAGCGCGCTGTTTCTGCTGGCTTTCTTCATCGTCGTCTTCGGGGCGCTGGAACCCGATCTCTTCCTGTCAGCCAGCACCTTCCGCATCACCTTCAGCGAGGGGGTGGTCACCGCCGTCGTAGCCCTGGCGTTCCTCATCCCGCTCGCCGCCGGAACGTACGACCTGTCGGTCGGGGCGATGATGGGCACGTCGCTCGTCATGATGAACTGGTTCGGCGCGAACACCGACATTCCGATCGGCCTCGTCGCGGTGGGCACGGTGGTCCTCTGCTGCCTGATCGGCCTCGTCAGCGGTGTCATCATCGTGAAGTTCCGCGTCAACTCACTGATCGCCACTCTCGGCGTCAGCCAGGTACTCAGCGCTGTCACGCTGAAGGTCTCGAACAACCGGCAGATCACCGGCGCCTTCTCCGCGGGGTTCACAAATCTTGGCGAGAAGATTGTCTGGGGCGTGCCGATCGTCGTGCTGTACCTGCTCGTGCTGGCGGCCGTCATCTGGTTCGTGCTCGAGCACACGCCGGTAGGGCGCTACCTGTTCGCGGTCGGGAGCAACCCAGAAGCAGCCCGCCTTGCCGGTCTGTCGACCACCAGGCTCACCTATGGATCACTGGCGGCGTCGGGTGGAATAGCGGCGATCGCCGGCATCATCTACGCGATGCGGGTTGGCGCCTACAGCGAGCAGGCCGGCCCGGGGCTGCTGTTCCCCGCACTCGCGGCGGTCTTCTTCGGCGCCTCGCAGTTCTCTGGACGCCCCAACGTCTGGGGCACCCTCGTCGCATATTTCGCGCTCGCCTTCGGCGTCAAGGGACTGCAGCTTTCCTTCGGGCCGGGAACGTTCTGGATCCAGCCGCTCTTCCAGGGCATGGCGCTGCTCGTCGCGGTCGGTCTCGCGAGCCGCCAGATAGCCCAGACCAAGCGCAGCCGCCGCACCCAGGCGGCAGCCGCCGCGGCGGAGGCCGAGCAGGCCGCCGCGCCCGCCGCGAACGACGGCGGGCAGGACGCCGCGTCCGCGGCTGAGCCGAACTCCGCGGGGAAGTCGGTTACGACCGCGAAGTCGGTTGCCGCGGGGCTGTCGGTTACCGCGGAGGAATCGGAGAAACGGCCGGCATCGGACCCGGCGACGCCCGGAGAGTCGACGGAGACCGCCGGCGTGGCCGTAGATGCCGCCAAGTAGCCGGCATCCTGACAATCCATCCATCGAACTGGGGTGATTCGGATGAGCAGCACACTGGCGGACCCTGCCACCTACCCGATCTCGGAGACGACGGCTCGACACCTTCGCCGTCCGCTGTTCGGGCACGTCGTGGACGGCGAGGTGGTGCCGTCGCTGGACGGGGCGACCATGCCCGTGATCGATCCCGCCACCGGCAGCCAGATCGCCGTCGCGGCGGCCGGGTCGGCGGCCGATGTGGACCGGGCGGTCGCCTCCGCGCGGGCCGCTTTCGACGACGGCCGGTGGCGCAACCTGGCGCCGCTGGAGAAGGAACGCCGGCTGCGTCGGCTCGGGGCCCTCGTGGCTGAACGCGGATCCGAGTTCGCGGAGATCGACGTGCTCGACGCCGGCCTGCTGCGGATGTACACCGGCTTCATCGTGCAGTTCGCGGTTGACGGCATCGACTACTACGCCGGCTGGCCGTCCAAGCTGCAGGGCGCGATTCCGCCGGTCCCGTCCGACTTCGCCGTCTACCAGCACCGCGAGCCGATCGGCGTGATGGGACTGATCACGCCATGGAACGGGCCGACGGCTGTCCTCGCGATGGTCGCCGCCGTCATCAGCGCGGGAAACTCCGTGGTGTTGAAGCCGGCGGAACAGACCCCGATGGCGGCCGTCATGATGGCGGAGCTTGCGCTCGAGGCGGGCATTCCGCCCGGTGTCTTCAACGTCGTCCAAGGGGTCGGCGAGGTCGTCGGCGCCGCGCTGGTCGAGGCACGCGGTGTCGACTCGATCTCCTTCACCGGCTCAGTGGCCACGGGAAGCGCCATCCAAGCGGCCGCGGCGAAGCGGGTGAAGCGGGTGAGCCTCGAGCTTGGCGGCAAGAGCCCGTTCATCATCTTCCCCGATGCCGATCTCGATGCCGCCGCCGCGACGGCGATGGTCGGGGTGTGGGGGGCGTCGGGGCAGGTCTGCACCGCCGGTTCCCGGGTGCTGGTGCACGAGAGCGTGCACGACGAGGTCGTCAAGCGGATCCTCGACGGTTCACGAGGTCTGCGGCTGGGACCGGGTTTCGACCCGGCCACCGAGGTGGGACCGCTGGTTTCCGCGGAGCAGCTGGAACGGGTCCAGCGGTACGTCGCCGTCGGCCGCGACGAGGGCGCCGAGCTGGCTCTCGGCGGGCAGCGGCACGGCGAGGTGGGTTTCTTCCACGAGCCGACGGTGTTCACAGGGGTGCGTAACGACATGCGGATCGCCCAGGAGGAGATCTTCGGGCCGGTGATGTGCGTCCTGCCGTTCGGCTCGGAGGAGGAGGCCTACGCCATCGCGAACGACACGGAGTACGGCCTGGCGGCCGGCGTGTGGACCAACGACCTCGGCCTCGCGCACCGCGCCAGCCGGGCGCTACGGGTGGGAACGGTCTGGGTGAACACCTACCAGATGGTCCACCCGACCGTGCCCTACGGCGGGGTGAAGCAGTCCGGCCACGGCCGGACCCTTGGCGCCGCGTCCCTCGACGATTTCACCCAGGTCAAGAGCGTGTGGATGAAGGTAGACGGCTGACCGTTCGCTGCGTCGGCACGCGCCAGGCGGGTGGCCGGCACTGGAGAGGCGACGGGACAGGACGCGACGGACAGGATGGAACGGAGAGACGCTGATGGCTGACAACGCGATCCAGGCACTCATCGACCGCACCGAGATCACCGACACGATCTACCGGTACGCGTCGTGCATCGACCGCCGGGACAACGACGGGATACGGGCCGTGTTCGCCGACGACCTGTGGGCGCAGTACGGCAACGCCGACCCGATCATCGGCGGTGACAACGTCGTGAAGTGGATCGACGAGTTCACGCAGGACTGTGTATTCCAGCACCACTTCCTGAGCGTCTACCACGTCGACGTCGCCGGCGACGTCGCCGACGCGCTCGTCTATCACACCTCACACCAGGAGTTCGGCAGCAATCCGGGCACGATGCACATCCTCGTCGCCCGGTATCACTTACAGCTCCGGCGTGACTCCGACGGCTGGCGGATCAGCAGACTCGTGTTCGAGATCGGGTGGGGAGACCGCAGGACCGACTCCACCGGCTACCTGGCGCAGGTCGGGGGCCGCGGTCCCGCGACCCTCCCGTCAGCTCCGCCGGCACGTTGACCAATTCCTCATGACTTGTTAACTCCGTTCTGGATCAAGGCTGGCCGGCTCGTCCCGTGGGAGGGACCGGCCAGCCGAGCCGACCCGAGAGGTGCTCCGATGCCTTCTGTCATCCGCGATATCGCGATCATCGATGCCGACACGCACGTCGTGGAACCGCCCGACCTGTGGACCTCCCGGGTGTCGAGTGCATCGGCCCAGCACGTGCCGCACGTGCGCTGGGACGACCGGGCCGGCGACGAGGCCTGGTTCATCGGCGACCAGCGACTCGCCGCGGTGGGCAACCCGGCCATGGCCGGGTGGGGCGAATACCCGCCGGACCACCCGCGGCGGTGGGCAGACATCGACCCGGTGACCTGGGACGCACGGCTACGCCTCGAACGGATGGACTCCTACGGGATCCATGCTCAGGTGCTCTACCCGAACGTGGCGCTGTTCGACGCCAGCAAGATCCTCGGAATGCGTGACGCCGGGCTTCAGCTCGAGTGCGTGCGCGCGTACAACGACTTCCAGGTCGAATGGGGGAGCGTTGCCCCTGACCGATACCTGGCCATGGCCTCGTTGCCGTTCTGGGACCTCTCGGCGACGATCGCTGAGATGGAGCGCTGTCGGGCCATGGGGCACCGGGGCGTCATCTTCAGCCAGGACCCCGGCTACTTCGGTCTCCCGGTCCTCACGGACCGGCACTGGGACCCCATGTGGGCCGCGGCTGAGGAGATGGGCCTCCCGATCAACTTCCACATCGCGTCGGGCGACCTCTCACCCATGGCGGGCGGGCACCCGGACAACGGCCCGCACGCCAACTACGCCAGCCACGGCGTCTCGTTCTTCATGAGCAACGCGCGGACGATCGCCCAGCTCGTCTGCGGCGGGATCTGTCATCGGTTCCCGGATCTCAACTTCGTGTCGGTGGAGAGCGGGGTCGGCTGGATTCCCTATGCGCTCGACGCGCTGGACTGGCAGTGGAAGAACTGCGGAGTGGCCAAGGAGCATCCGGAATACGAGCTGCTGCCCAGCGAGTACTTCCGCCGGCAGATCTACGGCTGCTTCTGGTTCGAGGCCGAGAACGCGCGCTACGCCATCGAGCGGCTCGGCCCGGACAACATCCTCTACGAGACCGACTTCCCGCATCCGACAAGCATGTCTCCGGGGCCGGCCAGCACGGCGGTCGCTCCGAACGAGTTCCTGGACCATTCCTTCGGAGACCTGCCCGAGGCGACACTGCGCAAGATCCTGCACGACAACGCCGCGCGCCTCTACCGCGTCCGATGACGGCGACGAACGAGGAGTTCCAGCACCGAGACCGTTGCGCGATCGTCGGGATCGGCGCCACCGACTACTCGCGTGACGCCGGTCGCAGCGACCTGACCCTCGCGACCCAGGCCGCGCTGGCCGCCATCGAGGATGCCGGTCTGACGCCGGGGGACATCGACGGCATCGTCCGTTGCGACATGGACAGCGTCCTGCACAACGACCTGGCCGACTCGCTCGGGATACGCGAACTCACCTACTGGGCCCAGGTGGGGCCGGGGGGAGTGGCGCCGTGCGCCATGGTCGGGCAGGCGGTGGGCGCCATCCTCTCGGGCCAGGCGACGAC
>NZ_MBLO01000088.1 GCF_001854805.1 Pseudofrankia coriaricola
CACCAGCGCCCGTGGCCCGTACTCGACGGTGACGGTGGCGGCGGCGTCCGGCCCGGCGTGCCGGCGCACATTGGYGAGTGCCTCCTGGACGATTCGGTAGGCCGCCCGGTCGGTACCGGCGGGCAGCGGCCGGGGCTCGCCGCTGACCTCGGTCCGGACCGGCAGGCCGGCGTCGGCGGTCAATGCCTCGAGCAGGTCCAGCCCGGGCGCAGGCGCGCGCGGGGCGCCCTGAACGGGTGAGTACAGCGTGCTGAGCACGGACTGGACCTCGCGCAGCGCCTCGGCGCTGGCCTGCTGGATCGTGTCGAGAGCGATCCTGGCCTGCTCCGGCTCGCGTCCCATCAGGTGCAGGCCGACGCCGGCCCGTACGTTGATCAGTGAAAGGTGGTGGCCGAGCACGTCGTGCAGCTCGGCCGCGATCCGCAGCCTTTCCTCGCTGGCCTGCCGGCGCTGCCGCTCCTCGTTCAGCCGCCGTCGCTCCTGCCTCGACTGCCGGATCAGCCGGGCGACGGGCGCGGTGACCTCCGCGAAGAGGCCCACGCCGGTGACGATCGCCGCCGCGACCAACGCCCGGTCCGCGGTGGGGGCGCTGACCCCGAACCACACGGCATACCCGACGGCCGCGGCCGGCCAGACCAGCAGGCGGTACCCGGCGAGGATCGCGGCCGACGCGGCGATCATCGGCGCCAGAAACGTCAGGCCGGGCGGGCCGCCCAGCAGGAGATACGCCAGGATGGCCCCGGTCACGATGAGGAAGTTCCGCCGGGGGAACAGGTGCCGGTCGGCCAGCGCCAGTCCACTCAGAACCAGCAGCACGTAACCGATGACGCCGGCCTGCCCACGGGTGGTTATCGCGGTGCCCGCGGCCTGCACCAACACGGTCAGCAGCGCCAGCCCAGGATGCGACCCCGAGCCGCGGTTGGACGAGGTCATGCCGGCACTGTAGGGGAACGGCGCCCGCTTCGGCTCTGCCTTGTGGAGGCAACCCGGCTACTCCCCCAGTGGTAGGCGGCGCCTGGTGTACGACGAGGGGAGCAGGTACATAGCCGACGCCGAAACGACGTGGCCCGACGCCGGTATCGACACGCTTTCCCGCATGACGGCAAACACGCTCCCCGCGATCCGCCCGGTCGACGCGTCCCAACGCCGCGCCGCGCGGGTGGTGGGATTCCTGTACCTGTTCCTGATGGTGACCGGCGCGTTCGCCCAGATCTACGTTCCGGGCCAGTTCCCGGGTGGCGCGGACGGGTCCAGCCTGACAGCCGACACCGTCCGGCAGATCGTCGACGACGAGCGGTTGTTGCGCCTCGGTGCCGCCGTGGACGTGCTCACCAACGCCGGCGACGTGGCGTTGGCGGCGGCGTACTACGTCCTGCTCCGGCCGGTCAGCCGGGGTCTCGCCGTGCTGGGCGCGTTCTGGCGGGTGGTCCAGGCAGCGATCGTCGCCGGGTACGCGATCACGACGATCGTCGTTCTCCAGCTCGTGAGCGGCGCGGACGAGGTGCGGGCGCTCACCGAGGACCAGGCCGCGGCGCTGGCCTGGGTCGCGACGAGCTCGCACCAGACCGGGTACAGCCTCGGGTTCGTGTTCCTCGGCCTCGGTTCGACGGTCTTCGCCTATCTCCTGTTCCGCTCCGGGTACGTACCGCGGCCGCTGGCGGCCTGGGGAATCTTCTCGTCCGCGCTGCTGACGGCCGGCAGCCTGATCACGATCGTCTTCCCCGGGGCGACCTCGGTCGTCAACCCGGCCCTGTACGCCCCCATGTTCATCTTCGAGGTGACCACCGGCCTGTGGCTGCTGATCCGAGGCATACGGTGAACCGTATTCCCGCCGATTCCGGTGCCGCTCACGGCGGCTACCAGCCCTCGCGTTCTGACGGGCCAACGGCGGCAGCTCTGTTTCCCGGCAGATCTACCACGAGGCCGCGCGGCAGCGGTCCGCGCAGGCAACCGGGACCACCGTCGGGTCGGGGCGGTGCTCGACCGGTGACGAACCGGTGGCGCCGCTCACGGCACGCGGAGTACGACGTACCCGAACAGCAGTCAAACTTTTCGTGAAGCAGGGGTGCGCCCCGGGGCAAGCGGTTAGCCTCCGAACCGGACATTCGACGCGAATGCGGGGTTTCCGATCCTGATGCTAGGTGAGGCTGCAGCCAAGGATCTGCAGGTCGGACGCAGCCGGCTCACGGCACGACCGGTTCCGGGATCGCGCACCGGGAACTGGGCGTCAGCGGAGGTCCGCCGGCCGAGAACGGCAGATCACCATGGATGACGGTACCCAGGGCGACCCCGGCAAGGACGAGCGCGTCCCCGCGGCCCATGACCACCCCAGGAACATCGGGACGGGCGGGCAGCCGCCGGGCCCGTCCGTCCCAGGCGCGTCCGGCCCCGCTGGGTACGGGGCCTTCCTCGAATCCTGGCGGCGGTCTTCACCCGCCCCCCGGCCGCGGAGCGGAGTCCCCTGGCGCGTCTGGGTGGTCAGCATCGCGACAGCGGGGTTCGCCGCCTCGGTGACCATGATCATCCTGGTCGCCGTCACCACGAGCGGCGGCTCGGCCATGGCCACGAACAGCCCCGCACTGATCACGTCCGCGGCGAACCGAAACCCCGACCGCGCCGCGCGGCCCGGCGCAGCGGCCGCACCGGGCACCGAAGAAACGCCGGCCGACCTCCCGAGCGCGCCGGCAGAGCCAGGACACGAGGCCTCGCCACGCTCCGGTGGTGGTTCCGACGCCGGCGCGCCACCTCGGGCGGTCGGTACACAGCCGCCGTCCGCGGTCCTCACGACCCGCGCCGGCACCGTGGCGGGAGAACCGCCGACCGCCGCGCCCGCACAGCAGGCAGCACCCGCGCAGGGATCCGGATCTGGTGCCGGTTCGACGACGAACGCGGGGGCCGGGGCAGGTTCGGGTTCCAGCTCCGGTTCGGCCGGCACCACCGCCGCCCGCACCACCGCGCCGGCGGCCTCCGCTCCCAGCGCGCCGAAGACAAACCCCTACTCCGCCGCCCAGGTGTGCGGCTCCGGCTACTCCCAGGTCGACAGCCACACCCTCACCAGCGGCTCCACGACCGCAAAGATCGTCTTGATGTACAACGGCAGCAACAACTGTGTGGTGACGCTGAAGTCCGGCGCCGGCGTGGGCACGGCCCAGTCGATGTCGGCCTGGGTACAGGCACAGAACGGCTCGTCGAAGGTGACCGACTCGGGCTCCTACGAGTACTACGCGGGTCCGGCCAAGGTGTCCGCGAAGGCGATCTGCGTGAAGTGGGGCGGCAGCCTCGGCGGCGTCTCCTGGGGCAGCGACTGGTCCCACTGCGGCTGACCCGGCTCTGTCGCGTATCGCCACCTGAGCGGCCGGCCCGCCGGGCGGCGGTGACGGCTTCGGTGACGAACGAGGCCTCGCCGTGGCGGAGCACCTCCATGTCCTCGACAAGGCGGTAACCTCGCTCGCTGTCCGGCTCGCCCAAACAGGACCTGTCTCGCGCTACGACCGAATGCTGGTACCGCCGACGTCACCAGGCGGGCCCACCGGCAGGCGAGCCCACCGGTGCCGGCCCGCGTTGGCAGCGCGGACACCAGTAGGTGACGCGTCCTTCCTCGGGGGCGTCCGACGGCGCCTGCTCAGCCACACGGATGGCCGTGCCGCACCGACGGCACGGCCGCCGACCGCGGCCGTAGACCCACAGGTCCTCGCCCGGCCGCGCCGACCCGGTCGTGACCCGCCTGGGCCGATCCGCGTTGACCACGATCATCTGTCGGGCTCGGCTGACGAGCCTGCCGAGATCGGGAACCTCGCCGACCCGCGTCCACGGCGAGACTCCGGCGACGAAACACGCCTCGATCCGATAGACGTTTCCGAGGCCCGCGAGCACGGTCTGATCCAGCAGGACCGTGCCCAGCTCTCGCTCCGGGCGGGCCAGCGCGCTGGCCAGCACCCGGTCGAGGTCCCAGTCCGGCCCGAGCACGTCAGGACCGAGATGGCCCACGACGGTCGATTCGTCAGCGGTCCGCAGGATGTCGAGAACGGGCAGCCGATAGCCGACCGCGACGTGCCGCTCGTTGCCGAGCACCACCCGGATCTGCCAGCCGGGACCGCCACGCCAGGGCTCGCCAGCGGCAAAGGTGCGCCACGCACCGTCCATCCGAAGGTGGGAATGCACCGTCGTGCCGCCGGAGCAACGCATCAGCAGGTGCTTGCCGCGAGGCACCACCTCGAGCACCGTGCTGCCGGTCAGGTTGGCCGTCGCGTACCGCGGCACTCGGAAATCGCTCACAGACAGGACCTGACCAGCCAGTACGTGGTGCAGCCGGCGGGCGGCCTGGAAGACGGTGTCTCCTTCTGGCACAGGCGTCTCCCTCGAACGAGTCCGCCTCCGATTCTTACCGGCCCGCCCTCGGATGGTGCCTCGCCGCCGTCCACGTCCACGTTCGGCCCATTTCGGGAGATGCCCCGCGGCCGGTGTTGCGGCGGTAGAGGTACTCGCGGCGCAGCTAGGCTAACCGCGTGGAACGGGACAAACGGCTACTCCACAGCTCGTCGTTCGGCGCGGCGGCGGTCGCATACGCCGAGCACCGCCCGGACTACGCGCACGCCGCGGTGCGCTGGGCGCTCGAGCCCGCGCCCGGCCCGCGCGTGCTCGACCTCGGCGCCGGAACCGGCAAGCTGACCGCCACGCTGGGCGCGGTGGGCGCCGACGTCATCGCGGTCGAGCCCGACCCGGCGATGCTGACCGAGCTGCGCCGCGGGCTGCCGGCTGTCCGTGCCCTGCCGGGCAGTGCCGAGGCGATACCGCTGCCGGACGCGTCCGTCGATGCCGTGCTGGCCGGCCACGCCCTGCACTGGTTCGACATGGCCGTCGCGGGACCGGAGATAGCCAGGGTCCTTGCGCCCGGAGGCATCCTGGCTGGCCTGTGGAACGTCGTCGACGACCGGGTCGACTGGGTTACCGGACTCGCACGGGTCGGCGGGAGCGCGGCCATTGGCCCGCGCGACCTGCTCAGCAACTGGCGCGCCGAGACGGCGGACGCGCACCTTCCCGACAATGGCCTGGTCGCCCGGTTCGGCTCGCCGGAGCAGGCCGAGTTCTCGCACGGGCAGCGCCGCACCGCCGACTCCCTCGTCGCGAAAATCGCGACGCACGCGGGGATGCTGGTCATGCCAGAACAGGAACAAGACGCCACGCTCGGCCGGATCCGCGCTTTCCTCGCGAGCAGGCCGGAGACCGCCGGTGGCGAGTTCATCCTCCCGATGCTGACCGGCGTGCTGCGCGTCCGGCGGCTGTGAAGCCATCGACCGCCCAATACTCGTGTGAGCGAGTCGCGATTCGTCGACCGGCGCCCGCGGGCCACCACGCGGCCATGCCCTGGTCGGGGTAGGTCCGACCAGGGAAGTGACCTCATCAGGGCGATCGCCATCTCGTCCACGTCGCCGGCCCGCTCGGGCGGCTAGAGGAGGCGGGCCTCAGGATCGGCCATCATCGTCGTGGTCGTGCCCGTCCCACTCCTCGTTGCGCTGGTCGACGCGTTCCCGCCAAGCCGCGGCGTCCGCCGCGCTCGCATACGGGCCTAGACGACGGTGACCAGGGACGTCCGGAGGATTCTCCGGACGCTGGTGCTCCATGCACCACCACCATCCAGTGGGGTTCCACGCCCGCCCATCGGGAGCGTCCGACCCTGCCCGCCCACCCAGTCCGACGGCCGCGGCAGCGCGGCGCAGTAGGTTCGCCATGATCAGATCCCTACCCCGATAAGACCATGATCGATCTTTCATGGCCGCCGGGGCAGGCACTGGCGACGGTTCGCGTCGACAACCGGTATTCACGCAGCGTCTCGGGACCTCGTCCATGTGCCACTGTGGTTGTCCGAGGTCGCCGCGAGCCTGTCCAACGGCCATCCGGGCGGCGCCTCACACGCATCCACGGAGAGTGTTCAGATACACACGGCTGAAATGGCCGTAGAAGGACGACCGCGGCGGGGTGGGGTGAACCTTCAGTCCCACGCGGCCGGCGGCGGGGTGGTTGTCCTCCGAGGCACCGACCCAAGCGCGGATCGTGTCAGATCAGCCTGTCTATGGGGTAGTGCTTCTCGGCACATACAAGCCTAGCATCATGGTCATGGCGATCAAGAGACCTGTGACCAGGACGTTTGCCGACGGTGGGGCGCTGCGGGTGGTGATCTATGGGCGGCGGTCGGCGTCTGGGGGGACGTCGACGGCGGATCAGGTCCGGATGGGTCGCGAGGATGCCGAGCGCCAGGGTTGGGTGGTGGTGGCCGAGCCGTCGGAGTCTGGGCAGTCGGCCAGTATGTACCGCAAGGATGGTAAGCCGCGCGCCGGTTGGGCTCAGGTTCTCGCGCTCGTGACATCCGGCGCGGTCGATGTGGTGTGGGTGCGGGAGACGTCGCGGGCGGATCGTCAAATGGCGACGTGGGCGCCGTTCCTGGACGAGCTACGCCGTCGCGGGGTGGCACTGTATGTGCAGGCGGACCGCCGGCTGTATGACCTGTCGGTGTGGCGTGATCACAAGACGCTGCTGGAAGACGGGATCGACAACGCGGACGAATCGGCGAAGAAGTCGAAGCGGGTCAAGGACGGCGTGGACGACAACGTCCGTGCGGGCCTGCCGCTGAGCGCGGCGCCGCTGGGCTACCGGAACACCTACGACCCGCGGACGCGGAAGCTGACGGGCCGAGTCGTTGATCCGGCGTGGTCGGCGGTCGCGGTCGGGATGTTCGATCGGGTCGGGCGGGGTGACTCGCTGGCGAGCGTCGCCCGATGGCTCAACAGCCAGAGCGCACCCGTACCGCGTGCTGGGAAGCGTTGGGACGCGCGGATCGTGCGCACAGCCTGCGAGGACCGCGCCTATGTCGCCGAGCGTGTGCACACTTTCGCGGAAGACGACGCGCCCACGGTGGTCCCGACGGCGTGGCCGGCGCTGGTGAGTCGGGCGCAGTGGACCGCGGCGCAGACCGCCCTTGCGACGATCGCGACCGTCCATGCCGTCCGGGGGCGCGCTCCGGGCGGGTACAGCCATCTGTTGTCGCTGATCGCGACGTGTGGGATCTGTGGGGAGTCGGTTCGGGCGTACAAGGTCCGTGGGGTCGGGATGTACAAGTGCCCGATCGGCCATGTGGTGATCAACGAGGCGGACACGGATGCCTACGTTGCGCGGCTGGTCGTAGCTCGGATGGCACGCCCGGACCTGGTAGCCAGCCTGACGGCGGCGGACGATGACGTGATTCGCACGGCGAACGCCGACATTGACGGGCTCGAAGCCGAGTTGGCGGAACTCGAAGACACCGTGAAGACCCGTTCGGGCCGGTCGCGGCTCGCCGCGTTGGACGCCATCGACGATCTGGAGATCAAGCTCGGCGCCGCGCGGGCACGGCTCGAACAGCTCACCGTGCCCGCCAGCCTGCGGGAACTCGCCCGCGACGTCCACGGCGGCGAAGACGCCGTGCGCGCGAACTGGAAAGCCATGTCCGTCGCGGCCCGCCGCGAAGCGGTCCGCTCCCTGCTGGACTATTTCAAGATCCTCCCGGCGCCGGTCGTTGGGACAAGTCCCCGTACCGGGGCGCCGATGAAGGCACGCGGTGTCCGGGGTGCACTCGACCCGCGGCGCGTCGACCACCGTTGGCACGACCCCCGCCAGGCGCCCCCGATGGCCAGCGACGCAGCCTGACCGACGTGGCGGGAACCCGCCCGGCACGGTCTAGCTGCCATCGGTCGGCGGGCGCGGGTTGACGCTTCGTCCACGT
This sequence comes from Pseudofrankia coriaricola, assembly GCF_001854805.1. Lineage (GTDB taxonomy): Bacteria > Actinomycetota > Actinomycetes > Frankiales > Frankiaceae > Pseudofrankia. The sequence continues at coordinate 7,757 of NZ_MBLO01000088.1, forward strand.
CCAGGCCGCTCGCGCATCCACGCCTGGAACGTCGAGAGACGCCAGCGGGGACGGTCAGGAACCGACTCGTCATCGGGGGGCGGCATCCGTCCCTGGGCTCGGTAGCTGCGTAGCGTCCCGGCCTTCACGCCAGCGACCTTGGCTAGCTCGAGGTAGCCGAGCAACGGGTCATCGTCGGTCACGACCTGATCGTATGAACACGGCCAAATGATAGTACGCGGCGTACTATCATTTGGCCTGATAGCGGCCCTGGTGGGTGTTCCAGCACCCGACCAGGGCCTTGGCCACGACCTGTGGATGAGACAGGAGAGCGACCCATGCCCAGTATCTCGCCCGATGACCTACCCACGTGGCCTGACCAGCGATGGAACCCCGTGGACCTCGCGACGCCCGGCGGCGGGGTGTACGAGTTGACGATCCGCTCGGGTGCGACACCGCGCGATCTCGCGACGATTGCGGACGTGATGCTCCCGGCGGTCTACCTACGCTGCCGCGTCCTGCCAGCCACGGATGCGGTTCTGGTCTTCGGAGCGAACCCGGCCGGCGCGGAAGCGCCGGTACGACCGCCGGCCGCATGGACGCCGAGCACGGACGGCATGCCGGACGGCGGGCTGACGCCGCACCAGATGGCGATGTACGAACTGATCACGGCCGCGCCCGACGCGGCTACTGGTACGCGCATTCTCGACCTGGTGACCCGTGCGCACCCCGCCGCGGTCGTCGCGCTGGCACAGGTGCTTTACACGGCTCGGCATGGCCGGTGTGCCTGCCGTGAGGCCCCGCCGCGGTAGACGACGTCAGGCCCCCGACGGCCGGTAGCCCGTACCTGGGTTACCGGCCGTCGCCATATCGGGAGCCGGTGCGGGGCAGGTTTTCGTTGCTCAGCGCGGCAGAGCCGCGATTGCGTCACCGAGATCTTTCACGGCGGGTAGGTCGGGCCATCGTCCGTTGAGTTCCCGATACATCTGCCGCGCGTTGCGGGCGCCTGGACGGTGTGGCCGGCCGCCCAAAGTGGCTATGGCGTTGAGCGCGGCGCTTGCTGCCTGCTCGGGTTCCGGTTGCGGGCGTCGGATATAGGTACGCGCGAGCGTGCTCCATTTGCCGGCTACTTGGACGAAGTGGCTCGGGTCGGTGTCCATCTGCGCAGCCAGTCCCACACGTGCATGTTCTTCGGCGCGCACTCCATCGCCAAGGCGAGCGAACGCGCCTGCATGAAAATCGTGGAGGAATGCCGCATTCCCAGGGTTTGGGCCTGGCATGACGCCGCCCTGCCAGACGCCGCTTTCAAGATCCCGTAGGGCCTGGTGGGCGTCGTCTGTCCTTCCGGCCTGCGCGGCTGCCCGCGCCGCGCAGCCAGCAAGGATGGGCCGGGTGTATGGATGTGTCTTCTGCTGGGATGGGCCGGCGATTTCATAGGCGAGATCGTAGGCGTCGTTGAAAAACGCGACGGTGGACCGGATAGCGGCACTGGAGCCGGAGAGGAGAAGGTCTCCCGTCTCGGCGGCGTGCTGGCTTGACAGTGAGAGGAAACCGCGCGCTGCCTTGTCGTCGCCGACATCAAAAGAGGCAAGACCTAGATAGAATGCGTACCAGCCGGCAACGTTCGTGAGTCGTTTCCGCGTGCTCGACGACAGGCGCGTGTCGAGTAGTGATTCTACCTGCTGCCAGTTGGGTGCAAGATCCGCGAGGATCTGCGGGTGTGGTGTGGTGAAGTAGGCTGCGGCGACGCGGTGGACGTCCATTTCGTAGTCGTCCAGGGAAAGCGGGTCGGGGTCGGCGGCGGCGATCTTGCGGGAGATCTCGGCCGCGAGTACGCCGAGCGCGAGGCTTCGTAGTGCGTCGCGTCTGTCCGTGGGACTCACCTCTTCCTCTCCCATGACGATGCGGCGCCGGGCGACGAGTTCGCCACCGGTTCGCCAGAACTCGTCCATCCGGGCGAGCATCGCCGCGGAGGGCACGATCTCGCCTTGTTCGGCGCGGGTGATCGCGGTCCGGTCGTAGCGGATGTGTCGGCCCAGGTCGGTCTTGGACATGGGACCGCGCAACTCGGTGATCCGTGCGGCGAGACGGGCCAACTCGGTCTGCTCAGGCGCCATCGTCTCTCCCTCTGCGGCGTGAGAGCCGGTTGTCACGCTCGCACGTCACGGTCACGCAGGCTGGCACGCGCGCCTGTCACGACACGGCACAGCACGGATACACATCTCGTATCGAACTGTAGCCAGTAGGCACGATGCGGTCACGCACACCGATGCACATCAATGCACACCGAGAGCCCTGCACACGCGGGCGGTGGGCGATTCATCGGCGGCGGTCCCGGTGTCAGGCCGAAAGGAGACAGACGGTGGCTGATCAGGTGGTGACGGTCGAGTTGGACGGCAACGGGTCGGGACCCGTGGCGGTGGACTGGCAGCCACACCCGCTTCCGGTTCGGGCGGGGGTGCTGGTCGATGGGGCGCCGGCGCCCATGTTCGTGGCGGCCCGACAGTTCTGGCCCGACTCGGTGGCGCGGTCGCTGGCGGCTCAGGGCGCAGGGCGCGCGTTGGCGGTGTGCCCCACGGTGGCGTCGCCCGTAGCAAGCGCGCTGGCGCTGGAGGTCGCGCGGCTCCTCGTTGACGAGCGCGGACTCTGGGACGGCCCCGGCGCCGTGATCACGTGTGGCATCCGGCCCCCGTGCGCGCGGGATGCCGGTGTTGTGATCGTTCCTCACCCCGTGATCGTCACCGCGGACGGGATCGCGCGGTCGTGGGTGGTCTGGGAGATCACCCACAGGTTCCGCGTGCCCGCGTTCCTCGCGGGACTGGGACAGGCGCGGCCGGGGGCGGCGGTGTGAGCGCCCACGGCTCGGTAGCCACGGTCACGGTCGCTCCCGGTTCCACCGCCGCCGAACTCGCGGCACAGGTCGCCGCGGTTCCCAACGGGGCGATGTTGGTCGGCGTCTTCGGTGACACCACAATCATCCTCGCCTACGGACCAGCGGACGATGTCGCGTCCGACCGTGACGTGCTCGCGGCCGTGGTCGCCGCGCTCGCGCCGGAAACCTGGAACGGCTGGAGCCGCGCGACCACGCCCACGGCTGCGGACACCGTGCCCGCTTCGACACCCGAGTCGACGCCGGCTAAGTCTTGAGTTGGCACAGCGCTTGCAAAAGTCAGCAGTTTGCAAGCGCTGGTCAGGGAGCCGCGGGGCCTTGAGTCTCAGCCGGGAAGTTAGCTCTGGACGGTAGAGGATCATCGTCTGGGTTGGCTCGGCGCGGGGGAGCGCGAGCCGCTGGATTCGGTCGGTGGTGATGGCTTAGACAGCCTGTCGGGGGTGTGCGCGGGCTGCCGGGGCTTGCCGTATCGCGCCCTTTCGGGGTGGCTCGCTGGCCTAGGCTGGCCAGCGGGCTGCCTCCGGGAGTTGACGTGACCATGACCTTGATCGCGAAATCTGGCGTCGTTCTCCACGACGTGGGAGAGCCTGCGGTATCTCAGCCGATGGGCCTGGTGGCGGTGGCCGTCGGCGCCCGCGGGTAGGTCGCGTTCATGGCATGGAAAGAGTCGGACGCCCGGATGGCCGCGTTTGACGTGCTCGCACGCCTCGGCGTTGATCCGCCCGACATGGAGTTGCTGCGGTTCGGCGAGAACGCCCTGTATGCGTTCCGGGAACGGCGACTCGTGGTCCGGGTGGCGCGGCCGTCTACCGAGCCCGGCGACGTGGCGCGGACGGTGGAGTTCGTCCGGCGGATCGCCGCGCGCGGGATGCCCGTCTCGGAACCTGCCTACCTGCCGGGCCTGACTCAGCCAGTCGTGACCTCCACCGGCGTCGTGACGCTGTGGACGTTGCACGACGTGGACGCGGGCTGTCGGGTGACCGCCCCGGAGTTGGGCGGGCTGGTGCGCCGGTTCCATGATCTTGCCGCGCCGGAAGCGGGCCTTCTCGGCGGGTGGGAGCCGTTCGGGCTGATTCGGGCGCGGCTGGCGGCGGCGGAGCGGGACGGGCTCGAACGCTCGTTGACCGGGCCGTTGGTGGACCTGCTCCGGTCGTTGGAGACGGCGGTTGGCCAGTTGTCGGCACGGCTCGGCGTCGGCGTGATGCACGGGGACATGCACTACGGGAACGTCCTGTGTCTGCCGGGCCGCCGGCTGCTGCTGATCGACTTTGATCAGGTCTGCCGCGGACCGCGGGAATGGGACCTGGTCCCGAACCTGGTGACGGTGCGTCGGTTCGGGTTGGCGGAGTCGGAGTATCAGGCGTTCTGCGCCGCGTACGGGTTCGACCTACGGATCTCCCCAGACGCCGAGACGCTGGTCCGGCTTCGGGAGCTGGGCATGGTCAGTTGGTTGTTGCAGCAGTACGGCACGTCGGCCGTGATCGACGAGGAGATCCGGCTGCGCGTCGGGTCTATCGGTGAGCCGGTCGGCCCGCCCGCGACCCGTTGGCACGCGCATTGACCGCGCCGGATGCTGCGGGGGCGCTGTTTGACCCGATCGTGGCAAGGCTGTCGCACCGGCTGTCGATCGTGATCGCCACCAGCGCCGAGACGGCGGACCTTTTGCGGGCCGACGGCCAGCGTCCCGAGACACACCTACGGTTGGGCCGGCTGGCACGGTTCTACCGCGACGCCGACAACCAGCTTCCGCGAGTCCTGGCGGTGCGGGATCTCGACCCGGCGACGATCGTGTTCCGCCGGGGCGCGGGCACCGCGTCGACGATCCGGGCGGGGCGGCTGTGGCTGTTCGACGTCCAAGCCGGGCCGGTGGTCGCCGTGCTGTCCGTCGATCTCGACTGCGCGCCGCTGGTCCTGATCCCATTCCTTGAGGATCTTTACTACGACGACGTCACCGTCGACGGCGGCCCGCTCGACGCGGTGGCGGCAGACATGCTCGACGGGGCAGGCGCCTCGGTCCGGCCGAGCGGCGGGAGCCCGTTGGAGTTGACGTCCCAGCGGCATCAGATGGTGTTCACATCGGCGACGCTGCCGGAGGACACGGTTCAGCGGCTCATCTACCGAGCCGATCTCGACGCGAACCCGGAATATTCTTCGATCCAGTATCCGGCCGAACTCAACCGCCGGCCGACCAGCGGGGCGGCGGTCGGTGCCTATGTTTCGGTGCTGGCGGCGCAGCAGGACTATGTGGAGAACTGTGCGTTGCTGTCCGCGGTGCAGGTGGTCGCGGCATCGTGCAAGATTCGCCAGGTGAGATTCGCCGCGTATGAGACGTTGCTCCGGGTGCGGGAACTGGGCACGGCGCGCGCCACGATGTCCACGCCGCACCGTCGGGCTGAATTGGCACGGCTACACCAGACGTTAGCCGAGCAAGAGTTAGCGTTGACGTTTGGCGTAGAAGCTGCGTGTGAGATCGGCATTTTGATCCCCGCATTGCGGGTCGAGAACTTTCACCGCCAACTCGTGGCCTGCACCGGGCTACGCGACAGCATCGCCACCGTCTCCACGATGCTCACCCGCGCCACGTCTGTCCTGGCCGCGGAGGAGGCTTCCCAGACTACCCAGGATGCTCAGCGTCAGGACCTGCGCAGACTACGCTACGGAGTCGCGCTCGGGCTGCTGTCGACGATCGCGATCCCCGTCGGGATCATCCTCGGGTTCTTCGGCGGGAACTACACCCAGGTCGACGGCAACCGGTCCATGTTCGACTGGTCGCACTACCACGACATGTATCTAGCGGTACTCGGGATGATCGTCGCCGCGGTAGGGGTCTTCGCCGCGCTCCTTCTCGCCGAGCGCTACCGGATTCGCCGCGCCACCACATCCGGCCGGTAAGAATTAGACAGGCCCTTGGGGACAGTTCCGCCGGGCCGTGTGGGCAGTGGCCGAGCAACAGCGGCGTCAAGACCGCCCGAGGACTGCTAGCTCCAGTTAGCACCGCTGCGGGAACGGGCGCGAATTATGAGGGCCGCGCGGCTGGGTGCGCCGCGCGGCCCGTGTTCGCCTTACCGCTGGGGGCAGTCAGCGGTCACGATCTCGAAGGCGATATCGAGGATCATGGTGCCTTCCCGGTTGGGGCGACGGAAGGCACCGGGGGTGATGCTCATGAGGATCGCCGCTTTGTCGCGGCGGTAGGCGACGCTGGTGCGTCGGCTGTCGGCTGTCAGGCCGAACAGGGTCCTCATGGCCTGGTCTGCTGGCGGGTCGAGCCGGTCGATCGCGGCTCTGATCACCCGCTCAGCGAGTAAGGACCGCGCCTTGGGGCTGGTGCCGTCCGGCGCGGTGAGCAGGTCGACGAGATCGGGTCGATGCTGTGCCAACTCCGGGGCGCGGGCGCCATGGCGCCGGGCCTTGCGGAGGAGGGTTTCGACCGTCTCAACGTCCGGCCTGCTGGAGCTGTGCATGTGGCGTTCGGCAAGGGCCTATGTGGCCCCCGCTTCCCCCGCCGCGGTTCCTCCTTCCGAGTCTGGTGTTGCTCCCCTTGCGGGGTGCTCGGGAGCAACGTCAACAACTATCGCACGTTTTGACTCTGATCGCTACGTTTGCTGCCATTAGCCTCCGCTGAGTCGGATACGCGATCGCTGACGGCCGGTTGACGGTCTTGGCTGTCTGGCTCGGCAGCCACGCTGCGACCGTCCCGCGGGCGGCCCGCGCCCGTGGGGGACCCGCGCGCGGCACGACGTAGGGGCGGTGGCCCGGCGGGACGCGATCGCCCCGGCGCCGTTCCCACCCGGAGGGCTCTCGGCCGCGGATGAGAGGGGCCCGGCGGCCCGAACGCCGAGCGGCACCCGCAGCGCCGTGGCCTGCGCGTTACTCGGCTGTGTAACCGGCGCGCTGCCCTGTTCGCTAGCACAGCGCGGCCCGTTTCTGTGGCACAACCGGGACCGTTTCGGCGTCAATGCGCTGCCCATTGTGAGCGCACATCTGTGGCCGATTTCGGGGGCAAAACCCACCGGCGGCGGGGCCAATACTGGGGATGCAAACGCGCCACGGGAAACACCCCGGGCCGCACCCCCAGCGCACATCTTCGGGAGCCCCCATGCCTCGCTACATTTATCGCCCGTCCCTGTTCTGGCAGGTGGTCCGCTGGTCGATGGTGATCGCGCTTCTGTATCTGGTGCTGTTCGGTATTTCGTATGTCGCACGGTATGTGCTTCCGGTGGTCGGTCCGTTCGTCGTGGTCGGTGGCCTTATCTGGGGCGCGGTGGCGCTGGTACAGCGCGGGCGTAGCCGGTGAGGCTCGCCATCGGACTCGATCCATTCTTCGCGAGCCCTCCGACCGTATCGTGCCCGGGAATAGTGCTGCTGTTCCCGGACGTCGTGTGGTGGCTACTGGAAACTGTATTGGTGCTGGGCCTGTCCTGGCACCGCGTGAAGCCACGCCGCGCCAGAACGGTCGTGTGGCTGGCCGCGGTGTGGATTCTCGCCACGGCGGTGCGGTTCACGCCGCAGATTCTCGCCCTGACGACCCGCTAACCAACTCTCCCCGCTTTCTTACATCCCGAAGGGATAGTCATGTCTTCCATGCACGGTGAGACTCCCGTCATCGGTCTCGGGCTGCTGACCTTGGACGATCTGGCGCTGCGGTCCGAGAAGGCGCACGCCGACCACATGGCGACCTACACCGCCAGCCAGGTTCTGCACCTGGCGTTCATGGCCGAGCCGGAATTCGACCAGGACGTCTACGACCTGGTGGAAGCGGCGTGCGGCCTGCTGCGGGAGTACCGCGAGAAGACCCGCCAGGAATGGCGGGACGCCTACCGGACGTGGGCGACCGCAGCCGGCATCGACGTCCCCGACGAGCCGGCCGAGACCACCGACACCGCCGACAGCGAGAGCGAGGTCTAATCCGGCATGCAGACCACGATTGTCATTCTTCTCGGACTTCTGCTCATCGTTTCTCTGATCGCGCCCCGGCTACGCGCCCGGAGCCTGGTGCCGCTCGTGTGCATTCTTCTCGGCTGGTTCTGGGCCGGCTCGGGATTCGTCCCCACCCTCACCGACGTCGCCACGGCGATCCGCGAGTTCTTCCGGTCGCTACCCATCCACTGGAGCTAGATCCCCGTTTCCCCGGGGCGCGTCCCGCCGTGCCCGCACGGCGGGACGCGCCCGCCCCGCTGTGTTCGGAGGTTCCGCCATGTCCGATGACCACCTTCCCGTTCCCGCCGAACGGACCGGTTGGGTTCCCGATATCCGCGCCGTTCTCGCCGAACTCGAAACACTGTCCGGCCGTGAACGCAGTTACGAATGGCCACTCGATCCCGTCCCGGACCGTCTGCCGGTGCCGGTCGACCCCACCCCACCCGGCGCGGTCGACGGAACCCGCCGAGCGGTGATCCCCCCGAGCCTGCGCCGGGACCAACTCACCGCGACCGCGCGGCACGTTGTTGGCCGGTGGGCGCACGCCAGCGCCTACCACGCCGTCCGCGTCCCCTGGTACCTCGTGGTCATCGTGCAGGCGGCCGTGATCGGTGCCGGGAGAGTCGCCGTACGGTTCGTCCGGTGGTGGACGCACGCCGAGTCCACCCCCGTACGCCACGCTGCCGCAGAGAGTCGGGACACGGCCGTGTGGCTACGCCTGGACCGGGAGGTCCGCGCCACCCGTCGCACGCGAACACTGATCGTGGCTGGCGCTGGCGCCGGCGCGCTCACCGTGCTCGCCGTACTCGGGGCGGCGTTCGGTCCGCCGACGCGGCCCGGATGGGTGCTGGTGTGGCTGCCGCTCGTGGCAGGGCTGGCGTATGCGGGGCGGCCGGTGGGACGGCCGCTGATTGCCCCGGCGATGGTGGCGCCACGGTTCCGCAAGCTGTCCGCCGACGTCGTACTCCGGGCCTACTACGCGGCGAAACTCGGCGCGGACAAGGACGACCAGCGCATCACGTTCGGGTCGCCCATGGCCCGCGACGGCGACGGCTCCCGCGTCACCGTGGATCTTCCCTACGGGAAGGGCTTCACGGACGCGGTCAGGGCACACGGTGCGATCGCGTCCGGGCTGGACGTCGCGGTGACACAGGTCTTTTTGACCCGAGACCCCACGTCGCACCGCCGACACACCCTGTGGGTAGCCGACCGTGACCCGCTCGCGATCCCCGCCGGCCGTACCCCACTCCTACGCGGACGGCCAACCGACATCTGGACCCCAGCGCCGTTCGGGCTGGACGAACGCGCCCGCCCGGTGTCGATCGACATGCTGTGGCAGTCGATCCTTGTCGGGGCACAGCCCCGGCAGGGAAAGACGTTCGCGCTCCGCTCGCTCGGCCTGTTCGCTGCGCTGGACCCGTATGTGCGGATCACGGTGGCCGACGGGGGCGGCAAACCTGACTGGCGGAAGTTCGAGGCCATCGCGGACCGTGCCGTGTTCGGGCTGGCCCCGACCCGTGACGGTGATCCGGTCGAGATCCTCATCGACACGTTGCGCGAGATCCGCGCGGACGTCCAGGCCCGGTATCTGGCGCTGTCCGATCTCCCCCCGGACGTCGTGCCCGAAGGGAAGCTCACCCGCGAGATCGCCCGAGACCCCAAGTACGGCATGCCCGTCCGACTCCTACTGCTCGACGAGTTCCAGGAATGGTTCGCGACCGGGAACCCGGCGGCGGACAGCGAAATCGCGACGCTGCTGGTCTACCTCATCCGGGTAGCCCCCGCGGCCGGGGTGATCATCGGGAGCGCCACGCAACGGCCCTCGGGCATCGGGAGCGGCGACGTCGCGAAGAAGTTCACCGACTTCCGCGACAACCACATCCTCCGCTTCTCGCTGCGCACCGGATCGTGGCAGGTCTCAGACCTTGTCCTTGGCGCCGGGGCCTACAGCGAAGGACTCGACTCCTCCACCCTCGCGGCCGAGCACAAGGGCGCGGGCATCCTGCGCGGCGCGAGCGACACCAGCCCCACCGTCCGGACCTTCCTCGCCGACGCAGAAGACGCCGCACACCTCCTCACGATCAGCCGGACGCTGCGGCAGTACGCCGGAACGCTCAGCGGCCACGCCGCTGGACAGATCACGCGCCGCGAACAGCGCGACGTCGTAGCCGACGCACTGTCGGTGTTCGCCGATGGAGCACCAGGGCTGCACTGGCTGGAACTCGCTACACGGCTCGCAACCGCCTACCCAGAGCACTACCGCGACATCACCGCCGACGCGATCAGCGCCCAACTCCGCCCCCTCGGAATCCCGAGCGTCGCCGTCCGCCGCGGCGGCCAAGTCCAAAAAGGCGCCCGCGCCGCCGCGATCCGCGACGCCCACCAACGCCGGACCACCGCCGGCAGGGAGTAACCCCGAGCCGGGGTGTAACCCGCCAGTTTCACCCCCGGCTACCGCGGCACCCCTCCCCACCAGCACCAACGCCACCCGTAACGGGCAACCACGATGCGCCACGGCAGCCAGAACCGGCCCAAAACAGGGCTTCGGGCACCGAGCCTGTCGTTACCCGTTACCCAACCCCCGGGACGCCGCAGCACCCCGGCGCGGCGCCGAGAGGGAGCCCACGGTGACCGCGCCCACCCCCGCGCCAACGCCGGAACCGGCCGACCAAGACAGCCCCGACTCCCCGCACGATCCCCGCGTGACCGCCCTCCTGGCCGCCCAGCGCGAGGCCATCCGCGAGGCAGTAGACGCCGCACCACCGGTACCCCCCGCCATAGCCAGCCGCCTTCGCACACTGCTCGGCCGCGTCCACCTACCCCCTGGCCCCGAGTCCGGCCCTCCAGTCGAGGACGGGCCGCCCACGCCTACGGGACAATGAGCCAGCAGTACGCTCTAACCCTGGCTACGTCGCGGAAGGGTGACATCGGGGTGCGCGTCTTCATTAGCTGGTCGGGTGAAACGATGAAACTTGCGGCCGAGTCTCTTCGAGAATGGATGCGGCTAGTTCTCGCCCCCGTGGATCCTTGGGTTTCATCTCAAGATATACTGACCGGCACGCGCTCCATGAGCGAGCTAGCCAAAATTCTTGCATCCACCAAGGTCGGCATAATTTGCGTTTCACCACAGACGCAAAATTCGCCATGGGTCAATTTCGAGGCGGGCGCGTTAAGCCGATCCCTGGAGGAAGGTAAGGTAATCCCGTTTCTCATTGGCCTCAAGACCGCAGACCTCAAGCTGCCACTCTCTCAGTTCCAGGCCGTCGACAGTGCGAAGCCGGACGAGGTGGCAGCAATGATAAAAATGATCAATCAAGAGTTACCATCTCCAGTTCCGAGCGAGGTGGTAGATAAACTCCTTAGCACATTCTGGGAGGATCTCGCGGAGAAAATGGATACAGTCAGGAAGTCTCTCAACTCGACGCCGGCAGGAACGGGATCATCCGTCCGGCCGGACCGCGAGCTAATCGAAGAGTCTGTTCTTCTGCTCCGAGCGCAAAATTCGTCCGTCTCGGAAATCCTAGAACGACTAGATAAGCTGCGAACGAGAGACATCTGGAACGTCCACGCCGAGAAAGTAACGATGCCCGGGGCTCACTCCAACCAGGCTGCCGCCGTCTCTCATCTGCTAGACATCTACTTTCCGGCGTTCAACCATGAAATTGTGGACTCGGAGACCATCGTCCGAGCTTTTATCACGGCCGATGCGACGATATCGAAGAAGTGCGCGGAGTCCTTGCAAACTCTGGCCACAAGCGCCGGCATAACTATTGAAATCACCACTGGCCTCGGAACCGAGACAATAAATCCAAATCCACCATTCTGATCGGCTGAACCTCCATGTACTTGTCAGCGTCGATCGGAGATCTTCTTGACCAGCACGCCCCGTTACCATGTGGCGCTTCGACCACTTGTCCGCTTCGAACGGTATCGGACCCATCTCGATGAGCTGGAAAAAGCAAATAATGCGATAATGGCGCTACTCGTTGGAGCCCAGCTTTCGGTCAACACACTCAAGATGACACTGGGATCAACAGCTCGAATACCGCAAATATTTCCCAACGTCGAACATATCACTCGAATCAATCTTACGCCTGGGCAAGCGACGAGCATTCTAGCCTCGGCCGAGACGCACCTGGCGATGATGGCGATACCCTACGTCGTAGCCTTGCATGAGGATCTGACGCAGTCTGCGCTTCAACTAGTCCACGCCGCCGGACTTGGATCAAAGAAGCAGACAGTAGGACTCAAACTAGCTGAAATGCACAATTTTTTTGCAGACCAAACAAGCGCGTTCAACCCGTCAACCCTGGCGCTCTTCAGCTTGATCCGCCGAGTGCGAAATTGCATTATTCACGACGCCGGGATCTGCGACGCGGCAGTTCGTACGTACTGGGAAGGACTCAAGGATGACGACAAAAAAATGTGGTCATCTTACGTAGGCTCCGTGGCCGTGTTCGATCCTGGCAAGAGGATTCCGCTTGGCCACCGGGAAATCATAATCACGTTGTTTGTGGTCAGGCGGCTCGCCGAGGACATTAACGTAGCACTCCAGGAACTATTGCCCCCTCTCGCGTGGGCAGACATCCTTATTGACGACTTTATTTCGGAACATGGAAAACTTCCCTCGAATAGGGACGAATGGACGCGCAAGATATATGGGTACGGGCGTCACATGGGGTACACGGTCAGTAAGGAACAGGTTACAGAAGCGATCAAGAGATCAAAATGGGCGCCATAAAATGCAGAGGCGGCGAAGGGATCCCTTCGCCGCCTCTGCCAAGAAGGTGGGGCTCTGCCTACTGAGCTACAGTCCCGAGGAACTGCCAGGATTCGAACCTGGGTCTCCCGTGTGCTGTGAAAGCTTCTGATCGCGAATCAGAGGGGACTTACTACCCCTAGCTCCCAGTTGTGCGAGGCCACAGTACCACACGTTGCATCGGACCGCGGCGAACGTCGGGCAGTCTGACCAGAGCGTGTCGCCCGTCCGGCAGATGTGGGCGACCGGTGGCGAAAGGCAGCGGAGCGGACGCCGGGTTCGGTGCTAAGGAGCAGGCGCCGAGAGCCGACCCGTCGACAGCGCTCCGCCGGATGCGCCGCTGCGTCGGCCGAACGCGCAGGAGCATGCCCCCAAGCCACTTACTCTGTGCCTAGACCCCTGCTGATCAGGAGCGGGTCCGTCGGCGAGTGCCTCGGGGGGAGGGTGACCTCGGGGCGCGCTGTGGCCACGTCGCCCGCGAGAGGACCGGTGTGCTTCCGGTTCCCGTTCGCTGGCTCGCCCCCGCCGGATCAAGATCGCTCGGCCGGTCGGCGTGTCGGGTGTGGCGGGGTTCGGTGTGTGCTCTTCGGGTGGGATGATGATTTTTTCGGGTGTCGGTCGATGTGGTGTCGGCTGGTGCGGCTTGCGGGGGTGGGCCGGTGGGTGAGGGGCTAAGCGGCGCGCAGGTGCGTGCGCTTGCGGAGTTGTTCGCGGATGAGCCTGCGGCGCGGTTCGTGCTAGGGCAGGCGGGTTTTCCGCCGGGCCGGTTTCCCTGGGGGGCACCCAACGCGGTGCTGTTCTGGGGATCGGTGTCAGGTGAGCTGCGGGCCGGCGCGGTCGTGGGAGGCACGGCCCGGCTGATAGCAGCGATGCGGGAGATGTATCCCGGAAATGCGACCTTCGCGGCCGGGGCGGTGGGTTCCGGGGGGCGGTTGGCGTGGAGCGTTCCGGGCCGGCCGGCGCGGCTGGTCGGGCGAGAGAAGTTGCTCGAAAAGGTGCACGGGGTGTTGGCGGGGGCGGAGCGGGTCGCGTTGGTGGCGTTGGACGGGATGGGCGGGGTCGGAAAGACGTCGGTAGCGCTGGAATACGCGCACCGGTACGCGGATGGGTTCGACGTGGTGTGGTGGGTGCCGTCCGAACGGGCCGAACTGGTGAGCCAGCACGTGGCCGGTCTGGCGGAGCCGTTGGGACTGCCCAAGGGATCGGACGCGGACGCGGTGTGGTTGGGGTTGGCCTCGTTGCGGTCGTGGCTGGTCGTGTTCGACAACGTCGACGACCCCGACAGCGTGCGGGCGGTGACGGGGTTCGTGCCGTCGGGCGGTGGTCGGGTGCTGGTCACGTCGCGGCACCGGTCGGTCCGCACGCTCGGCGTGGCGGTGCCGGTACCGGTGTTGGACCGGTCAGCGTCGATGGAACTGATCACCAACCGGGTGCCAGATGTGGACCGTGCGGCGGCGGACCGGCTCGCGGAGCTGATGGGGGATCTGCCGTTGGGGGTGGCGGCGGCGGCGGGTTTCCTCGACGAGACCGACACCCCCGCCGCCGAGTACGCCGCGCTGTTGCAGGAACAGCCGAGCAGCGCGGTGGCGGATGTGTGGCAACGGTCAGTCGACCGGCTACGCGCAGAGATCCCGGCAGCGGTGGAGCTGTTGGAGCTGTGCGCGTGGTGTGACCCGGAACCGATCCCGCTGGACCTGTTCACCGCCAGTCCCCATCGGCTCGGCGAGACGCTGGCGGACGCTGCCGCGCAGCGCGGGGTCTGGACAACAACGGTCGGCGCGTTGGTGCGGTTCAGTCTGGCCCGCCGGGACGGCGATCGGCTGATCGTGCACCGGCTGGTCGCGGCGGCGGTCCGCGACACGATGCCCACCGATGCGGCTACGGACGCGGTAGCGGTGGTGGCGGGTCTGCTACGGGCCGCGCGAGCCTGTCACGATTTTCGTGTAAGCCAGAGATGAACACCAGCCTACAAGTTCACATTATCAGAATGGCAAGCGTCCCGGGAAGAGGTTGAC
>NZ_MBLO01000089.1 GCF_001854805.1 Pseudofrankia coriaricola
CGGCTATCTGACCCCCACCGAGTTCGAGACGCAATTTGACACGAAGGCCGCAGAAGCAGCATAATTCGTCTGTCTACTAAATCGGGAACGCTTCATGTCGTCGTACATCCGGTGCAGGTCCCACCGGCCGGCCGGGGCGGTGATCGTGACGAGGGGGCGGCCGGGTCTGGGCCTGGTGGTCGTCGGCATCCCGAGCTCCGGGTGACGGTCCTGGCGGGGTTACTGGTCGGCTGGCCCGGCGGTGGTGGGTGGGTCGGGTTCGGTGAGGGCCTTGAGGATGCCGGTGGTGTGGACGCGGTAGGTGCGGCCGTGGCGGTGGACGGGCACGGGAAACCGGCCTTGGCCGGCCAGGGTGTAGGCGAGGGTGCGGCCGAGGTTGAAGGCGCGGCCGGCGGTCACGAGGTCGACCGCTGCGGGGAGCTGGCGTACTTCGGCGAGGGTGAGCGGGGTGTGCATGGGAGGTGTGGAGTTCCTCGGACACCGACGTCGAATCCGGGTCGACCGGCAGGCGCAGACCCCGAACAAGGGCAAGCCCTACCTCCGCCCGGTCAAGCGTGAGGCCTCGGAACGGTCGATCCCTCTGCCGGACGTCGTCGGGCAAGCGCTCAGCCGGCACGTCGCGACGTTTCCACCCGCGCTCGTCGAGATCGACGAGTACACCGAGCGCGCCGCCGGCGCGCCCGCGAAGCGAACCAGCGTCCGACTGCTCTACCCCGGCCCCGATGGCGCGATCATGCGCCGTAACCGGCTCATCGACTCCGTATGGAAGCCAACCGTCAAGGCTGCTGAACGCGCACTACGCACGCGGGCGGCCGAGGAGCGCACGACGGGGCACACCGCCGCCGCAGACGCGACCGACGCGGTGGCCGACCGGCTCGCGGGAAAGGTCGACTTCCATGAGCTCCGGCACTTCTATGCCAGCCTCTTGATCCACGCCGGCGAGAGCGTCAAGGTCGTCCAGGCCCGCCTCGGCCACAAGAGCGCCGTTGAGACGCTGGACACCTATGGTCACCTCTGGCCCGACAATGAGGAGGGCACCCGGGCCGCCGTAGACGGTGCCCTCGGCGCGGCCTCCGCCGACAAGACAGCTCAGGCACGATCCACCGCCTAGAGCATGAAGCAGGGATCCCTGGCCGGACAGACCACCCGGCACGTGCTGGCCCACACGACTGTCACCAGAGACATGCTGACGTCGCCCAGGCACTGGCGGTTCGCAAGCCTCAGGGAGTCGTCCGTTCCAGCGTCGGTCAGCATGGACAGGTAGGGACAAAGGAAGGGCATCGGCGACGCTGAGCCGGACCGTCCGCCGTCCGCCGTCCGCCGAGACTCTGCGCACCCTCCAAAGCGGCTCGCGCGCGTCCTGCTACTCCGTCTGGCCCCAGGAAATGTGACCGGGTGACGTCAGCGATGTCCCTGACGATGCCCGCGGCGGTCCATCGACGATGGCACCGGTTCGGCCGTGCCATGTGCCAGGCTTCACGCCGCCAGCCGACCCGCACGCCTCACATCGTCCGGACCGCGGGACGAGCCGGCCTTCGACTCACTGCTGAAGCCAACCGCGAAGGCCGCTGAGAGGGCGCCAGACACGCGATCGGCCGACGAGCACAGCACGCCCACGCCGCCCCGCCCGGCGCGCAGGGCCCACCGCCATCGCAGACGCCCCGGTCTGCTCGAGGGAAAGTCGACTTCCATGAGCTCCGGGCACTCTCGCGCCCGATCCCCTGGCCCACCCCTACAAGAGCGTCAGGGCAGGGCAGTCCAGGCCCGGACCAGCCGCAACAGCGCCAACGGGCCTTGGCTACCCACTGTCACCGCTGGCCGGCAGCGAAGGCCCGCCGTGGACATGATCACGGGAAGGCTCTCTGGAACGAAACGGCCCAGAAACGGCCCAGGGCCATGATCACGAGGCCAGAGTTGCTGTGCTGAAAGGGTTTTGGGGACGAGTCGGCCTGTAAGCCGGATTCTGTGACCGGCGCGTGGCCGGTCGGCGGTCATCTCTCTAGGGCCGCCGTTGCCGACGGCCTCGTGCGGTCTACCCGCGAGCTCGGGCGGGCCGCCCTCGAACGCACGCGCAGTGGGAGGCCTTGCGGCCACCCACCTTTTGACCTTGCTCCGGGTGGGGTTTACCGAGCCGCCCGGGTCGCCCCGGGCGCTGGTGCGCTCTTACCGCACCGTTTCACCCTTACCGGTGCCCGGCGCCTCGCGGCACCGGTACCGGCGGTCTGTTTTCTGTGGCACTGTCCCGCGGGTCACCCCGGGTGGGTGTTACCCACCACCCCGCCCTGTGGAGTCCGGACTTTCCTCGGCGGGTGCCGGCTCGCACCGGCCCCGACGCGACCGCCCGGCCGACTCGTCCGTACTGGACTCTACCCGCCCGACGGATCTTGCCCAAACGGCCGGCCGGCGCGGGGCGGACGGGCCTAGAAGGTCGGCGGGACGATGGCGGCGCTGATGTCGGCCTCGCGCTCGACCAGCTCGTGGCCGTAGACGGTGGCCGCGTCGACCCGCAGGATCAGGCAGAACGACGGCCTGTTGGAGAACTCGGTGGTGAGCTCGTCGGCGCGGCTGCGCAGGTAGTAGGCGGCGGCGAGGTTCGCGGTGGCCGTCTGCCCGGCGAGGATGAACAGCGGCCGGCGCGCCGGGCCCGCGGCGACCCGGGCGAGCAGCGCGAACTCGTGCTCGCCCGGCCGCCCGGCGAACTCCCTGGTCGCCTTGTCGGCCCCGTCGCCCTTCTCGCCGCGCAGCCGCCGGCCCTCCCGCCCGCTCGGGACACTGACCGCGATGACCCGGCTCTCCCGCGGCGGACGGGCGGGCACGATCATCGGGCCCGACGGGTTGGTCACGTCCTGCGCCGCCCCGTTGGCGGCACCTTCGGAGGTGGCGGAGGTCGCGGCGGCGGTGGCGGCGGATGCCGACGCGCCGACGGTGGCCAGCGCCGGGGCCTGTCGCGGCGGGGCGGGCGGCGTGGGCGGGGAGAACGTCACCCCGGGCAGGTAGCGGGACAGGTGGGCGGCCATCCGCGGGTTCGAGCGTGGGTCGCCGATGCAGAACTCGGTACGCCGGCCGATGCTGTCCTGCACCGCGCCACCGGGGGCGACCTTGGGCCGGGCGTCCGCCCCGTAGATGATCGAGGAGATCTCGGCGACCGCGAGCACGTCGTCGCGGGCGATCATCCCGTTGGGCGCGAGCGAGGCGACCGCGAGGAGGATCTCGTCGTCGGCCGCGAGCCCGAACAGCGTCGACTGGCGGGGCCGCGTCATGGGCGCGCCACCGGGCCGTTCCCACAGCCGGATGGCCAACGCCCCGAGCGCGCCCGCCGCAAGCGAGATCGCGACCGTGAGCAGGATGTCCGGCAACACGTCCACCTGGTGTTCCTCCGTATGTCGGGTCCCGCGCTCGCGTGCCGCCCGGTCGCTCGGAGCGCCCACGCCGGCCGCGAGGCCGGTGCCGGGCGGGGACAGCCCGCCGCCGGGGACGACTCAGGTCGACTCGCCCGGGGCGATCCTAGGCGGGACCAACCTGGGCAGATCCACGGGGTTCACCATCGCAGCCCACCGCGGGCCCACTCCCCCACGGTCCGCTCCGGTGCGTGCCGTCTGAGTCAGCACCGCGGGGGTCGCATGGTCCGCGCACCGATGTCACGACCGATGTCACGTTGGACGCGACGGCCAGGCCGGGCGTTGCCCGGCCCGCGCCGCCGGGAAATGCCGATACGTCCTAGCCAGCCCGGGTGAGTACGCCCCGGAAGGGCCATCGGGTGGGCCGCCGGTGCCCGCGGTTCGCCCGCGGCGAGATCTCCGTGCGAGCACGGGTGAGCGCACCGCGGAAGGGCCGTCGCGGGGAACCGGCCGTTCCCGCGGTTCGACCGCGACGAGATTTCCGTCACTCGGACCGGCCGAACCCGGAGGGACTAACCCAGCAGGAGGAGCCGCGGCGGGTCGGCGAGCACGGCGGCGATCTCGCCGAGGTAGCGGGCGGCCGCCTCGCCGTCCAGGATCCGGTGGTCGAACGACACCGAGATCGTCATCACCTTGCGGACCTGGACCTGGCCTTCCCACACGGCCGGGGTCTCCCGGATGGCGCCGAGCACGACGAGTGCCGCCTCGCCCTCGCGGACCAGCCCGGCGGCGGAGTCGACCCCGAAGACGCCGACGTTGGACACGGTGATCGTGGCACCGAGCATCCTGGCCGGCGGGGTCCGCCCGGCGCGCGCCTCGGCGACGAGCTCGGCGAGCGCGCCCGCGAGCGCGGGCAGCGACAGGCTGCCCGCGTCCGGGATGATCGGTACGATCAGCCCGCGGTCGGCGGCCACGGCCACCCCGAGGTTGACGGCCGCGAACACCTCGATCTCACTGGACCCGTCGGCGGACGTCAGCCAGCGCGCGTTCGCCATTGGGTGCGCCGCGAGCGCCGCGACGACGGCGCGCGCGATGAACGCCAGCGCCGTCACCCGCGGCGCGGCCGCGGCACCGGGACGCGCGGCCGCCTCGTTCTCCGCCCGCCAGCGGGCGACCAGCGCCAGCATCGCGGTGACGTCGACGGTGCGGTGCACGGTCGCCTGCGGAACCGTGAAGGCGCTGCGTTCCATGGCGAGCGCCATCTGCCGGGCGACACCGCGTACCGGGATCCGCTCACCCGGCCGGGCCGAGGACAGCTCGGCCCCGCCGTCGCCCGCTCGCTGGGGCGGCGCCTCCCCGGCGTCCGGGCGGCTCTCCGGCGCGCCGAGCCGGGCGGCCGCGGTGACGTCGGCGCGGGCGATCGTCCCGGCGGGGCCGGTCGGCCGGACCGCGGCGAGGTCGACGCCGAGGTCGCGGGCCAGCTTGCGGACGGGCGGGGTGGCCAGCGCCCGCGCCCGCGCCGGGGCCGCCGATCCGTTCGCCGCCGGCGCGGTGCTCAGCGCCGGCGCGGGCTGGGCCCGCACCAGCGGCGCGAGGGCCGACAGCGCGGCGCTGGCAGTGGCAACGGGCCGGGGCAGCAGCTGGTCGGCGGCGGTCCCGGGTGCGGCAGCGGCGGCAGGCGGCTGGTGAAGCGGTCGGCGCGGGCGGCGGCGCGGCGGCTCGCCCCCGGCGGGCTCGACCGGCGCGTGGCCGACGACCGGGGCCGGTGGCGCATCGTCGGCCCCGGCCCCGGTCCCGGCCGGGGCCGGGGCCTCGGCCGTGGCCACAGTGAGCAGCGCCGAGCCGACGGGCACCAGGTCACCCTCGGCGCAGTGCAGGGCGTGGACCATGCCCTCGAACGGCGACGGGATCTCCACCGCGGCCTTGGCCGTCTCCACCTCGACGAGCGGCTGGTTGAGCTCCACGGTCTGCCCGGGCCGCACCAGCCAGTGCACGATCTCCGCCTCGGCGAGGCCCTCGCCGAGGTCTGGCAGGTGGAACTGGTCGTACATCTGGCCTCTTTCCACCGGTCGGGCGGTCGCGTGCGCCGGGCGCCTGGAGGCGCCCGGCGACAGACGCCCCACGCCCGCCTGGCATCTGTCTGTGGTGTGGCCCGAGCCCTGTGGGTCGGCCTCGGCTGGCGGTCAGTATCTGGGTCGCCTTGTCGGCGTTCGGCGGGCGGGCAGGGCTGTCTCGGACGTGGCCCCGGGGCGCCCTCCGCGCGGTCAGTACCTGAAGGCCCGGTCCACCGCGTCAAGCACCCGGTCGAGGTCGGGCAGGTACTCGTGCTCGAGGCGCGCCGGCGGGTAGGGGGCGTGGTACCCGCCAACCCGGCCGACCGGTGCTTCCAGGTGGTAGAAGCACTCCTCGGTCAGCCGCGCCGCGATCTCGGCTCCGAGCCCCGCCGTCACCACCGCCTCGTGCACGACGACCGCCCGGCCGGTGCGGCGCACCGAGCCGGTCAGCGTCGCCCAGTCCAGCGGGGCGAGCGAGCGCAGGTCGACGACCTCGACCGAGCGGCCGTCGGCCGCGGCGGCGCTCGCCGCGTCCAGGCAGGTGCGCACCGTCGGCCCGTAGGCGATAAGCGTGATGTCGGTGCCGGGCCGGGCCACCCGGGCGCGTTCCATCAACGGCGGCGGGTCCTCGGGGACGGTCAGCGGGCCGCGCTCCCAGTAGCGCCGCTTCGGCTCGAAGAAGATCACCGGGTCGTCACAGGCGATCGCCTGGCGCAGCAGCAGGTAGGCGTCGGCGGACGTCGACGGGGTCAGCAGCCGCAGCCCCGGGGTGTGCGCGAAGTACGCCTCCGGGGACTCGCTGTGGTGCTCGACGGCGTGGATCCCGCCGCCGTAGGGGATCCTGATCGTCACCGCCATCCGCAGGTGGCCGGCGGAGCGCTGGTGCAGCCGGGAGAGCTGGGTGACGATCTGGTCGAACGCGGGGTAGACGAAGCCGTCGAACTGGATCTCGCAGACGGGCCGGTAGCCGCGCATCGCGAGCCCGATCGCGGCGCCGACGATGCCGCTCTCCGAGAGCGGGCTGTCGATCACCCGCGCCTCGCCGAACTCCTCCTGCAGCCCTTCGGTCACCCGGAAGACGCCACCGAGCCGCCCGACGTCCTCCCCCAGCAGAACCACCTTCGGGTCGGCCGCCATCGCGTCCCGCAGCCCGGCGCCGAGCGCCCTGGCCAGTGGGACGGACACCGGCGCCGGCTCGGCGGCGGACCTGGCCTCGGGAACCAGGAGCGTGCCTGGTCGCGGCATACGCGTGGTGGTCATACCTGGAACGACTCCCGGTACTCGCGGAAGCTGGCGCGCTGGGCGCGGGCCTCCTCCGTCTCGGTCACCAGCACCTCGTCGAAGAACGCGTCCGGCGGCGGGTCCGGCAGCGCGAGCGTCTCGGTCCGCAGCCGGGCGGCCGCCGCCTCGGCCTCGGCCCGCTGTTCGCCGAACCAGGCGGCGTCGCAGACGGGGGCCAGCGCCCGTTCGACCCGGTCGATCGGGTCGAGCGCCCGCCAGTGGTCGACCTCGCCGGCCGGCTGGTAGCGAGTCGGGTCGTCGGAGGTGGTGTGCGGTCCCATCCGGTAGGTGTAGGCCTCGATCAGTGTGGGACCCTCGCCCACGCGGGCCCGCGCAAGCGCCGACGACGTGACCGAATGCACGGCGACGACGTCGTTGCCGTCGACCCGCACGCCCGGGAACCCGAACCCGGCGGCCCGGGCAGCCAGCGGCACCCGCGACTGGCGCGCCGCCGGGGTGGAGATCGCCCACTGGTTGTTCTGGCAGAAGAAGACCACCGGGGCGTTGAAGCTCGCGGCCCAGACGAACGCCTCGTTGGCGTCGCCCTGGCTCATCGCGCCGTCGCCGAGGTACACGAGCACCGCCGCCGGCTCCTGCCCGCCCGGCACGCCGGCCTGGGCGTCGAGCCGGGGGCCAAGCTGGGCGTCGAGCTGGAGGCCGAGGGCGTAGCCGACGGCGTGCAGCGTCTGCGAGGCGAGCACGAGGGCGTAGTTGGCCAGGTTGTGGGCGGCCGGGTCCCAGCCGCCGTGGGTGATCCCGCGCAGCAGCCGCAGCACCTCGACCGCGGGCAGGCCCCGGTCCCAGGCGACGGCGTGCTCCCGGTAGCTCGGGAAGATGAAGTCCGCGGGCGAGGCCGCGCGCACGGAGCCGATCTGGGCCGCCTCCTGGCCGCGCAGCGGGATCCACAGCACGAGCTCGCCCTGGCGCTGCAGCGCGGTCGCCGCCTCGTCGAGGTGCCGCGCCCGCAGCATCGCCCCGTAGCAGCCTTTCAGCCCCTCGACGCCGAGCAGCGCGAGGAAATCCACATGCTCACATGCTGACCCGTCGGGATTCAGCAGCCGTACGCCGTAGTCGTCGGACGAATCACCCGAACTCACGTAGCGCACTCCCTTTCCGAGCTGACCGTGACCACAGCAATTACAGTCTCACCATATTTCGGCCACTTTCAGTAATCGAATACCGATATAGTTGTACGCCCGATAACTACAGTAGGAGTCCGTCTGAATACGGTACGTTATTGCCAGGGGGCGGCAGCCGGTGGGAGGCTTGCGGCGCCCGTGTGGTCCGCGGCCGGCCCGCTGTGTGGCGCCCCGGCCCGCCGCCCGCGCTCACCGTCCGTCGCCGGGCAGCCGTTCCCGCCACTGGCCGCCGGCCACCGACCGCTCGCGGTAGCCGGGTCGGGGAGGACGGGTCCGAGCGGGTGTCGACGGGCGTGTGGGGAGGCACCGGGGATCGCCGCGCGGGATGGGAAGGAAGCGACACGCGAAAGAGGGGCGGCGCCCCGACAGGGAGCGCCGCCCCAGCCCATCAGGACCGCCGGAGCATCAGCTGATCCGCACGGCCACGGCAGGAGCCGGCCGGTTGGCCGGACAGCGGGCGACTACCAGCCCCAGCCGTCCTTGCGGTCATTGCCCCAACCGTCCTTGCGGTCCTTGCCCCAACCGTCCTTGCGGTCCTTGCCCCAACCGTCCTTGCGGTCATTGCCCCAACCGTCCTTGCCCCTGTCCCAGCCGCCGTCCTTCTTGTCGCCCCAGCCCCAGTCGCAGGCCTGCGCGGCAGCGACTCCCGGACCGAAACCAAGAACCACAGCGACAGCCCCGGTCACGGCAATGGTGGCCGCGCGTCGACCAATCGACTTCTTCATCTGACCGTTCCCCCAAATCACCTGGCGGCCTCCAGCCACGCGGGATGTCTCTCGCGCGATCTTCGGCCAGCCGCGGAATGCGACGTCGGAATGACTGCGTGACGCAGCGTAGCTAGATTTCGTCGAGCCGAAAAAAGGATCAGGGAGCGTCCCGTCGTTTCGCCACGTACGCCTTTTAGCCGGATTTGCGGCCGGTTCCGCCCACACCGGGGCGAGCGGCGCGAGAGCTGGGGAAGATATCCACCATCCCACCTCATCCGCCGAAGAAAATGAGCCGACAAAAAACGGTGGAGGCAGCCGGGAAGCCGTCATGGAATCGGCTGGCGCTGGTGCTTGACAGCTTTCTCGGGAACAAGTGCCCGGCCCTCATGGCCGTCCGCCATGCCGGCCGGCGCCATCAGACAGGTCGTTGCCGCCCGGACTTCGGGTCATCAAGTACCCCGGCCGCGGTCACAGTCACGCGCCACGCTCGTGGAAACCGGGGGCGGCCGGGCGGCGGGCGAATGGGATCGCGGTGACCGGCCGCCCGCGGAAACCAGCCGAACCGGTCAGCCGGGATACGCCGGCACGGCGGTCAGCCGCGACCGGTGGCGTCGACGATCGGGGTGGCGACCCGGCCGACCCGCTCGATCTCGACCTCCACCCAGTCGCCGGGCACCAGGTAGCGGGCCGGCCTGCGGATGTAGCCGACGCCGGCGGGGGTGCCGGTGACCAGCAGGTCGCCGGGATGCAGGGTCATCGTCTGGCTGATGAAGGACAGCACCTGGCCGATGCTGAAGATCATGTCGCTGGTGTCGCCGTCCTGGACGACCTCCTCGACCGGGGAGCCGTCGTCCGCGCGGCTGCGCACCCGCGTGACGACGCGTAGCCCGTCGGCCGGGTCGCCGACCTCGTCGGCGGTGACGACCGGGCCGAGGGGCCCGCTGTGGTCGGAGTTCTTGCCCAGGGTCCACTGCGGCGAGCGCCCCTGGGCCCGGCGGGCGGACAGGTCGTTGAACGCGGCGTAGCCGAGCACGCCAGCGAGCGCCGTCGCCTCGTCGGCGTCGGCGAGCGTCGCGCCGACGACGACGCCCAGCTCCCCCTCCCAGTCCAGCCCGCGCTCCCCCGCCGGCACCGGCGCCGGCGTCCCGTCGACGGTGAGCGACACCGTCCACCGGCCGAAGATGGCGGGGTACTTCGGCAGCGGGAGGCCGGTCTCGGCCGCGTGCGCCCGGTAGTTCAGCCCGACGCACAGCACCCGCGCCGCCGGTGGGATCGGCGGGACCAGCGTCAGCTCGGGGACGGGCCGTGCCGCGGTCCCCGGCAGCGCCAGCGCCTCGGCGGCCCGGTCACGCCAGCGGGACAGATCGGCGTAGAACTCCTCGACCGGCGCGAGCCCGATCACCGCCGGCACGGCCGCCGCGGGCGTCGCCGCCCCTGGCGCGCCGCCGCCAGGTTGGGTCAGGACGCCGACGACCGCCCTGCCCCCCTCCCGGAACCCCACGAACCGCATCGCGACCCCTTCGACATCACCTGCGCGCGTGGCACGACGTGACGGTGCCACAGCCGCCCGTGCACCCGTACGAACCCCGGCCGACGGAATCCCATGCGCTTGGCTGTCAAGCATCGATCTTCGGTGGACCGTGCTGGTGAGCCGTCCACGCAACCCGGCCGCCGCTGGTGACGGCGCATCAGCGCTGCGCCAAACCCGCCACGTCCTCGGCCCCGCACCAGGTCAGCCACCGCCATATGCCTCTACTCGGGACCACGTGGGGAGGGCGCCCCGCGCCCGACCAGGCGGTGCACGGTGGCGGGCGCGAAGCGTCCGCCACGTGACCGCCGTAGCCACCACAGGCCGAGCGCAGGCAGCACGACCGGCAGAAAGAAGTAACCCTGGCCGTAGACCGACCAGACCGCCTCGTCTGGGAACAGGTCGCGGTCGACGACGCTCAGTGTGCCGACGGTCAGCACCCCGACGAGCTCGGCGGCGCAGGCGGCGGTCGCCAGCCGCCGGCCAGCGGCCGAGGAACGGGTGAGCCCGATCGTCGCCAGGATGTACACGACGCCCGCGAGCGCGGACAGCAGGTAGGCGACCGGTGCCTCGTGGAACTTCGTGATGATCTGCACGAGCGCCCGTGACGTCGCCGCGACCGCGAACACCGCGTACACGGCGACCAGCAGCCGGCCCGGCCCGCTCGCCGTCCGCCGCGTCCCCGGGGTGCCCTCCGGGGGCGTACCGCCCGCCGTGGCCGCCTCCGCCGCCGTCTCGGTGGTCATCCTGTCCTCCCGCCATACCTGTCTGACCCACCCGGGTCTCCGGCCGAAGGACGCCCGGCACCGGCGAAGCCTCCCGCGCCCCAGGGCCTGGTCCGGGCGCCCGTCGGTCCCCGTCAGGACCAGGTCTGCTGCAGGCGCTGTAGCATGACCGCGACCACCAGCGCCGCGACCCCGAGCACCGCCGTCCCGGACCGGGAGCGCTCCCCCACGGCCCACCATGCCCCGAGGGGCAGCGCCACGACGGACGCGATCAAGTAGAGCACGAACGTCAGCGGCTCGTCCGCGCGTTCGCCCCGGGCGACCAGCACGATCGCGCCGATCACCTGCGCGAGGATCAGCGCCTCGACGGCCCCGGCCCCGGCGATCACCGCACGCCCGATCTGGCGGCTCTGCCAGGCGAGGAAGAACACCCAGGCCGCGAGCAGCAGCGCCGTGACCGCCACCGCCACCGCAATGACCCTGACCATCCGCCCGCCCACCTCTACTACATGCCGTAGAACGCGATCCTATCCGACCCCCCGCGACCCGGCGCACGCCCTCGGCCGCGCAGGTCGCGGAGGCTCGCCAGCGGTACCCGCCCGGCGGCCAGCGCGGCGGACGGGACCGGCGGGCCGGCGGGAGCCGGGCGGCTCAGTGGTCGACGGAGACGGGGTTTGCCGGGATTTGCCGGGATCCGACGGACGGGACGGCCTCGGCACCGGCTTCGGCTGTCGGGCCCGAGCCGTGCGGGGGGCGGAAGAAGAACCAGACGATCTCCATGAGGACGGCCGTCGCCGCGGAGATGCCGAGGGCAATGAGCGGGCCGGTGGTCCCGACCAGGGAGAGCTGGAAGAAGTCCTGCAGATAGGGGACGACCAGCACCACGCCGAACAGCACGCCCATGGCGGCGACCAGCAGGACCCGCCACCAGGTGTAGGGCCGGGCGATCATGGCGAGCGCCCAGATCGAGACCAGGAACAGCGTGAACGTCGACAGGGAGGTCTCGGCCCGCAGGTCGTGGTCATAGAAGACCTCGCGCGCCAGGAAGTACGTCGCGACCGTCGCCAGGCCCGACAGCACGCCGACGGGGATGGCGAAGCGCAGCACCCGGGAGACGAAGCCCGGCCGGGCCCGCTCGTGGTTCGGCGCAAGCGCCAGGAAGAACGAAGGGATGCCGATCGTCAGCGAGCTGATCAGCGTCAGGTGCCGAGGCAGGAACGGGTACGGAACCTGGGCCGCGACGACGACGATCGCGAGCAGCACCGAGTAGACCGTCTTGTCCAGGAAGATGTTCGCGACCCGCTCGATGTTGCCGATGACGCGGCGGCCTTCGGCGACGACGGACGGAAGCGCCGCGAAGCTGTTGTCGAGCAGAACGATCTGGGCTACGGCGCGGGTCGCGGGGCTGCCGGAGCCCATCGCGACGCCGATGTCCGCGTCCTTGAGGGCGAGGACGTCGTTGACGCCGTCGCCGGTCATCGCGACCGTGTGGCCTCGGGCCTGCAACGCGCCGACCATCTCGCGTTTCTGGTGCGGGGTGACCCGGCCGAAGATGGTGTGCGTCTCGAGCTCGGAGCCGAGCTCTGCCCGGTCCTCAGGCAGAGTGCGGGCGTCGACGGGGTCCTCCGCGCCGGGCAGGCCGAGCTCGCGGGCCACCGCGCCGACCGACAGCGCGTTGTCCCCGGAGATGACCTTGGTGGCGACGTTCTGCTCCGCGAAGTAACGCAGCGTGTCCGGCGCGTCGGCGCGCAGCCGCTGGGCGATGACGACCAGCGCCGCTGGCTCCACCGCGCCGGCGAGACCGCCGGCGCCGCCCGCGAGCGCGTCCACGAGCGAACGGTCGGAGCGGGCGAGCAGCAGTACCCGCAGGCCGCGCTCGCCGAACGCGTCGGCGTCCGCCAGCGCCGGGTGGCCGGGCCCGAGCAGCACGTCGGGCGCGCCGAGCAGCCAGGTCGACTCCGTGCCGTCCGGCTCGACGAAGCTCGCCCCGGACCACTTGCGGGCCGACGAGAACGGCGCGGCGTCCACCGGCCGCCAGCCTTCGGGTGCCGGGTAGGCGTCGATGATGGCCTGCAGGCTCGCGTTCGGCCGCCGGTCGGCCGCGCCGAGCGCGCCAAGCACCGCGGGCACCCGCCGGCCCGCGCCGGCCTCGCCATCGCCGTCCCCGGATGTGCCCGCGGCGAACGCCCCCAGGCGGCGGACCTCGAGGACGTCCATCGCCGGCTCGGTCAGGGTGCCGGTCTTGTCCAGGCAGACGACGCTGACCCGGGCGAGCCCCTCGATCGCGGGCAGCTCCTGCACCAGGCAGTTGCGCGTCCCGAGCCGCACGACACCGGCCGCGAACGCCAGCGACGTCAGCAGCACCAGCCCTTCCGGCACCATACTGACCAGGCCCGCCACCATCCGCCGGATCGCCTCGGCCAGGTCGTTGTCGTCGATCGTGAGCTGGCTGATGACCAGCGCGATCCCGGCCGGGATGATCAGGTAGGTGACGATCCGCAGGATCCTGTCGATGCCGTTGCGCAGCTCGGAGTTCACCAGCGTGAACCGGCTGGCCTCGGCGGCGAGCTGCGCGGCGTAGGCCTCGGCACCGACCTTCGCCGCGACGAACGCGCCGGAGCCGGCGACCACGAAGCTTCCGGACATCACCGGGTCGCCGGGGCGCTTGTGGACCGGGTCGGCCTCGCCGGTGAGCAGCGACTCGTCGACCTCCAGGCCGTCGGCCTCGGCCACCGTGCCGTCGACGACGACCTTGTCGCCAGGCCCGACCTCGATCACGTCGCCGAGGACGATCTCGCCGGGAGGAAGCTCTCGGGCCTGGCCGTCGCGGCGGACCACGGGGCGGGCCTCGCCGATGACGGCGAGCCGGTCGAGGGTCCGTTTGGCGCGCAGCTCCTGGATGATGCCGATCACCGAGTTCGCGAGGATCACCCCGGCGAACAGGCCGTCCTGGATCGGCCCGACGACGCAGATCAGCGCGAACAGCACGCCGATGATCAGATTGATCCGGGTGAACACGTTCGCGGCGAGGATCTCGCGGACGGTTCGGCTCGTCCTGGTCGGCACGTCGTTGACCTGGCCGGCGGCGACCCGGCTCGCGACCTCCGCGGCGGTCAGCCCGCCCGAGGAGAACACGAGGACGCCGCTCGTCGATCCGTCGTCGGCCCCGACGCCGTCGGGCTCGCCCTCCGCGCCGAGCGGGGCCGGCGCGGCCAATGCGGCCGGCGCGACCGAGACGTCCCCCGCGCCGTCAGGGCCATCGGGGCCGTCGGTCACGGGGGGAACCACCGTCCTGCCGTTGCCGGCGGCCGTGGCGGATGCGCCGCCGCCGTCCGCGGCGGTACCGGCCGGGGTGCGCGCGGGGGCGTCGGCGTCGGCATCGGCATCGGCCGGGCCGGGCGTAGCCGGGTCGGCGCCGACCCGCTGCTCCATGCTTCGCTTCCCCCTCGCTCAGTCGGACGCATGGCCGCGGCGCGGCGGAGCGACCGGCACTCTGCGCGTACATCGCCAACCGTATGCGAGGAGTTCGACCAGCCGGTGACGCAACCCTGGCCCGCCGGCGTCTCCGCGCGGCGGGCGCCCACGGCACGCCCGCCGGGCGCGCAATGGAAGACGAGGGGCAGGCGCGCCGCACGGGGCGCGGGCGGTACCGGCGCCCTGCTATGAGGTAGGTCTCACGCGGGCGGTTCCACGCACGGGGATCCACGACGCGGCCTGCCGCTGGACGTGCGCATGATCCTCGGCCATGGCGCCCAGCCGGGCGCCCAGGGCTCGGCCGTCACGTGGCCGGCGGGCGCCGGGGCCTCGCCCTGCATCGGCACCGCCGCGCACGAGACCAGATCGGCATGAGACCAGGCGGACCCGGCCGCCGGCGGCCTGATGTCAGCGCCACAAGCCGCCGGCCGGGTGCGGCTGTGCGTCGTGCCTGCACCATAGGACCATGGCAACCGAAGGGCTGGCCGTGAGCGCGGCCCCACTGGCCTACCGAGTCAAACCGTTCGCGCGCACCGCGGTTCTCGGCCCGCGGCCGCCGGGCCTGCCGGTGGTCAGGGACGCGGCGGCCGGAGTGGCGGCGCTCCGGGACGCCATCTCAGCCGCCCGCGGTGCAGGTGACGCCCGCGGTGCCAGCGACGGAGGTGGCCGCGGCCTCGCCGTGCTGACGGGCGCCGGCATGTCGACCGAGTCCGGGATCCCGGACTATCGCGGCCCGAGCGGCGCGCTGCGGCGCAACCACACCCCGATGACCTACCAGCAGTTCACCGGTGACCCGGCGGCCCGGCGGCGGTACTGGGCCCGCGGCCACGCCGGCTGGCGGCACATCGTCGAGGCGCGCCCCAACTCCGGGCACACCGCGGTCGCGGTGCTCGAAGAGGCTGGCCTGCTCGCAGGCCTCGTCACCCAGAACGTCGACGGTCTGCACCAGGCCGGCGGCGCACGCTCGGTCATCGAGCTGCACGGCAGCCTCGCCCGGGTGCTCTGCTCCGACTGCGGTGACGTCAGCCCGCGCGCCGAGCTCGAGGCGCGTCTCGCCGCCGCCAACCCCGACTTCCGCCCCAAGGCCGTCGACGCCGGCGTGTCCGGCGCCGAGGAGCCCGGCCCGGCCGACGGGCAGGACAGCCGGAGCGGCCCGTCCGCGGAGGGCGCGGAGGGCGCCGGCACGCCCGGTGCGGCGCTCACGCCGGCCGGGCGGGTCAACCCGGACGGCGACGCCGCGCTCGCCGAGGCCGAGATCGCCAGGTTTGTCATGGTCGGCTGCCGGCGGTGCGGCGCCGGCAGACTGGAGCCCGATGTCGTCTTCTTCGGCGCGACGGTCCCGCGCGACCGGGTGACGGCCGCGATGGATGTCGTCGAGCGCTCCCGGCTCCTGCTGGTACTCGGATCATCGCTGACCGTGATGTCTGGCTATCGTTTCGTGCTGCGCGCCGGCCAGCTGGGCATTCCGGTCGCCATCGTCAACCAGGGCCCCACCCGCGCCGACACCCGCGCCGCTCTCCTCGTCGACGCCCCCCTCAGTGACATCCTCCCGCCCCTGGCCGCCGAGCTTGCCGCCTCCTCCTGAGGGCCGTCGCCCGCGGGCCGCGACCGGCCGCCCCCGGCCGGCCCTGGGCCCCGTCGGAGAGCCGGCGGACACTGCGAGGATGAGGATGTGCGGACGAACGGAGCGGCGGGGTGGGCTGACGTGCGGTTCCGGGCGGCGACGCTAGCTGACGTGCCGGAGCTGCTGGCGCTTATCACGTCGGCCTACCGGGGGGAGCCGAGCCGGGCGGGGTGGACGACCGAGGCGGACCTGCTCGGCGGCCAGCGCACGGACGCCCAGGCGATCATCGAGATCGTGGCCGGCACCGACGGGATGATCCTGGTGGCGGAGGAGGCAGCAGGCAGGGTCCCGGATGACACCGAGGGCGTCCATGGCGTCGCGGACGGCGAGGGTGGCGAAGGCGGCACTCGCGCCGGGGCGGTGTCCGGCCGGCGGATCATCGCCTGCTGCCAGCTGGAACGGCATGGCGCGACCGGCTACTTCGGCATGTTCGCGGTACGCCCGACCAGGCAGGCCGGGGGGCTCGGCTCGGCGGTGCTCGCCGAGGCGGAGCGGCGCGCCCGCGAGGTCTGGGGCGCCGACCGGATGGAGATGTACGTGATCTCCCAGCGCGCCGAGCTGATCGCCTGGTACGTCCGCCGCGGCTACCAGCCGACCGGCGACACGAAGCCGTTCCCATACGGCGACGAGCGCTTCGGCCTCCCCCGCCGCGACGACCTCGCCTTCACCGTCCTGCGCAAACCACTCACCGCCGCCCAGGAGGTCACCACTCCGGGAGAGCCCACCGGCTGAGCCCGCCACCGGTTGAGCCCGCGCGGGGCGGCCGCCGGGTGCCAGTCGCGACCGGCACGTTATCGGCGGCCAGGCCGGGCATCACCCGGTAGGGGTGACGGGAGTGGCCGAGTTCGCGTTCAACTGTTTGGACATCGCGCCGATGCCCTGTGGGGCGAGCCCGACCCTGGTGGCCAGGCTGCGGATCGCCGAGACGACCGGGGCCTCGATCCAGGCGATCGCGCTGCGCTGCCAGGTCCGGGTCGAGCCGTCGGGGCGTGGCTACCGCGACGACGAGCGGGAGCAGCTGTGGGCCGTCTTCGGTGGGCTGCCGCGATGGTCGCACTCGATGCGCTCGTTCCCGGTCGCAACGGTGTCGGCCATGGTCGGCTCGTTCGTCGGCAGTGTCGGGGCCGAGCTGCACATACCGGTGAGCTATGACCTGGAGGTCGCCGCCGGGAAGTACTTCCACACGCTGCGGGACGGGGTGATCCCGCTGTCGCTGCTGTTCAGCGGCACCGTGTTCCGCTCGACGCTGGCGGGGCCGAGGGTCGAGCCCGTGCCCTGGCACCTCGAGGCGCACTACCGGCTGCCGGTGGCGGTCTGGCGGCAGCTGATGGACGCCTACTTCCCCGGCGAGGCCTGGATGCGGCTGCGTCGTGGCACCGTCGACGCCGTCGCCCGCTACAAGATGACGAACGCCCTCCCCACCTGGGACGACGCGATCCTCGCCCTGCTCGCCGCCGCCGGTGCCACGACGGGGCCGAGCCCCGCCGAACAGGTGATCGCCGATTCACCGGGCCCGACGGCCGGCACCGCCCGCGCGAGCGACCGACCGGGCCGCGCGGCCGACGGCGCGGCGGCGACGTCGGCCGCCCAGGACCCAGACGTGGCGACGGACCGACGGAGGGTGGGGTCATGAACGCGCGGACCGGCGTCGAGACGGCCCGCGCGGTGGCCGACGCCGTGCTCTACCGGGGCCACCAGCTCTACCCGTACCTCTCGGGTGTGACGGCGCACCAGGCGTGCGGCCCCTTCGGCGCCCTGGTCCCGCCCGCATTCGCCGCCGGCGCCGGTGAGCACTCCTCCTGCCACGCGGAGTGCCTGCTGGAGCACGAGCCCGGTGGCGGTGCCGGCCTGGTCACGGATCCGGGCCATCAGGCCGACCTGGGTGTCCTGCGGGTACGGGTACGGTTCCTGCGGCTGGTCGACCGGTCGGAGTGGGTGGGCCG
The DNA here is from genome assembly GCF_001854805.1 of Pseudofrankia coriaricola. Taxonomy (GTDB): domain Bacteria; phylum Actinomycetota; class Actinomycetes; order Frankiales; family Frankiaceae; genus Pseudofrankia. Next base: position 17,814 of record NZ_MBLO01000089.1, read on the forward strand.
ACACGGTGCCCTCTCCCCGGTGGGCACCGTCCGCGCCCCGCACGGCGGGCCATGCGCCTCGCAGGAGGCGGTGGCGTGCGAGGAGGACGCGCTCATCCCGCTGGCCGACCTGCTGGTCGGGTCCGGGGACCCGGACCCCGACCCGGCGCTGTGGACGATCCCGGTGGTGGCGCCGGCGGGCCGGGAGGTCCAGCCCGTCACGGCCCCATCAGAGGCGCCGGCGCCCGGTGGGCCGTGGCGCGCCGGCGCCCCGGCTGCCGCGTCCGCGCCGCTCTCAGCCCGCGAGGCGCCCGGCGCGCCGAGACGGGTGGTCCGCGCCTGGCACCGGCTCGACGCCGAGCTGCGCCTGTCCGCCCGGTGGCTGCCAGGCCCGTTCCGGGCGGCCCGCCTGTCCGCCGAGCTCCGGAACACCTCGCGGTGGTCACCGGGCACGGCGGCGGACGGCCTCGCGGCGCCCGGCGTGACCGACCGCGCCGCCGCGCGGGACGAGGCGCTGCGCCAGTCGCTGATCGCCGCGCACCTGGTGTTCTGCGCGCCGGGCTGGCGGTTCCTCTCGTTGACCGACCCGCCCTGGTGGGCCGTGACCTACGCGGCGTGCTGCCACAACGAACGCGCCTGGCCGGTCCTGGTCGGCGACGGCCCCGGCCACGACGACACGGTCCTGGCGGCGCCGGTCGTCCTCCCCGATCACCCGCGCCCCGATCCCATCGCGCCCGCCTTCGGCACCACCAGGCTCAGCGGGCCGCTGGCCGCGCACCCGCACGGCCCGCCGCCGCCGGTGTGATGCCGGACAGTCCTCGCGGCCGGGCCGGCGCACCGCCCTGATCAACGGTCACCATGTTTCCCGTTAGCGTCGACGATCTTGATCGTCTCCGCCGCGATCTTCCGCAACCGCTCCCGCACGCGCCGCCCCTGTCGGTCCGGTCCGTCAAGCCGGCTCGCCCGCCCGGCCGGTGCCGTTGCCCGGCCGCCAGCCCGGTGGCCGTTGCCCGGGCTGGCGCGGGGAGATCCGGACGCCAGGAAAGTCTAGTGCCGCTTCGGCCGAGGCTGGCCCAGCGGCATCGCCGGCCGTGATCTTGATCAGCGGTTCTGTACTTGGATCCGAACGGGCGAGGTCTCGGTGTCCTGACCCGGATACCGTCCTGGCGATCTTCCATGCCGAGGGCGGCGAACACCGCCGGGGGCGGCACCAGGTCGCCGTCGCAGGCCAGGGGCCCACGGGAATGACCGGCCGGGGCCGACGCTTATAGTTGCACAAGCAACTATCTGGGCCGGCCGGACCGGGGAACAGGCCGGGAGACCGGGCCGAGAGAGGACAGGCCACCATGGCCGCTGTGACCGCGACCCGCGAGGCGAGTGTCGACATCCGGCGCGCACAGGACCGGTACGCGACCAAGATGTCGTGGCTCGACTCGAAGCACTCCTTCTCCTTCGGCCACAACTACGCGCCGGACAACACCCACCACGGCCTGCTGCTGGTGAACAACGACGATGTCGTCGACCCGGGCACCGGCTTCGAGACCCATCCCCACCGGGACATGGAGATCGTCACCTGGGTGATGGACGGCGCCCTCGTCCACCAGGACTCGACGGGACACTCGGGCGTCATCTACCCGGGCCTGGCCCAGCGGATGAGCGCCGGCGCCGGGATCCTGCATTCGGAGAAGAACGACTCCTGGCGCCTGACCGGCGGGGGCGAGCACACCAACCCGGTGCACTTCGTCCAGATGTGGGTGGTCCCGGACACCGCGGGGATCGAGCCGGGCTACGAGCAGCTGGAGATCGACGGTGAGCTGCTAGCCGGCGGGCTGGTGCCGGTGGCCTCCGGCATGGAGCGGGACAAGGACGCCGCCGCCATCCGGATCAGCAACCGGTACGCCGCGCTGCACGCCGCACGCCTGGAGCCCGGCCGGTCGGTGACCCTGCCCGACGCGCCGTTCCTGCACCTGTTCGTGCCCCGCGGCGCGGTGACGCTGGAGGGCGAGGGCGCGCTGGCCACCGGCGACGCGGCCCGCTTCACCGCCACCGGCGGCCACGCGGTCACCGCCACGGAGCCCAGCGAGATCCTCGTCTGGGAGATGCACGCCACCGTCCAGGCATGAGCCGTCAGCCCCGGCCACGCGATGCGGCTGGCACGTCGCGTGGCCGTGAATCCACCTAGCCAGGGCCAGAACCGGTGGGCCTAGGAGACCGCTGAATAACGTCGGCGCGCCTCCCCGGCGCTGATCATGATGTTTGGGATCATTGGTTGGTGTTGGGGAGGAGCCGGTCGGACCGGGAGTTGCTGGACGCCGATGCGCTGGTCGGGCATCTGGTGGTGGCGGGCAGTATGTACCGGCTGCTGGCGGAGCACCGTCGGGTGATGTTCGACGAGGGTCTGTTCGTGGATCTGTTCCCGTCGGTGACGGGCCGGCCGTCGGTGCCGGGTGAGGTGGCCGCGTCGGTGCTGGTGTTGCAGAGCCTGCACGCGTTCTCCGATCGGGAGGCGATGGAGGCGCTGCGGTGTGACCTGCGGTGGAAGGTCGCCTGCGGGCTGCCGTTGGATCATGAGGGCTATCACCCGACGGTGTTGACGTACTGGCGGGGGCGGCTGGCGCGGTCGGATCGGCCGAACCGGATCTTCGAGGCGGTGCGGGGCATCGTCGCCGAGACCGGGGTGCTGGCGGGGAAGACCCGCCGGGCGGTGGACTCGATGGTGTTGGATGACGCGGTCGCGACCCAGGACACGGTCACCCAGCTGGTCGGGGCGATCCGCCGGGCCGTCCGGCAGGTCCCCGGTGCCGGCGAGGTCGTCGCCGAGCGGTGCACGGCGCATGACTACGCGCAGGCGGGCAAGCCGCGGATCGACTGGGAGGACCCGGCGGCCCGCGATGGCCTGGTCTCGGCGCTGGTCAGCGACGCGCGCGCCGTGCTGGCCGCGTTCGCCGAGGCGCGGGACCTCGACGAGACGGCCACCGGGGCGTTGGGCCTGCTCGCGCTGGTCGCCGGGCAGGACGTCGAGCCGGCCGAGGGCTCCGACGGGACCGACGGGCGGTGGCGGATCGCGCGGAAGGTCGCCCCGGACCGGGTGATCTCCACCGTCGACCCGCAGGCGCGGCACGTCCACAAGACCGTCAGCCACCGCCAGGACGGCTACAAGGGCCACGTCGTCGTCGAGCCGGACACCGGCCTGTTCACCGACGGGAAGCTCACGAAGGCAACCGGCGAGGACAACCAGGAAGCCGCCGTCGCCGTCGGCCTGCTCGCCGACGAACCGGCCACCGACCTGGAGATCCTCGGCGACTCGGCCTACGGAACCGGACAGGCCCGGGCCGACCTGGCCCAGGCCGGGCACACCCTGGTCAGCAGGCCGGTCGGGCTGCGCCCCGCGGTGGAAGGCGGGTTCACCCTCGACGACTTCACCGTCGACGAGCAGACCGGCACGGTCACCTGCCCGAACGGGCTGACCAGGAAGATCAGCCCGAAACGCCACGTCACGTTCGGCGCGGGCTGTCGCGGCTGCCCGCTACGCGCCCGCTGCACCACCAACAGGACCGGACGCGCCCTCGAACTGCACCCCCACCACACCGTCCTGCGCGCCGCCCGCGAGCAGTGGGCCACCGACCAGCCCCTGCGCGAGACCTACCGGCAGCACCGGCCCATGGTCGAACGCTCGATCGCCTGGTTCATCGGCCACGGCCGCCACCGCCGGCTGCGCTACCGCGGCCAGGCCGCGGGCGACCAGTGGCTCCACCTACGCATGGCAACCGTCAACCTCACCCGGCTACTCACACTCGGCCTCACGCGTACCCCGACCGGCACCTGGGCCCTCACCCCGGCGGGCTGACCCCCGGAAACCACAGCGGAAGCCCTCGACACAGCCCCGCACCACCCCGGGCACGCCCAGCGCCGCCCACCCACGCCCTCGAACGCCAGAAACCACACCCAGCCGGGCGCCCGGCCGACACACCCAGCCGAGCGTCAACCCCAAAACCGGCGTTGTTCAGCGGCCTCCTAG
>NZ_MBLO01000090.1 GCF_001854805.1 Pseudofrankia coriaricola
GTTCATCTTCGCCAACAGGCGGCCCTAGCCGTCGCAGTGCGCGCCATGAGGACGCCGGCTCCAACGAGGACGGAAATACGCCAGCCGTGCGGCGGCGCTTGGGCGTTAGCACGGCACGAACGGGAGACGGTGCGTGGGGACGGTCCCCTGCGCATCACTCCTCGCTGTTAGCCAGGCGGAGGATGAGGYCGGTGAAATAGTCCGCGATCTTCGTGGCGGTACCTCGGCCGTCAGCCTCGACGATCTGCAGCGCCCCGGCATGCACGAGTGCGGTGACAGCACAGGCAGTCAAATTGGGCAGCGGCGGGTTACCGAACGTCAGCCCCCTAGCGCCATGCATGAACTTCACGCCGGCCTCCCGGTACACGTTCGCATAGCCGGGCGGCCCGTCATCGCCTAGCATTACCCGCGATATCTCGCGCGTCTTCCAGATATCCATGAGATAAGCCTTGGCGCCCGCCGCGTATAGGGCGGCCGGACGGGTCTCGCCAGCGGCACGGGCCCGCTCGGTCGCCTTCTTCGATGCGTTGGCATTCCGGTTGAGTGCCTCGCTCGCCAGAACCATGAACACCTCGGCGTCAGCGCGCGATTCGACGCGAAGTCGCCGCGGGAGTCAATTTGATAGAGTAGGATTCTAGGATGCTGCTCGAACGGGTGGCGTCGAAAGACCGGTTGAACGAGCCGACCAGAGACGATCGAAGGAGCTGTGAAGCGTGGCTGACTGGCTGAAGGACCGGGTTGCGGTGGTGACCGGGGCAGGTCGTGGCATCGGCGCGACGATCGCCGCGACGTACGCCCGCGAGGGCGCCGCCGTTGTGGTGAACGACCTGGGCGGCACCGGCGACGGGAAGGGCAGCGACACGACGCCAGCGGAAGAAGTGGTGAGCAAGATCGCCGCCGAAGGCGGAACGGCGATCGCGGACTACACCGACATCACGGACCACGCCGCCGCCGCCGCCATGATCCAGCGGGCGATCGACGAGTATGGCCGTCTCGACATCCTGGTCAACGTCGCGGGTATCCTGCGGGACAAAATGATCTTCAACCTCGTGGAGGAGGACTGGGACGCCGTCATCGCGGTGCACCTAAAGGGGCATTACAACACGATCAAGCCGGCCGCAAGCCACTGGCGCGGCCAGCGGGACGAGAACGCGCACAACCGGATCATCAACTTCACGTCGATCTCCGGCTTGCACGGCAGCGCGGGACAACCCAACTATGCGGCAGCCAAGATGGGTATCGTCGGTCTCACGTATTCCTGTGCCAACGCGCTGCGCCGCTACGGGGTAACGACCAACGCCATCTCTCCGGGAGCAGCGTCCCGGCTGGTCGCGACCATTCCAGCCGGCCGCAACCCGGAACCCGACAACGGGCCAGGGCCGGAGCACCTCGGCCCGATCGCCACTTACCTGGCCAGCGAGCGCTCGGGCTGGCTCAACGGCCGGGTTGTCGGCGCGCGTGGACCCTCGGTCGAGCTGTACAACATCCCGGAACCGATCCGGGTCGTGAGCACGCACGACTTCTGGGACATGGAGACGCTGGCCGGGCTGGTCGAGACAAATTTCCGTGCGCCCGCGAAGCAGCCTCTGACGCCGCCGTGGTTCGCCAAGGAGAATTAGGGCTGCGTTCGAGGCTCTACCGACTTAGTCGTGGGCTTGATCGCCGAAAGAAGTCGTCCTCGGCGCGCGCCCGCCGTTCGCGTTGCTAGGTTGCGTTTCGACGAGTGAACGCCTACCTAGCAGGGGAGAACGGCGTGCGCGCGTCCGCCGTGGTCCGGGGGCGGGTAGCGGGCTGGCGCGCGAAGTAGACCCGCATCGTCGTTGCCGCGAGCCGGAAATCCGCAGGTACCGCCCACCACGCGCTCCCCGTCCGCTCTACACACGAGATCCGGTCCGCTGGGTTCGATGGCGGTGCTCGGCGGACGGCCATCCCTAGTCGGCTCCCGGACCAAAGGCTCGACACCCCCGCCGCGCATCAGACAGAGCCGACGGTTACCGAGGAACGCGACGGGACACCCGCGCACCCTCGCCTGGCTCGGGCACCGGGTACGATGCCGCGCCGCACCCCACCCACAACGTGTCAGACACGCTGATACCAGGCAGCACCTCTGGGCGGCCAGCAACTCGAAATCGAGCCGTTGACTAAAATAGTGTTCTAGGATTCAATTGCACGATCCGGCCGACCGACGCGGGCGGCTATGTACCGAGAGGTGATGTCATGATTAAGATCGCGACAGCCTCGTGCCGGGGGGACCGAGATGGTCGTTACAGTGCCTGAACCCACGTGGTCCCACTTATTGCGACCGATCCCATCCAGAGCGTGAACACCGCCGTGGAACATGAAGACGCTCTGACGGTCGCGGGAGTGCACAAGAGCTTCGGCCCGAACCTTGTGTTGAACCGGGTTGACCTACGTATCCGCAGGGGCGAGATTCGCGCGCTGATCGGACTCAATGGCAGCGGCAAGTCGACTCTGATAAAGATCCTTGCCGGCTTCCATGCGGCCGATGATGGGCAAGTAGCCGTCGGCGGCCAACCGCTGAGTCTCAGCGGTCACCAGGCTCATGGCTCCGGCGCGGGATTGCGTTTCGTTCATCAGGATCTCGGACTGGCGGCCAATCTCAGCGCCGTCGACAACATGGCTCTTGGCTTCCGATATCCCCGTACCAAGCTCGGCACCGTCGCCTGGGGACGCGCACGCCGAGACGCGCGCCGATCACTTGAAGAACTCGGCTACAATTTTGATCCCAGCCAGACCATCGATCGGCTGAATCCCGTCGAGCGAACCGGTACCGCGATCGTTCGTGCGCTGGCCGGCACCGACGAGTCAGTCCGGCTGTTGGTCCTCGACGAGCCGACCGCCGCCCTGCCGGCCACCGAGTGCGCACGGCTGTTCGACGCGGTCCAGCGCCTCGCCGACCGAGGCGTCGCCGTGCTGTACGTGACCCATCACCTCGACGAAGTCTTCGAACTGGCGCATCGAGTGTCCGTCATGCGCAACGGACGGATGGTCGACGACTCGGCGGTCGCCGACCGCACGCACGACCAGTTGGTCGAGATGATGGCAGGTAGACCGGTGACGAAGGAGGCGGCCCGCCGCGGCGAAAGCGCCGCTCAGGGGGCGGCCACACTATCCGTCACCGGGCTGCGAACCGGCCGGCTGGCCGGCGTCGACCTGCATGCCAGCGTGGGCGAAATCGTCGGTATCGCGGGCATCACCGGATCCGGGCGGGACGAGGTGGTGCCCGCGATCATGGGAGTCATTCCTCGCGAAGGGGAGATTCGGACGGGCGGGCGAGTCGTGCCGCCCAGGCGGCCACACCGCGCCGTCGCCTCCGGAATCGCCTGCGTGCCGGCGAACCGCATCGACGACGGCCTCCTACCGTTCATGTCGATCAAAGACAACCTCACCATCGCCGGACTGCGGGCCTTCGCCGGGCGAGGGTTCATTCGTCGCGAGGCCGAGGCCCGCTCCGCCGGTGCATGGATTGCCCGAATGGCGGTACGCCCTGGCATTCCCGCCCTGCCCGTCATCGTTCTCAGCGGGGGAAACCAGCAGAAGGTCGTGCTCGGGCGATGGTTGGCGACGGAGCATACCGTTCTTGTGCTCGACGAGCCGACCCAGGGCGTCGACGTCGAGTCCCGGGTCTCCGTGTATCGGGAACTGCGTGAAGCAACTTGCCGCCTGGCCGTCCTGATCTGTTCTTCCGACTCGGAAGAACTCGCACAGCTCTGCGACCGAGTCCTCGTGCTCCGCCGCGGCCGTATCGTGGCCGAGCTCACCGCCCCTACCAGCGCGGGCGAGATCGACGCGATCGCGCTCGGCTCCTAACCTCGACGGTGGTGAAACTCGATGACCTCATCCGAAACGCCTGTGCAGATCCGCGAACCCGAATTGCCCTCACCGAATCCGCTTGTTCCTGCCAGTTCAGCGATGAACACGGTTGTGAACCGTATCGGACTCGTGCGCTTCAGCGGAATCTACGGGCTCGTCGCGCTAATCATCTTCTTCGGCGCCACCCAACCCGATCTGTTCCTGACCGAGACCAACCTCAAGGTCATCTTAGTCAACTCGGCGATCACCGGCCTGCTCGCGATCGGCATGCTCGTGCCGATGGCCGCCGGGCTGCTCGACCTTTCTTTTGGCAGCATCGCCGGCCTCTCGGCGGTTTTCATGGCCTGGGCCACCACGCGCACCGACATCGACACCTACGTGGTCGCGCTGGCCGCCATCCTGCTTGCCGGAGCGCTTGGGCTGGGCTCTGGCCTGCTCGTCGCGTTTATCAAACTGGACAGTCTCATCGTCACCCTGGGCATGTCGTCGGTGGCGCTCGGCATTACCGAGTACCTGAGCCAGGGGAACACGCTCACCGCCAATCTCAGCCCGTCCTTCGTACACATCGGACTGGACTCGATCGGACCGATCCCGATCCTCGCCATCATCCTCGCGATCCTGGCGGTCTGCATGTACGTCTGGCTCGAGCACACCCCGGGCGGTCGGTTCGTTCTCGCCAGCGGCAACAACTACAACGCCGCACGCCTCGCTGGGATCAACGTCCCGAAAATCCAATCTCTTGCACTCGCGTTCAGCGGGCTGATCGCCGGCCTGGCGGGCGTTCTGCTCATCGCCCGCGTCGGATCCGCCACCAGCACAGCTGGTCAGGGCTACCTGCTGCCCGTGGTGGCGGCGCTATTCTTGGGCTCGACCCAGGTGCTGTCCCGGCCGAACGTCGTTGGCACGATCATCGCCGTCTACCTGCTCGGGACCGGCGTGCAGGGAATCCAACTCCACGGCAACCAGCCGTGGGTCAGCAACATGTTCAACGGCCTGGTTCTGCTGGCCGCGATTTCGGTGGCGCGGCTACGCGGTCGCCAAAGTCGGCGACTGAACCGAAAGCGTACCCAACCCCAAGCCGCCTAACCCTCTGCCGGCAGCGTTTCGCCGTTCCAACTTCGTCCTTAACGATAGGAGATCTACCATGCGACGATTAGGTATTCTGCTCGGTGCCGCCGCGCTGGCAGCCGGCGCTATCACCAGCTGTTCCAGTTCCCCGCCCGCAGGCGGGTCGGGTTCAGATACGAACTCCGCCGCCTCGTTCGAGGCCGCTGTCGCGGCTTACACGAAGCAGCCGGCGACGATCGGGGACGCGCCTGCTCTCACGTCGGCGCCGCCGGCCGGGAAGAAGTTCGTCCAGATCAGCCTCGGAACAGGATATGACCAGACTCTGGCGGCAGGATTCAAGGCCGCGACCGCCGAGATCGGCTGGAGCTACAGTGTCTTACAGGCCAATCCCATCGACCCGTCCACGACACTGTCGGCGCTGACGACGGCCATCAACTCGGGTGCCGACGTGGTTGTGGTCGCCGCGACGCCGATCGCGGTGTGGAGAAGTGCCATCCCGGCGGCGCGCGCCAGCGGCACGTTGATTGTGAGCGTGGCAGGTGCCGAGGATCTCGATGCGGAGCCAGCCCCGGACGGCGTGCTCTACGTGCGCAACGGGCCCGCGGACGGACAGGTCTTTGGGTCGATCCTTGTCGACGTGGCGCTAGCGGACGCTGGGCCCGACGCCAAAGACATTCAGATGGTCACAACTGAAGTGCCCCAGTTGGGTGCCCTGGCCACAGCCACCACCGCTGCGGAGCGGACTCGCCTCGCGGAGAAGTGCCCGTCTTGCACGCTCGAAGTCGTGCAGGTGCCGTTTGCCGACGTCTTGAGCGGTAAGGGGGCCCAGGACATCGTGGCCTATTTGCAGCGCCGTCCGAAGACGGAGTATGTAATCGTCAATCCTGGTCAGTCCGCTAGCGGTCTCAGCCAGGCGATCAGGGCGGCGTCACTCCCCCCGGTCAAAATTCTTGGTAATTCGCCGGGTGCCGACGGGCTCAAAGACCTCAGCGCTGGTGACAACCTCGCGTGGCTGGTGGCGCCGTTTCAGTTGCAAGGCTGGCAGATAGTTGACGTCGCGATCCGCTCGTTCGAGAATCTGCCTTTCTACACCTGGCCGCCGAGTTTGTGGCTGGTCACCCAGAAGAACGTGCACGATATCGCCGACTTTGCCGATCCCGAGTTCCCGTCGGATATGGCGGACCAGTTCCTCCGACTCTGGAAGGTGAACGGATAGTCACGGTCGATCGCCGACTCGAGGGCTCGTCTTCAGCACGGCGTCCTACACCACCGGATGCCCACCGAAATTAGATGACGCGGCCAGCTCGCCCGCCTCGTAGCGAAGGGAGACGTGGACAACCTGATGGCATCCCCAACCCCCGGCGCTGCAACGGCTCAAACCGCCGTCTCCCGCGGTTTGAGCCATAGGCAGATCTTGACGGTCTTGCCGGGCCTGCTGCTCGGAATATTCCTCGCCGCACTCGACCAGACGGTCATGTCTACTGCGATCCGGACGATCGGCGACGATCTCAATGGTCTGTCGATTCAGGCGTGGGTGACGACCGCGTTCCTGGTCACCGCGACGATCGCGACGCCGGTGTACGGCAAGTTGTCTGACATCTACGGCCGCAAGCCACTGTTCATGATTGCGATCGCGGTCTTCATCGTTGGCTCGGTGCTCTGCGGGTTGGCGAACTCGATGTACATGCTTGCCGGGTTCCGCGCTTTGCAGGGGGTCGGTGCCGGCGGCGTGTTGCCGCTCGCGTTCGCCATCGTCGGCGACCTCATCCCGCCCCGTGACCGCGGTCGGTATCAGGGCTACATCGTGGCCGTCTTCGGCACGGCCTCGGTGCTCGGCCCGGTGACCGGCGGATTCTTCGCAGGCCAGCCAACGATTCTTGGCATCTCCGGCTGGCGCTGGATCTTCTACATCAACGTCCCGCTCGGCATCCTGGCGTTGTACGTCGTCCTACGCGTCCTAAAGATCGACCACCGCCGTCGTGACCAGCGCATCGACTGGTGGGGCGCGGCTTCGCTTGTTTTCGCGCTCGTTCCGTGGTTGGTCATCGCCGAACAGGGCCGTACGTGGGGTTGGCAGTCCGGCGGTGCCTACGGGTGTTATCTGCTCGGCGCGGTCGGGCTCGTCGCGTTCTTGCGCGTGGAAATACGCATGGGTGACGAGGCACTGCTACCGTTGCGGATGTTCCGCGAGTCGATGTTCAGCCTCGGCTCCGCCCATTCGATCATCTTCGGTCTCGGCCTGTACGGCGGAACGTTCACGTTCCCGCTGTACCTGCAGATCGTCAAAGGTGCCTCCCCGACGGAGGCGGGGCTGCTCATGGTGCCGCTCGCCCTCGCCCAGGCATTTGGATCGGTACTCGCGGGTCAGGTCGCCTCGCGCACCGGCCACTACAAGATCTTCCCGATCGCGGGGTCGGTGCTGCTCGTACTCGGCCTGGCGTTGCTCGCGGGGGTGGGCGCGGATACCCCGCTGTGGGAAAGCGCCCTGTACATGGCTATCTTCGGCGCGGGTCTTGGCCTGAGCTTGCAGATAGTCATCACCGCGATGCAGAACGCGGTCGACCCTCGCGACATGGGCGTGGCGACATCGGCGGTCACCTTCTTCCGGCAGATCGGCGGCACGCTCGGAACGGCACTGTTCCTGTCCATCCTTTTCGCCCAAGCGGCCACCAACATCCCGCACGAGTTGTCCAAGTCGGGGGTCAGCCTACCGCCGGGCAGCGCGTTCAGTGTGGACGACACGAGCGGTCTGAGATCCCTACCGGCCACGCTAAGGAATCCGATCATCACCGGGTTCTCTGACGCGATCAGCTTCATCTTCGCCCTCGGAGCCTGCATCCTGGTGATTGGTCTCGTGCTGTCGATCATGCTCCCCGAAATCCCGCTGCGCACGCACACCGGTCCGCAGTCCTCCGATCAAACCATCCGCGCGGAACCGACGCCCGATCCCGGACTCACCAATACATTCGAGGACAGTGGTGACGCCAGCAAGACAAGTATCGCGGGCCCTCTCGCCTGACCCACTCTCGCCCGGCCCCCTCCCGCCTGACCAATACCTCGGCGTTCTTTGCCGAGGCGGCGGTCACGCCCAAAAGGAATGACCCGATGTACAAGCACGTCCGTCCCAGCCGCAGGCGTCCGGTTGTGGCAACGCCGCGAGCGGAGTTCTCGCGGCGTGCACCTTGGCGAAGTCGACGCGGCAGGGCTCGCGTGCGGCTCGAGCGGGCGGCTGTAGAGCTGGCTCGGGTCAGTGCGCGGCTGCGTGGCGCCCGGCTTTCGTCGTCGTCCGCGACGTCCCGGCGTTGACCGTCTTGCGATCGACAGCGGCTGGGCCGAACGTGGGTCGTCGTCCTTCCCCGCTATTCCGCACTCTCGCCGCAGCCAGCAACTCACGACGGCGGAGATTCAAGGTTTACAACTGTTTACCTCGCTGCTAGCGTGAGTATCGAGTCCACTAGCACTAGCGAGGTGAGGCCTGCAGATCTGACGGTAGCTTGTGGCCCAGGCTCGGTACTAGGTCGGCGCCGCGCTAACGGCGCAGGGCCCTTGACTCTGGGCTGTCGGCGTGGTTCTCAGGGAACGGAAGACAAAGGAGGTCGCCAGTGTCGTCGGCAGTGCACGCGACGAGGCACCCGGTCACGACCGGCAAAGACATCTCGAGCACCGCCTTCTGGGCGCAGTCGTTCGAGAAGCGAGACGAGACGTTCGCCTGGCTGCGTGAGCATGCTCCAGTGAGCTGGCACGAGCCGGCGGAGACCTTGGCGATGACGGCTGAGGAGCACGGTGAGGCGGGGTTCTGGGCCGTTACCCGGGCAGCAGACATCACCTATGTCAGCCAGAACCACTCGATCTTCAGCTCGGCGGATGAGTGGGGTGGAGTTGGGTTTGTCCCTAGACCTTCCTTCTCTGGCTCTGGCGGGGAGCCCAACTTTCTCGTCATGGATCCGCCAAACCATACCCAGTACCGGCAAGTGATGAGTGCCGCGTTCACTCCGAAAGCAGTTGGCCGGCTGAGCGCGAAGATAGCGGAGCGCGCAGCGCAGATTGTCGGCGGTGTTGTCGGAGCTGGCGAGATCGACTTTGTGACTGGGGTTGCGGCACGGCTGCCGATGTTGACCGTCGCGGACTTGATCGGCGTACCCGAAAGTCTGATCGAGGAATTCGCACACGCCGGGGACAACTGGATTAACGCGCTTAACCCGGAGATCGTTCCAGCGGGCAAGTCGCCATTCGAATTCATGCTGGAACAGCAAGCGATCTTGCGCAAAATCGGCGTGGACCTGGTCGATTACCGGCGCAAGCATCCCGCCGATGACGTTGCGACCGCGCTGGCAGGCGCGGAAGTCGACGGTAGGAGGATCACGGACGACCAGATCGAGTCAATCATGGTTCTGCTGAGCATTGCCGGCAATGATACCACGAAACAGACGACCACGCTTAGCACGGTCTCGCTGTGGCGCAACCCGGACCAGAAGGCACGGCTGATGCAGGATTTCGATGGCCGCATCGCCAGTGCGATCGAGGAATTCGTCCGGCATGCGTGCCCTGTCCTGACGTTCGGCCGTACCGCGACAAAGGACACGGAGATTCACGGAGTCCAGGTCGACCGAGGGGACAAGCTGGTCCTCTTCTACGGCTCAGGCAATCGGGACGAGTCTGTTTTCGAGGACCCCCACCGCTTCGACCTGAGCCGGGGGCGCAGCCCGCACGTCGCCTTCGGCGGCGGGGGAGTCCATTATTGCTTGGGCAACGGCGTGGCCAAGGCGCAACTGCGGGCGCTGTTCTCCGAGATTCTAACGAAACTGCCGAACATGGAGGTCGGCGAGCCTGAGTTCTCGGTGAACGCGGAGATCCGCAATGTCAAACGTCTTCCGGTCCGGATCCCCTGACAGGGTCGGCCGATGGATATGAGTCCTAGCCACTTCCGGAGCGAATACGACACGGGCCAACCGCGCCACGAAACGGCCCGAAGGAGAGGCACATCGTGACGAGTTCAGTAGCTGCGGCTAGGCCGTTCTCCGCCACGGTCGATGGCGGCGATTTCCCGGCCGACGGAACGTTCGACGTGATCAATCCAGCCACAGGTCAGGTGTTCGCTCAAGCGCCGGCCGTCAGCCCGGATCAACTCGACGCCGTCTTCCACGCCGCGGACCGTGCGTACGCCGACTGGAAAACGGACGAGGCCGCGCGGCGGGCGGCCTTGCGGAAAGCCGCCGATGTGCTCGTGGCATCCGCAGACGAGCTGGCTCCCATTCTTACCGCGGAGCAGGGCCAGCCGTTAAGCGGAGCGCGCGGCGAAATCCTGATGTCCGCCGAGTGGCTGCAGTACTACGCGGACCTCGAGCTACCCCGCGAGATCATCCGTGACGACGAGCACGGCTATGAGGAAGTTCTCCGGCGGCCCTTGGGGGTGGTCAGCGCCATCACTCCGTGGAACTTCCCCATCTCGCTGGCCATGTGGAAGATCGCGCCGGCCCTGCGAGCCGGAAACACGATAGTCGTCAAGCCGTCGCCGTACACGCCGCTCGCGACCCTCGCTCTCGGCCGGCTCCTGCGCGGTGTGCTCCCCGACGGTGTGCTCAACGTAGTCAGCGGGCCGGACCCGCTCGGTGCCGCGCTGGTGTCGCATCCGGTGCCGCGCAAGGTGAGCTTCACCGGGTCGACCGCCGTCGGGAAGCGGGTCGCCGTAGCCGCGGCCGGGGATCTCAAGCGAGTCACCCTGGAACTGGGTGGCAACGACCCGGCGATCGTCCTCGGCGACGTCGACGTCGAGACGGTAGCCCAGCAGATGTTCTGGAATGCCTTCTACAACAATGGCCAGATCTGCCTGGCTGTCAAACGGGTCTACGCGCACGAGGACGTTTGCGCCGACTTGGTCGAGGCGTTGGGCGCGATCGCCGCGGCCGTCACCGTCGGCGACGGCATGGCCGAAGGCACTCAACTCGGGCCTGTAAACAACCGGCCCCAGCTAGAACGGGTCAAGGACCTCGTCGCCGACGCCCTCGGCCACGGCGGGCGCGCCGTCACCGGCGGCGCCCCACTCGACCGGCCCGGCTACTTCTACCCGCCGACCATCCTCGCCGGCGTTTCCGACGGCGTCCGAGTAGTCGACGAGGAACAGTTCGGCCCCGTACTCCCGATCATTCCGTTCCGCGCCGAAGCCGACGCGGTCGAGCGCGCCAACCGGGGCAACTACGGACTCACCGCCTCCGTGTGGTCGGCGGATCGGGACCGGGCGATGGAGCTTGCTACCCGGATCGACAGCGGCCAGGTCTGCGTCAACAGACACGGGGGTGGCGTCCAGAAGCACCTGCCCTTCGGTGGACACAAATGGAGCGGTATCGGCGTCGAGAACGGCCCGTGGGGCCTCCACGAATACACCGACATCCAGGTAGTCATCGGGCCTCCGGCGACGTAACGGACTTCACCGTAAAGGCAAATAGCTGTCCAGAGCAAGCGCTGGGCCCGCATCGTTGACCTGGTGCGCCAGGTCCTCGTGTCGTGACTATGTTCTGGGGACATGCGGTTTGGCGCGATCGCTGGTGCCCGAACGCATGCGAGTCGGAGGTTTACAAATGGCAACCCAGCTGTTCGCGAATGAGCATCCGTTGACGACCGATAAGGATATCTCGAGCGAGGCTTTCTGGCGGAAGACCTTCCGCGAGCGGGACAAGACGTTCGCCTGGCTGCGCAGGAAGGCGCCGGTCAGCTGGCACAGGCCGCTGGAGGATCCGGTGCTGCCCCCCGAGATTCACGGGGAAGCGGGATTCTGGGCGGTGACCAAGGCCGAGGACATTCGGTTCGTGGGCCTGAACCACGAGCTGTTCAGTAACGCGCTCGGGGGCATCTCGCTCCGGCCGATGCTGCCGGCCATGACTCAGAGCGCGTCGTTCCTGGAGATGGATCCGCCCGATCACACCCGCTACCGGCAGATCATGAGCGCGGCGTTCACGCCGCGCGCGGTGGCCAGAGTCAACGCCAAGATCGAGGAGCGCGCCCGACAGATCGTCGGAGGGCTCGTCGGTGCCGGCGATTTCGACGTCGTCGAGGACCTCTCGGCGAGGCTGCCGATGCTGACCGTAGCGGACCTGATAGGCGTGCCTGAGGGGCTCACTCAGACCTTCGCGGACGCGGGCGAGAAATTCATCGGCGCTCTTACCAACCCCGAGAGCCGGCCCGAGGGAGTCTCGTTGTCCGAGTTCGCCGGGGAGCAACTCGGCATCCTGCGGGACATCGGAGTGGATCTCGTGAACTTCCGGCGGACTCGTCCCGGGGACGACATCGCAACGGCACTAGCCAACGCCCAGTTCGACGGGCGCCGGTTGTCGGACGAGGAGATCACCTCCATCATGCGGCTCCTCAGCATCGCCGGTAACGACACGACCAAGCAGACGACGTCCTGGACCGTTCTGGCACTGGACCGCAACCCTGAACAGCGGGCATGGCTGTTGGAGGACTTCGACGGCCGCATCGCCGGTGCGATCGAGGAGTTCGTCCGGTACGCCTGCCCGGTCCTTCAGTTCGCGCGGACCGCGACCCAGGATGTCGAACTGGGGGGCCAGCAGATTCGCCAGGGTGACAAGGTGGCGGTCTTCTACTGTTCCGGGAACCGGGACGAGGCTGTGTTCGAGGACCCGCACCGGTTCGACCTCTCCCGGGGGCGCACGCCGCACGTCGGTTTCGGTGGTGGCGGCATCCATTACTGCCTGGGCAATGGCATCGCCAAGGCCGAGCTCCGCGCCTTGTTCGGGGAGATCCTCACCCAGCTGCCGAAACTCCAGGTGACGGGCGAGCCCGATCTCCTGTTCGGCGAGTTCAGCTCCGGCATCAGGCACCTGTCGGCGCGCACCAACTGAAGTACACCGGTCACTGTAAAGAGGGATCATGAAACTTGTGGTGGACCGGGGTCGCTGCACCGGCATCGGTATTTGCGAGTCCATCGCCCCCGACGTGTTCGAGGTCGGGGACGACGGAGTTCTCGTGGTGCACAGCGAGGACTTCGACGGTAACGAGCAGGTGGCGGAAGCCGTCCGGTCCTGCCCGGCCATGGCGCTGTCGATCGCCGAGGACGGATGAGTCGTGGGGATGTCGAACGGTTCGGTCGCAGGGCCCGGCCTCGTCGTGGTCGGCGCGTCCCTCGCTGGTCTTCGGGCGGTCGAGTCGGCGCGGCGTGCGGGGTATGAGGGCCCTGTCACGCTTATCGGCGCCGAGCCGCATCTGCCGTACGACCGGCCGCCGCTGTCGAAGCAGTTCTTGACGGCTGACCCGGAGCCGGCGTACTACACGACCGAGGAGGCGCTGACCGGCGAGCTCGGTGTCGAGTTGCGCTTGGACTGCCGGGCGTCGTCTCTCGACCCGCCGGCCCGGCAGGTTCGGACGACGACGGGGCCGGTGGCGTATGGGAGGTTGATCGTCGCGACGGGGGCGGAGCCGCGGGTCCTCGCCAACGTCCGCCCTCTGGAGGGCGTGTGGACACTGAGAACCCTGGACGACGCGGTCGCGCTGCGGGTCGCGCTACGTTCGGCGCGCAAGGTCGTCGTGGTGGGTGCCGGGTTCATCGGCTCGGAGATCGCGTCGTCGGCGCATTCCCGCGGCGCCGAGGTCACCCTCGTGGAGGCTGCGCCGGTGCCCCTGGTCAGGGCCGTCGGCGAAGTGGTCGGCGAATCCCTCTCTCGGCTGCACACCCGCAACGGCACCCGCCTAATCTGCGGCGTTCACGTCGAGCGGATGGTCGGCAACGAGCATGTCGAGGCCGTCCGCCTTTCCAGCGGTGAGACCCTTACCGCTGATGTCGTCGTGGTGGGCGTAGGCGCGGCGCCGGCGACCTCGTGGCTCGGCGGGTCCGGCATCCAGCTGGACCCGAGGGACGGCGGCATCATCTGCGATGCGTATCTGGAGACATCGCTCCCCGACGTCTACGCGGCGGGCGACGTGGTGCATTGGCCCAACGCGCTGCTCGACGACACCGTGCGGCTCGAGAACTGGACGAACGCGGCGGACCAGGGAGCGCGGGCGGCGGTCAACGCGCTGTTCCCCGACCGCAGAAGGCCGCACGAGACGGTGCCGTACTTCTGGAGCGACTGGTACGGGCACCGCATCCAGTTCGCCGGCACCGCGATGGCGGACAGCGTGACGTTCGCGTCCGGCGGGCCCGACGAGGACCGGTTCGTGGCCCTGTACCGACGCGGGGCTCGCCTCGTCGGTGCCGCGACCCTCAACGAGCCGCGCAAGATCATGAAGTACCGCCGCTACATCGCCGGCCGGGGGACCTGGGCCGAAGCCCACAAGGTCCTGGTGGCCAGGACACCGGTTCCCGCCACCGACTGAACCTGCGAGATCACGCACGAGAAGAGGACCACATCCCGATGCCCTATACCCCGTTGACACAGATGAGGGCGGCTGTCCTGCGCGCCGCAGATAGGCCTTACCTGCTGGAAGAGGTCTCGCTCGACGACGTGCGGCCGGGCGAGCTGTTGGTGCGAATTGCCGGATCCGGGATGTGTCATACCGACATGGTCGGGCGCGATCCGGCCTTCTCCTCGCTTCACCCGATCATCCTTGGGCATGAGGGCAGCGGGATCGTCGAGAAGGTCGGCAGCGGTGTCACAGCGGCCAAGCCGGGCGATCACGTGCTTATCAGCTTCGCCTCATGTGGGTCTTGCTCGACCTGCCTGAGCGGGCAGCCGGCGTACTGTCATGAGTTCGAGGCGAGGAACTTCTCCGGGCGGAACGCCGACGGCACCACCAGTGCGCGGGGGGCCGACGGCGGGCCCATCGCGAACCGCTGGTTCGGGCAGTCGTCCTTCGCCGAGTACGCCATCGCGACGGAGCGGAACGTCGTCGTGGTGGATCCGGAGCTGCCGCTGGAGTTGCTCGGCCCGCTCGGATGCGGTCTGCAGACCGGCGCGGGCGCGGTGCTCAACGAGATGCGGCTCGCACCGGGGCAGTCGATCGCGGTGTTCGGCGCGGGCGCAGTCGGCCTCGCGGCCGTGATGGCCGCCAAGCTCGCGGGGGCAAGCGACATCGTTGCGGTCGATCTCCAGGAGCACCGCCTAGGCCTCGCTCTCGAGCTCGGCGCCACGCGAGTGGTTCTCGGGAGCAAGGACGACGTCGTCAGCCAGGTCAGGGGGGCGGGTCCCGGCCTCGACTTCAGCTTCGAAACCACGTCGGCTCCGGCGGTCATGTCGGCTTCCATAGCGGTGCTCGCGCGGCCCGGCACGGCCGTCCTGGTCGGCGCAGGGAACGGCCTCCTGTCGGTCGACCCGCTCGAGCTGTCCGGCAAGAAGGTCACCTTCGTACTCGAAGGCAGTGCGGTGCCCCAGATCTTCCTGCCCCGGCTCATCTCCTTCTGGCGGCAGGGACGCTTCCCCTTCGACAAGCTGATCCGCACCTACCCGCTCGAGGACATCAACGCCGCCGAGGCGGATGCCCGATCCGGCAAGACCATCAAGCCGGTACTCCTCACCGGCGCGAAGAAGAGCTGAGGATCGGACATGTCCGTGACCGATGTCCGTCCGGAGCTTTTTCCCGCACCGTCAACGCGGGTTCACGGACGAGAGCAGGAGGGGCGTGTTGCTGGGACCTCGCGCGGATCATGAAGGCCTGGCGATCGGCGGCCTGGCGATTCCCTCCACCCTGCGCTGGGACGTGAAGGCATCCTTCCGCTCCTATGTCGAGTCGGCCGGCGGCGCCGTTCACGTACATGAGCACGCCACCGAATCCGCAGAAGGGTTCTGCTTTCCGCTGCGCTCGGCGGTGAGCGAGACCGACGGCGGCCATCTGCTGCAGTACAGCGGCTCGGTGCACTTCCGTGCCCACGGCGGCCTGCTCGACGTCCTCGTCGACACGCCGTGGCTGCACCTGACCGGACCAACTGCCCGACTGAGCATCCGCGGCACGGAGGCCACCAGGACCGCAGGCGCCCGGCTGATGCTTGCCGAGATCGAACCCGGAGGCCCGGGGCTGATCAGCGGCGCGGCCAGCTCGCGAGTCGTACTCACTGACCAGGGCGCCGTGCTCTTCGACTTCCGGTACCCGGGCGGGACAGAACTCGCACCCGTCTCGCTAATCGGCTGACGGGCACGAGGGTCGGCTGCGGCGTCGAGACTGAGGCCCGGGGCTCCCGGTCGTCGCTAGAGTGAGGAACTCCCTGAACCCGTGGACGGCGGCGCCGCGATAGTGTCTATCGCAGTCTTTCCGATCGAGCAGCCAGCCGACTCGCTTTCGGTGAGCGGGGCGTCCGTCGGCTGGTCGTGGTCCGGAGTTGACCCCCGGTCTGCGCAGTCGTGATGGCGCGGTTCTCTCCATATTCGGGTGACGCTGCGCTACCTCGACACGTGGCTGAGAGGCATCGGCGCTGTCGCGATGGGTGGCCTTATGACGGACGCCGCGGCAGCCGAGATCGCCCGATGCCAGCTCTGGCAGCGGATCCGCATGGTCGCGCTCCGCGACGACGGCCGCGCGGTGACGCGCGAGTTCGTCGACCGTTCATCGCGGACGAGCCGGCGGCCGCTGAGGCCGAGCTCGGCGAGGGCAACCGGACAGCGGACGCGGTCTCCGTCCTGACCCGTACCGCCCTCAACGGTGAGCTCACGGCTTTCGTCACGACCGCCGCCGATCAGATGTACCTGGCGGTCAGTCCCGGGCGCGCCGCGGCGGCCCGGCCGGAGAAGGCCGAACCCGGCTTCGACTCCAACCCCGGTTTGACGGACGACTCAGAAGAAAGCGTGAACGCATGATCGACCACAAGGTCCGCGTGTATCCGAGCGCCGAGCGGCTGGCCCGGGAGGACCAGCTCGCCTGGAAGATCGCGGCGGTCGGGGCCGACCCGGTCGAGGTCACCGACGACGTCGCCGACATGGTGATCAACCGAGTCATCGACAACGCTGGGGTCGCCGCCGCGTCCCTGGCCCGCGGACCCGTGACCGCCGCCCGCGACCAGGCGCGGCGGCACAGTGCCGGCGCCGGTCGCGCCGGCGCGACCGTGTTCGGTGCGCCGGGTCACGCCCGGGTCTCACCGGAGTGGGCGGCGTGGGCCAATGGTGTGGCCGTCCGCGAGCTGGACTTCCACGACACCTACCTGGCAGCGGACTACTCCCACCCCGGGGACAACATTCCGCCGGTGCTGGCGGTCGCCCAGCAGCTGGGACTGGATGGCCAGGCACTGGTGCGCGGGATCGTGACCGGTTACGAGATCCAGGTCGCGCTCGCTCGTGGGATCTGTCTGCACAAGCACAAGATCGACCACATCGCGCACCTCGGCCCGTCCGCCGCCGCCGGCATCGGCACCCTGCTGGGCCTGCCCACCGCGGCCGTCTACCAGGCCGTCCAGCAGGCCCTGCACACGACCACGACGACCCGCCAGTCCCGCAAGGGCGAGATCTCGAGCTGGAAGGCCTACGCACCGGCGTTCGCCGGCAAGCTCGCCGTCGAGGCGGTGGACCGGGCGATGCGCGGGGAGGGCGCCCCGTCACCCGCCTATGAGGGCGAGGACGGGTTCATCGCGTGGCTGCTGGACGGGCCCGGTGGGCAGTACGTGGTCTCGCTTCCCGCGCCCGGAGAGCCCAAGCGGGGCATCCTCGAGACCTACACGAAGGAACACTCCGCCGAGTACCAGAGCCAGGCACTGATCGACCTGGCCCGCCGCCTCGGCCCCCGGATCGGGGATTTCTCCAGAGTCCGCTCCATCGCCATCCACACCAGCCATCACACCCACTACGTGATCGGTTCCGGTGCGAACGACCCGCAGAAGTACGACCCGAGGGCCAGCCGGGAGACCCTGGACCACTCCATCCCCTACATCTTCGCGGTCGCTCTGCAGGACGGTGACTGGCATCACGAGCGCTCTTACGCCCCCGAACGAGCGGCCCGGCCGGACACGGTCGCACTCTGGCGGAAGATCACCACGCGAGAGGATGCGGAGTGGACGCGGCGCTACCATGCCGTTGACCCCGCCGAGAAGGCGTTCGGCGGAGCGGTCGTAGTCGAGTTCGACGACGACACGGTGCTGACCGACGAGATCACTGTCGCCGACGCGCACCCGCTCGGCGCCCGTCCCTTCGGCCGGGAGCAATACGTCGGCAAGTTCCGCCGCCTCGCCGAAGGTGTGATCGCCACCGCAGAACAGGACCGGTTCCTCGACCTCGCGGTCCGCCTGCCCGACCTCGTTCCTGACGAGCTCGCCGGGCTCACCCTCACCCCGGACCGGCCACCTCTGGTCGGGGAGACCCAGGGAATCTTCTGACCGGGAGACCAGTCCGATGCTGCACGCGAAAACACCCGCTCACCTGCGCCGCGCCGCCTTCCGTGAGGCGCTGCGTTCCGGTCGGTTGCTGCGTTTTCCCGGCGCGTTCAACCCGCTGACCGCCGTCCTGATCACCGAGCTCGGTTTCGACGGCGTCTACGTCTCCGGCGCGGTGCTCTCCGCCGATCTCGCCCTGCCCGACATCGGCCTGACCACGCTGACCGAGGTCGCCGGACGAGCCGGACAGATCGCCCGGGTCACCGATCTGCCGACGCTCGTTGACGCCGACACCGGTTTCGGCGAGCCGATGAACGTCGCCCGCACACTCCAGGTCCTTGAGGACGCCGGGCTGGCCGGATGCCACCTGGAGGACCAGGTCAACCCGAAGCGGTGCGGGCACCTCGACGGCAAGTCCGTGGTCAGCACCGAGGAGATGATTCACCGGATCCGCGCCGCCGTCACCGCTCGCCGCGATGACAACTTCGTCATCTGTGCCCGCACCGACGCCCGGGCGATCGAGGGTCTGGACGCGGCTATCGAACGGGCCCGCACCTACGTTGATGCCGGCGCCGACATGATCTTTCCGGAGGCCTTGGCGGACGCCGTCGAGTTCGAGGCGATGCGCAAGGCGGTCGACGTGCCGATCCTGGCGAACATGACCGAGTTCGGGAAGAGCGAACTCCTCACCGCTCCCGCGTTGGAATCCGTCGGCGTGAATCTGGTGATCTACCCGGTCACGCTGCTGCGGATCGCGATGGGAGCCGTCGAGGACGGGCTGCGCCGCCTCCTGGCCGACGGCACGCAGGCCGCGCTGGTCGACGGGATGCAGCACCGTTCCCGGCTCTACGAACTCCTCGACTACCCCGCCTACAACACCTTCGACACCAACACTTTCAACTTCCGGATCTGAGCGTCCGGTACTCCCTGGGGAAGGACGTCTGCCATGACCACCGTCGAACCGTCGGTGCGCAAGGGTCTGGCCGGAGTCGTCGTCGACACGACTTCCGTCTCGATGGTGAACCCGGAGACAAACTCGCTGACCTACCGCGGCTACCCGGTCCAGCAACTCGCCGCCGAATATTCCTTCGAGGAAGTCGCCTATCTCATCTGGTACGGCGAACTGCCCACTACGGAGCAACTGTGCGGGTTCACCGAGGCCGAACGCGCCCGCCGCTCGATCGACCGGACCCTGATGGGCCTGCTCGCGCGGCTGCCGGAGACCTGCCATCCGATGGACGTGCTGCGCACGGCCGTCAGCTACCTCGGCGCGCAAGACCCCACCGAGGACGACGGCACGGTCGAGGCCAACCGGATCAAGGCGCTCGACCTGATGGCGAAGCTACCCACCGTGGTCGCCCTGGACCAGCGCCGCCGCCGCGGGCAGGAACCGATCCTGCCCGACCCGACCCTCGGGTTCGCCGGGAATTTCTTCCACATGTGCTTCGGTGAGGTTCCCGACCCCGAGGCCGTCCGCGCCTTCGACGTCTCCCTGATTCTCTATGCCGAGCACAGCTTCAACGCCTCCACCTTCACCGCACGAGTAGTGACCTCGACGCTGTCCGACCTGTACAGCGCGGTCACCGCCGGCATCGGCGCCCTCAAGGGCCCGCTGCACGGCGGCGCCAACGAGGCCGTCATGAACATGATCGACGAGATCGGTGACCCGGCGGACGCCGAACGCTGGATGCTCGACGCCCTCGCGAACAAGCGCAAGGTCATGGGATTCGGCCACCGCGTCTACAAGGCCGGCGACTCCCGGGTCCCCACCATGCGCGCCGAGCTCGACCGGGTCGCCAAGACCGGCGGCGAGCCCGGCGAACGGCTCATGGCGATCTACACCACGCTGGAGACCGTCATGCTCCGGGAGAGGAACCTGCACCCGAACCTCGACTTCCCGGCCGGCCCCGCCTACCACCTCATGGGATTCGACATCCCGACGTTCACCCCGATCTTCGTCATGTCGCGGATCACCGGGTGGACGGCGCACATCATCGAACAGCTGGCCGCCAACACTCTCATCCGACCGCTGTCCAGCTACGTGGGCGTGGGCGAGCGCAGCGTCCCGCTCGCCGCTCGCCGGCTCGCTGGTAGCGCGGGGCTGGCCTGATGCGTCGGCAGGCTCGTGACCGCGTGGATGGTCTCGGTCGTTGTCTGGCCGCCGGTCAGGGGCCCGCGGCGGCGGGTGATCTGGATGGCCTGGGCGGCGTGCGGGAAGTCGATCCCTGCGCGGACCTCGGTGGCCTTCACGGTCCGCCGCTCGGCGCGACCGTGGCCGCGGTTGGTCGTCCGGCAGGCGGTGCGGGCCTTTGTCCAGGGCAGGGCGGTGGGCTGGGCCGCAAGCGTCGGGCGGTTCGCCTTGACGATCGGCAGGTAGTGGGCGCCGTGCGCGACCAGCCAGTTGGCCGTGTCGTCCTGGGTGTGCAGCGCGTCGGCGGTGATGACGGTGTCGGTCAGGTCGACGGTGGCGAGCAGGTCCTTGATCGTGGGGATCTCGTTGGTCTTCGCGTCGACGGCGCACTGGCCGAGCACGACGGCCTAGCGTTGGTCGAGCGCGGCGAGCAGGTGCCGGCCGGCCGTGTCACCGGCCCGGCTGCCGCGCAGGGTCTTCCCGTCGCCCGCGACCCGGCGCCGCTGGCCCTTGCCGGGCTCGGTCCTGCCGGCGACCCAGGCTCCCAGCGCCGCGTCCAGGGCGTCGGCGTCGAGCAGGGCGAAGACCCGGCGGAACGTCGAGACGTCCGGGACCCGGACGATCCCGAGCCGGCCGGCGACCGCCTCGCCGGCGTCGGCGGCCCATTCGGCGATCGCCGTGAACGAGCGGGCCCCGACGAGCACCGCGCACGTCGCCAGCGTGAGCACGACCGGCAGCCGGTGGCGCCGGCCACGGCGTTTCCGCGGGTCGACGACCTGCTCGGACACCGCGAGCAGATCCACCGGCGGCACCCGGCGGCCACCGACCGGCGCCACGGCGGCCAACTGATCCAGGACAGGGACAGCCGACGATAATGGTGCGGCGGGCATGGCACCTCGAGGACGATCAGGCTGGCGTAGGAACCTCCATGATCATCCGAGGGTCATGCCCGTCCTCTTTCGGCCCCGCCCACCAGCACCAACCCGCGCCCTGGAACCACCGGAAACCCT
>NZ_MBLO01000091.1 GCF_001854805.1 Pseudofrankia coriaricola
GACCTCCTCCAACGTCCGAGGATGCCCATCCGTCAACCCGAACCGCAGCTGGATGACCTTCTTCTCCCGATCCGACAACGTGTGCAACACCGAGTCCAGCTGCTCCTGCAACAACAGGAAACTCGCCGCGTCCACCGGCACCACGGCGTCGGTATCCTCGATGAAGTCCCCGAGGTGGGAGTCCTCCTCCTCACCGATCGGCGTCTCCAGCGAGATGGGCTCCTGGGCGACCTTCTGGATCTCCCGGACCTTGTCCGGGGTCAGGTCCATCTCCTTGSCGATCTCCTCCGGGGTGGGCTCACGGCCCAGGTCCTGCAGGAGCTGC
The DNA here is from genome assembly GCF_001854805.1 of Pseudofrankia coriaricola. Classification (GTDB taxonomy): domain Bacteria; phylum Actinomycetota; class Actinomycetes; order Frankiales; family Frankiaceae; genus Pseudofrankia. The sequence goes on from NZ_MBLO01000091.1 coordinate 326, forward strand.
CGCTGGATCCGGATCAGCTTGTTGATCGTCTCGACCATGTGGACCGGGATCCGGATCGTCCGCGCCTGATCCGCGATCGCCCGCGTGATCGCCTGCCGGATCCACCACGTCGCATACGTCGAGAACTTGTAGCCCTTGGTGTAGTCGAACTTCTCGACCGCCCGGATCAGACCCAGGTTCCCCTCCTGGATCAGATCCAGGAACAGCATCCCCCGGCCGACGTAGCGGCGGGCGATGGAGACCACCAGCCGCAGGTTCGCCTCGACCAGTCGGCTCTTCGCGACCTCGCCGTCACGCTCGACCCACGACAGGTCCTCGCGCAGCCGGACCGCCAGGCCGCTGCCGGCGGCGAGTTTCTCGGCGGCGAACAGGCCGGCCTCGACCCGCTTGGCGAGGTCCACCTCCTCCTCGGCCGTCAGCAGCCGGACCCGGCCGATCTGGGAGAGGTACTGGCGGACACTGTCGTGCGACATCCGGTCAGCGGCCGACGCCGCCGCGGGCGTCGGGCTGGCCTCCTGCTCGTCGGGCTCGTTCTCGGCCTCGGCGGACGCGTCGAACTCGGCGTCCTCCTCGTCGTCGTCGTCACCGCCCGCCGCGCGCGGGGCCGGTGTCGCCTCGGCTGGCGCCGGCGTCTTGTCGGCGTCGGCCTTGCGACGCCCCGCCCCGCCCGGGCCAGCAGGCCGGCGGGACGGGGCTTTCGTGGCCTGCCGAGGGGCCTGCGCCGCTGGCTGCCCCGCGCCCTGGGCGCCGGGCTCCTGCGCTGACGGCTGCCCCGAAGACTGCGTGACAGGCTGAGTCGCGGGCTGTGTCAACGCCACCCCTCCCGAATCCTGTTGCCGGAATGACGATGATGAACCGATCTGGCGTGATCGACCGACCTACAGTAATCGCCAAAGTGGCCGGGACCGGTAGATGCGCGCTCGATTTTCAAGATCGCACCTCCTTTGGTCGGCCCGCCCTGCCTGATCTGGTCGTTTCGTCGCGCCGGACTGTCGTCGGGCTCACCGTCGCCGCGCATCCAATGTATTGACCAAACTACCGTGATGTAGTATAGTGGCGAGGTTTCGCCCTCAAGGATACGACACAACTCGCGGTGAGTGGGTAGCGAGGCTGCGGCCCGGTTCGACGAGGCGGTCCTCGCTGTTCCCGGCCCCCCGGCGGTGACCGGTGGCCGCCCGACGGCGGCGCGGATTCCCGGCGGCTCCCGGAGCGCGTCGACCGGGGAGACGTTCACCCGATCTCCTGCTCGGTGCCCGGAGAATCTCGCTTCGCACGGGGGCGGGCGCGGGCGCCCGACCGCGGGTCGGTCCCCTGAAACTCCCGGTGGTGGGTGGAACAGCCCAGGCTCCCGGATGTCACGCTTCGGCTCGCTCCGATCCTCGCGGGTCGGCATGGCTGACCCGCATACTTTCGCACTTGGGCGACGGCTGGACCGGCGGCACGCGGAGACGACGGCACAAGGACCCTCCGCCCTGCCTGGCCGGACTCGCCCATAGCGCCCATCTCCTCGCCTGCCGACGTCACCGGGCCCGGCGACGCCGAGTCCCCGACGGCGGCGTGATCGTTAGGGGAGCGCAGCCATGGTCGCACGATCTCGCCTCCGCCACCACAACCGTCGTCTTTCTCATCGAGTGGTAGGCCGGGGAGTGCCGCGCGCCGGAACGCCCGGTCCTCGGCAGTTCGGCCGCCCGCCGCGTCGCGTCGCGTCGCGGACCTCGCGGGAACTCCGGGCTCCGCCGAACGGCGGGAACCTGGTGCCCTGTGCCCCGGTGTTCCCGCTCCGGTGCCCTGGTGCGACGCGGACACGTCGGTGCCGAGGACGACGCTCGTGGGCCTGCTCCGGTTGTCAGGCGGCTGTTACCCGCTGAGAGATGCGCCAGCCGGCCGTGGTGCGGACCAGAGTGACGTCGTGGCGCTCGGGCGCGGCCTGCTCCTTGCGCAGGAGCACCTTGCCGCTCGCGTCCAGGATCTCGTAGGCGTCCAGCTGGTCGGTGACCCGCAGTACCGCGCGGTCCTGGGTCTGCTCGCGGATCTGGAGGTCCACGACCCGCAACGACAGCCCGGAGACGTGGCCACCCTGGCTGGCGACCTGGCGCAGGAGGGCCAGGTCGGCGGCGTAGACCGCGCTGCCGACCTCGTAGACGTCGGCGAGCGCGGACTCGTTGGCCTGCTCGAAGGCGCGGCCCCTGGCCGCGTCCAGACCGGCGAGCACCGTCTCCCATGCCTTCTCCGGCGGCTGGCTCGCCGTCGCGGGCGTCGTCGCCGACGGCCTGGGCGCGCTCCCGCTGGCCGAGCTCCCGCCGCCGGGAGTGACCGCGCCGGATACCGGGGCACCCACCTCGTCGTGCGTGCCGCCGCCCGAGGTGCTCAGCAGCACCGCGGCGACAGCGACCGCGACGAGCCCGACGACCCCCGTCAGCACCAGCACCGGGCGTGACAGCCGGCCGCGCCCGCGCGCCTCCCGGCTGCCCAGCCGGGGCGGTGTGTGGGCCCGGTTCCGGCCCGCGGTGCCCGCGCGCCCGTCCGGCCGGGCGCCTCCCACCCGCGCGCCCGACCGGATGTCCGGCCCCGCCGCGGTGCCAGGACCGCCGCCGCGTGGCGCCGTCGCGGGACCTCGCCCGGCGCCGGGAGTCGAACCGTCCGTGGGGCGGCCGCCGGGGAACGGCCGGGGGGCGCGGCCGCGCGGGCGTCCCTCGCGGATCGGGGGTGCCGACCCGGGAGGCCTGGGGTGCCTAGGGCCTGGCGGTTCCGGCCGGGGCAGTATCGGCAGGACGTCGACCTCCGGGTCGACGACGGCCCCCTCGACGACCGTGCCGTCGGCCGCGGGCTCGTCGTCCATGACGGATGGGCCGATGATGACGGCGTCGACGACGTCGTCGTCTTCGCCTCCAGTGCCGGTGCCGAACGTCTCGTGGACGGCGCCGCCGCCGTACCTGTCGTATCCGTCGTCCTCGTCCTCGTCCTCGTCCTGCCCGCCCTCTCGGCCTGGGTCGCCCGGCTCTGCCTCGGTGGCGGGCGCCTGGGCGTCATCTGTGGCCAGGACGCCGTCGCCGCCCCGGGGACGGAGCTCCTCGTCGGGAGGCGGCACCGGTGGCGGGGGGTCAATCATCTGGACGGGGGCCGGGCGGGCGCTGTGCGCGAGCGCCGAGGCGAGCTCCGCCGCGGTGGGCCGTCTGGCCGGGTCGGGCACCAGGGCGGTCGCCACGGCGACCGCCACCGCCGCGGCATCCGGCCCGGTCGCCCGCGCCATCGTGTCGAGCAACAGGTCCGCGAGGTCGTACACGTCGCCCGCCGCCGTCGGCGCGGGCCCGCCGGCCGCGAGCGCGCGCAGCGCCGCGACGCCGATCCCGGCGAGCTGGGGCCGGCCGTTCGGCTCCAGCAGGATGTCGGCCGGAGTGAGCGTGCCGTGCGCGAGGCCGGCCTCGTGCGTGGCCGCCAGCGCCTGCGCGAGCGGCAGGCCGACCGTGACGACCTCGCCCGGCTCCAGCCGGTCACGTGCGGCGAGCAGCCTGCGCAGGCTCACGGCCTCCGGTACCCGAGCCATCACCACCGCGAGGCCGTCGTCGACCTCCTCCACCGCGAGTACCGGCACCAGGTGGGCATGACTCAGCTGGATGAGACGCCGCCCCGCGGAGGCGGCCCGGCCGCGCCTGACAGGGTCGGCCGGCAGCCGGATCAGCCGGACCACGCACGGGGTGGCGTCGTCGTCGAGTGTCGCGGCCCAGACCTCGCCGGTACCCGCGTCGCCCGGCCATCCGCCGAGCGTCACCCCTGGCACCGTCGGCGGCGCGGGCGTCTCCGCCCCGCCCGGCGGCCCCAGCTCGTCCGGGCCGTCGGGCGGGGGAGGTTCTGGCCCATAACCGTGGGTCGACGTCACAAACCGCGACGCTGGCCGATTGGGATAGCGATGTCCCGGGTTCCGCGCAAGTTGTGGATAACTTCCTGCCATGCGGTGCTGATCCCGGCCGCACCGATCGTCGGAGCGGGGCCAGCGCGGCACCTCGGCACCGGCACGTCGGCCTGATCCGCCGCTTGGCCACCCATCACGGACCTCCTCGCGAACCTCCTGGCTGGCCTGCCGGCGGGCGGCTCGGCTTCGCCGGTCCGGGAGGATCCACGGGAGCCCCGCGGATAGGTTGGGATCGAGGCCGGACCGGCCCCAGGTCCCGCCCTAGGACTGGAGCGCAGCGGTGAACATCCTCGCGACGAGCGGCGGCTACCGCCCGGACGGGCGCTACGGGGCCCGGATCGGGCCGCTGATCGAGCATGCGATCGCCCTGTCGGGCGCCGGTGACCGGCCGCGGGTGTGCCTGCTGGAGACCGCGCTCGGCGACGACTCGGCGGCCTACGCCCGCTGGTACGCGGCGATGTCGCGCGACCGTCCCGACGTGCGGGCCAGCCACCTGGCGCTGTTCCCGATGCCGAACGTGGACGACGTCCGCGCACACCTGCTCGGCCAGGACGTCATCTGGGTCGGCGGCGGAAGCGTCGCGAACCTGCTCGCGGTGTGGCGCGCGCACGGGCTGCCGGAGATCCTGGCCGAGGCATGGCGGGCCGGGGTGGTGCTCGCGGGAGTGTCGGCCGGCTCGCTGTGCTGGCATGTCGGCGGCACGACCGACTCCTTCGGCCCCGACCTGCGGCCGGTGACGGGCGGCCTTGCGCTGCTGCCGTTCAGCAACACCCCGCACTACGACTCCGAGGCCGCCCGGCGCCCGCTCTACCAGAAGCTCGTCGGCGACGGCGTGCTGCCCGCGGGCTGGGCCACCGACGACGGGGTCGGCCTGCACTTCCGCGGTACGGAGCTCGTCGAGGCGGTCGCCGACCGGCCGAACGCCAAGGCCTGGCGAGTCCAGCTCGGTGAGGACGGCGCGGTCGTCGAGACGGCCGTCGAGCCCCGGCTGCTACCAGACCCGCACGGCTGAGCCTCAGTCCTTCGCCCGCTTCTACTTCTGCCCCGGCCCGGCGCGAGGGGTCCCGGTGGCAGGTAGGCTCGGGCGGGTGGATGTCCTGCGGTTGTCCGTAGTGCCGTATGTCGAGGCGTGGGATCTGCAGCGTGACCTGGCGGCGAGGCGGGCCGCGGGGGACGCGCCGGACACGCTGATCCTGCTGGAACACCCCGACGTCTACACCGCCGGCCGGCGCACCGAGGCCTGGGAACGCCCGCTCGACGGCACCCCGGTCGTCGACGTCGACCGAGGTGGCAAGATCACTTGGCACGGCCCTGGCCAGCTCGTCGGCTACCCGATCGTGGCGCTGCCCCGGCCGCTCGACGTGGTCGCCTACGTCAGGGCGCTTGAGGGCGCGATGATCGCCGTGTGCGCCGGGTTCGGCGTGCCGACCCATCGGGTTGAGGGGCGATCGGGCGTCTGGACGATGGACGACCAGCGAAAGCTGGGCGCCATCGGCATCCGGGTGCGCAAGGGCGTCACCTACCACGGCTTCGCGCTGAACTGCTGCCCCGACCTGGAGGCCTTCAGCCGGATCATCGCCTGCGGGATCACCGATGCGAGCGCCGGCAGCCTCACCGGTGAGCTGGGCCGGACCGTGACGGTCGCCGAGGCCCGACCGGTCGTCGAGCACCACATGCTCCATCACCTCAGCCACCTCCTCACCGGCGGTCGCCCGTCCGACGGGGACGGCGCGGTCCTGGCGGCGCACGAGCCGACGGCGGCGGTGTCCGCATGAGCGCGGTGGCGCCGGAGGGGCGCCCGCTGCTGCGGCTGGAGGCGCGCAACGCGGCGACGCCGATCGAGCGCAAGCCGCCGTGGATCCGCACCCGGCTGCGCACCGGGCCGCAGTACTCCGACATCAAGAACCTGGTCCGCGCCGAAGGCCTGCACACGGTGTGCGAGGAGGCCGGCTGTCCCAACATCTACGAGTGCTGGGAGGACCGGGAGGCGACGTTCCTCATCGGCGGTGATGTCTGCACCCGCCGGTGCGACTTCTGCCAGATCGACACCGGCCGGCCGGCCCCGCTCGACCGGGACGAGCCCCGCCGGGTCGCCGAGTCGGTGCGCACGATGGGCCTGCGCTACGCGACCATCACCGGTGTCGCCCGCGACGACCTGCCCGACGGCGGCTCCTGGCTGTACGCGGAGACGGTCCGCGCCGTGCACGAGATGTCTCCCGGTACCGGGGTCGAGGTGCTCATCCCCGACTTCGGCGGCCGTCCCGAGCAGCTGGCCGAGGTGTTCGGCGCCGTCCCAGAGGTGCTGGCGCACAACGTCGAGACCGTTCCCCGGATCTTCAAGCGGATCCGGCCGGCGTTCCGCTACGAGCGCTCGCTGGAGGTCATCGGCGCCGCCCGCGCGGCGGGGCTGGTGACGAAGTCGAACCTGATCCTCGGGCTCGGCGAGACCGACGACGAGATCGAGACGGCGATGGCCGACCTGGTCGCCGCCGGCTGCGACCTGCTGACCGTCACCCAGTACCTGCGGCCCACCCCGCGTCACCATCCGGTGGAGCGCTGGGTCAGGCCGGAGGAGTTCGTCGCGTGGGCGCGGCGAGGCGAGGAGCTGGGCTTCGCCGGTGTGCTCGCCGGTCCGCTCGTCCGCTCGTCCTACCGCGCCGGCCGCCTCTACCAGCAGGCGATCGCGGCCCGCCGCCAGTCTCCGGACGCGATGACCGCCCCGACCGCCTGAGCACCGCCCGCGTATCCAGTCGGATACGCGGGCCCCGCAGACATCCCATGGGCTCGGATGTCCAGCCACAGCTGGTGACGGCGCATTGGCGCAGTACCTACCCAGCCACCTCGTCAGCCCGGTCCCAGCTCTACCACCGCCATCTGCCAGGGCCCGGTACCACGCGGGGAGGGCGCTCAGCGCCCGACACGGGGCGAGCGCGTCCAGCGTCTCGCCCCGATGGGCGGCCCGCGCGGTGCGCGGGCCGCCCTCGTACCCGGTGCTAGAGGCCGAGCTCGGCCTCGAAGGCGCCCTCTTCCAGGCGGGTCTTGATCGTGTTGAGGAAGCGGGCCGCGTCGGCGCCGTCGACGACCCGGTGGTCGTAGGTCAGCGACAGGTAGACCGTCGAGCGAACGGCGATCACCTCGCCGAGGTTCGGGTCCTCGATGACGGCCGGGCGCTTGACGACGGCGCCGGTGCCGAGGATGCCGACCTGCGGCTGGTTGATGATCGGCGTGTCGATCAGCGCGCCCCGGCTGCCGGTGTTGGTCAGCGTGAAGGTGCCGCCGCCCAGCTCGTCGGGCGAGACCTGGTTCGCCCGGGTCCGCTTCGCCAGGTCGTCGATCTTGCGGGCCATGCCGGCGAGGTTCAGGTCGCCGGCACTGTGGATCACGGGCACGAGGAGGCCGCGATCGCTGTCCACCGCGATGCCCAGGTGCTCGACGTCGTAGTAGGTGATCGTGCCGGCCTCGGTGTCGACGCTGGAGTTGAGCACCGGGTGCTCGCGCAGCGCCTCACAGGCGGCCACCGCGAAGAACGGCAGGAACGACAGCTTCACACCCTCGCGGGCCACGAACGCGTCCTTCGCCTGCGCCCGCAGCCGGGCGATCTTCGTGACGTCGGCTTCGACGATCGTGGTCAACTGGGCGCTGACCTGCAGCGACTCCACCATGCGGCGGGCGATGACCGAGCGCAACCGGGACAGTTTCTCGGTCTTGCCCCGCAGCGCCGGCACCGGGGCGGGGGGGGCGGCCGGGCGGGTGGGCGCGGGAGCGGGCACGGCGGCGGCGGTCGGAGCCGGGGCAGCCGGGGCCGGGGCGGCAGTGGGAGCCGGCGCGGGTGCTTCGGCCGGCGCGGGTGCCGCCGAGCGGGCGGCGTCCAGGATGTCCTGCTTGCTGATGCGGCCGCCGGGGCCTGAGCCGGTGACCGACCCCAGGTCGACGCCCAGCTCGCCGGCCATCTTGCGCACCAGCGGGGTGACGTAGCGCGCCTCGCCGTTGGCGGAGGGAGCCGGGGCGACGGCGACCGGGGAGGGAACCGGCGGGGGCGTCGGCGCGGCCGGCGCCGGCGCCGGCGGCGGGGTAGCGGCGACAGGAGCTGGTGCCGGCGGGGGCGTCGGTGCCGGCGGGGGCGGGGGCGGGGGAGCCGGAGCGGGCTCGGGCGCGGCGGCCGCGGCCGGGGCCGCGGCCCCGCCGGCGCCGTCCTCGATCACCGCGAGCTCGACGCCGACCTCGACGGTCTCGTCCTCGGCGACCTTGATCGAGGCGAGCACGCCGGAGGCCGGCGCCGGGATCTCGGTGTCGACCTTGTCAGTGCTGACCTCGAGGAGGGGCTCGTCGGCCTCGACGCGCTCACCCTCCTGCTTGAGCCACCGGGTGACCGTGCCCTCGGACACGCTCTCGCCCAGGCGGGGCATCGTGACGGATACAGACATTGCTGCGGGACTCCTTCATGGTGCCCGTGGGGCGCCCCGCCACCGCGCCGCCCGGCCGGCGTCTCGACATCGCCCCGCTCGCCTGCCGCCGGACCGAGCGTGCGGTGGCAGGCGGGCAGACGGGCGGCATGATGCCGCGACGCCGGGCGGGCGTCCACGGGGCGGCGATACGCCTAGCGGGACGCGTGCCGGCACTGGCCGAGGCCAGGTGCCGTGCCTGGCGAGTTGCGGTGCGGTGCGGTGCGGCGGGTCGCCGGGGTCTCGCGTGAGCGGGGATGCACCCGGCGCCAGCCGTCAGTCGTGCAGGTGCAGCGGCTTGCCGGCCAGGGCGAGGTGGGCCTCGCCGAGTGCCTCCGACATGGTGGGGTGTGGGTGGATCAGCTGGGCGACGTCCGCCGGGTACGCCTCCCAGTTCGTGATCAGCTGCGCCTCGGCGATCAGCTCGCCAACCCGGTCACCGACCATGTGCACGCCGACCACCGGCCCGTCCTTGACGGCGATGACCGTGACCGCGCCGGAAGTCTTCAGAATCTGGGACTTCCCGTTGCCCGCGAGGTTGTAGGTCACGGAGGTGACCGCGTCCGCGCCGAACCGCTCCTTCGCGACCGCGAGCGTCACGCCGACCGAGGCCACCTCCGGGGAGGAGTACGTGACCCGGGGGACGTTGTCGTAGTCGATCGGCACCGGGTTCAGCCCGGCGAGCTGCTCGGCTACGAAGATGCCCTCGGCGAAGCCGACGTGCGCGAGCTGCAGGCCCGGCCGCAGGTCGCCGATCGCCGAGATCGTCGGGATGTTGGTCCGCAGGTCGCGGTCGACGAGCACGAAGCCACGCTCGATCGCGACGCCGACCTCGTCGTAGCCGAGGCCCTCGGAGACCGGGCCGCGGCCGACCGCGACGAGCAGCAGCTCGGCGTCCAGCGTCGAGCCGTCCTCGAGCGAGACCGTGACGCCGTGGTCGGTGGTCTTCACCCCGGAGAAACGGGTCTTCAGCTTGAACTTGATGCCACGGCGACGGAAGCCGCGCTCCAGCAGCTTCGAGCTGGACTCGTCCTCCAGCGGCACCAGGTGCGGCAGGGCCTCGACGATCGTGACGTCGGCGCCGTAGGAGCGCCACACCGACGCGAACTCGCAGCCGATGACGCCGCCGCCGAGCACGACGACCGAACCGGGCACCCGGTCCAGCTCCAGCGCGTCCTCGCTGGTGATGACCTTCTCGTGGTCGATCTCCAGGCCAGGAAGGGAGCGCGAGTAGGAACCCGTGGCCAGGATCACGTGCCGGCCCTCGACGACCCGGCCGCCGACGGCGACCGCGGTCGGGGAGACCAGCCGGCCCTCGCCCGTGACGACCTCGATGCCGCGCGCCTTGATGAGCCCCGTCAGGCCCTTGAACAGGCCGCCGACGACCGACTCCTTATACGCGTTGACCTTGGCCATGTCGACCCCGTTGAAGGTCGACAGGACGCCGAAGGTCTCGCTCTCGTGGATGTTGTCCACGATCTCCGCCGAGTGCAGCAGCGCCTTCGTCGGGATGCACCCGCGGTGGAGGCACGTGCCGCCAAGCTTGTCCTTCTCGACCAGGACAACGCTCAGTCCGAGCTCGGCGGCGCGCAGCGCGGCGGCGTATCCGCCGCTGCCGCCACCGAGGATGACAAGGTCGACGGGACCGGCCGCAGATTCTGCCACGCCAAGGGCCCCTTCTCGTTACTCGTAGCCAGCAGGGCCGCGCGGGCCGCGATCATGTTGATCCGCGTGCCCTGCCACCCCTGCGGGACCGCCGATGGTCCCGGCTGCCCAGTCTTTCACGGCATGGCCACCCGTCGGGCAGGTTGTGGCGGTCGGCGATAAGGATGCTTGCGCATCCATCGCCGACCCGCCTGTCGGGGCGAGACGCTGGGCGCGCTCGCCCCGTGTCGGGCGCTGAGCGCCCTCCCCGCATGGTTCCGGGCCCTGGCATATGGCGGTGGTAGAGCTGGGACCGGGCTGACGCGGTGGCTGGGTAGGCATTGCGCCAATGCGCCGTCACTTGCTGTGGCTGGACATCCGAGCCCATGGGATGTCTGTCGGGCGCGGGGCGCCCTCCCTCTGTGGTTCCGGGGATGGCGTGTATGTCCGGGGCTGGGCTGGTTACGGGTCGGGAACATGCCGTGCGCTGTGCATCGATTCCGGTCCGGTTCGAAGCCGGGATTGCGACCAGGCTTCGTCGATGGCTGCCGGCCAGTGTGACCAACCTCGCAGGTCGGCCGTCGAGGATCGACGACCGCGGCGCGGCCGCTACTTGGGCGACGACGGGACGAACGGCGGGCGCACCACCGTCATCGTCGACCGCCGTCCGCGGACGTCCACGCCGACCTCGTCGCCCTCGCTCACAGAGCGGTCGAGCAGCGCGAGGCCGATGCCGACCCGCAGGGTCGGCGAGAACGTGCCGCTGGTGACCTCGCCCACATCGGTACCGGCCGCGTCGAGGACGTGCATGTGCGGCCGGGGGATCCCGCGGTCGGTGGCCTTCAGGCCCCACAGCAGCCGCGTCGCCCCGGCGGCCCGCTCGGCGAGCAGCGCCTCCCGGCCCCAGAACGCCTCCTTGCCCCAGCCGACCGCCCAGCCGGCCCGCGCCCGCACCGGGCTGATCGACAGCGACAGGTCCTGACCGTGCAGCGGATAGCCCATCTCGGTGCGCAGCGTGTCCCGCGCGCCCAGACCGCAGGCCCGCCCGCCGAGACCGGAGGCGACGGCGAGCAGCGCGTCCCACAGCTCGACCGCGTCGCCCCAGCGGGGCAGCAGCTCGTAGCCGCGCTCGCCGGTGTAGCCGGAGCGGCAGACGACGACCGGCCGGCCCTTCCACTCGGCGTCGCGGAACGACATGTAGTCGCCCTCGGCCGGCAGGCCAAGCGCCACGAGCACCTCGGGCGCGCGCGGGCCCTGCACGGCGAGCACGCCATAGGCGTCGTGCAGATTGGTGACCGTGAGCCCGGGCGGCGCGGCGGCGGCGAGCCGGCGCACCACCTCCGCGGTGTTCGCCGCGTTCGGCACCAGAAAGACGTCCTCGTCACCGTAGAGGTAGGCGATCAGGTCGTCGACGACGCCGCCGGACTCGTCGCAGCACAGCGTGTACTGCGCTCGCCCTGGGCTGATGCGGCCGAGGTCGTTGGTGAGGGCGGCGTTGACGAAGGCGGCGGCGCCGGGGCCGGCCACCCTGGCCTTGCCGAGGTGGCTCACGTCGAAGACGCCGACTGCCTCGCGGACGGCCTTGTGCTCGGCGAGCACCCCGCCGCCGGTGTACTCGATCGGCATCTCCCAGCCACCGAACGAGGCGAGCTTGGCACCGGCCTCAACGTGCCGCTCGAACAGCGGCGTGCGCAGCAGCGGGGCGCCGCCGGTGGTCTCGGTGGTCTCGGAGGTCGCGGAGGTCTCGGCCATGTCACCGCAGCGTAGACCGCTTCCACCTGGTCGGGCGCGAGCAGGCACTTCCGCTTGGAAGCACTAGGCTTTGGGCATGACCTCCGCCGCCGCCGCAGCCGCAGCCCTCAAGACCCTGGACGTGGACGCGGTGGTGATCGGTACCGCCGCCGGCGATGACGGCCCGATACCGCTCGGCGGCTCGACCGAGCTTGACGCGGCGCTCGGCGGCCGGCTGGCCAAGGTGCTCGCCGACGTCGGCGCGACCGGCCGGGCCGGCGACGTGGTCCGGTTCGCGACGCTCGGCGCGATCCAGGCGGGCAGCGTCGTCGCCGTCGGGGTCGGGCCGCTGCCGGCCGGCGGGGCGGGGGAGCTCGAGCACGAGGCGCTGCGGCGCGCCGCGGGGGCGGCGACGCGGGCGCTCGCCGGCACCGCCAAGGTCGCGACCACGCTCGCGCTCGCGGGCGGCGCGGCCACCCCCGAGTCGGTGCGGTCGGTCGCCGAGGGCGCGCTGCTCGGCGCGTACAGCTTCGACGTGTTCCGGACGACGTCGGCGAAGGGCCGCCCGGCCCCGGCCGAGGAGGTCGTCGTGCTCGTCGACGAGGCGGACGCGGAGATGGCCGCCACCGCGGTCGAGCACGCGGTGACCGTGACCGACGCGGTCCGGCTGGTGCGTGACCTGGTGAACACCCCGCCCGGGCACCTGCCCCCGGCGCGGCTCGCGGAGATCGCCGAGCAGGAGGCGGCCGCGGCCGGCCTGCTCGTCGAGGTCCTGGACGAGAAGGAGCTCGCGGACGGCGGGTACGGCGGCCTGCTCGGCGTCGGGCAGGGCTCCACCAACCCGCCCCGGCTGGTGCGCCTGGAGTGGCCGGGCGCGGGCGCCGCCGACGGCGCCGAGCCGGCGCCGGTGGCGCTGGCGCTCGTCGGCAAGGGCATCACGTTCGACTCGGGCGGCCTCTCGCTCAAGCCGCCAACGTCGATGGAGTGGATGAAGACCGACATGGCGGGCTCCGCGTCCGTGCTGGCGGCCCTCGTCGCGGCCGCGCGGCTGCGGCTGCCGGCCCGGGTGGTCGGCTGGCTCGCCTGCGCGGAGAACATGCCGAGCGGGACGGCGATCCGGCCGTCGGACGTGCTCACGCTGCGCGGTGGCACCCGGGTCGAGGTGCTCAACACCGACGCCGAGGGCCGGCTGGTGCTCGGTGACGCGCTGGTGCGGGCGGGCGAGGAGAAGCCGGCGATGATCGTCGACGTCGCGACGCTCACCGGCGCGCAGATCGTCGCGCTCGGCCAGCGCACCACCGGCCTGCTCGGCCGGGACGGCGCCGTCGACGCGGTCGCCGCCGCGGCGAAGGCCACCGGCGAGGCCGTCTGGCCGATGCCGATGCCGCCGGAGCTGCGCAAGGGCCTGGACTCGACGGTCGCCGACATCGCCAACGTGCCGACCAACGGCAGCCGCGACGGCGGCATGCTTGTCGCCGCCCACTTCCTGGCCGCCTTCGCGCCCGCCGACATCCCCTGGGCTCACCTGGACATCGCCGGCCCGTCCTGGAACGGCGGCGAGCCCTACGGCCACACCCCCAAGGCCGCCACCGGCGCCATCACCCGCACCCTCATCCAGCTCGCTGAGGACCGCGCCTCAGCCAGCTGATCCGAGCACGCCTCCGATCCCCCGTCCAGGCCGGACGCCTGGGCGGGAGGATCAGCCGCCGATGGCGTCCTGGATGCGGCCGGGGATCGTGAAGGCCATCGTGATGAGGGCGACCGTGACGGTCAGCTCGACGATGGCGCAGAGGACCGGTGCGGGGGTGCCGCCGAGACGGCGGGCCAGGAACCGGCGCAGCAGCAGGCCGGCGGCGGTGGCGAGCGCGAGGGCGACGACGGCGCGCAGGGCTCGGCTGGGGTCGCCCCCGTCGTAGTCGAGGCGGCCGGCGATCGTGGCCAGCACGAACGACAGCACCGTCGCGAGCGCCGCGCCGGACGTCGAGACCTGGCCCACCACGATCCGCCGCCTGGACACGGCCGCGCCGGCGACCGTGCTGGCCGCCGGGACGGCGGCCCGGGCGGAGAGACGGGTGGCGGGCACCTCGCCTGCCTCGGGTTCCCGCGAGAGGCGGGCGCCGGCCAGGGTGACGGCCAGCCGGCTGGCCAGACAGGCGACGAGGATGCTGACCGTGCCGCGATGGGCGAGGATCGCCGTGCTCAGCGCGAAGACCTGGATCAGCACGGTGAACAGCACCGTGACCGCGCCGACCCCGGTCAGCGCGCCGCCGGGGCTGTCCGCCGGCGCGTCCCAGACCGGCGCATCCCGCCTGGCCCGGTCACCGGCGAGAGCGTCCGCGACCGCGGCGAGGCCGGTCAGGTGACGTGCCCCGGTCGCCAGAGCGAGCAGCGCCAGGCCGCCGGCGGCCGGCAGCAGCGACTGGGGCTCGCCGCCGGGCAGCTCCGCCCACACCCGGATGGTGACGACGACCACGGCCGTGACCAGGCCGAGCAGCAGGCCGCCCAGCGGGGCGAGCGTCGTCAGCCGGCTCGCCGCGGTCCGGCTCACCGGCTCGGTCGGGCGCACCGGCGCGGCGGTGAGCACGGCGAGCATGGTGCGAAGGCTCATGGACGAACCATCAGGTGATGTCCGCCGCGTCGACGTCGGCCTCGGCTTCGCCCGCCGCCGCCCCGGCCTCCGCCGCGGCGGCGTCGAGGTCGGCGGCGGTCTCCACCGCGGCCGCCACCAGCGCGGCCGCGGCGAACGCGCCGGTTCCGTCGTCGACGCGGATCTTCAGGTCGACCAGCGGGGACAGGCTGAGCGCCTCGGCCGCGTGGCGTGCCGCCGGGTCGGGACAGTCGCTGCCCACCAGCCACCAGGCGCGCGAGCCCGGCGCCAGCCGCTCGGCGGCGAGCGCCGCGGCGCAGGCCGCGGGGCCGTCGACGATGACCGGGGTGCGCCGGACGGCGGCCTGGACGAGCACGCCGGCGATGGCCGCGAGGTCCGCGCCGCCGGCGACCCGCAGCACCGAGCGGGCGTCGGGGGCGAACGGGCGGGTGCGGCGAAGCGCGTCCCGGATCGCCGCGGTGCGCAGCATCCAGCGCGCGTCGTCGACGCCGTCGCCGCGGTCCACGACGTCGATCGGCTCGTGGTCGCGCAGCGCCGCGACGACGACCGCTGCGGCGGTGTCGGCCCCCACGCCCAGCGCGCCCGGGATCAGCAGGTCCGCGCCCGCGTCGATCTCCTCGTCCGCGAGCCGCCGGCCGGTCGCGAAAGCCCGTTCGGCCTCGGCGACGGTCAGCGCGTCGTCCTGGTCGATCCGCCCGTTGCCAGCCCGTACCCGGTAGCCCTCGTCGTCCGGCAGCCCGGTTCCCGCGCCGCCGTCGGCCGTCACGCCGAGGGCGATGTCGACGAGGCGCAGGCCGACGCCGGCGCGGCGGGCGAGGACGGCGAGCGGCGAGGCGCCGGCGGCGACGGCGGCCAGCCGGCGGGCGGTGGCGCCGGCCGGCCAGGGATACAGGCCTGCCTCGGCGATGCCGTGGTCGGCGGCCAGGAGGATGGCGCGGGCCCGCGTGATCGGCCGCGGCGGCGACGTGCCCTGGACCGCGGCGAGCCAGGCGGCCACCTCGGAGAGCTTGCCGAGCGAGCCCCGCGGCAGGTCGAGCGCGCGCGCCCGGCGGTGCGCGGCGGCCTGCTCGACGGCGGCCGCCGCCGCGTCCGGCTCGGGCACCTCGCCGATGTTGGCCGAGACGCCCGCCCAGCTGGCCGTGGCCGCGGGCGACACCCCAGCCGTCGGCTCTCCGGCCGAGGACGCCCCGGTCGCGGCGGTCAGCGGGTTCTCCACGAGGTCCTTACTACCTGATTGTCCGTGCCCCGGGCCGCGCGCCCCCGTGAGTGGCTCGTCGGCCGAGGTCGACGACGGTCACCGGCCCTACGTCGGCGGGGGTTCGGGCCGACCCGGGCCGACGTCGGCCAGTGCGGGCCGGTGGGGGGCGCCGATCCGGTGGGCTCACCTCAGCCGGGGCGATGTAGGGGCACGAACGGGGGTGGACCTCACGGCCCGGGAACATCGCATGATCACCGTGGACGAACCCGCCGAATCGGGCCGGATCGGGTAGGTCGCATGTGGGCGGACGGTGAGACCAGATGGCGCGAACAGCATGAATCGGGCGAGCGACACAACCGGCGAGCAAGGATGGCGATCAGGGTGGGGCGAAGGCGGTAGTTTCCAGATGTGTCGCTGGTTCCGGATCGGCGGGGAATCGCCCCGCGGAGGTGGGGGGCGGGCGACCGGCGGCGGGTGTTCCTCAGCCACACGTCCGAGCTCCGGGCCTACCCGCGCGACCTGTCGTTCGTCGCCGCGGCGGAGCGTGCCGTGGCGCGGGCGGGCGACCTCGCCGTCGACATGGCGTACTTCGGTGCCCGCGACGACCCGCCGGCCGACTTCTGCGCCCAGCAGGTCCGCGCGAGCGACGTCTACGTCGGCCTGATCGGCTTCCGCTACGGCTCGCCGGTGCGCGAGCGGCCGGACCTGTCCTACACCGAGGTCGAGTTCGAGGCGGCCACTGAGGCCGGCATCCCACGGCTGGTGTTCCTGCTCGCTGAGGATGCGCTCGTCCCGTTCCAGGAGTTCTCGGACATCGTCCACGGCGGCCGCCAGCGCCGCTTCCGTGAGCGGCTGAACGACGCCGGCCTCATCACCACGAGCTTCCGGGCGCCGGCCGACCTCGAGACGGCCGTCCTCGATGCCCTGGTCAAGCTGCGTGAGCGCGAGCGCCGCGAGCTGGAGGAGGCATCCGCCGGCCCTGCGAACGGCCACACCCTGATGCCTGGCCCCGCCGTGGTCATCGTCGGGGTCGGCACGGTCAGCCCGGACGCGGCGCCGGTGGGCACCGGGCCGCGCCGGCCGTGGATGGTGCCGTCGCCGCACGGCAAGGTCGTCGCCCGTCCGGAGCTCACCGAGGCCGTTCTCACCCGGCTGCTGGCCCACGCCACCGGCGTCACCCGCGCCGCCACGCCGCCCGCTGGCGCGGCGGCACCGGACGTCGACGTGGACGCGGACCTAGACGCGGACACCGTTGACGAGATCACCTTGCCCGCCCTGCCGCCTTCGCTGGTCCACCGGCAGATCGCCCAGACGGCCGGGACCTCGGCGTCGCGACTGCCGGCTGTGCCGTCGGCGGTCGGCGACGGTGGGACGGGCGCCTTTCCGGTCGTCCCCGGCGGCGCGGCGCCGGGGGAGCGGTCCCAGGGCGCGGTCCCGCCACGGACGGTGGTGCTGCGCGGAGTGGGCGGCTTCGGCAAGACCACGCTCGCCGCGGAGGTGTGCCGGCGCCCGGAGATCGCCGGCGCGTTCCCCGGCGGGGTGCTGTGGGTGACCGTCGGCGAGTCGGTGACCGGCGCGAACCTCGCGGACAAGATCAACGACCTGAGCGAGGCCCTGTCGGGCGCCCGGCCGGCGCTCGCGGACCCCGAACAGGCCGGGTTCCGCCTCGGCGAGCTGCTTGGCACGCCTCGGCGGCTGCTCGTCGTCGACGACGTATGGACGCGGGCACAGCTCGCGCCGTTCCTGCAGGGCGGCCCGGGCTGCGTTCGGCTGGTCACAACCCGGATGCGGGATCTGCGTTCGGACCTCGCCGCCGCCGACACGGTCGAGGTGCTGGCGATGTCCGACGCGGAGGCCGCCCGCCTCCTCACCCTCGACCTCAGCCCGGGGCAGGGGGAGGCGCCCATCTGGGGGACTGGCACCGGCGGCGGCGCCACCCGCGGGACCGATGCCACCGGCCGGACCGATGCCAGCGGCGCGACCGAGACCGCCGAAGCCGGGGTTCCTGCCGGATCCGGGGTCCCTGCCCGATTCGGGGTTCCTGC
Organism: Pseudofrankia coriaricola; assembly: GCF_001854805.1. Taxonomy (GTDB): domain Bacteria; phylum Actinomycetota; class Actinomycetes; order Frankiales; family Frankiaceae; genus Pseudofrankia. The sequence goes on from NZ_MBLO01000091.1 coordinate 17,904, forward strand.
CGGATTGGCGGAGCCTGCGGAGCCAATCTGGGAGGTCCGGAAGCCGATCGGGGAGGTCGGGAAGCCGATCCGGGAGGTTGGGCTCGCGCTGGGCCAGGTGCTGCCGGCCGACCGGGCGCGGCGGCTGCTGGACGCGACCGGGCGTTGGCCGGTGCTGCTGCGGCTGGTCAACCGGGCACTCGTCCGGCTGGTGCGCGACGGCGTGCCGCCACCGCGTGCCGCCGACCGGGTGCTCGCCCGGCTGGCCCGCCGCGGCCCGACGGCGTTCGACGTCACCCGGCTCGAGGACCGCAACCAGGCCGTCGGCGCCACCCTGTCGGCGAGTGTCGGCCTGCTCACCGGCGACGAGCTGGACCGGTACCTGGAACTCGCCGTCTTCCCCGAGGACGTCGAGATCCCCCGCTATGTGCTCGACGCCTACTGGGGCGCCACCGGGGAGCTCACCCTCGACGAGGTCGACGACCTGTGCCAGGAGCTCCTCGACCTGTCGCTGGTGCTCGCCTACCGCCGGTACCCGCCGGCGTTGCTGATGCAGGATGTGCTGCGCTCCTACCTGCGTGTCCGCGTCGGCCCGCGGCGGCTGCGTGAGCTGCACGGGGTGCTGTGCGACGCGCTGCGGGCCCGACTGCTCGTGCCGGGCCGGCCACCCGCGGCCGGCCTTCCGGGCGCCGAGGACACCGGGGGCTACGGCTACGACCTCGGGGACACCGACAACTACGGCGGCGACGTCGCTGGTGGCACCGAGCGCCCCGGCGTGGGCTTCGCGGACCCTGGCGCCGATCCGGCGGGAAGCCCTGCGCCCGTGGCCTGGTGGGAGCTGCCGAGCCGAGCCGGCTACGTGTGGACGAACCTGGTCGCGCACCTCGGCGGCGCCGGCCGGGCCGACGAGGCGCTCGCGCTGGTGCGCGACCTGCGCTGGACCGTCGCCAAACTCGCCCGGCCCAGCCTCGGCCTGGTCGCCGTCGACGCGGACCTGGCGCTCGCCACCGAGCTGGACCCGGCGGATCCGGCGCCCAGGGCGTTGCGTCGTGTGCTGCGCCAGACCGCCCACCTGTTCGGCCCCACCGACCCGCCGGACGCCCTGAGCGCGGTGCTGGCGAGCCGGCTCGACGGCATCCCGGCGCTGGCCGGCGCCCGCGCCCAGTTCGCCGCCACCGTGCGCGGGCCGCGGCTGGTCAACCGCTGGAGCCTGCCCGACCAGCCGCACCCCGGGCTCGTCCGGGTGCTCCAGGCCCATCGCCCGTCGGTCAACGCCTGCGCGGTGGCCCCGTCGGGCGACTGGCTGGCCTGCGCCGGCGACGACGGCACCGTTCAGATCTGGGACGCGGACGCATCCGCCGCCCGCGCGGTGCTGACCGGCCACACGGGCGCCGTGCACACCTGCGTGATCGCGCTGGACGGCGGCTTCCTCGTGTCGGGCGGCGCGGACCGGGTGGTCCGGGTCTGGGACGCCCGCGGCGGCCCGGCCCGGTTCGAGCTGCGCGGCCATTCCGGGGAGGTGCGCGGCGCCGCGGTCGCGCCGTCCGGCGCCTGGTTCGCGACCTGTGGCGACGACGGCATCGTCCGCTGCTGGCGCGCCCGCAGCGGCCTGCCCGGCCCGATGATCGTGGTGACACCAGGCCGCCGGCTCCGCGACTGCGCGATCTCGCCCGACGGCTCGCTGCTCGCGGCGGCGTGCGAGGACGGGGTGATCCGGCTGTTCGACACCCGCCAGGGCGGCGCCCCGGTCGGTGAGCTGCGCGGGCACCGCGGTCCGGTGCGCCGGCTCGCTGGCTGCCACGGGCCGGCCTGGCTGGTCTCCGCCGGGGAGGACGGCACGGTCCGGCGGTGGGACCCGGCGGCCCGCATGGCCGTCGCGCGCTACGACGTGGGCGCCGCGGCGCGCGGCTGCGCGGTCACCGCGGACGGCGCGGCGGTGGCCGCGACCGCGGCCGACGGCGTCGTGCGGCTGTGGGACACGGCGACCGGCACGCGTCGCCAGCTGGTCGGTCCGAGCGGGACGGCGGCGGTCTGCGCGATCGCCCCGGACGGGAGCTGGCTGGTCTCCGCCGGTCGGCACGGGGCGCTGCGGATCTGGGATGTGGGGCTCGCCGACCCGGGCGTCGCGGCGAGCGGCCGGGATGAGGGGATGCGCGCCTGCGTCGCGAGCTCGGACGGGCGCTGGGTCGTCTCCGTCTCCGAGGACGCCACTGCCGTCCAGTGGGACGTCGCCACGGCCGAGCAGGGGGCCGCGCTGGTGGGGGAGCGGCTCAACCCCGTCCGTGGCGGCGCGGTTGCCCCCGACGACAGCTGGGTGGCGCTGCCCGGCCGGGACGGCGGTGTGCGGCTGTGGGAGCCCGCAACCGGCACGGTCCGGGCCGTCCTTAGCTCACCGAGCGAGGTCCGCGGCTTCGCCGCGTCGCCCGACGGTTCCTGGCTGGTGGGCGCATGCGCGGACGGCGCCGTGCGGATGTGGGACACCCAGAGCGGCGAGTGGCTCGCCTCGTTCGCCGGCCGCAAGGCCGGCGGCGGCAGCGCCGGCGGCCGCGGCGCCAGCGGGCCAGGCGGCGCCGGCAGCCGCCGGCCGGGTGAGCCGTCGCGCCTGTACGGCAGCCAGCCGTCGACCAGCCAGCCGTCCACCACGGGCCGACGGGCCCGGAACCCGAACGACACCGACCTGTACCCGACCGGTCCATACCCCGAAGATCCCTACGACATCGAGGCTTACTACACCGAACCGGCGACCGGTGGCGGTGGCGCCGGGCACACCTGCGTCGTCGCCCCGGACGGCGCCTGGGTGGCCGCGGGCGGCGCTGACCAGGAGATCCGGGTCTGGGACGTCGCCACGCTGGAGCCGCTGGACCTGCTCACCGGGCACACCGGCGAGGTGCTGGGCCTCACCGTCGCGCCGGACGGCCGTTTCCTGGCCTCCGCGGGCGCCGACCACACGCTGAGGGTCTGGTGGACCGACGGCTGGCGGGCGGGCCCGGTGCTGACGGGGCACACCCACACGGTCCGGGGCGCGGCGGTCAGCCCCGACGGGGCGTTCCTCGCCAGCGCCGGCGGCGACGGCTCGGTGCGGATCTGGGAGACGGCGCGCTGGCGGTGCGTCACGCTGATGCGGTTCGACGGCGCGGCCAGGGACTGCGCCTGGCTGCCCGACTCGCGCGGCCTCGCCGTAGCCGCCTCCGGCGGCCTCTACCTCTACGAACTACGCCTCGACTGAGCCACCTCGCGTCGGCGTCAGCCGATGTTGGGTGGGGTGAGGGCCGCGGCGGCCGAGGCCACCACCACGAGCATGAGCGCGAGCGCCGAGACGGCGTCGAGCCTGGCTCGCCCGGCCGGCGGGCGGGCCCGCGCGGAACGGCCGGTGACGACGACCCCCAGCGCGACGACGCCCACCAGCGCCGCCAACCGGCCGGAGACGCCGTCCGCCGGCACCCAGCCGAGCCCCGCCCACAGACCCATGAGCACAGCCAGGGCGCGTCCCATGCGAACGCCGCGGCCACGGACATTGTGGCCCGTCCGACACGTCACGGCAGGGAAGTACCCACGGTGCCAGATCCGGACGCCGGTGCCCCGGCGGGGCGGGCGGAAGGGCCCGCCCGGGCTGTCCTGTTCGCGGAGCCTTTGCCGCTGCCCGGCCGGGGGACGGGTGCCCGGCCGGGCAGCGCCGGCCTCAGCCCGGCGAGGGAAGCGTGACGGTGGCGCGCTTTCCGGGGGCGGCCTCGAGGACCGCGCCGTCCGGAAGCAGGTCGACGCCGATCGCGGCCAGGCGCTCGGCGAGCCGCGGACCCGGCGGGTTGCGGTGGCTCAGGTGGACGGCGACGACGGTCGAGGTGCCCGTCAGGGCGCCATGCGCGCGGAGCCGATCGACGTCGGCGGCGAACGTCGCCAGGTCCAGGTGGTCGCCGAAGCCGGGCTGGTCGCCGTTGTTCTCCTCGACCAGTGCCACGTCGAACTCCCGGCCGGCCAGCGCCTCGATGGTCGCCGCGGGCAGCGGACCGGTGTCGCAGGCGTAGAGCAGCCGGGCACCGTCCGGGGCGGTGATGTCGTAGAGCACCGCGGGCCCGATCGAGGCGTCCCCGTGCGCCGCCGCGACCGGAACCACCAGGTAGCCGTCCCCGTCCGGCCCCGGACCGCCCAGCCGGATGGCATTGCCGGCAAGGGCCTGCCTGGGGCGCAGCGGCGAGCCGGCCTCGCCGGGTGCCCGTCGCTCCCAGCGGGTCAGGAAGGCCGCGACGACGTCGAGCACCGCCGGCGGGCCGACAACGTCGAGCGGGCGGTCGGCCGCGGTGCTCCACGACCGCCACATCAGCACCTCCGGCCCGATGTGGTCCGGATGGGCGTGCCCGACCACGAGGTGGCGCAGGCCGCCCAGGTCGACGCCGAACCGGGCCGCCGCGCGCGGCACGTCCGGCCCGAGATCGACGAGCATGGCGTCGTCGAGCAGCACGCCCGTCTGCGTGCGGGCATTACCGGTGTCGCGTGCCCAGGTGCACGACGAACACGCACACCACGGATTCGGCCAGCCGTCGGCCGAGCCCGTGCCCAGCAGGGTGACGCGCACTTCTCCTGCCCCGCTCTCTGCCGCGGACGGCCGGTGTCAGACCAGGCCGCCCGCCGCGCCGGGGCCTGGCCGAGGCGTCCCCAGCCACCTGCTGGCGCGGTTCGTGGGTGCCGCCGCGGCGGGCGTGACGCCCACGTGGCCGCGGGCCCTCCGGCGGATGCTCAGACGTGCGGGTGGCGCTTGCGCTCCGCGAGCGTCATCAGCGTCAGCACGATGCCGAGCAGGATGATCGAGCCGAACGTGAGGGCCGCCACGACCCAGGGGGCGAACCCGCTGTCGCTGTGCTGGGCCGCCTCGGCGAGCTGTGTGACCACGTGGACATTCCTCCGCTTCTGATGCTGGCCTGCGCGTGCCGGTGCTGGCGCCGACATGCCGGGTCTTGCCCGGCCGCTGGGCCGCCCGGCCCGTTCGTCCCCTGGCAGGTCCGGGCCCGCCGACGTGCCCGCGCGCGGGCGCCGGCCGGCTGACCACCGAACGCGAGGCGGGGCGTCGCGCCTACGGTAGCCAATCGGTGGCGAATCCGTGCCGAGGTCGCGGACAGCCGGCGTTACCGACGTAGGGCACATCCTGGCCTGACCGCCCCGCCCGAGGCCAGTGACGGTTGGATGGGGTGGACGGCGGGATGCCGCCGACGGTCGTGGCGGGTTCACGAGGAGGTGCGCGGGTGAGCTGGACCTGGCGGTACGAGGCCGAGGACGGGGCGCTGGTGACGGTGGCCGGGGCGTCCGGGTCCGAGTCGTTCCCGAGTCAGGGCGACGCGGAGACCTGGATCGGGGAGATCTGGTCCGAGCTGCTCGACGGCGGCGTCACGCAGGTCACGCTGTGCGATGCGGGCCGCAAGGTCTACGGCCCGATGAGCCTGCGCCCGACGACCTGAGCCGCGAGCACGAGCGGCCTGGCGCGCACGCGGCGCCACCGCGGTCGGTGAAGATCCAGATCGTCGTGGCTAACAAAGTTAGCCACGGCGGTTGACGAAGCTAACGGCGTTAGCCATAGTGGGCTAACGCTGTTAGCTACCTTCTTGGGAGTCGTCATGAACGAGGCCCTGCCGGCCGCCGAGTCCACTGTTTCCGCCGAGGCCGCTGGTTCCGCCATGCCGGGCGCGTCGGCGCACTACCAGGCGCCGGGCGCGTTCACCCGGAAGGTCTTCAACCGCCTGGTCGCGGCCCTCACCCGGCGCGGGGTGAGCGTGCTCGGCAGCCGAGTGCTCGAGGTGCGTGGCCGGACCAGCGGCGAGCCGCGGCGCACGCCCGTCAACCTTCTCGTCCTCGACGGCCGGGAGTATCTGGTGTCGCCTCGCGGCCACGGCCAGTGGGTGCGCAACGTGCGGGCGGCCGACGGCGAGCTGTACCTGCTGCTCGGCCGGTCCCGAGCCCACTACCGAGCCACGGAGCTGGCCGACCAGGAGAAGGTCCGGGTGCTGCGCTCCTACCTTCAGCGGTGGAAGGCCGAGGTCGGCGTCTTCTTCGGCGGTGTGGGGCCCGACTCGTCCGACGAGGAGCTCGCCGCGATCGCTCCCCGCCACCCGGCCTTCGTCCTGGAGCGGATCAACTGACCGCCCACGCCACCACGACGGCGGGGGGCGTCGGCGGGGAGCTGGCCGGGCTGCCGCTGGCGCGGATCGCGGCGCGGCCGGAGCCGGCGGGACGGTCGGAGCGGGTGCGCGAGATCGTCGCCGCCGGGCTCGCGGTGCTGGCGGCGGAGGGGGCGGACGCGTTGACGATGCGCCGTCTCGGTGACGAGGTCGGTATCAGGGCGGCGTCGCTCTACAAGCACCTGCCCGGCAAGCCGGCGCTGGAGGCGGCGCTCGTCGAGACCGGCCTGTTCGAGATGGGCGACGCGCTGCACGCCGTCGTCGACTCGGCGAGCGCCGCGGGTGTCGTCACCGCGCTCCTGGCCGAGTACCGGCGGTTCGCGCTCATGAGCGCCAACCTCTACCGGCTCGCCACCTCCGGCCGCATCGACCGGAGCCTGCTGACCCCCGGTCTGGACGGCTGGTCCGGCGAGCCGTTCTACCGGGCGACCGGCGACCCCTGGGTCGCCCAGGCGCTGTTCGCCGCCGCCCACGGCGCGGTGATCCTGGAAATGGACAGTGCCTACTCCGACATGTCCGACCTGGACGCGACCTGGCGCGCACTCGCCAGGGCTTTCACCGGCTGACCGCTGGCCGCCGTTCGCGGCGAAGTCCTCGTACCCGCCACGCGCGGCTGTGGTGGCCGGCCGGCATACGGACCGGGCCGGCCACCACAGCCGCGCGTGCCTGGCTAGGACTCGGCGACGCCGCCGAGTGCCTCGTCGATGCGGGCGAGGGCCTCCGGGGCGAGAGTGACGCCGGCGGCCTTGACGTTCTCGCGGACCTGCTCGGGCCGGGATGCGCCGATGATCGCGGACGCGACGTTGTCGTTCTGCAGCACCCACGCGACGGCCAGTTGGGCGAGCGAGAGCCCGGCCTCGTCGGCGATCGGGCGCAGGTTCTGCACGGCGGTCAGCACATCGTCGCCCATCAGGCGCTGGATGAAGCCGGAGCCGGTGGCGCCGGTGGCGCGGCTGCCGGGGGGCGGAGGCTGCCCTGGAAGGTACTTACCGGTCAGCACGCCCTGCGCGATCGGCGACCAGACGATCTGCGAGACACCCGCCTTCGCGGACGCCGGCACGATCTCGGCCTCGATCGTGCGCACGAGCGCCGAGTACTGCGGCTGGTTGGAGATGATCCGGTCCAGGCCCAGCTCCCCGGCCAGCCGCACCGCCTCGGTGATCTGTTCGGCGGACCACTCGGAGACGCCGATGTAGAGCGTCTTGCCGGTGCGCACCAGGTCGTCGAACGCCCGAAGTGTCTCCTCGAGCGGCACCGTCGGGTCGTAGCGGTGCGCCTGGTACAGGTCGACGTAGTCGGTGCGCAGCCGCTTCAGCGACGCGTTCATCGACTCGATGATGTGCTTCCGGCCCAGGCCCCTGTCGTTCTGGCCGGGGCCCGTCGGCCAGAAGACCTTGGTCGCGAGCTCGTAGGACTCGCGCCGGACGCCGGCGAGCGCCTCGCCCAGCACGGCCTCGGCCCGCCCGCCGGCGTAGACGTCGGCGGTGTCGAAGGTTGTGATGCCTTCGTCGAAGGCTGCGCGCACGCAGGCGATCGCCTGCTCGGCCTCGATCTGGTCACCATGGGTGATCCAGTTTCCGTATGCGATCTGGCTAACGGTCAGGCCGCTGCGCCCTAGGCGTCGATACTCCACCCCGCCGACTCTAGGACTTCTACAGGAGACCGAACGTCGCGGTTCCCGCCCTGCGCAGGTCGCCTGGAACCAGGCGGGTCAGGGCGCTCCGCGCCAGCTCCACCGCCTGTGACGTCGCCCCGGGTGCTGTGTGACGGCTTAGCGCCCCGCCTTTCCGCGGGAGACGCGGGGCGGTGGCATGCGCCAGCGGCGCGGGACCAGCGAGCGCTGCACCGCATACGCGCGGACCTTCACCCGCGAGTCCGGGTAGCGTTCCTGGACCGCCTTGCTGACCTTGCGGGCCAGGAAGAAGCCGTCGATGACCACGGCGGCGATGCCGAGGATCATCACGTAGACGGCGACCAGCCGCACGTAGCCGTTCGGCACGATCCCGCCGACGAAGTAGACGACGATCGCGAACAGGAACAGCGAGCCGGCGTTGATCCGGCTGTCCACGACGTCGCGGGCCAGCACCCGCTCCGGCACGCGCTCCCGCGCGGGCATCTTCGACAGGTCGCCGGAACGCAGTGCGGCCCGCTGCTCGGCCATCGCGCGGCGACGCTCGCCGCGGTCGCGCTGGCGCCCATCCTTGGTGTTCGCCGAGGGGCTGAAGGCGCCGACCGTCGAGCGGGCCGCGCGCGCCTGCGAACGCTTCGGCGTCGGCCGGCCCTTCTTGGCCGTCATCCGCGCTTCCGTCGTGGGGGCGAGCTCGTCCACGTCGACCGTCGCGCCGGAGTCCTCCGGCTCGGCGTCGCGCGACCGCTTTCTGAGGCCGATCGTGGCCATTACGGGAGAGTCAACATCTGGTCGAGGGCCTTTCGGGCATATGTGGCCACGTCCGGCGCGACCGTGATCCGGTTGACCGGCTCGCCGCGGACGAGGGACTCCAGCGCCCACACGAGGTGTGGCATGTCGATGCGGTTCATTGTGGAACAGAAACACACGGTGCGGTCCAGGAAGACGATGTTCTTGTCGGGGTGGCGGTTCGCGAGCCGCTGTACGAGGTTGAGCTCGGTGCCGATCGCGAACGACGAACCGGCCGGGGCCGCGTCCACCACCTTGATGATGTACTCCGTCGATCCGACCAGGTCGGCGGCGGTCACCACCTCGCGCTTGCACTCGGGGTGTACCAGGACAGTTACCCCGGGAACCCGCGCTCGCACCTCGTCGACGCAGTTCCGGCTGAACCGGCCGTGCACCGAGCAGTGGCCCCGCCAGAGGATCATCTTCGCGTCCCGCAGCTGGGCGGGGGTGAGCCCACCGTTCGGGCGGTGCGGGTCGTAGACGACGCAGTCGGCCTCGGTCATCCCCAGCTCGCCGATCGCGGTGTTGCGGCCCAGGTGCTGGTCGGGCAGGAACAGCGCACGCTGCCCGCCGCGCTCCGGGCCGAACGCCCAGTCGAGCGCGCGCCGAGCGTTCGAGGACGTGCAGACAGTGCCGTCGTGGCGGCCGGTAAACGCCTTGATCGCGGCCGAGGAGTTCATGTAGGTCACCGGCACCGTGCCCTCGGCCGCGCCCGCGTCGAGCAGGTCGTCCCAGGCCTGCTCGACCTGTTCGGCGGTGGCCATGTCGGCCATCGAGCAGCCCGCGGCCAGGTCCGGGAGGATCACTCCCTGGTGCGGCGCGGTCAGGATGTCGGCGCTCTCGGCCATGAAGTGCACGCCGCAGAACACGATGTGCTCGGCCTCGGGCCGGGCCGCGGCCTGCTGGGCGAGCCTGAACGAGTCACCGGTGACGTCCGCGAAGGCGATCACGTCGTCGCGTTGGTAGTGGTGCCCGAGGACGAAGACCTTCTCGCCCAGCGCGGCCTTGGCCGCGGCGGCCCGCTCGGCCAGCGCGGGATCGGCGGCCGGGGGCAGCTCGCCTGGGCACTCGACGCCGCGCTCGCTGCCGGCGTCCGTCCCGTGGCCGAGCAGCAGGAGGGCCAGCGGTGACGGGGTTACGCCTATGCGTTCCAGGGTCGGGTTGGTCGTCATGGCAGGCCCCCTTGGGTGGCGCGCTGTGTGCGAGGACGGCTCCACCGGTCGGCCCCGGCCGACCTGGGACGCTCCGCACGGCTCCGATGGCTCGGGACCGCGGGCGACGCCGGGCTGGCTCTGGTGATCGGTGGGTAGGTCGGTCGACATATGGTCGAAGAGACTCTAACTCATTAATGGTCGACGAGACACTAACTGCGGCCCGTGGGCCATGTGTGGTTTGTCCGAGCGTCGCTGACCGGTCACCCTCCCGACAGCTCCGGCCGTCCGGGCGATCGCCGGGGGGCTCTTGGCGGAGGGGCCTGAGCGCCTGGGCCGAGTCACCCGAGTTTGCCGAGGGCTGCCGGAGTTCCCAGGGCTCGTCGGGGTTCCCAGAACTCGTCGGGGTTCCTGGAGGGCCCTGCCGGATCCGGGGTTCCTGCCCGATTCGGGGTTCCTGCCGGATTGGCGGAGCCTGCGGAGCCAATCTGGGAGGTCCGGAAGCCGATCGGGGAGGTCTGGGAGCCGATCTGGGAGGTCAGCGATCGGGGAGGTCTGGGAGGCGATCCCGGAAGTTCGTGATGGGCCGGGCCGCCCACACCGGGGCGCCCGTTCGGTGGAGTAGGGGCGTTCGACCTGAGTGAGAGATGGGTCACTGGGGGAACGCGAACGGGCCGTCTGGCTGGGAATGCCTGCCCCGCCGGCACTGGCGCCGCGTGCCCGCGGCCCAGGGAGCGCGCTGGGGAAAGGGCCGGCGTCATGGCCGGCCCACCGGCCGGTAGCTACGATGGGAAGCGGAACCGGGCCGAGGTTGTTAGCGCTGACGACATGACACCAGTGACACGGTGTGCGTCGAGACGGCGTGCGTCACCTCGGCTGAACCACGCGGCGGCAGCGGTGCCGTCGTGGCACCGACTGGGCCGCGTGGAGGGCGCCGGCGCGGCTCGGGTCGCGCGGATCCCCGCGGCGCACCCTGTAGGCACCTTCCGAAAGGGCAGGAGCAGCCCCTATGACCGTCCAGGACACGACGACGGACACCCAGACCCGGCCTAGCCAGGTCATCCTCACCGACCTGGCCGCGAGCAAGGTGAAGTCCCTGCTCGAGCAGGAAGGCCGCGACGACCTGGCACTGCGCATCGCCGTGCAGCCCGGCGGCTGTTCCGGTATGCGCTACCAGCTGTTCTTCGACGAGCGTCAGCTCGACGGCGACACCGTCCTCGATTTTTCCGGTGTCAAGGTCACGGTTGACCGGATGAGCTCCCCGTACCTGGGTGGCGCCACCATCGACTTCGTCGACACCATCGAGAAGCAGGGCTTCACGATCGACAACCCCAACGCCCAGGGCTCCTGCGCCTGCGGCGACTCCTTCCACTAGATCGACTCGGCGCCCACGGGCGCGCCGTTGGCTGATCGTCCGAGAGCCTGGTGTGACGGGATGAATCCCGTCACACCAGGCTCTCGGTTTGTCGAGTCCCGGCCGCGCTCGTGGGGCGATACTGATGGTGATCAGGGGGCAAGCTAACATTGGGCATCGTGCGTATTGCCGTCACCGGGTCCATCGCGACCGATCACCTCATGCGTTTCCCCGGGCGCTTCGCCGATCAGCTGATCGCCGAGCAGCTCGAGCGGGTGTCGCTGTCCTTCCTCGTCGACGAGCTGGTCATTCGGCGCGGTGGCGTCGCGGCCAACATCAGCTACGGGCTGGGCCGGCTCGGCCTGCACCCGGTCCTGGTCGGCGCGGTCGGTGAGGACTTCGCCGACTACCGCTCCTGGCTCGACCGGCACGGCGTCGACACGGCGTCGGTGCGGGTGAGTGATCTCGCGCACACCGCGCGCTTCGTCTGCACGACCGACGACGACCTGTGCCAGATCGCCTCCTTCTACCCGGGCGCCATGTCCGAGGCGCGCAACATCGAGCTCGCCCCGGTCGCCGACCGGTTCGGCGGCCTCGACCTCGTGATCATCAGCCCGAACGACCCCGAGGCGATGCGGCGGCACACCGACGAGTGCCGCGAGCGTGCCTACCCGTTCGCCGCCGACCCGTCCCAGCAGCTCGCCCGGATGGACGGCGAGGACGTCCGCCGGCTCGTCGACGGCGCCGCCTACCTGTTCTGCAACGAGTACGAGAAGGCCCTGCTGGAGCAGAAGACCGGCTGGTCGGACGCCGACGTGCTCGCCCGGGTCGATACCCGGATCACCACGCTGGGTGCCAATGGAGTGCGCATCGAGCGCGCCGCGGACGGCATCCCGATCCAGGTACCGGTGGTTCCGGCACGCGACACTCCGGACCCGACCGGCGTCGGCGACGCGTTCCGCGCTGGCTTCTTCGCCGGGCGCTCCTGGCACCTGTCGCTGGAGCGCTCCGCGCAGCTTGGCTGCCTCCTGGCGACATTGGTGCTCGAGACCATCGGGCCACAGGACTACGAGGCCGACGAGGCCGAACTGCTCAAGCGGCTCACCGAGGCCTACGGCGCCGAGGCGGCCACCGAGATCAAGGACTACCTCCCGCGGTCCTGAGTTCCATGAGGCCGTGGAGTTCTGAGGCTTGAGGGTTCCGCGGGTCCTCAGGCTTTGAGGTTCTGACGTCCACGGACGCGGCGTGGCGGCGGTGACCGAATCGGGTTCACCGCCGCCCGCCACGCCCGCGGCGCTGCTGACCGTCGGCTGACGCCACCTTCCAGCTTCAGTGCGTCCGGCGGATGAGGTACGCCTGGCCGGTGGGCAGATCGCGGGTGCCGAGAAGCTGCTGGCCGCGCAGGCGGCACCAGGCGGCCACGTCGGCGGCGGCGGCCGGGTCGTCGGCCAGCAGCTCGACCGTGCCGTCGACCGGCACCTCGCCGATTCGTCTGGCCAGGTCGATGATCGGCAGCGGGCAGAGCCGACCCAGCGCATCCACCACGACGTCCGGGGCGTCCAGCGCCGGGTCAGGATCCGCGTCGCTCATGCCCGCTGCCCGCCCTCCTCCGCCTTCCCGGCGTCTCGGTCTTCGGCGTCCTCGGCCACTTGCCTTCCTGGCGTCTTCGGCCACTTGCGCCCTTCCGGCTGTCTTCGGGCGTCTGTGCCGCGGACATCATCGCCGTTACAGGCCCACCGCGCCGGCTCGCTCGCGGATCGCGGCGACGGCGCCCGGCAGGACATCCAGCAGGGCCGTGAGGTCGGCGGCGGTGGAGTCGCGGCCGAGTGAGACCCGCACGTTGCCATGCGACAGGGCGCCCATCGCCACGAGCACGTGGCTCGGCGTCAGTGAGTCCGACGTGCAGCTCGACCCGCTGCTGACCGCGATCCCCGCCCGGTCCAGCTCGCCGAGCAGCGCCTCGCCCGCGACGTACAGGCAGGAGAAAGCGACCAGGTTCGGCAGCCGGCCGGCTGGGTCCGGATCGCCGAGCAGCTCGACGTCGTCGACCAGCGCCGGCAGCCGGGCGCGCAGCTGGGCGGTGAGCGCTCCCAGCCGTTCGCGTTCGGCGGCGAGCTCGCCGGCCCTCGCGTGCAGCGCCGCCGCGGCCGCCACGATCGCCGGCAGGTTCGGGAAACCGGCGGCCCGGCCCGCCTCGCGCTCGTCGGCCGGCATCGGGTTCGTCCAGCGGGTGCCGGCCCGCACCACCAGGATCCCGACACCCGCCGGCCCGCCGAACTTGTGCGCGCTCGCCGTCAGCAGGTCGGCGCCCAGCGCGGTGACGTCCACCGGGATGCGCCCGACGGTCATCGCGGCGTCCGTGTGCAAGGGCACCCTGTCCACCGAACTTCTGTCTACCGAACTTCTGTCCACCGAACTTCTGTCCGCAGACCCTCCTGCGCCCGCCGGGCCGCTGGCGTCCCTGGAACCGGCGGCCGTGTGCAACGCCTCGGCCACCTCCGCCACCGGCTGGATGGTGCCGACCTCGTGGTTGGCGTGCTGCACCGAGACGAGCGCGGTGCCAGGCGGGGGCACGCAGCTCGCCGGGTCCACCCGGCCGTGACGGTCCACATCCAGGGTGCGAGTGCGCCCGCCGGCCCGTTCGTGGCGCTCGGCCGCGTGCAGCACGCTCGAGTGCTCGACCGCGCTGACCAGCACCAGGTCGCCGGCGCGTCTGCGCGCCGCCGCCGTGCCCAGCACGGCCAGGTGGGCGGCCGTCGCGCCGCTGGAACAGAAGGAGACCTCGTCGGCCCGCGCTCCGAGGACCCCGGCGACGGTCTCGCGCGCCGCGTCCAGCAGCATGCGGGCGCGGCGGCCCTCCCGGTAGAGCCGGGCCGGGTCGGCCCAGCCGTCGTCGAGGGCCGCCAGCAGCGCCGCGCGGCCGGCCGGGTGCAGCGGGGTCGTCGACGCGTGGTCAAGATAGGCCGGCACACCCCGACGCTACGACCTTCCCGACGGGGCCAGGCCGCGGGCGTCAATCGGGCCAGGCCGGAGACGCTGATCGGGCCAGGCCCGCGTCGTCGGCTGGGTCACATTAGTGGTCCTGCTGGGCCCCCTGGCGGGGGCTGAGGCCCCGGTTTGGCGACTGATCGTAAATGATCGTTACGCTGTGTTTTCTTCCGCCGGATCGATTCGTGTGAAGCCCGGCGTGGGAGGGCCTCTGGCGAGAACCGTGACGTCGGCTGGGATACGCTCCCGTCGCAGCATCTACAGCGTGTCGAAGACCGTGCGCCGGCCCAGGTGACCCACCCTTGCGTGTCCCGGGCCGACGTAGTCGTGGGAGGCAGGACCTGGTGAGGAGTTCCTTCGGTCGGATCCGGCCGGCGCGCGCGGACGCGGGTGAGGCGGGCGCTGCGCGCCCGCCCGCGCGGCTCGGGGCTGAGGCCGAGTCCTATGACGATGGCATGGCCTCGTCCGGGGTCGGAGGAGGTGGCTGGCAGACCTCCCAGATCGGCGTCGCCGATCCGGCAGGGACCCCGGGCGCCGCGCCGATGCTCCGGGAGGCCGCCGACGGCGCGGGCGAGTCAGCCCTCGAGGGTGGCGGTCGCGACGCCGGTATAGCCCGTAGCAGTCATCGCCGCGGGCGCGTCGGCCGCGTGACGCGGCTCGGCGCTGGCCTCGCCGTGCTCGCGCTGACCGCGACCGCCTGCGGCGTGCCGAACTTCGGGTTCCCGGACGGGGTGACCAACCAGACCCCCCGCATTCTGAACCTGTGGAAGGGCTCGGCCATCGCCGCGCTCGCCGTCGGTGTGCTGGTCTGGGGGCTGATCTTCTACGCGATCATCGCGTTCCGGAAGCGGTCGGACGTCCTGCCTCGCCAGGTCCGGTACAACCTCCCCGTCGAGGTGCTGTACACGATCGTGCCGCTGGTGGTCGTCGCCGGGCTGTTCTACTACACCGCCCGGGACGAGACCAAGATTGACAAGGTCTCGGCCAACCCGGACGTCACGGTGAACGTGGTGGGCTTCCGCTGGAACTGGCAGTTCCGTTACACGGACACCGGCCAGAACGGCGGTAACGTCGTCGAGGTGACCGGCCAGCCCGGCCAGCCGGCCGTGCTGGTGCTGCCCGAGGGCCGCTCCGTGAAGTTCGTGCTGACCTCGCCGGACGTCATCCACTCGTTCTGGGTGCCGGAGTTCCTGTTCAAGCGGGACGTCGTGCCGGGCCGGATCAACACGTTCGAGGTCACGCCGACCGAAACCGGCACGTTCATCGGCCGCTGCGCCGAGCTGTGTGGCGCGGACCACGACAAGATGAACTTCTACGTCAACGTCGTCCCCGCCGACCAGTACGACAAGTTCATCGCGGAGCAGGAGGCGGCGAGCGCCACGGCCGTCGGCGCTCCCGCGCTCACCACTGCCGGCAGCGGCACGACCTCCGGGAGCGGACAGTGACGCTTGTGCACGAGCCGCCGGTCGGGCACGCTGGCCCGCCGGCCGACGAGGCGCCGCCCAAGGCGGTGAACAGCCTCCTGGGCTACCTGCGGACGACGTCCCACAAGGACATCGCCCTCATGTACTTCCTGACCTCGTTCGCGTTCTTCGCCTTCGCCGGCATCCTGGCCATGTTCATGCGGGCCGAGCTCGCCCGGCCGGGCCTGCAGTTCCTCTCGAACGAGCAGTACAACCAGCTGTTCACGATCCACGGCACGCTGATGCTGCTGATGTTCGCGACGCCGCTGGCCTTCGCGTTCGCGAACTACCTGATCCCGCTGCAGATCGGCTCGCCGGACGTCGCGTTCCCGCGGCTGAACGCGCTGTCGTACTGGCTGTTCCTGTTCGGCAGCCTGACGGTGGTCGCCGGCTTCCTGACGCCGGACGGCGCCGCGGCCTTCGGCTGGTTCGCCTACGCGCCGCTGAACAGCGCCACCTACTCGCCCGGCGTCGGCGGTGACCTGTGGGTGCTCGGTCTGGCGACCTCCGGTATGGGCACCATCCTCGGCGGCGTCAACATGATCACCACGATTCTGTGCCTGCGGGCGCCCGGGATGACGATGTTCCGGATGCCGATCTTCTGCTGGAACTTCCTGGTGACGTCGATCCTGGTGCTGGTCGCCTTCCCGCCGCTGGCGGCGGCGCTGCTGGCGCTGGAGGCCGACCGCCGGTTCGGCGCCCACATCTTCGACGCGGCGAACGGCGGCGCGATCCTGTGGCAGCACCTGTTCTGGTTCTTCGGGCATCCCGAGGTCTACATCATCGCCCTGCCGTTCTTCGGGATCATCACCGAGGTGCTGCCGGTCTTCTCCCGAAAGCCGCTGTTCGGCTACAAGGGCCTGGTCTTCGCAACCATCGGCATCGGCGCGCTGTCGATCTCGGTGTGGGCGCACCACATGTTCGTCACCGGCGCGGTGTTGCTGCCGTTCTTCGCCTTCCTGTCGTTCCTGATCGCGGTGCCCACCGGGGTCAAGTTCTTCAACTGGATCGGCACGATGTGGCGCGGCTCGCTCACCTTCGAGACGCCGATGCTGTTCGCCCTCGGCTTCCTGGTGACGTTCCTGTTCGGCGGTCTGACCGGTGTGCTGCTCGCCAGCCCGCCGATCGACTTCCACGTCTCCGACAGCTACTTCGTCGTCGCCCACTTCCACTACGTGGTGTTCGGGTCGGTCGTGTTCGCCGCCTACTCCGGCGTCTACTTCTGGTTCCCGAAGGTGACCGGTCGGCTGATGGACGAGCGCCTCGGGAAGATTCACTTCTGGACGCTGTTCTTCGGCTTCCACCTGACCTTCCTGGTGCAGCACTGGCTGGGCATCAAGGGCATGCCGCGCCGGTACGCCGACTATGGCCCGAACGACGGCTTCACCACGCTGAACACCGTCTCGACGGCGGGCGCGTTCCTCCTGGCGCTGTCGACCCTGCCGTTCATGTACAACCTGTGGCATTCGTACAAGAAAGGCCGGATCGTCAAGGTCGACGACCCGTGGGGCTTCGGCAACTCGCTGGAATGGGCCACGTCCTGCCCGCCGCCGCGGCACAACTTCCTGTCGCTGCCGCGGATTCGCTCCGAGCGTCCCGCCTTCGACCTGCACCACCCGTCGTACGCCCCGGGCGGGGCGATCGAGCACCGCGCCACTCCGGAACTGACCAGCTAAGGCGGCCGTGGGATGAGGGTAGAAGGGTACGTCTTCAGCATCGTCGGCGCCTTCGCGGTGATCGTCGACATCATCTACTGGATCTACTCGCACGACCCGACAGGCACCGCGGCGCTGGCCCTGACCGGGGGCATGGGCTTCCTGGTGGGCTT
The DNA here is from genome assembly GCF_001854805.1 of Pseudofrankia coriaricola. GTDB lineage: Bacteria > Actinomycetota > Actinomycetes > Frankiales > Frankiaceae > Pseudofrankia. The sequence goes on from NZ_MBLO01000091.1 coordinate 35,247, forward strand.
CTACCTGCTGTTCACCGGCCGCCGGATCGGGATGCGCCCGCAGGACCTTCCCGACGCGGAGGTGGCGGACGGCGCGGGCGAGCTCGGGCATTTCACCCCGGGCAGCTACTACCCGTTCTTCATCGCCGCCAGCGCCACCGTCGGCGTCGCCGGCCTGATCTTCGGTATCTGGCTCGCCCTGATCGGCGCCCTGATGACCGTGTTCTTCGTGACCTGCCTGGTCTTCGAGAACTTCTGGCACCCCCCGGTCCCCGAGGACTAGCGAGACCCTGACACCGGGTACGGCAAAGGCCTGGCGGTAGAACACGGAACTCCGTGTTCTACCGCCAGGCCTTTGTGCTGCCGCGCGCGACGTCCCGAACCGGGCCGCGCCGGGTGGCGTGGCCGCGCTGGCCAGCTGGTGACGTCAGTTGTGGAGCCGGCGGGCGGCGGCGACCACCTCGTCGAAGATCCCCTCGCGCAGTGCCGCGCCCTCGCGGCGGACCTCCGCCGGGTCGAGGACAAGCAGCCGGTCGAGCCGGACCTCGCTCGGCCGGCCCTCGCGGTCCCAGCCGCCGGTGCCGACGTCCATCCAGTGACGGCCGTGGCGCGCTTCCTGCTCGGCGTCCCGGTCGTGGTCCTTGCTGGTGAGCATGAGGCCGAGAAGCCGGCTGCCACGGGTGCCGATCAGCAGCACGGGACGGTCCTTGCCCTGGCTCGGGTCGTCCTCGAAGGGCACCCATGCCCATACGACCTCGCCCGGGTCAGGGCGCCCGTCGCGCCTGGGCTCGTAGACGATCTGGTCCCGCACGTCGTCGATCATGATGCTGAGCCTAGTGGAGGCCGGCGGGCTTCCGCCCGGCTGGCTGGCGCCTTCGAGGAGGCCCGACGCGCGTCCCGGCTGGCGGTGGCCGGGGCGGAGATCGGCGGGTCCGCCCGGCGCGTGTCCGGCGCGTGCTCGTCCGAGCAGCCCGGAGCACGGATGGGCCACGCGGTCCCGTGAGCCACGTCGCCCCGCCGGGCCGGGGCCATCTATGCCTGCCCGGGCCGGCGGGACGCGTGAGCGGGAACTAGGCGGCGGCGGCCTGGCTGGCGGCGGCCCAGCGCTCCAGGAGGGCGGCGGCCGTGCCGGAGTCGACGGCGGCGGCGGCGCGCTCGAGCTGCGCGCGGATCTGCTCGGTCACGGGCCGCTCGGTAGGGCCGTCGGCCGCGACGATCGCGGCGGCGGCGGCGAGCAGCACCGCGTCGCGCACCGGGCTCGGCTTGCCGGCGAGCACCGCGCGGGTGATCCCGGCGTTGAACGGCGCGTCCGCGCCGCGCAGCGCCTCGAGATCCGGCACGTCGATGCCGACGTCGCGCGGGTCGAAGCGCTCCGTGCGCAGCTCACCGTCACCGCCGGTCACCCAGATCGTCGACGTCGCGGACGGGGAGAGCTCGTCCAGTCCGTCGTCGCCGCGGAACACCAGCGCCCGGGTGCCCCGGTCCGCGAGCACCCGCGCCATCACCGGCGCGAGCCGGGCGTCGGCGACGCCGAGCGACTGCGCGCCGGGCCTGGCCGGGTTCGTCAGCGGCCCGAGAATGTTGAACGCCGTCGGCACCCCCAGCTCGGCGCGCACCGCCCCCACGTGGCGCATAGCCGGGTGGAACGCCCTCGCGAAGCAGAAGGCGATCCCCGCCTCGGCGAGCGTCGACGCGACCCCCGCCGGCGACAGCTCGATGACGACACCGAGCTCCTCGAGCAGGTCGGCCGAGCCGCACGACGACGACGACGCCCGGTTGCCGTGCTTGACGACCGGGATGCCGGCGGCGGCGACGACGATCGCCGCCATCGTCGACAGGTTGACGGTGTGCGACCGGTCCCCGCCGGTGCCGCAGGTGTCGACGGCGGCGGCGAGCAACGAGGCATCGGCGTGCACGGGCAGGGCGAAGTCGAGCATCGAGGCGACCATGCCGCCGATCTCGGCCGCGGTCTCGCCCTTGGCGCGCAGCGCGGTGAGGAACGCGGCGACCCGAGCGGGGCTCGCCGCCCCGGACATGATCTGGTTCATCGCCCAGCCGGCCTGCTCCGCCGCGAGGTCCTCGCGGGACAGCAGCGCGTGCAGCAGGTCGGGCCAGGTCTGCTCGGCCGGCGCCCGCGCCGGAGCCGAGGCCGTCACGGCTCGGACGTTCCGTGCGCGGCGTAGGTGACCGGCCGGCGGACAGGCGCGCCGGAGACTCGGGCCCGCAGCAGGCCGACGACGGCGGCCGTCAGCTCGTCCGGGTCGACCGGGTGAGTCACCACCGCATCGGCCAGCGACCATGTCGCGAGCCACCGGTCGTCCTGACGTGCCACCAGCAGGATCGTGGGCGGGCAGTCGGTGACCTCGTTCTTCAGCTGGCGGGACAGGCCCATCCCGCCCTCAGGGGTGGCCTCCGCGTCCAGGACGCAGAGGTCGGCCTCGCCGTGGTCGACGGCGGCCACCAGATCGCGGCCGTGGGTCACGTCGACGAACTCGATCTCGCCGAGCTGCTGATCGGGGAGGGTGCCGATGGCCGCCTTGACGCGCTCGCGCACGTCAGCCCGGTCGGCGTACACCAGGACTGTGCTCATGTCCTGCGCGGCCTTTCGCTCCGAGGTACCGCCGCGGTAGGCGGCGGGGCGGCGCCCCGTCCGTCGCGGCCGGCCGAGGGCGCCGGCCGGGCCGGCATGCCAGCCCGGCCGCTCGCCGCGCCTGCCGGTGCCCGCCGACACCCGCGACGCCAACGGCGCTGGCTTGGGCGTGGTGAACACCACGACGACAAGGAGTCCGGTGCGAGGGTATCGGACCAGGCGCGATACGGTCTGCCCAGCCCGGGGACCGACAGCGGCCCAGGCCATGAGACCCACCTCACCATCCCTCCGTTTGTCACCCGTCAGTGGAGGAATCGATACTGAGACTCGTTCTCAGAGATGGCTTGGCTCGGCCAGCAGGAACCGCCGACCGGCCCGCCATGGTGTGAAGGAGGTGACGCGTGCCGAGCCGGGAGCAGGAATTACGGCTGACTCCTCAGCGTGCCGCCGTGCTGGCGGTGCTGCGGGCGGCGCACGACCATCCGACCGCGGCGGAGGTGTACGAGCGGGTACGAGCGGTCGCGCCGGGCATCGGGAGCGCGACCGTCTACCGCTCGCTCGGGTTGCTGGTCGCCACCGGGCACGCCCTGGAACTGAACCTGGGCGCCGGGGCCGCCGCCCGCTATGACGCCAACACCGACCGCCATGACCACGCGGTCTGTGACCGGTGCGGACGCGCGGTCGACATCGACCACCCCATCCCCAGCGGGATGGTGGCGGAGATCGCTCGGGACTCGGGCTTCTCCATCACCGGCTACGACCTGCAGTTCCGTGGCCTGTGTCCGGAGTGCGCGGCGCCAGCGGGCGCCGTGACCGGCCCGAGTGCGGACAACGGAGCCTGAGGCCCACGCGGGACCGAGGGCGCCGACGGATCCACCTCAGCTCGAAACGACATCGAAGGAGCACGTATGCCGAAGCTCGAGGGCACTAAGACGCACGCGAACCTCAAGGAGGCGTTCGCTGGCGAGAGCCAGGCCAACCGCCGCTACCTGTACTTCGCGCGCAAGGCCGACATCGAGGGCCTGACCGACGCGGCCTCGCTGTTCCGCGACACCGCGGAGGGTGAGACCGGCCACGCCTTCGGCCACATGGACTTCCTGGCCGAGGTCGGCGACCCGGCGACCAACGAGCCGGTCGGCGACACCTCCAAGAACCTGGCCTCGGCCGTCGCCGGTGAGACCTACGAGTTCACCGCGATGTACCCGGGCTTCGCCAAGGACGCGCGCGAGGAGGGCTTCGAGGAGATCGCCGACTGGTTCGCCACGCTGGCCCGGGCCGAGAAGACCCACGCCGGCCGCTTCAAGAAGGCCCTCGACGCCGTGCTGGCCGAGGAGAACGCCTGACCTTCGGCCCGCACCGGCCGGAGCGCCGCACGCCGCGGGCAGTGCGAGGCTCCGCGTCCGGGGTTTCCTGACGGCGCATTGGCGCAGTGCCAACGCGACCACCCCACCGACCCGGGGCCGGGCCAGCCATCGCTGTGTGGCCTTGCCCCGGATCGGCGGGGGAGGGCGCCCCAGGCGCCCGACACGGGGCGAGCGCGTCCAGCGCCTCGCCCCGACACCGTCGCCGCCGCCCGGGCCCCGGTCCCGCGCATTTCACGACCGGTGCCCGCCCGAGCCGGGCCGGCACGCTCAGGTTCGCGTACGCGTGCGGGCGGCTCAACCGTGGCGCGTTTCCCTGAGCCAGGACCGGACCGCGGGCCGCGGGCCACCGTGCCGCTCGCACCCAGGGGGTTACCGATGATGCTGACCGTCGACGACATCAACACCGACCACCAGGCCTACGCGGCCACCCGCGCTGAGATGCGCAAACGCATGATTCCGGTGCGCGCCGAGCGGCGAGTCCGCGTCGGCGACATCGTCGCGTTCGAGTTCGAGAACCTGGACACGCTGCGCTACCAGGTGCAGGAGATGGTCTACACCGAGCGGCTGACCGAGCGGTCGGACGTCGCGCACGAGGTCGAGGTGTACGGGCGCCTGATGCCGTCCAGCCATGCGCTGACGGCGACGATGTTCGTGGAGCTCAGGGCCACCGAGTCGGTCCGCGAGGAACTGGCGCACCTCGACGGCCTGCAGCGCGCGATCTCCCTGGAGATCGACGGCGAGAGCGCGCCCGCCGAGGAGATCCGCGGCACCGAAGAGGACCTGGACATGCCGAGCGAGACCGTCTCGGTGCACATGTTCCGATTCCCGCTGACCGACGAGCAGCGCGACAAGTTCCGCGACCCCGAGGTCGCCGTCGAGCTCGTCGTCGACCATGAGGCCTACAACGACTCGACCCCCATCGAGGGCGCGACCCGCAGGAGCCTCATCGCCGACCTCACCCTGCGCTCCTAATTTTTGGTTTGCTCCGCGCGGGCTGTGTTGCTGGTTCGCTCCGTCTGGGCTGCACGGGTCTGGGACTGGTTCAGGCACGACAGACGCGGAACATGATCGGGCTCGGGCGGGAAGGTTGTTGCTGGTTCGCTCCGTCCGGGCGCGGCGCTCCGGCCCCTTACTCGCTTCGCTCCCAAGGGACCTCCGCGCCGCGTCCTCCTGCGCTCACGTGCGCTGCGGCGACCTCCGCTGCGGCCCGACCACGTCGCTTCGCTCGTGGCCGGGCCTCCGCGAAGGCACGCCTCCGCGCCAGCGCAGTTGCGTTTCGCTTGAACGTCACCAATCCAAGGCCGACCCCGGAACCGTGGTCAGACCTTCGCGGGAGCCACGTCGCTTCGCTCGTGGAACGTCTGGACTGGTGCTGGTCGCGTTCCGTGCCGATCAGGTGCGAAGGCCGCCCACGAGCGAAGCGACGTGGCCCCACCAAGACAGCAGCTTCGGCCTCGCGACGTGCAGCGGGACGCAACCGGGCTGGGCGCGGAGGCGCGCCTCGCGGAGGCTCTCCTACGAGCGAAGCGACGTAGGGGGGCCGCAGCGAGGTCGCCGGAGCGCCCGTGAGCGGAGGAGGACGGCGCGCGGAGGTCCCGTGGGAGCGAAGCGAGTACGGGGCCGGAGCGCGCCGCCCGCACGGAGCGAACCAGAAACAACCTTCACCCCGACCCCGGAACCTGTTCTGCGGCGGCCCGAAGCTGCCGCCGAAGTTCGTGAGCCGCAGCACATCCTGGGCAAGGCTTCGCGATGCTGGCTGACTCGGCCGGCTCGGGGCCGGTCGGCGCGTTCGGCACCGGAAGCGCGCTGCGGGCGGGGCGCGGTAGGGCCTGGGTTTTGGGAGATTTTTGCCGCAGTGCTGGCGGTGCGCTGCGGGGGTGTCGGCGCTGGCCGGTGCGCGTCCTACCTAGCTCAGAAGGGCCATCGGACAGTCTTCTACTAGTCGTAGGAGGTGGGTCGGCGGGCCCTCGACGGGCCGTAGTCCTACCGAACGTCGAACCTTCGGTGGCGCTTGCGCCAGCGCGTGCCAGAATGACCGACGTGGCCACGGCACCCGTCCTCGAGAAGGCTCCGCCACCACATCCCATGGCCAACCGTCCGTCGATGGTCTCGGTTGGCACCGTGGTGTGGCTGTCGTCGGAGCTGATGTTCTTCGCGGCGCTTTTCGCGATGTACTACACGATCCGTTCGGTCAACAGCGGCAACTGGCCGCCTACGACCGGTGACCCGGCTGGTTCCGAGATCGGCCCGGTGCACCTGCACGTCGCCTACGCGCTGGTCTTCACGATCATCCTGGTGCTGTCCAGCGTGACCTGCCAGCTTGGCGTGTTCGCCGCGGAGCGGGGCGACGTGTTCGGGCTGCGCCGCTGGTACACGATCTCGTTCGTCATGGGCCTGGTCTTCGTCCTCGGCCAGGCGAACGAGTTCTTCCGGGAGAACGAGTTCGGGCTGAACTCGCACGCCTACGGCTCGGTCTACTACCTGACCAGCGGCTTCCACGGTCTGCACGTGATCGGTGGTCTGATCGCCTTCATCATGGTCCTGGCCAGGTCGACCTTCGGGCGCTTCACGCCGGAGAAGGCGACCTCGGCGATCGTCGTGTCGTACTACTGGCACTTCGTCGACGTCGTCTGGATCGGCCTGTTCGCGACCATCTACCTCCTCCAGTGAGCGACATGACTGCATCCACCGGCAACGAGAACGACATGGCCGCGCCCACCGGTCCCGCCGACGAGGCGGCCGCGGTGACCGCGTCGACCGACGTGACCGAGGCGGCGGAGGTGAGCGACGTGGCCGGGGCGGTGGAGATGGCCGAGGCGAGCGACGTGACCGAGGTGGCGGAGCCGGAGGCCGGGCCGACGGAGCCGGAGGCCCAGGCGGAGGACGCCGAGAAGCCGGAGGCAGCCGCGTCGGCGCCCCCCACGGGTGTACGCGGGCGGCTGGTCACCAGGACCTCCCGCCGGTCCCGCGGCCCGGCCAGCGCGCGCCGCCGGCGCCGCTCGTCCACGCTCGTCCTCTCGCTCGCCCTCATGGCCACGGGCGTGCTGTGGTCGGTGCTGGCGCCCAGCGGCAGCGCGGCGGACTCGACCGACAACGCGGCGGTCAAGGCGGGCCGCGCTCTCTACGTGCAGGGCTGCTCGACCTGCCATGGGCTCAACGCGGCCGGCACCGTCTCCGGCCCGAGCCTGATCGGCGTCGGCTCCGCCGCGGTCGACTTCCAGGTGTCCACCGGGCGCATGCCGCTCGCGCACCCGGGCGCCCAGGCAGAGCGCAAGGACCCGAGCTACTCGGAGACGCAGATCGACCAGCTCGCGGCCTACATCCAGACGCTCGGCGGCGGCACCACCACGCCGGAGATCAGCAAGGATGACCTCGCCGACGCGGACCTGACGTACGGCGGCGAGCTCTACCGGGCGAACTGCGCACAGTGCCACCAGTCCGCGGGCGCGGGCGCTCCGCTGACCTACGGCAAGTACGCGCCGGCGCTGACCAACGCGACGCCGGAGCAGATCGTCGAGGCCATGCGCGTCGGTCCCGAGTCGATGCCGGTGTTCGGTTCCGGCCAGATCGACGACGAGGGCGCCAAGGCGATCGCGGCCTACATCATCATGAACCGCGACACCCCCAGCCCCGGTGGCCACAAGCTGGGCAGCTACGGCCCCGTCCCAGAGGGCCTGCTCGGCTGGCTGATCGGCATCGGCGGCCTGCTCGGCGTGTGCCTGTGGATCGGAGCGAGGCAGAAGGTATGAGCGAGCAGGACGACACCTCCACCGGAGGTGGGAGCGTCTTCGACCGGGTGAAGCGCCCGGCCGGGGGCGGGCCGGCCGGCGGGAGCGGTGGCGCCGGGGCCCCGGAGGGCCCCGAGGTGCTGGGCACCCCGCCGGCTCCGACCGACTCCACCCAGCTGGAGGAGCACACCTCCTGGCGGCACGCGGGCGTCGCGCACCGGCCGCCGCGGGCCGAGGACGTCGACCGGCGCGCCGAGCGGCGTGCCGAGCGGCTGATCGCGCTCTGGTTCACCGTCTCGGTGATCGGCACGCTCGGCTTCATCGTCGCGAACTTCGCGGGCGACAAGCACAAGGCGTACTACACCCCGTGCCTGGGCCTCGGGATCGCGCTCGCCGTCGGCGGCCTCGGCGTCGGGATGATCCTGTGGGCCAAGCGGCTGATGCCGCACGAGCAGGCCGTGCAGGAGCGGCACTCCTTCAAGAGCACCGACGTGGAGACGGCGGTCCTCGAGGAGGAGGTGGCGCTCGGCTTCGACGCCATGGGCCTGGGCCGGTTCAAGCTGGTACGCCGCAGCCTGCTTGGTGCTGGCGCCGTGCTCGGCGGCCTCGCGGTGGTGCCGCTGCTGAACCTCACGAACGCCAAGCCGGGCAAGAAGCTCGACCACACCCACTGGGTGAAGGGCGCCCGGATGGTCACCGGCGAGGGACGGTTCGTCAAGCTCGGCGACATCTCCATCGGCGGCATCGAGACCGTCTTCCCGGCGGTGCCCGTCAAGGACGCGGGCGGCACCACCAGGTTCGAGCCCCAGCTGGACCTGCACACCAAGGCCGACAGCGCCACGATCCTGGTCCGCCTCGAGCCGGGCATCAACAAGCCCCGGCCCGGGCGGGAGAACTGGGACCTGGCGGGCCTGGTCGCCTACTCGAAGATCTGCTCGCACGCCGGCTGCCCGGTCAGCCTCTACGAGCAGCAGACCCATCACCTGCTCTGCCCGTGCCACCAGTCGGTGTTCGACGTGCCGGACGGCTGCCGCGCCATCTTCGGCCCGGCCAGCCGGTCGCTGCCGCAGCTCGCGCTCGGCGTCGACGGCGATGGCTACCTCATCGCCCGGGACGGCGACTACACCGAGCCGATCGGGCCCGCGTTCTGGGAGCGCTCATGACGACGACGCACGGGCCGGCCGGTTCGCCCGCGGCCGCCCCGAAGCTCGAGAAGCGGCCGAGCCCGGTTCGCAAGCTCAACCGGGCGGCGGACGAGCGGTTCCACACCCAGCGGGCGCTGCGGGAGAACCTGAACAAGGTCTTCCCCGACCACTGGTCGTTCATGATCGGTGAGATCGCGCTCTACAGCTTTATCATCCTGATATTGACCGGGATCTACCTGACGCTGTTCTTCGACCCGAGCAACACCGAGGTCATCTACAACGGCTCGTACGTCCCGCTCAAGGGCGTGGAGATGAGCCGGGCGTACGCGTCGACGCTGGACATCAGCTTCGACATCCGGGCCGGGCTGGTGTTCCGCCAGATCCACCACTGGGCGGCGCTGCTGTTCGTCGCGTCGATCATGGTCCACCTGTTCCGGGTGTTCTTCACCGGCGCGTACCGCAAGCCGCGCGAGATCAACTGGCTGATCGGTGTCGGCCTGCTGGTCATGGGCATCTTCGAGGGCTTCGCCGGCTACTCGCTGCCGGACGACCTGCTCTCCGGCACCGGCCTGCGGATCGCCTCGTCGATCGCCCAGTCGATCCCGGTGGCCGGCACCTGGGCATCGTTCCTGCTGTTCGACGGCGAATGGCCCGGCATGAACTTCCTGCCTCGGCTCTACGTCGCGCACATCCTGCTGATCCCCGGCCTCCTGCTCGCGCTCGTCGGCGCGCACCTGGGCATCCTCTGGTACCAGAAACACACCGACTTCCCCGGCCCGGGCAAGACCGAGGACAACGTCATCGGCCACCGGGTGTTCCCGGTGTTCGCGGTGAAGTCCGGCGGGTTCTTCATGATGGTCTTCGCGATGCTGGCGCTGCTGGGTGGCCTCGCGCAGATCAACCCGATCTGGGTGTTCGGCCCGTACGACCCGTCGAAGGTCAGCTCGGCGTCTCAGCCGGACTTCTACATCGGCTTCCTGGACGGCTCGACCCGTCTCATGCCGCCCTGGGAGTTCCGCGGGCTCGGGCACACGGTGGCCGCGGTGTTCTGGCCGACGGTGATCCTTCCCGGCATCCTGTTCACGCTGCTGGCGCTGTGGCCGTGGCTCGAGGCGAAGTTCACCGGGGACCGCGAGTCGCACAACTTGCTGCAACGGCCGCGGGAGGCGCCGACCCGTACCGCGATCGGCGCCATGTCGATCAGCTTCTACCTGGTGCTGCTGATCTCGGGTGGTAACGACGTCATCGCGAAGACGTTCAGCATCTCGCTGAACGCGATGACCTGGGCCGGCCGAGTCGGGCTGATCATCGTCCCACCGATCGCGTACAAAGCCACCAAGGTGATCTGTATCGCGCTCAACAAGCGGGACCACGACATCGCCCACCACGGCATCGAGACCGGCATCATCCGGCAGCTGCCGACCGGCGAGTTCGTCGAGGACCACCGGCCCAAGCCGGACCCGGTGCCCGACTACCCGCTGGTGCCGACGCACCGCTTCGAGCTGCCGGCTCCGGGCCACGGCAACGGCGATGGGCACGCGAAGGGCGGCATCACCACCCGCGCCCGCAAGGCCGTCACCGGCTTCTTCACCGAGGAGAAGACCGAAAGCGGCGAGGAACCGGTAGGCGGCCCCCGCCACTGAGTCGGGCGCCGCCTGGTCGGGCGCGGAGCGCCCTCCCGGCCTTGGTTCCGGGCACAGCCGTATGGCGGCGGCTCGGCCTGTCTGGGGTCGGGGACGTGATTGGGTTGGCGCCAGCGCTGATGCGCGGTCGCTTGCTGTGGCTGGATTGAGTGATTTGCCCGCTGGAGCGGTGCGGCACGCATCGTCGCTGAGGGAGGCACGTCCTCGAGGGCGTGTCTCCCTCAGCTCTTTCCCGGCGCAGGCGTGCGGGCGGAGCGGTGGGGTTCGCCTGGGCGGTGGGTGAGGTCCCGGTGGTCGGTCCGTGGCAGCGGGGGGAGCTCGGCCGCGGCCCTGGCGGCGCCGGCGGCGGGCCAGGCCCAGGTGCCAGTGAGCTGGACGAGCCGGGCGCCCGGGGTGGCGAGCCAGCGTTCGATCCGCTCCATCTCCTCGGCGCTCGCCGCCGGCGTCGGCCCGGGGCCCGGGCGGACGGTCTCGGCGGTGGCGACGACCGCATCCACCCAGGGACGCGGGTCGACGCCCCGCGCGACGGTCGCGGACGCGGCGAGCCGGCCGTACCGGATGACGGCCAGGTCCCAGCCACGGTCGGCGGTGGGCACGGCGCCCACCAGTTCGGGGACGACACCCAACGCGGTCAGCCGCTGCTGACGGGCGGAGGCCCGGACAAACGCGACCATCCGATCCCTGGCCAGCGCTGCCTCCTCGAACCGGGTCTGCGCGGCCAGCACGGAGATCCGCGCCCGCGCGGCGGCGACGACGACCGTCGGGTCGCCCGCCATCGCCTCCCTGGCATCGGCCACGACCGCGGCGTACTCCTCCAGGGACTGCCGCCTGTCGCAGGGCGCGCCGCACTTGCCGAGGTCCGCGAGCGCGCAGGCCGGGTTCGACTGCCGCGGTGAGAGCCGCCCTCCGCAGCGGCGCAGTGCCACCGCCTCCTGCAGGCCGTCAGCCGCCAGCTCGGCCCCGCCGACGCGGCCGAAGGGGCCGAGGTAGGTTCCGCCGTCGGCGCGCACCTGGCGCACTCTGGACAGCCGGGGAAACGGCTCGTCGGTGAGGCGCAGGAACACCGTGCGCTCCGGGAACCGGGAGCGGCGGTTGTAGGGCGGTTTGTGCTGGGCGATCAGACGCAGCTCGCGCACCTCCGCCTCGAGCGTGTGCGCGCACTCGATCGCGTCCACCCGCTCCGCGGCGGCGACCATCTCGGCCATCCGGGTGCGCGTCTCGCTCGCGGTGAAGTAGGTGCGTACGCGGGCGCGTATCGAGGCCGACTTGCCGACGTAGAGCACCCGGCCGGAACCATCACGGAACAGGTACACCCCGGGGCCGGTGGGCAGGTCGTCGGCGAGCGTGCGCTTGCGCCGCTGGGCGGGGGAGACCCTGTTGCTGTACTCGTGGACGTCCTCCAGCGTCCTCACTCCGAGGTTGCCGAGCCGCTCGAACAGGCCGTGCAGGACGTCCACCGTGGCGCGGGCGTCGGCGAGCGCGCGGTGACGCGGCTCGTGGCGAGCGTGGAACAGCCGGGCGAGCGAGGACAGCTTGTTGTCGGGGCTCTCGTCGCGCGTGACGACCCGGCGGGCCAGCCTGACGGTATCCAGGTGCTCCCAGGCGGGGACGGGGTAGCCGACGCGTTCGCAGGCCGCCTTGAGGAAGCTCAGGTCGAAGCCGGCGTTGTGCGCGACGAGCACCGAGCCGCGGATGAACTCCAGGAACGCGGGCAGCACCTCGGCCAGCGCGGGCGCCGTCGCGACCATCGAGTCAGTGATCCCGGTCAGCACGGTGATCAGCGGCGGCACAGCGTTCGACGTACGCACCAGTGTGGCGAACTCGGCGATCACCTCACCGCCGCGGACCTTCACCGCGCCGAACTCGGTGATCTCGGAGTCGGCCGGCCCGGTGCCGGTCGTCTCCAGATCGAACACGACGAAGGTGACGTCCCGCAGCGGCCGGCCCAGCTCGTCGAAGCTGCCCTGCCGCCCGCCGGCTGGGGCCGGCGCCGAAGGCTCAGGTGACACACCGCGAACCTAGTGACGAGGTCCGACACTCCACGAACCGGTGACCAGGTAGCGGGTGATGTGACATCCGGCCGCCGCCAGCCTGCCGCCTGGCTCCCCTGTGATCATGTTCGGTGGCCTGACGATGTCTGGCTGGCTGATCGGGCCCGTCGCGGTCCAACTGGCCGACGGCACCCGCCTCGTGCCCATCGGGCCGATGCGTTCCCGGTTGCCCGAGTCCCTCGTGCTCGAGCCGACGACGACGCGCACCTGGCCGGCCCGGTGGAATCGAGCGGCCTTCTTCGCTCTCGTCGGCACCGCCGTGTGCGGCACGTTCGCAACGATGATTGCCATCGCCGGCAGGCTATTCCGTCGGAGCGATCGCGGCCGGCGCGCTGGCTCCGGGGTCGCTGGGGGCGCCTTTCTCGTCAACGCCTGGGCCGGTCACGGTGATGCGCCGCCCTGGCCATGGGAAGTCGGCCCGCGCCGCCCGGCTGGGCGCGGCTGCGGCTACGCGAAGGGGCGGGTGAAGGCGGCGGGGCCGGCGGTGATGACACGGAACTCGTTGCCCTCGGGATCGGCGAGAAGGTAGCCGGCCTCGCCGACGGCCTCCAGGCGGCGGACTCGCCGGGCGCCCAGGGTGGCGAGCCAGCTGGCGACGCGCTCGGCGTCGACCGCGTAGAGGTCGAGCTGGAGACGGTTGCGCGCCGGCCCGAGCTTGCGGACCTGGCGCAGCAGCAGCTTCGGCCCCGCACTCGCCGGGTGGCGCAGTTCCGCGGTGTCACCGTCGCGGAGGGTTACCTCGTATCCCAGCGCTCTGGACCAGAAGCGGATCATTCGGTCGACATCCACGCAGTCGACCCCGACTCGCGCTACCCTCAGCCCGTGCGTCTCAAACCTGGCCACTCGCGCATGATGCCGCATTGCGGGTGCCTTGGTTCATCGGTGGCCGGCGTGTTGTGAAACGGTCATCGATCCGAGCCGGCCGAAGGGCCCGGCGGCGGGCCGCGTCCCGCTAGATCCCTTGGGGCACCTGGATCGGTAGGGTCCTGGCCATGCCGACTATCTTCACCCGGATCATCAACGGGGAGCTGCCGGGTCGGTTCGTCTACGAGGACGAGCACACGGTCGCCTTCCTGACCGTCGCCCCGATCCGGCCGGGCCACACGCTCGTCGTGCCGCGCCTCGAGGTCGACCACTGGATCGACCTGCCGGACGCCGAGCAGCGCGAGCTGTGGAGCGCGGCGGCGAAGGTCGGCAGAGCGATCCAGGACGCGTTCCAGCCGCGCCGGGTCGCGGCGATCATCGCGGGGCTGGAGGTGCCGCACGTGCACGTGCACCTCATCCCGATCGACAGCGAGAAGCAGCTGGACTTCGGCCTCGCGGATTCCAGCCCGACGCCCGAGGCGCTGGACGAGGCCGCCGAACGGATCAGGGCCGCGCTCGCCTGACCCGCGGCGCGAACTCCACGGGGCTGCCGGGAGCGTGGCGACGAGGAGGACGGTCAGCCGGCCCTGCGGGAGCGGCGGCGGGGGCCGGCGGCATCGGGGCGGCGCGCCAGGGGTCCCTGCCGGATCGGCGAAGCCGCATCCGGGAGGTTCGGGGAGCGCCGACGCGGGCCGACCGCGAACGGCTCGGGAAGTGGAATCATCTGCTGCGCCGTCGGGACCTCCGCCGCGGCGCCGCCGTCAGCCGGCACGACGTCCAACGGCGTCACCAGCCGGAGCCTCGGCAACAGGCCCGCGTCGGCGAGCAGCGCGAGCGCTCGGCGCTCGTCCTCATCCCACTCCACGACCGGTGGTGGTGCCAGCAGCACCGACAGCACACAGTCCTCACACGCGTCCCCACGCGCCACGCACGAATCACAGTCGATCAGCATCGCGCTCACCTCTGTCGCTCACACTGTGTCATCGCTGACGGTAGACGCGTGGTCCGACAGTTTTTCGCGACGTGGGTGTCGCCTCAGCGCTCCAGCCGGGCGAGGAGGGCGGCGGAGGGAACGGCGCGGGCACCGGCGGCCGCGCAGGTCTCGGCGACCTCACGGTCAGAGGTCACGACCACCACCGGGCGGCCGGAGGGCTCGGCACGGACCAGCCGGACGATCTCCTCGTCGGCGAGCTCGCCCAGCCGGCTGAACAGCACTCGCACGCCGCGTGGTGCCGTCACCCCGACCGGGCGGCTGACGACCGCCGTCGCGTCGAAGACCACGGTGACCTCGGCGTCCGACGCCCGGCCGGCGAGCGGGCCGAGACCGGACAGCAGCCGCACCCGTTGGGCCTGCAGCGGCAGCGCGCCGTAGCCGCGCTTGGTGACGTTGTACCCGTCGATGATCAGGTGGATGCCGGGGATCGCGAGAACCTCGTCGATGACCGTCGGGTCGTCGTCGGGGCGCCCGCGGGCGCCGACCGCGGAGAACGGGTCGCGCGCCTGCCCGTCCTCCGTGGCGCACAGGTCCGCCGGGCGCTGCACCGTGCTGGGCAGAGCAAGCTCGCGGCGCACGCCGTTGGCCGCGCCCATCAGCGTGTCCAGCAGCACCCGCAGGCGGGCGTCGTCGAGGCTGCGCGCGTCGCGCCCCTCTCGCCGGGCGGCGGCGAGCGCCGTCTCCAGCTCGCCGACCCGGGCCCGCAGCCGGCGGGTCTCGCCCTCCGCGGCCCTGACGAGGGCGCGCGCCGCGTCCCGGTCCGCGGCCGCGGCCGCGATCTCCTCCTGCGCCGCTTGCTCGGCGCGGCGGACCCGCTCGGCCGAGCCGCGCATCCGCCGGCGCAGGTCGTCCACCTCCAGACGGGCCGTGGCCAGCTGGTCGCGCAGCTGCGCCCGCTCCGCGCGGCCGCCCTCCTGGACCGCGGCGAGCGCCTCGGTGAGCCGGTCGACCTCCCGGGCGGCCTCCTCGGCCTTGGCCGACACCGCGGCCTGCACGGACGAGGTGGCGGCGACGGCGAGCAGATCCTCCCAGCCAGCCGGGCGCAGCACGAAGGCGACCGCGGCCACCTCGGCCGGCGGCGCCGCGGCCGGCGGGCCGTCGGTCGCCATCACGGCGTCCGCGAGCCCCGGATGGGCCCGCCGGACCCACTCCGCCACCCGGCCCCGGAAGACCGCGTCGTGCTCGACCGCGGCCGCGAGCGGGACCGCGCCCTGCTTGGGCCGGCGCGCGGGCGTGAACCTGCGCACGGCGACGAGGCTCGCGGGCACCTCGGCGTCCTCGAGGCCGGCGAGTGTCTCGGCGGCGAAGGCGACGACCTGGGTGCGTACCTCCACCGGCAGCGGCTCGCTCACCCGGCGTCCGGGGGAGGCAGGTCGACGGGCACGGTACGGACTCCCTGTCGCAGGAACGAGTGGCAGCACTCCAGCGTAGTCCGGCGTCGGAGCCATCACCATCCGCCATGAACCATCACCATCCGCCACGAGCCCGCGAACGCGGCGGGGATGGGACAACGCGTGCCCGGTGCTTCCGCCGGAGCGGGGGACCCGCTGGCCCGGGAGTGCTCCAACCGTCGGGTATCCACGCCGGTAGGTCACCGCGATGTCAATCCCAACGACGGGGAGACAACATTGGCCGAAGGATGTCCCGCGCCGGTTGACACAACCATCGAGAAAGTGTTCGACAAGGGCATTTCCCTTGTGGATGACTGACTTCTGTAATGTCGCGCTATCCATCCCCATGCTCCGTTTTTGGCAGCGGGGTGTACGCCGAGAGGAACACCGTGAGCGACCAGAACCCCCCGACCCCGCCAGATGGTGGGGGTGGAAACGCGCAGAACGGCGGTGGGTGGCCGCCGAGCACCCCAGTGCCGGACTGGCAGGCGGCACCGACTACCAGGGCGGATGGCTCGGCCTGGCCATCGGGCGCCGGCCAGACCCCGCAGGGCGTCACCCCTGGAGCGACGCCGCCGGGCACCCCGACCTCACCCGGCCAGTGGCCCGCACCCCCCGGCTACCAGCAGCCCGACTACCAGCAGCCCGGCTATCAGCAGCCTGGCTATCAGCAGGCCGGCTACCCGCCGCCCGGCACTCCGCCGCCCGGTGGCTACCCGCCGCCCGGCACGCCGGCACCAGGTGGCTACCCGCAGTCGACGCCCTATCCGCAGGGCGACGCCTACCCGCCCGCCGGTGGCTACCCTCCCTCGCAGCCCGGCTACCAGCAGCCTGACTACGCCCAGCAGGGCGGCTACCAGCAGCCTGACTATGCCCAGCAGCCTGACTATGCCCAGCAGGGCGGCTACCAGCAGACGGGGTACCAGCAGGGCGGCTACGCCCAGCCCGGGACTCCTACCGGCTGGACCGGTCAGCCCGGCCAACCCGGTCAGCCCGGCCGGCCAGGCCGCTCCAACCGCAACGTGGTCATCCTCGTCTCCGCGCTCGTGGCGGTCCTGGCGATTGTCCTCGGCGTCGTCATCGCGCTCGCGGTGAGTGGCGACGACGGTGACAACACGCCGATCACCGCACCGCCGGTGACCACGCTGGGGACAGGTACCCCGTCTCCGGCGCCGACGCAGGCATCCAGCGGGCCGGTCACCGCGCCGTCGACGCGCCCGGGGCCGGCCGGCTGCACGCCGATCAGCCCTCCGGGAGGCGCGCCCGCGGCGGGCGTCGCCGACATCGGCCAGACGGCGACCGTCATGGGCGAAGGCACCAGCGACCTCACCACCTACACCGCGCGGATCACGCTGAACAGCATGTGCCGCACCACGGCCCCGGTGACGACATACGGCGACCCGCCGGAGAACGGCGTCTTCATCGTCGCCAACTTCACGGTGCAGATGGTCACCGGCAAAGCCAACGTCTACCCGCTGAGCTTCTTCGGCCAGACCACGGACGGCACCCGGTACGACGCCAGCTACGAGGAGGTCGGGTCGCGGCTGGACGCCGATGACCTCGCGGCCGGCCAGCAGGTGCGAGGCAACATCGTCTTTGACGTTCCGGACGACAACCACCTCGTGTACTGGGAGCCGCTGTTCGCCACGTCCCGGGCGAACTTCCGCTACTGATCGGCACCCCACTCGGGACCTGGCCCAAGACCCGGCCCGGTCCCGACAGACAACCTCATCGGCCGGCGGCGGTGGCTGGCGCCCTCCGGCGCCGGCCGCGGCCATGGCACGTCCCGGTCGGGTCCTCGGGCCGTGGCCCGGCCGTCAGGCCGCGCGGTCGCCCGACGCCGCGATGACCTCGCCGAGCCGCACGCTCCGCCGCGCGTGCCCTTCCGGTAGGGAGGGGCCAGCGGTGGAAGGGCCGGTAGAGGACCATGGGCGCATGCGGGTGCTCGTGGTGACCAACGACTTTCCGCCGCGTGCCGGCGGCATCCAGGCATACGTGCACAACTTCGCGAGCAGACTGCCCGCCGGCGACGTCGTCGTCTATGCGCCCGCGTGGAAGGGCGCGGCCGAGTTCGACGCGGCCCAGAGCTTCCCCGTCATCCGGCACCCGACGTCGCTGATGCTGCCCACCCGGTCCGTGCTGCGCCGCGCCCGCGGGATCGCCCGCGCCGAGCGGTGCGACGCGGTCTGGTTCGGCGCGGCGGCGCCGCTCGGCCTGCTCGGCGCGCCGCTGCGCGCCACGACCGGGATCGAGCGCGTCGTCGCGAGCACCCACGGCCACGAGGTCGGCTGGGCCGCGTTGCCCGGCGCTCGCCAGACGCTGCGCCGCGTCGGCGCGACCACCGACGTCATCACCTACCTCGGCGACTACACCCGACGCCGGATCGGCCCGGCCTTCGGGCCTCGCCCGCGCCTGGAGCGGCTGCCCAGCGGCGTCGACGCGGAGCTGTTCCGTCCCGGCGCCGGCCGCGACGAGATCCGCGCCCGGCACGGGCTCACCGGCCGGCGGGTGGTCGTCTGCGTGAGCCGTCTGGTCCCGCGCAAGGGGCAGGACATGCTGATCCGCGCCCTGCCGAGCTGGCGGCGCCGCTACCCGGACACCGCGCTGCTGCTCGTCGGCGGCGGCCCCTACCGCGCCGACCTGGCCCGGCTCGCCAGGGAGCACGACGTCGAGGACCACGTCGTCTTCACCGAGTCGGTGCCCTGGGAGGAACTGCCGGCGCACTACGCGGCCGGGGACATCTTCGCGATGCCGTGCCGCTCCCGGCTCGGCGGCCTGGAAGTCGAGGGCCTGGGGATCGTCTACCTCGAGGCGTCCGCCGCCGGGCTCCCGGTCGTGGCCGGGGACAGCGGCGGCGCGCCCGACGCCGTGATCGACGGCCGGACCGGTCTCGTGGTCGACGGCCGCCGGCTGGCAGACGTGGCCTCGGCCGTCGCCGAGCTGCTGGACGACCCGGACCGCGGCCGATCCATGGGCGCCGCCGGCCGCGCCTGGGTCGAGCTCACCTGGCGCTGGGATCTCCTCACCAAGAACCTCGCCGAGTTCCTCAGCGGCTGACGCGCGGCCCGGTCGCTGCGGCTGACGCGCGGCCCGGTCGCTGCGCGCCCGTCCGCTGCGTCAGCCTGTCGGGCGCCTGGGGCGCCCTCCTGGGCTGGTTCCGGGCTGAGGCATTTGGCGGTGGCCGGGGCTGAGTTCGGGTCGGTGACGTGGTGGCGTTGGCGCAGCGCCGATGCGGCTGACGCGCGGCCCGGTCGCTGCGCGCCCGTCCGCTGCGTCAGCCTGTCGGGCGCCTGGGGCGCCCTCTTGGGCTGGTTCCGGGCTGAGGCATTTGGCGGTGGCCGGGGCTGAGTTCGGGTCGGTGACGTGGTGGCGTTGGCGCAGCGCCGATGCGCTGTCACCTTCTGTGGCTCGGTTGCGTACATTGCTCGCCAGAACGACATCCGCGTACGCGGATGTGGGCGCGGGACGGGCTAGGACGGCGTTGACATCTTGGTGTCCGACGCCCGCCCCGATACCCCAGGTGCGCGCCGTCGGTTTAGGCGCGGCCCAGTGTGACTGTGCGGGCCAGGTCGGCCGCCCCGACGAAACCCGCGTCGGGTCCCAGGTCGGCGAGGACGATCTCGGCCTCGGGGCGGTGGCCGCGGCCGGGGAGGGCGGCGCGGAACTGGGCCCTGGCCGGGCCGAGCAGGAGCTCACCGGCGTCGGAGACGCCTCCGCCGATGACGAACCTCGCCGGGTCGAGCACGGCGGTGAGGCTGGCCAGGCCCTGGCCGAGCCAGTAGCCGACCTCCTCGAAGCACTTGATGGCCGCCGGGTCGCCCTCGCGGGCCGCGGTCGTGACGTCCGGGCCGGTCAACTGCCCCAGGTCGCCGCCGGCGAGCTCGAGCAGCCGCCGCCCGGCCGCCGACGAGCCACCGATGATCTCCCGGGCGTGGCGGACCAGCGCCCGGCCGCTCGCGTACTGCTCCCAGCAGCCCTGGCTGCCGCAGCCACACGGGAGCCCGGCCGGTACCACCTGCATGTGGCCGAACTCGGCGCCGACGCCGAACGCGCCGTGGCGCACCTTCCCCTCCACTACCAGCCCGCTGCCGATCCCGGTGCCCACCGTGACGCAGACCAGTTCGGCGCAGTCGCGCCCCGCGCCGAAGCGGTACTCCGCCCACGCCATCGTGTTCGCGTCGTTGTCGACGATCACCGGGCGGCCGAGCCGGTCGGAGATGATGTCCCGCAGCGGCTCGTCGCGCCAGGCGAGGTTCGGCGCGAACATCACCCGCGCCCCGTCGCGGTCGAGCCAGCCGGCGGCGCCGATGCCGATCGGCGCCTCCAGGCCGACGGCGTGGCGGGCGAGCAGCTCGCCGACGACCTCGGCGATCGTGTCCGCCACCAGCGCCGGCTCGTGCCCCGGGGTCGGGCGGCGCACCGAGCCGACGATCCGGCCGTGCTCGTCGACGACGCCCGCGGCCACCTTCGTCCCGCCGACGTCGACGCCGATCGCCAGACCCCGCGCGCCGCCGGCCGGCGCGAGCGGCGGGGGCGGCGCGCCCGGCTCGGTGCCGGGCATGCCGGACGTGCGCGAGGCCGGGGGCGCAAAGGGCGCGCCGGACGAGATGGATGTGCCGGATGTGCCGGTCGTGTGCGTGCTACTCACCGATGTCGATCCTCTGTACCCGGCCGCGGGCCGGCCGGGTCTGCTGCGTCGCGGTCTGTCGT
Organism: Pseudofrankia coriaricola; assembly: GCF_001854805.1. Lineage (GTDB taxonomy): Bacteria > Actinomycetota > Actinomycetes > Frankiales > Frankiaceae > Pseudofrankia. The sequence goes on from NZ_MBLO01000091.1 coordinate 55,706, forward strand.
GGAGAAGCCTGCCAGCCCGGCGGGTCGTCGTGCTGGTCACCCGTGCCCTGGCCGGGGCCGCCTGCGGGCGGCCAGGCGGCGCGGGCCGCGGCGGCGAGCGAGCTCGCCGCCGCGAGCAGGTGCCCGAGGACCTCCGCGTGGCTGCCGGCGACGCTGGCGAGCAGCCTGCACAACGGGCAGCCGGTGCACAGCGTCTCGCCCGGTCCCACCGCCCAGGGCGGGCCGTGGCGTGGCCCCGGGCCGGGCGTGGGGCCGTCGC
>NZ_MBLO01000092.1 GCF_001854805.1 Pseudofrankia coriaricola
GGTAGCCAGCGCCCGCACCGCCTCCGGGTCACCCGGAGTGGGATCCGCGGCCAGACCGACTGCCTGCCACTCGCTGCTCATCCCAGCGTCCTCCCGACTGGTGCGTGCCACGCGCGTGGCGGTGCGCGGGCGAAGGGGCCGCCACGCGCCCACCGGCTACGTCGTGACTGCCTACGTCGTGACTGCCTACGCGTGATCGGCCGCCGGACTGGCGGTGATCCTGTGGTAATGAGGCTGGCGACGACGGGTACCGGGACGCGTGGCGCTGGGATGTAGCGCGGTCGCCTTGCCGCGTGGCCGGCGCGGGCGGCGCCGGCCACGCGGCTGGGGTGGTGCTGCTCGGCGGCTCAGTCGTCGACGAGCCAGCCGTCGACGAATCAGCCACCGACGAATCAGCCGCCGGCGGCTGAACTGAGCGACGTGTCGAGGCTCTCGTGCTGCGTTACGGCCTCGGTGAGGAACTTGCTCATGCCATCCAGGCCGGTGATCGCCTGGCGGGTGCCCGTGTCCCAGTTGGTGTAGGCCGTCTGGAACCGTCCGGAGGCCTGGTCGGTGATGAAGCCGCTGGTGACCAACTGGTCGATCATCGTCTTGAGGGTGGTCAGCTGGTTTTCCATGTCGGTCTGCGCCCGGGACAGCGCGGTCGCCGTGCCTCGGATCGCCTCGTAGTCAACGTGGATGTTTGCCATTGCTGGGCCTGCCTTTCGGCTCGGGAACAGATCTGAACGCTCGGAGACGAGGACGGGACAGCTCGCCGCGGGTCGCGTCGGGCCGGATCAGGCCGGGCCGGGCCGGTGCCGATGAGACAGCCGGCGCCCGCCGGTGGCGCGCCGTCGGCGAACGGCCGGTCCGTCGAGCTGGTGTGCCGGTATGGAGTTCAGTTGGGACGAATGGCCGGCGGATCCCGGCCTTGCCGCGGCGACGCCGGTCAGATCGACGGGCTTTCCGGGGACCAGGTGAGGGTGTCGCTGATGGCGCCGAACAGGTCGAGCAGTTCCTCGGCGAGCGCGGTGTGGGGGCTCGTCAGCACGACGTTCAACACACCGTCGGTCCCCTCGGTGCCGCCAGCCCCGTCGCCGCTGGCCACGGCCGCGCTCGCCCCGGCGCCGCCGCCATCCGGGCCGTCGACGCGCTCGACGCTCTCGGCGGGCGCGGCGGGCGCGGGGATGGTGGTGGGCACGGGGACGGTGGTGGGCACGGGGACGAGGGTCTGCATGGTGACGGTCTCGAAAGGGACGCCGTCGACGAGGTGGCGTTCGACGCCCTGGACGCGGACTGCCTCGCCGGCGGGGACCGTCACGATCTTGACCGTCCGCCACGGTTCGCCCGGCTCCGTACACACGGCCGCGCTGACCTGGCCGGCGATCGCCATGACCGTGTTGCCGGCCGGGTCGTCGGCGCCCGGGGTGTGGAAGACCAGCAGGGTGGCGACGAGGCCGCCGGTCCCCTCCTCGTCCTGTGTGGCGGTCGCGCAGTAGACCGCGCCCTGCCGTTCGGCCCGCTCGGCGAGCTCGCGCAGCAGCGTGAGCAGCGTCGCGCGGTACGGCCGCAGCCGCGGGTACTTCGCGATGCGCGCGTCGACGAGGCGGGCCAGGTCGCCGGTGCGAGTGGCGCGCCAGACGTCGAACTCGAACCACGAGTCCGGGACGCGCAGGGTGAACCGCGAGACCGCCGCCCGCGTAGCCGCCGCGCTCACAGCGCGGTCGCCGATGCCGGCGTCGGCGATGGTGACGGTGAGGGCGACGGCACAAGCGGGTCCAGGCCCTGGGCGAGTGCCGTGTCCACCGCGTCCGTGCCGTCGACCAGCCCGTTCAACAGCCCGATCGCCCTTTCCAACAACTTGTCGAGATTGCCGCGGCTGTCTGATGAATTACGCACGAACCGGTCCAGCGCCGCTTCGACCTCGCTGGAACCGGTCTGCCCGTGCATCCCGCTGAGATCGGTCCCAAGCGACGTCAGAGACGTCCGAATCGACGAAAGGTCGCTCGACAGCTGCCGGGCGACGCCCACATCGGCGGCGAACAGCCCGGCCATCAGCGGCCAGCCTCATGGCCGACCACCGGCGATCCGCTGACCAGCGATCCGGCAGAAGGCGCTCCTCCACCTGAGGCGAATGCATATCGAAGCACGCGCACCCCCGTAGCGCGGTCCAGATGGTGCCCGAAACAACAATGTCCCCCGGTGTCGCAATGTGAGCTTACCGCGCCGCGTGCCACCGGCCAGACATATGGCGAAGCCGGACCGGTTAGCCGGACAAGGTGATCAGGCCGCCGCTGGTGCCCCGGTATGTGCCGGCGGCGATGCTCGAACCGCATCCCGGCGAGTTCCCGCCGGCAAACGACGAGGTCACCAGGCCCGTCCCCGCGTTGTCGCTGTTGCCGTTGCCCGTCGGCGCTGACCATGCCGGCCGCGACCCGGGAAGCCGGGCGCAGGTCGTCGCGCTCCCGAAATACTGGGTAGCCGTGGCGGCGGTGCCGACGACCCGGCGCGCCTGGCCCACCGCCAGGCTGCCGATGTAGGTGTCCGTGCCGGTGCTCTGGTCAAGGATCCAGGCGCCCCACCACTGGCCGTCGGATGGGAACGCCGAGCCGAGCCGAGCCGAGCCGCGTGGTGCCGGTGCCGGTGCCGCGCGGTGCGCCTCGCGTTCAGCCGCCGCGGCACTATCGGCCCGCGGCCGACTGGCGCCGCCGCTGGCGGCCTGTCAGTCCGCCAGCGCGCGGGCGAGGAGGCCAAGCAGAACGGCGCGTTCCTCGGCGGAGAGGTTGTCGAGGACACGGTCCTCGACGCTGTCCATCGCCTGTTCGGCGCGGGTCAGCGCGGCGGTGCCGGCGGGGGTCCGGTGGACCAGGTGGCGGCGGCGGTCGGCCGGGTCGCGGCGCCGCTCGGCCCAGCCCGCGCTCTCGACCCCGTTCAACAGCAGGACCAGGATGTTCGCGCCGAGGCACAGGTGCTCGGCCAGCTGCTGCTGCGGCACGCCGACGTCCTCGTGCAGCTGGTTGAGCAGCACGAACTGCTTGAGGCCCATGCCGAGGACGTCCTCGGTGGCGATCCGGTAGACCTGGCGGCTCAGCCGGGTCAGCAGGACCAGTGCGCCTGGGACGTGCGTGCTCGCGAGGGCCGGCTCGTCAGCTGGGGTGGTGTCCGCCTCGACGGACGGACTCGTCAGGAGTGCCATGGCAGCCCAAGCGTAACATGAACGTGTCGATCAAGATTCGATGATGGTCATGGCTGGGCTATGGTTCGCGATCGTAGATAGTCCCTGTATAGTGACTATCTCGTGAGCGAGATTGATACTGGTAGGGCGTCGCCCTCGGCCGACGCCATGGAGCAAGCCGCAGCGCCCCGGGCCCCCGGGGACGAGGCCATCGCCGCGGCGGGAGCTGTCCGACGCCGCTGGCTGGCACTGATCGTCGTGCTGATGGCGCAGCTGATGGTCATGCTGGATACGACCGTGGTGAACGTCGCGCTGCCGGCGATCCAGACGGATCTCGACGTGAGCCAGGCCGACCTCACCTGGGCGCTGAACGGCTACCTGATCAGCTACGGCAGCCTGCTGCTCGTCGCCGGCCGGCTCGGCGACCTGATCGGTCGTCGCAGACTGTTCCTCGGCGGCATCGCGGTCTTCACGGCCGCGTCGATCGCCTGCGCGCTTGCCGGGTCGGTGCCGACGCTGGTCGCGGCCCGCTTCGTGCAGGGCGTCGGCGGCGCGTTCGCGTCGTCGTCGGTGCTGGCCATCATCGTCGCCGAGTTCGTCGACCCGGCCGAGCGTGCCCGCGCGATCGGCCGCTACATGCTCGTCTCGATCGGCGGCGGCTCGCTCGGCCTGCTGCTCGGAGGGATCCTCACCCAGACCCTCGACTGGCACTGGATCTTCGCCATCAACGTGCCCATCGGCGCCGTCGCGCTCGTCGGCGGTGCGGTGCTCCTGGACCGGCGGCCGAGCGGCGACGGCGGCCAGCCGCGCGGCCGGGTCGACGTCACGGGCGCGGTCCTGGTCACCGTGGCACTCCTGGCCGGCATCTACGCGATCGTGCGGGCGGCCGACGTCGGCTGGACCTCCGCGACGACCCTTGGCACCGGTGCGCTCGCGCTCGTGCTGCTCGTCCTGTTCGCGGTCTGGGAGGCACGGGTCGCCGACCCGATGATCCCGCCGCGGGTGCTGCGGCAGCGCAGCCTGATCGCCGGCAGCGCGGTGCGCGCGGTGATGGCGGCCGGCATGTACGGCTACTTCTTCTTCGGAACGCTCTACCTGCAGCAGGTGCTCGGCTTCGAAGCGATCGCCACTGGCGCGGCGTTCCTGCCGCAGACGGCCGTCGTCGCGGTCATGTCACTCGGGTTCGCGACGTGGCTGACGGCCCGGTTCGGGCCCCACCGGGTGCTGATCGGCGGCATGGTCATCATGCTGGTGGGACTGCTCCTGTTCGTAGGCGCAGGGATCGGGACGGCCTACGCGCCGCGCATGCTGCTTGTCACCGTGCTCATCGGCCTCGGCGGCGGCGGCGCGTTCGTCCCACTGACGACGCTCGCCCTGGCGGACGTACCGCCGAGCGACGCGGGCCTCGCGTCCGGCATCGTCAATGTGTCCATGCAGATCTCGGCGGCGATCGGCCTCGCGGTCTTCGGCACGGTCGCCGCCGGACGCTCGGAGGAGCTGGCGAAGACCGGCCACAGCGCGGCCGAGGCGCTGGTCGGTGGGAACCGGCTCGGCCTGCTCGTGGCCTGCGGATGCGTCGCCGCCGGCATCGTGCTGGCCGCCGTGCTGCTGCGCCCGCGGCGGCTCGCCCCGGCCGGGGGTGACATCGAGGCCGGGGGCGACGTCGGGGCCGGGGGCGACACGGAGGCCGGGGACGCCGCGCCCGCCGCGTTGGCCGCGGCGGTGGACGTGAACGAGGCGCGGGCTGGGATCCATCCGGTCGACGTTCACGCACCCTCCCAGCGGGTGGGCGACGCCGGCCTCGCCGCGCTCGACGCCGACGACGCCGTGCGGTAGCCGTCGGCGGCATCTGGCCTCATGGGATGGCCGGTCGTCCGAGCCGGGGCGACGACGGGGAGCCCGGCCGCGGGCCGCCTGCCAGCGTCGTGGCATGTGGCATGCGGCCGGGCTCGGCTCCGTTCCCGGCTCAGGCGTAGATCTCGTCGAGCCAGGCGCGCAGGGCCTTCTCGGTGGCCGGTTCGTCGGCGTCGGGGGAGAAGAGGTGGGCGGCGACAGAAGTCGGGGCGCCGAAGGCACCCCGGCCGAAGACGCGGTACATCGCGTCCCCGGTGCGCAGGCCCAGGAAGTGCGGGCTCAGGTAGTCGACGACCGCATCCAGCTTGGCCAGGCCCGGGATGGTCACCTGGACCCGGTCGCCCACCCGCGCGTCCGTGAGGCCGGCGGCACGGCGCAGCGTTTCGACACCGTCCGGCGTAGCCGACGCCGCCGGTCCGTCGGCGCTCGCGTAGCGGGCCGGGCGGCGGGTGAAGTAGCGCAGGTACTGGCCGAGGGTGTGCAGGTAGAAGTCGGTGTGCTTGTCCGCGCCGTCGTACTGGTTGTCCCAGTCGTCGACGAACACACCGCTGTGCACGTAGCGGACCCAGGTCGTGCCGCCGTCCCGCGCCTCGACAATGTGCTCGAGCTGGTTGAACCAGCCCTCCGGGCCTTCGTGGCGCAGGACCAGATGATGGGGCGGCTCCCAGGCCTCCACCGTGCCGAGACCGTCGACCGCGCCGCCAACCCGCGGCTCGGGCGGCTGGATCGGCCACAGCCAGGCGGCGTTGCCGTTGGTGACGGCGTCCCAGTAGTCCTCGGGCGTGGTCTCGAGCTCGAGCTCGCGCTCGATGGCGAACTCACGGCGAGACGGCTGCTCGGTCGACATTTCAGCTCTCCTCGTTGGAGTCGGGCCCGGCCTGGTTCGGGCCTGGGACTGTCTCGGGCCCCGGAACGGGAGCCTTGAGGCTCGGGTGCAGGGCGATCACCAGCCGGTGCTTGCGGCCCGCTGGCGCCTTCTCGTCGTGGTACTTCGTGACCAGGGCGGTGACCGCGTCGGACAGCTCGCCGGCGAACGCGGCGCGGTCGGCCGCCGTGGCGAAGCGGACCTCGCTGTCGACGGCGAACGTCGCCAGCCGCCTGCGGGCCGCCGTGGCGCCGGCGACCAGTTCGCCGACCTCGTGGATCAGCCGGGCGGCGAGGGCCAGCATCCAGCGCGCGGACCCCTCGTCGCGGGCCCGGTCCGGGTCGGGTGCGACGGCCGCCAGCGCGGCCGGGGAGATGACGTAGGAGCTCGCGGTCGCGCGCATCACCCGCTCCGTGCAGTTGCCCTTGCGCCGCTCCTCGACGAGCTCGACCAGGCCGTGCTGCTCCAGCGTGCGCAGGTGGTAGTTCACCTTCTGCCTGGTCAGCCCCGTCCGTGCCGCCAGCGTCGTCGCCGACCCCGGCTCCGCCAGCGCGGCCAGCAGCCGCGCGCGCATCGGGTCCAGCGACACCTCGGCCGCACCCGGGTCCTCGATCACTGCCACGTCGAGCATGGATCCCATGCTGGCGCCGACAACAAATCTTGTCAAGACAGGAAGTTATGTCAGTGTTGCCGAGTCGCGCGGCGGCCGAGTCGCGCGGGCCGAGTCGCGTGGGCCGAGTCGCGTGGGCGGGTGGTCGGTGAGGCGAGTGCTGGTGGGTGAACGCCGACGGAGGCGGCACTGGTCCCGGAGAAACCGAGGCGATGCCACGGTGTCGTTTTCGCGCATGGCGGAAATTGAAGTCGGGGCGTGCGTCGGCCGAGGTCAGGCCAATATGTGGCAGGTAGAGCGACGTTGGTTTCGTCAGACGTTGGTTTCGTCAATCGATAGACTGTCGCGCTGGTAGTTCATCGGAAGGGGACCGAGATGGCGTGGCAGGGCGGCGAGCGGGGTTACGGCCCTGGCGGTTATCGCCCCGAGCCCGGCCACCCGCCCGTGGGCCCGGGGCCGGGCCAGGTCGGGCATGGAAGTCAACCATTGGCACAACACGCCGCTAGCCATGCCGGCGGCCCGCCGTTCGCCCTCGAGGAGGGTGAACGGATGCTGCGGGTCCACCTCGACGGCGGCGAGGTGTACGCGAAGCAGGGGGCGATGGTGGCCTACCGGGGGCGGGTCGACTTCGCTTACAAGGGGCACGGCCTCGGCGGGCACCTCCGCCGCGCGGTCACCGGCGAGGGCCAGGACCTCATGCGGGCGAAGGGTCGCGGCACCGTGTGGTTCGCCGAGTCCGGCAGCCACATCTCGGTCTTCAACCTGGACGACGACCGGCTCACCGTCAACGGCCGCAGTCTGCTCGCGCTGGAATCCGGGCTGCAGTACAAGATTACGAAGACGTCGGGCGGGTTTGGCGCGATGATCGCCGGCGGCATGTTCAACACGGAGATCTCCGGCACCGGCGCCGTTGCCGTCCTGTGTCTGGGCAGCCCCCTCGTGCTGCCCACGGATGAGCCGGTATGTGTCGACCGGGACGCGGCGGTCGCCTGGACGGCGGGCGTGAGCACCCGGCTCGTCTCGACCTTCAAGTTCGGTAACCTGATCGGCCGTTCCTCCGGCGAACTCGCCCAGATCGAGTACAGCGGTCCTGGCGGCTTCGTCGTCGTCCAGTGCGGCGAGGTCCCCGCCGCCGGCACCGCTCCCGACCACCCCAAGCAGTAGCCTCGCCGCTCGCCCTGGTCCCGCCCGCCGGCGGAAATGCCGCGCCGCCGCGGCGAGATATCAGCCCGCTCGGCCCAGTGCGGATCTTACTGGGCCCGGGCGGTGGGCGGGTCCGCATGCCCGGCCGACGATCTTTGGCCCGCCCGGAGGCCGGCGGGTCGGATTGATCGCGGACCAGGTATGGACAAAGAAGGCGAGAGGGGGCGCGTGGCGCCCGTTGGCATACCCGTCTGGTGATCACGGGCTGAGCCTTGCTGGCTGGGTACCGATGAACGCTGGCGGTGGATGCGAACTGGCGTCGGGAGCGCGTCGGCGACTGCCCGTGGCGTGACCCGTGGGGAAGAGCTCAGTCCTGGATCAGGCTGTCGATGGCCTCGGGGTTGAAGGAGTAGTGGCAGCGCCATTCGACGATCTTGCCGGCCTTGTTGAGGCGGATGGAGTCCGCGCCGGTCTTGGACTGGCCGTCGGAAAAGCTGCAGGTGTAGACGAACACGACCGTCTGGGTGCTCACGAAGGACGAGTCGATGGAGTATCGGATGCCGGGGACGCGGCGCATCGAGTCGCCGATGTACTCGCGGAAGGCGTCGTACCCGTCGATCGTCACCTTCTCGGGGTCCCCRGTCAGCCGCGGCACGAACGGCGAGCTGAACACCACGTCCTTGTCGACGGGGCCCATCACGAGGTCGAGGTCGTACTGATTGAAGCCGTCCTCCCAGTGGTGCTGTAACGCCGTCACGACCTTGTCCTCGATCATGCTCGTCTCCTCCAGCTGAGAGGCGTCCGCCTTCAGGCCCGACGCCGACCGGCCGCCTCCCGCCGAGGCACGGGACACGCTAGGCGAGTCGACGGACCGAGACAAGAACTTAGTGAATACTTGCTTCTGTCCGTTGGCGTGCCGCTGGATTCATCCCGCCACGGCCCCTGCGACCGGTGTGTAGGCGGCGGGCGGCGAGCAGTGCCGTCGCGGCGACGGCGAAACCGCAGGCCGCGAGTGCCAGGAGTGCCAAGTCGACGCCCCGCTGGTCGACGACCGCGCCGGCCAGCGGGGCGCCGGCGGCGACGCCGACCCCGTTGGCGATCACGATCCAGCTGAACCCCTCGGTGCGGCGATGGGCGGGAACCAGCTCGCCGACGATCGTGGTGCTGGTAATGATCATCGGGGCGAGCGGCAGGCCGGCGAGGGCGACCGCGACGGCGACGGCACCGATGCCGGCCGCCCAGCCGGCGAGCGGAACCAGGGCGGTGGCTGCCGCCAACAGGGCGGCGGTGATGGCATACCTGCGCACCAGGCCCGCCCGCCAGCGGATCATGCCGTAGGTGACCCCGGCGCCCAGGCTGGTCGCCGTCAGCAGGCTCGGCAGCAGTCCGGCCGCGCCGCCCCAGCCGTTCGCCCTGGCGTAGGCGATCAGCCCGACGTCCATCGTCCCGAAGAACATCCCGAGGGCGCAGGCCGACACCAATACGGGTGTCACGCCTCGGGTGCGCAGCACGGACGGCTCCCGCCGGGGACGCCGGCGCGTCGGAGTGACGCGGGTCGCCGGCGCTTCGCCGGGCCCGCTTCTAGGCCCTCGCCGAGCGTCGGCTCCCCGTCGGTGGACCGAGGGGGCAACCGGGGGAGCGGGAGCGGCGACGGCGGGCAGGGCTGCGAAGGCGGCGGTGCCGACAGCGGCGAACAGCAGTGCGGCCGCCACGCCGGCCGACGGCGTGAGACCGGCGAGCACGCTGGCCGCGGCCGGCCCGGTGACGAAGGAGACCTCGTCGAGCGCGGACTCCAGCGCATAGGCGGCGTCGAGACGGCGGTCGTCGCCGAGCCGGTTCGCCCAGCGCTGCCGGGCCACCGGGCCGACCTGGGGAAGGGTCGCGCCGGTGGCGGCCGCGGCGACCAGCAGCAGCGACGCCGGCGCGTGGGTGAGCGCGGCGACGAGGAAGGCGATGCCGGCGACGACGTGTGCGCCGGCGAGCACCGGCAGCACCACGCGCGGGCCCGAGACGTCGATGCGGCGGCCGATCAGCGGCCCGGCGGCGGCTCCGGCGAGCGCGATGGCGGCCGTCGTCGCGCCGGCCAGGCCGTAGGAGCCGGTGGTCGCGGCGACCAGGAGCATGCCGCCGATGCCGATCATGGCGACGGGCAGCCGGGCCAGCAGCCCCGCGGCCATCATCGGCTTGGCGCCCGGCAGGCCGAGCAGCCAGCGGTAGGCCGATGCGCCACCGGCATCGGCGGCACCGGCATCGGCGGCACCGGCATCGGCGGCGCCGGCATCGGCGGCGCCGCCGCCGCCGTTGTCGGGCGTGGCCGCGGTGGGCTCGAGGACCTGGCGGGCGGGGAGTGACGCGGCCGCCGGCACCTCGGCCTGCCGCCTCACCGCGCGCGGCGCCTCCGGCGTCAGAATGCCCGGGGCCGCCGTGTTGGAGGGGGCGGCGGTGCGCGCTACTGGCGGCGGAGTCGTCGGGACGGGCGGTGGGCCGAAGTCGGGGCCGACCGGGACCGCCGTGACGGGGGCGGGGGCGGTGCCCACGGCCGTGGCCGTCGCGGATCGTGACGAGAATGGGGTGTTTTCGAGCGTGCTTGGACCGGCTGACGCGTTCATCAGGGCATACCTCGCGGCCAAGGCGCGTCGGGCGCTCAGCCGGCGGGGTGACGAGTCCCGGATGCGTCACGGCGGCCACGGCGTGCCACCCGCGAACGTCGGCCCGGCTGGCCTCGTAGCCAGATCGGTCCGGAAACCGTTCGGAAACATCCCGGCGGCACCGCCGTAATGGGCGGCACCTGGCAGCGTAGCAGCGCCCGTCTGGCGAGACACCCGATGTGGCCGCCGCCACAACTCGCGGACCACTGCTTTTACCTGGCATGGAACATGGATGCTGACAGCCGCATGGTGGGTGGCGATGCTGTCGACGGCGTCGCCGCCCAGTGCCAGCCGCAACGGCGGCTCGGGGCTGTCCAGCGCCTCCAGGATTGCGCGGGCGGCCTTGCGCGGGTCGCCATCTCGCGGAGCGGCGCATGCTGTCACCGAACCCTTCTCCATCCCACCGGAGCCCCCACCGGAGCCGGCGGGCCCGGGGCGAGACAGCGGGTTCGAAGGAGGAGCGTGGACGACCCGCATGTGCATGTCGAGTGGACCGTGCCGAACACCAGCGCCGACACACGCGCGGTGACGGCATCCGTGTTCGGGCTCGTCGGCGACACCCCGCGCACGGTGCGGACGGGATGCGGCGCGCAGGTGCCGTACGCCTCCACGTCCCCTCATCCCGAACGCGTCACCTGCCTGCCGTGCCGGGACCATGCCCGAGACCGGCATCTGCGCTACGCCGCCACGATCGAGGGGACGGCGGCCCTGCTCGGCCCCGACCACATCCAGGCCGCCCTCGCCGCGGCCCGCAGACTGCGCGACATCGCCGACCGGTTCACCTGACCTGAGGTCCGCGCGGCCACTCCGGCGGCGTCAGGAAGGCTGGTGGCCGCGCTTTCGTAGCCGGGGAATCCTGTCGAAATAGACGGCGAGCCTGGCGGCCTGGTCGAAGAACTCGGTCATCCGCGAGGAGTCGTTGTCGAGGTGGGCGAGCGTCTCCGCGCCGAGATAGAACGCGACGGCCGCGTTCGCGAGCACGGGCATGCGTACGACCGTGGCGAACGGCTTGCCGTTCAGCAGCGTGGTGAGCAGTTCGACGGCCAGTTCCTCCCACCGCCGGGTTTCCAGCGCCAGGGCGGCGGCCAGCCGCGATCCCGGCCGCGCGCCGGCGTAGATCTCCTGGACGGCGGCGATGTGTCCGACCTCGGTGTCCTCGAGGTAGAGCCCGCGGAGCACCTCCACGGCCTGCCCGGCCCGGTCTATGCCGGACAGCTGGTCCCGGTACCGCTGGACGCGCGACTCGCAGGTGCGGGCGAGGGCCGCGACGAGGGCGTCGTCCAGGTCGGTGAAGTGGTAGTAGATCACGCCGGGCGCGAATCCGCCGACCTGCGCGATCGCCCGCGCGGTCGTGCCGCCGTAACCGTGGCGCACGAGGCAGGTCAGGGTGGCGTCGAGAATGCGCCCGCGGGTGTCAGACAACCCGCACCGGCCGTACGCCGTGCGCGGCGAGGTAGCCGTCGAGCCGCCGGGCCAGCGCGGCGAGATGGTGGCTGGGCACCTGCGGGTACAGATGGTGCTCGAGATGGTAGGTGAGCTCGAGGAACACGGCCGGAATGATCCTCCCCCGCAGGGTCCGGGTCTGCGTCAGGGGCGTGTCGCCGTAGCCGTGGTGCGGCAGGTACACCGTCAGGAGGGGGTACACCCAGCTCCCGGCGATCACCATCACCGCGTAGACCAGCACGCCCTGGGTATGCGGCCAGGCCAGCGCGCCCGCCGTGAGCGCGGCGGCCGGCGCCGCCGCCTCGACCAGCAGCCAGCCGCGGTCGCGTCCCTGGCGGTAGGACCACCACCACAGACGCGGCAGGAAGACCGGGCCGTAGAACGCCGCGCCGAGCAGCGACAGCTCGGCCGGATATCCCTCGGGATCGTCGTGGTGCGGGAAGAGGCGGTGATGGCGGGTGTGTGTGGCGCGGTAGGCGTGCCCGCTCTCGAGAAGCACCAGCCCCATGGCGAACAGCGCCCAGCCGGTGGCGGGCCGAGAAAGGCCGAGCGTGCCGTGTACCACGTCGTGGGTGACCGTGACGACCGCGACGAAGATCCCGAAGACGATCACCGGCGTGAGCCACCACCAGCCCGCCCACGCCGCGGCCGTGAAGCACAGCACGCCGGCGAACGGACGGGCGAGCGCGGTCCACCGCTGCCGGCGGGTGGTGACGAGCAGATCCGCGCCGAGGTCCGCCAGGGTGGGCGGTTCGGGAAGGCCGGGCGGTTCGGGAAGGCCGGGCGGACCGGGCTGCCCAGATGGATCGGACTGCCCGGATGGGTTGGGCAGGCCGGTCGAGGTCATCGGCCGAATCCCCGCTCGCGCAGCATCCCCTCCGCAACGATGCGGCTGCCCAGCACGCAGGCCACCGTGCCCAGGCCCGGCCAGGTCGAGTCGCCGACCAGCCAGAGGCCGCGGCCGCCGAGGTCGTGCGGGACGGCGTGCTGATTGGTGTTGCGCGGGTTCTGGCGGACACCCCCGACGGCGCCCGCCGGGCGGAACCCGAACCGTTCGTAGCTGCGAGGCGTGCCCGTCTGAGCGATCACGGCCCGCTCCCCGAGCGACGGGTAGGCGCGCCGGGCACAGGTGACGAGCAGCTCGCCGATCCATTTCTTCCGCTGCTCGTACGCGGCGTTGTCGAGCCCGGCCCAGCCGGCCAGCTCGGTATGCGTGGAGATCATGACCGCGCGGTGCCCCGGCGGCGCGCTGAGGGTGTCCCCGGGTTCGGAGACGGAGAGGAACATGTTGTTTCCATCGCCCAGCGGCTGGTCGTACGAGTGCAGGAATTGATGATGCGTGAGTTCCTGTCCCGCCGTCTCACCGTCGGGTACGCCCAGGAACACCACGCACGCGCCCCCGAGCGCGTCCGCGTCGCGTTCCAGGTAAGCCCGCAGCCTGCCGGCCACCGGGAGGCCGGCGCAGATCGCGGCCGTGGTGGCGGCGGGTACCGCGCACACGATCCGGCGGGCGTGGACCGCGCCCCGGCGGGTCGCCACCCGGTAGGCGCCGGTCTCGCCGTCTACCCGCCAGACCGCGCCGCCCGTGCGAAGCTGGCCTCCCAGCCCCCGGTAGTGCGCCACGAGCGCGCGCCAGAAGCCGCGCATGCCCCCGGCGTGCCGGCTCAGGCCGGCGCCACGGATCGTCACACCGAGCGCCGCGTTGATCAGCGGCGCGTCGTCGACGGCCGCGTGCACGGTGTCCTCAACCAGCATTCCCAGGAGCCCGACGAGAGCGGCGTCGTCGCGCAGGCGGTGGCGGCGCAGGGCGTCGCCGAGCGTCCAGGTCGAGTAACGGGCTAGCGGCACGCCGGTCACCCCGACGGCTCGCAGGTCGTGCAGCGCGTCGGCCGGCCCGCGTATCGGGAGGCGTACCCCTGCCCGGCTCGCCCGCCAGAACGTTTCCGCCAACCGGTCGAGCAGGGACCAGAACCGCCGATGCCGGTCGGTGTCACCGAGGTTGCGCAGCCGCTCCGCGCGCCACAGCGTGGGGTCGCGGTACAGCACGACCTCGCGATCGGGCAGGTGGGCGACGTAGCCCGGCAGTTCCCGGGCGTCCAACGGGCTCATTCCCACGCTCTCCAGCAGCTCGAAGCCGACTCCGCCAGGAGCGAAGTCGACGAGCGTGGTGGCACCCACGTCGAAGGAGAAGCCCCGCTTGCGGTAGTAGCCCGCGCACCCGCCGACATGGCCGTGCGCCTCGAGCACCACCGTCGAAAGTCCGGCGGCCTGCAGCCGGAGTGCCGTCGCCATGCCCGCCGGCCCACCGCCGATCACAGCTACGTCGAACGGCTCGATCTCTTTTCCCGCGTCCTGAACATCCGTTCTGAACATCTGTTCAGAATGAGCCGGAAGATCGGGCGAGTCAATGCCCCTCGGCCGAGCCTCGCGGCGAGGGGCGTCACCGAACTCGGCGGGCGCGGACGGCACCCCCGCCGCCCCCCCGCCCGCCGTCCCCGCCCGCCGCGCGGCAGAGGCGACCACCGACCGGGCCGCGGCCGCCCACGTGTCCTCGACGCGTGGCTCCCCGGCGCCCGCCACGTCCACGCCCGGTATGCGAACAACCCGACTCCGGCCCGCTGGCCGAGGTGGTCCTCAATCGACAGCGAGTGGCTGCACCCACCGTGTCCGAGGCACCACGATCTGCGCCAATCCGGGAGGCGCGGGCCTTGCTGACCCCACTCCGTGTCCAGGGGCACGTCCAGCCATGCATGGCACGATGTGTCACCTCTGTCAGTCCTTGACGGTGGCCAGATAACCCTTTACGGTTCCGTTTCGTCCACGTTTCGTCCGCGAGTGGCAACGGCAGCCCTGGCCATCCCGCGTTGGTCGTCGCTTCTCTCGGAAATCCAGTGATGGGGCGATGACTAGTGGGAGCGATCGGATGAGGAAACGTCGTAGAACCGTTTTATCTGGGCTGTTCGCTTCGTTGGCGGTGACGCTCGCCGCGTTACCGGTCGTGCTCCTGGGCGCAGGGTCGGCATCAGCCTCCGGGCCGGGGCCGGCCGTGACCGGGCCGGTAGCGGGCGGCACTCCGGCGGAATTCGTGTTCTCCACCAACTTCGACCTGGCCAAAATCGGCTACAAGGAGTCGGAGTTCTTCCTGTCGGGCACCGCGACCAGCTACACGTCTGGCAGCCCCCTGACGAGCGACGGCAAGTGGGCCGTGTCACCGAACGGCACCGCGCCCTACACGACCCGGGCGGTGGTCCGGCGCCCCGTCGACCCGAGGAAGTTCAACGGGACGGTTATCGTCGAGTGGCTCAACGTGAGTGGTGGGGTCGACGCCGGGCCGGACTGGACGTTGACCCACAACGAGCTCGTCCGGGAGGGCTTCGCCTGGGTCGGTGTCTCGGCGCAGTGGACCGGCGTCCAGACGGCGAAGGGCAACAACCCGGCGCTGCTCCCGGGAGATCCGGTGCGGTACGCGCCGTTGTCCCATCCGGGTGACAGCTACTCGTACGACATCTATTCGCAGGCGGGACAGGCGCTGCGCGGCGACTCCGCGCTGATGCTGGGTGGCCTGAAACCACGCAAGCTGATCGCGGCCGGAGAGTCGCAGTCGGCAGCCCGCCTCGTCACCTACATCGACGCGGTGCACCCGCTCGCGCGCGTCTATGACGGGTTCCTCGTGCACAGCCGCAATGCCAGCGGCGCGGCCCTGGCGCAGGCGGCACCGCCCGCGACAGCCCCCACCGTGCCGGCGCCGTCACCGGCCCTGATCCGCGACGATCTCAACGTCCCCGTCTTCGTCTTCCAGACCGAGACGGACGTCTTCAACAGCAACCTCGCCGCGCGCCAGCCGGACACCAAGCGATTCCGCGCGTGGGAGGTCGCGGGGACGGCGCACTTCGACGACTACGGGTTGCAGACCGGGCCGGCGGACGTCGGCGACGGGCAGGGCGCGGTGTTGAACCTGGCCGCCATGCAGAACCCGCCGACCAACACCTCGGCCGGTGCGTGCATGCTCCCGATCAACACCGGTGGCGCGCACTGGGTGCTCGACGCGGCTGTCTACTGGTTGAACCAGTGGGTCGTGAACCGCGTGGATCCCCCGCGCGGGCAGCCGTTGCAGACGACGGGTACGTCACCGGTGGTGTTCGCCAAGGACGCCAACGGCAACGCCCTCGGTGGCGTCCGGTCACCGCAGGTCGACGCCCCGGTCGCGACGCTCGGCGGCGTGGGGAACACGCCGGCCTTCTGTAGCCTCTTCGGAACTACCGTGCCCTTCAGCGCCGGCACGCTCGCCGGCCTTTACAAGAACCATGGACAGTTCGTCGTGCAATGGAGCAAGGCGGTGGCGGCCGGCGTCGTTCGTGGCTTCCTACGCCCCGCTGACGCGGTAGAGCTCGAGAACGCCGCCGTACGCTCGCAGATCGGAAATTAAAAGTATTCACGCGCTGAGCCCGGATGCGCCCGACGCATTCGGGCTCAGCGCGCCGATCAGCCGACCTGCCCTTGGAGCTTCCGCCACGGCCGCCGGACGCTCACGAGAGGGGCTCTCCGGTGAGGCGAATGGCCGGCGGACAGAATCGGCTGACGTAGACTGACTGTGCGCCTTCACTGGCTGCCAGGAACGAGCCGAGCACCGGACGGGAGGTCGGAGGTGGCATCCGAATCACTTGCGCTGCGACTGAGCGAGAAGCGCTCCGAGATGATGATCTCCGAGCTGGAGGGTGTCGCGCTCAGGCTCTTCGAGCAGCGAGGGTTCATCGAGACCACGGTCGAAGAGATCGCCGCCGAGGCACAGATCTCCGTCCGTACCTTCTATCGCTACTTCCCCTCGAAGGAAGACGTCCTGCAGTTGAGGATCGAGCGGCGGAGCAAGAAGCTCCGGGCCACCCTGGCGGCTCGTTCCACCGATGAACCGCCGCTGCACTCGCTGCGTCTGGTACTCGAGGAAGAGTTCACCGCGGAGGACGGGGAACTGCTTCGGCGTTGGATAGCGGTCATCGCGGCCACTCCCATGCTGTTGCGGGGAGTGCTCGGTGGAATTCAGCTCAACACGCACAGGGTGATCGCCGATTTCCTGCGTTCCCGCCTGGATATGCCTGCCGACGCCCTGTTGCCCACACTGCTCGCCGGGGCTGTGGGAGGAATCATTCAGGCGGCCCAGACGAACTGGTTCCTCAACGGCGGCGATCTGGCGAGCGCGATCTCCGAAGGCCTCGAAGTACTCGAACGCGGCATCGACACCAACCCGACCCGCGGATCCGCCGGCAAGGGAGGGAACCCCGCCCTGGATGCCGAGTAGGCGGCGCATCGGTTACCTGACGACGCGGTAGCGCAGGTGGTCACCCCGGGGGCCTCGACGACCCCGAGGATCTCCAGGTCGATGTTGTCCGGCCCGAGACGCTTGATCCTTCTGGCACCTCACGCGGAGTAGACGACCAGCGGTCCGGGGCGGAGAAGGGCGGCCGGGCGCTGGGCGCGGGTAACATGCCGCCGCGTGTCGGAGAAGGCGGTCCGGGAACGGAACCCGGAGGCGAAGCGGCGCCGCATCGCGGACGCCGCGCTCGATCTGTTCCAGCGGCAGGGCTACGCGGAGACGACGATCGACCAGATCGCCGCGGCCGCCCAGGTCGGCCGTCGGACCGTCTTTCACCACTTCCCGACCAAGGAAGCGATCCTCTTCGACCATCTGGTGGTCCGCCGGGAGGTGGCGCTACGGCGCCTGGTGCGGCGGCCCGTGTCCGAGCCGCCGCTGGTGAGCCTGCACGTGGTGTTTCGTGAGCTGTGCGATGAGGGCTATGACCGCCGCCTCCTCGCGCATATCCGGACGGTGCTCACCACCGAGCCGGAGCTCGCGGGGGAGCAGCTCTCGCTGGGCGGACGAGTGTTCATGCTCCGCGCGGTGGCCGCGCTGCTGGAGCGGCCTGACGCCACATGGTCGTCGTCCGAGGTGCACATCGTCGCGGCCATGGCGTGCGGATGGTTCACGACGGCGGCGCACCTCTATCTCGTGGAAGGCCGGCCGAGCCTGGTGAGCTGCTTCGACGACGTCGTCGCGACGGCGGTTCGCGCGAGCGCCGCGCTGGCCGCCGGACCAGGCTGACGGCCGCGGCGGCAGAGCCTTCGGGCGGGGCACAGCACTCAGGCCGGAACAGCATTCGAGCGGCGCGGTATCCAGAGGCATGGGGGATTCTCCCGGGCCTCTGGATACCGCGAGTGGTCGAGCAGGCGTGTGGACGAGCGGCGCGGGGCGGTCGGGGCCTTTGCCGAGGGAAGAGTTCTATCGAGGAAAGAGCTGGTCAGCCGCCGTCGCAGCCGCGGCCTTGATGGGCTCGGCGTCGCGGTCGAGGAAGTAGCCAGCTCTGACGGCGCGGTCGACGGCGCCGTCGTAGGCGGTCAGGTAGTCCTGTCGGCTTGGGTAGAGGGTGTGGACCTGCTCGGGGAGGAACGGTTTCATCGAACCGAACAGCGAGGCCATTCGGTCGGCGCCCTCGACGGTGCCGCTGTAGGTGGCGACCGGCACCTCAAGCTCGGGCATCCGGATCCCGCCGAGCGCGTTGCCGTGCTCGTCGCGCTGGACCCGTGGCGGATCACCCTTGATGGTGATGACCGGCAGCTTCGGCGGCGCCTTGCCATCACGGGACCAGGCGACGAGGCCGCGCCGGGCCGCGGACATCACCGGAAGCCAGTCAACCGAGTTCGGCTGGGTCGGCGTCGCGACCGCGCCGGAGCTGGAACCGGACGCGCCGGTCGGCAACGTCAAACCGTCTCGGGTGAGGGTGGCGACGACGTCGCCGATGCTGTCCTTCCCCGCGCCGGCGTGCGCCGCGCCCGCGATCTCCCAGGTCCGGAACGTGTCCGAGTCGGGCTGGCGGGCCGGGTACAGCGACTCGGCTTCGGTCTCGGTGCTCACCAGGATCACCGGAATGTCGAGGTCGTCGCGGATGCGTACGGGCGGCCGCCGGAAGATGGCATCGATGTCCTCGGTCTGGCCGGTCGGGGTGTCGAAGCTTGCCGCGTGCCCAAAGCTCGCGATGGGAAGCGCGCCGTCCAGCGCCTTGGCCAGGGGCTGGACCCCGTTCAGGTAGGCCGTCAGGCGGATGGCGGACTGGGACGCCCCGGTGCCGAGCACGCGGCGTACGTCCAATCCGCTCATCGGGTCCACCGGCAGTTTGCCGCGGTCGCGGCCGACCAGGAGCGCGGCCTTGGTGAAGATGTCGAAGGAGAACGCGTCGCCGGGGTGGGTCAGCGTTCCGTATCGTTCGGGATCCCAGGCCCGTAGGCCGTTGCGCTCGCCGCCGGGCACCCCGTCCAGCCCGATCTTCTGCGCCGAGACGTAGACGATGGCGTCGCCGTCGCGCAGGCCCTGCCGGGTGATGTCGCCGATCTCGAAGCCGGCGGTCACGTTTACCCAGGTTAGCCACACGTTTCCACTGAACTTCGCCGGATCCGACGGCCGCATGACGAGGAGCCGGCTTTTGAACGGTTCGGTGCGGTCGGCTTTCAACGCCCAGCGACCGTCGGCGCCGAGCTTGGTGCCAGGGGCGGGGGCGTAGGCCCTCGCCTGCCCGCCGAACAGAAACTCCTGCGAGGTGTAGCCGTACTCGTGAAGATCGAACGCGGGTTCGGCGAAGGCGTTCGGCCGGTCTCCGGTGGTGATCGGGCCGCTGACTGTCACGCCCCGCAGGGATCGCGCCTCCGCGGCCGCCTCGTCGTCGCCGCTACCGGCACTGCCGCCGCCACTGCCGCCGCCGCAAGCCGTAAGACCCAGCAGTGCCACCGCGGGGATGACCACGAGCATCCCTAATCGCCCTCGTAATCGCACGCTCACTCCTTCGTCTTGGGCTGGCGCCGACGAGCTGGCGTGATGACGACGCGTCACCAAGCTTGATCGTGGCGACAAGATTTTGTGACACTAGTGCGATAGAAGGTCATGGTCAAGAGCCGCTCCGCGGGTTGGCCTCGTTCGTGATCGTTCGGCTGGTCCACCCACCCGGCTGGTCCACCCCGGCCGAAGACTTAATGTGGCGCTCAGGGTCGGGATCTAGCCTGCGCGGGGCAGCGAGGGCGTCGCCGCGGATGATCGCGGGTCGGCCATCGTGTGGGAGGTCTGCACTGATCACGCTCGTTCTGATCGGGATCGTCGGCGGGATCATCACCGGTATCTCGCCCTGCGTGCTGCCTGTCCTGCCGGTGGTCTTCCTCGCCGGCGGCGTCCAGGGGAGGCGACCCGGGCAAACCGTGACCACACAGGGTGAGCAGGATGGTGCGGCTCGGCGCGCGAGCCGTCGGCCCTACCTTGTGGTCGCCGGGCTCGCTCTCAGCTTCAGCGCCTTCACCCTGCTGGGAACGCTGGTGCTCAGCGTCCTGCCCCTGCCGAAGGACGTGGAGCCCTCGCGGCTGGCGACGTCGAGTGGCAGGGGCAGGGCGGCGACCAGGTCCCAGATCGCCAGGCCGGTGATGAAGACCGCGGTGATGGCGAGGTTCTGCGTCACCGGGGGAGCGCCAGTGTCGCTGGCGGCGGCGGCTTCCGAGCTCGAACCGTGGCAGATGGGCACGTCCATGGACAGGCCAGTCCGACACAGTTCACCTCGGCCTTGTCGGTCCGTGGCAGATGGGCAAGCCCATAGAGAAATGTGTCTCAAGACATACAATGACTCAGCCCATAGCCCGAGTGGTTTCGAGCCGGAATCCTGATCTAGCGGTCGGTTGGCGGTTCTCCCGCCACGGTCGGCCGAGCTGGCGGGTTGGGCTTGTGGTCGGATGAGGCCTGTTCGAGGTTCGCGCGGAACGTCGCCAGGTAGGGATGCCCCTTGTCTAGCACTCGTTCTGCGTCGGTGAGGGTCTGTTCGAACAGGGTGATGGCCTGCTCAACCCGCCCGGCCGTCTGGTAGGCGACGGCCAGGTTGTGCCGGGAG
>NZ_MBLO01000093.1 GCF_001854805.1 Pseudofrankia coriaricola
GACGACTGTGTAAGTCGGAGGTGGACCAGGATCGATCTACCTTGATCGGGTGGATCAGAAATGGACACCGAATGACGCAGAATGGAACGCTTCGGACAAATGACGAGGCGGCGGCACAGAGGATCGCGGAGGCTTTCGCGCCGGATGCGATCGACGCGTTGTTGAAGGATGCGAAAGCGACCGGAACGCCGGTCGACGGGGTTGATGGTCTGTTGAACCGGATGACGAAGGCCGTCCTGGAGCGTGCTCTGCAGGTCGAGATGACCGACCATCTCGGGTACGAGGTCGGCGATCCGGCCGGCCACGGGACGGGGAACTCCCGTAACGGGATGTCCACGAAGACGGTGTCGACGCGTAACGGGCCGGTCGAGGATGCTTGCTGCCTCGCGGACGGCGGTGAGTAGTTCGCCGGGTTGGAGTGGCAGGCCGGCGGTGGCGCGGGCGTCGAGGAGGTGTTGCAGGGTCGGCCAGGCGGTGGAGCGCACGGGGACGACGTCGCCGACGTGCAGGAGGACCGGGGGTAGTGGTGCGTCGTGGGGTTGGATCTCGTAGTGGATGCCGGAGTTGGGCCTGTCGAAGGCGCGTAGGACGGTGCCGGTCGCGAAGCGCGGGTCGTCGATGGTGCGTACGACGGCGCCGGTGGTCAGGATCATGAGGCCCTGGGGTTTGGCGAGGATGGTGTCGGGGCTGGTCGGGGTGTGGGTGGCGTCGGCGCGGGGGGTGCGCAGGGTCCAGGTGGGGTGGTCGCGCCAGGGGTGGCCGGGCAGGGCGGCGGCGTCGGGTCGGAACAGGTAGCCGGGGCCGTCGGCGTCGTTGACGGCGGCCAGGACGGTGCCGGTGGCCCGGTGGTCGCGGTGGGCGGGGCGGACGGTGATGCGGGTGCCGGGTGGGTAGGGGTGGTCGGGCGAGGCGGCGGCGGTGGCGGCGAGCAGTTCGGCGTGTGCTGGTAGAGGAAGTGGTGTTGGCGGGCGGTGAGGGTGTCGGGGAGCAGGAGGGCGTGGCCGAGCACGTGTTTGAGTGCCTCGCGGACGGCGTCGTCGGAGTCGGCCAGCACCGTGGTGGGTGCGTCGGTCACGACGCCGGAGAACAGGACGGTCGGATCCGTTCCGGGAGCGGTCTCGTGGAGCCGGTAGACGATGGTGGGCCGGCGGTCGAGGGCGCCACGGAACAGGTCGAGGCGGACGGGTTGGTGGGTCCAGCGACGGGTGAGCTCCTCGGCGCGCAGCAACCAGCCGTAGCTGACCGGTGCGGGGTCCCCGCCAGGCAGCCAGAGCA
The DNA here is from genome assembly GCF_001854805.1 of Pseudofrankia coriaricola. Lineage (GTDB taxonomy): Bacteria > Actinomycetota > Actinomycetes > Frankiales > Frankiaceae > Pseudofrankia. The sequence continues at coordinate 1,276 of NZ_MBLO01000093.1, forward strand.
CGCCGGTGAAGTCGCCGGCGACTTCGCTTGCCCGGGTGGGCCGGTGCGCAGTGCGGGCGTCGTCGTCGGGCAGCGGCATCGGGACCGGGTGTCGTTCGGCGGCCAGCCGCAGGGGCGGGGCGTGGGCGACGCGTAGGACGTCCTGTGCCGCATGGGTAATCGCCCAGCCGAGGCTGTTGGGCGGCACTCACGATGCCCAGGTCGCGGGCACGAGTCGAGCGTTGAGCATGCCGACGGTCGGGGGCCGCGTTCCTCGTTCGTCGGCGGCGGCACCTCGCCGATGAAACGTCTCCGTGCGGCGGGAGCTGTGGCTCGCCGGGAACGACGGCGCGACCGCGTCGGCGCGGTGTCGACTTCGGCATCGAGCGCGAGCGGCTTGCCGGCACGGTGATCGAGGGCCAGAGTGCAACACCGGCCGCCCCTTTCGGACGGTGACAGCCAGGCCGGAGCCTGACGGGATGGACGATGATCGAGGTCTTCGACACGGCGGCGGCTCGTCGGGCGCTGGCGCGGCGGCGGCTGCGCTGTCCGGACTGCGCCGCGCCGCTGGCGCCGTGGGGCCGGGCCAGGACCCGTACGGTCCGCGACCGCGACGGCGTCCAGGTCACGGTCCGCCCGGACCGGGCGCGCTGCACCGGCTGCCACGCCACGCATGTCGTACTCGACGCCGGCCTGCTGGCGCACCGTGGCTACACCGTCGGCGTCGTCGGCCGGGCGCTGCTCGCCGCGGCCAGCGGGCTGGGCCACCGGCCCATCGCCGCACGGCTGGCAGTCCCCGAGGGCACCGTGCGCGGCTGGCTGCGCCGCGCCCGGGGCTCGGCCGGGCGGCTGCGCGAGATCGGCGTACAGACGACCGTCCTGCTCGACCCAGACATGCTGCCGGTCCGCAGGCGCACCGACCCGCTCACGCTCGCCCTGGACGCACTCGGCGCCGCCGCGCTGGCCCTCGGCCGCCGCTTCGCCCGCGAGGACACCGACCCGTGGGCACGGATCAACATCCTGACCCGAGGCCGCCTGCTCGCGCTGTTCCCGACCGGCTGATCCGGCGGCATCGTTCCCGGTCCCCGCCTGCCCGAAAACAGGCCCGGACACCCTGGCTCCGCCGACCATCGCGTCGCACGGAATCTCCGCGCCCTTCACCGCGACACCTTGCCGATGTAGCCGACAGCGTGCCGATGAGAGTGCCCGATTCGCCGGCCTACTCGTCGGCATCGTGAACGCCGCCTTCATCGGCATTCTGAACGCCGGGCAAACAGCCGAGGCCTCCTCGAGCAGGAAAAGCGCGGGCCGCACGGTCTTCCACACCGGCTGCGGCTGGCTGGCGCCGGCGAGGTGGGCGCTCAGGTAGGCGCCGTAGCCGGCCAGGTCGCCGTTGTCGTCGTACATCCGGTGCAGGTCCCAGCGGCCGGCCGGGGTGGTGATCGTGACGAGGGGCCGGCCGGGTCTCGGCCTGGTCTCGCCGCCCCGGCCGGGTGGAGGCGGGGTGGGTCCTGTGGTCGTTGGCATCGTGAGCGCCGGGTGGCGGTGCTGGCGGGCTACTGCTCGGCCGGCGCGGGAGTGGTGGGTGGGTCGGGTTCGGTGAGGGCGTTGAGGATGTCGGTGGTGTGGACGCGGTAGGTGCGGCCGTGGCGGTGGACGGGGACGGGGAAGCGGCCTTGGCGGGCCAAGGTGTAGGCGAGGGTGCGGCCGAGGTTGAACGCGCGGCCGGCGGTCACGAGGTCGACCGCGGCGGGGAGCTCGCGTACTTCGGCGAGGGTGAGCGGGGTGTGCATGGAAGGGGTCCTTGTCCGGTGGGCCCTTGTCCGGTGCCACGGGCGGGGCGAGGCGGGGCTGGGCGGTGGCGATGTTCTTCGTGGGTTCGTTCTGGCGTGCGGATCCTGGGTGTCTGTCGGCGGCGCTCGTCGTTTAGAGGCCGAGGCCGAGGTCGAGGGCGTCGGGTGGCGCCCTGTGGGCGAGGGGCGTGTTCGCCGGGTTGCCGTCGAGGCGCGTGTCGGCACCCGACGCCAGGGTGAGCGTGCCGTGCTGCCCGGCCGGTTTCTGGATCTGGAACTCGGTGGCGGGGTGCACTGTGGCGTCGGGGTGCGGGTGTTCAGGGGCGGTCCGGAGCTGGCCGGGGGTGAGGCGCAGGGCGGCGTGGGTGAGGCGGTCGGGGTAGCGGGCGAGAAGAGCGGTGGCGAGGGTCCGATGGGGCGTGACGGTGTGGCCGGCGAAACGGGCCAGGGCCTCATGGGAGGCCTCGGCGAGGAGCTGAGCTGTCTGCCGGGCTTGGAGACCGGCCTGGTCTGATGGCCTGGCGACGCCGGGGTGGGCCGGCTGTCGGTCCGCGAGGTGGGTGAGCTGGCCGTGGGCGAGGCGGGCACGGACCGCGTCGGCCGGTAGGCGGGCCATGCGCTGTTCGAGGCGGTGCAGTGCCGTCTGTTCGTGGGAGGTGCCCAGGAGCCAGCCCGCGCGGGTGCAGATGGCGCGCAGGGCACCCCGGGTGAGGTCGGTGGGGGTGGTCGCGGGGCGGGTGTGGTCGAGCAGGGCGCGGATGGTCTCGAGGTCGGTGCTGGCAAGGCTGTGGCTGGCGAGGGTTGGGTGGGTCAGGTGCAGGACGCCAAGGGCGAGCAGGGTGTCATCGACGCCGCGGGGCTTGGCGCGGGTAAGCCAGGCGCGGCCTGCGGTGGCGGCGTGGAGGGTGGCGTCGAGGGTGTCGAGGGCGCGGGCGGCGCCGTGCCAGTCGACGAGGTCGTCGCGCAACGCGCCGCCGGCGGCAGCGGCCGGGGTCGGCGGGTGGGGTGGGCCTGGGGTGGCTGGGATGGTCAGCAGGGTGTTCGCCGGGATGCCGTGGTGTAGGGCGGTGGTGAGCAGGAGCAGGCGGGGCAGGTCGGGGTCGGAGTGGCGGGTGGCGTGCGCGATGCGGGTGTGGGCGGCGTAGGCGTCAAGGGCGCGGGACAGGTCGTGGCCGGCGAGCGCGTCGAGTTCGGGCAGGCCGGGGCCGGTGGGTGCGGGCTGGCCGGAGTGGAGGATCAGCTCGCCGATGGTGTGGGCGGTGGTGGCGAGGATGGCCGGGTCGAGACGGTGGTGTGCGGCGACCGCGTCTAGGGCGTCGATCTGGGTTGTTGTGGGCTGGCCGTGGGCGGTGGTGGCGAGGTCGTGCAGGGCGGTGAGCAGGTTGTCTCGGGGTGCGGGCAGGGGTGGTGGCGGGCGGGTGGGTAGGGCGCGCAGGGCTGTGGCGGTGTCGGCGGCGCGGGCGCGGCGGGCGGTGGTTGAGGCGGTGGCGGGCAGGCCGTGGCTGGGCCAGGGATTGCGTGTACGGGACCAGGGGCCGTCGGCGCGGCCGACGGCGCGGCTCACCGGGTGGTCTCGCGCGAGATGTGGTCCGGCTGCGCGCGAGGGTCCCCCGGAGCCGCCGAGCCTTCCGGGTCCGCCGGGTCCGGGGGTGGCCTGGTAGGGCTGCCGACGCGCGGGTTTGCTTCGTCCGCCGCGGTGCTGAGGTACGGGGTGGCGCTTGGCGGGTTATCGAGCGTGGTGCTCGTCGGTGCTGTCGTCGTTCCCGCCTCGCCGGTCGAGGCGTCCGGGTTGGCGGTTGTCGCCCCGCGGCCCGCTACCGCGTCCGGCATCGCGGTCTCTGGGTCTGGGCCGGTACCGGGTGGGGTGTGGGTGGTGCGGCGGCGAAGCGCGGCGAGGTGGTGGGCGCGGGTGGCGGCGGCTTTGGCGAGGGTGCGGGCGGTGGCGCGGCGGCGGGTGGGCAGCAGGACCCAGCTGGTGACGGTTTCGCGACACAGGTAGGTGGTGCGTCCGACGCGGATGGCGACGACGCCGGCATGAGCGAGGCGGTGGATGAGGTCGGGGGCGACCGGGTCGCCGGCTGCCTGGGCGGCGAGGGCGGCGGTGGCGCGGGTGACGGTCTCCTCGGTCGTGCCGCCACCCCGACGAGGCACTTTGATGATCTTTGGTCGGCGCAGGGCGGTGAGGTCCCAGGCGGGTTCGGGCCCGCTGTCGGGCTGGCCAGGGTTGCGGCCGGCGCCGCCGGTCGGGTTGGTGTCGCAGATGCCAGGGGGTTCGGTGGGCGGGTTGGCCGGCGGCAGGGGGTGGGGCATGGCGGTCCTACCAGAGGTCTGGTTCGTCGAGGTCGAGGGCAGGCGGGTCGGGGTTCTCGGCGGGTGTGGACGGGTCGGGAGGCTGGGAGGCGTCCGAGCCGGGGGCGGGTGGTTCGGGTCGCAGGTAGTCCGACAGGTCGGGTAGGAAGGGGGCGCTCGCGGCCTTGGGTGGGCCGGTCGGGCCGGTGGGTGCCGGCGGCTTTTCGGGGACGACATCCCGCGGGTGGGGAGCCGCGGGGTGGGCGTCGGGCGGGGTGTCGCTGGTCGGGCCTGAAGGATCGGGTCGGGTGGAAGGGTCGGACGGCGTCGTCGGGTGGGGTGTGGTGGCGGGGTCGGTGCTGTGTCGGTGGGTGGCCGTGTGCGGGGTCGGGTTCGGGCGGTAGGGGTCGGGGCGGCCGGTGACGTCGGCGAGGCGGGTGGTGCTGGTCAGGGGGGCCGGGTCGGTGGTGGCCGTGGTGGGCAGGCAGATGTCGGGGAGCTGGTCGGGGGTGTGGCGGGCGGCGAGGGCGGCCAGGGTGGCGTGCGCGGTGGTGGGGTGCAGCTCGCCGTAGTGCGGGTGCAGCAGGGCGCGCAGCTGGTCGCCGGGGACGGCGAGGGCGTTGTGGAACCGGTCGGAGGCGGCGGTGAGCCAGCCATAGGTGGGGTCGCCGACGACGGTGTTCGGGCCGTCGTAGGTCACGGACACGGTGGCCGGGGGTGTGGCGGGGTAGATCGGGACACGGCCGGCCGGCTGGGCGTGGCCGGCCCGGGTGGGCTGGGTCGCCCCGGTGGGCTGGTGGAGTTTGCGGAGGTAGGCCTGTTGGGCGACGCCGTGAGCGGCGACGGGGTCGGGGAAGGGGCCGTGCAGGATCAGCGCGTCGGTCTCGATCGCGTGCAGGTAGCCCCACCAGGTCGCGTGGGCCACTGGCAGCCGTTTGGCGGGGTCGCGGCGGAGTAGGCCGCGGCGCGCGCCCGGCAGAGCGCGGGTCGGGGCGGTGTTGGTGTGCCATTCGGTGATGGCGATGACGTCGCCGAGGTCGGTGAGGCGAGGGATCTCGTAACCGCGCCCGACCTGGGTGGGACGCCAGTTCTGGTGGGTCCAGCCGGCCCGGGTGTTGGGGTCGGGCCAGGCGGTGGAGACGACGATCTGGCTGCCGTTCGCGCCGCTGACCGGGACGTCGAGCAGGACGCCGGTCGGGTGCAGCCGGCAGGAGACCAGCCGCGGCGGCAGGTTCCACCGGGCCGGCGCGTGCCGGGGCGCCGCGCCGGCCGGCGGTTCCGGCTCGCGTGCAGGGAACGTGGCATCGTCATCGGGCTGCGGTGCTGCGTGCGGGCTCGGCCGCGGAGGCGGAGGCGTGGTCACAGGCCCCCACAGCCAGGCGGCTCGATCCCATCCGCCGGTGATGCCTGTTCTGGCCCCCGGATCTGTGGTGTGTATCCCGCGGACGTGTCGGTGGGGGTGGCGCCGCCGGGCAGGGCGGTGAGTGTCCTGCCCGGGGTGTCCGGCGGTCCGGTCGCGGGGCTATCCGGGCCTGGTCCGGTCGGATGTGGCGGATGGGTCAGGGCGTCGAGGGCGGCGGGGGCGTGTTTGGCGGCGAGGTAGGCGGCGACCAGGGGCGGGTGGGGGCCGGCGGGTAGCCAGGGATGGCGCTCGAGGATGGCGGCGAGCTGGTCCGGGCGGGCGGCCAACGCCGCGGCGAGCGCGTGCTCATCGACAGTGATGAGGCCGTGGGTCGGGTGGGCGAGCCGGCAGACGCCGCCCGACGCGCTGATCGGGATGACGCCAGGCGTCGGGGCGGCGGGCTGGCCGGGTAGGGGTGGGACGTCGACGGGGTCGACGCGGCCGGTGGGGTCCAGGGCGGTGTCGACGGTGTCGAGCTCGCTGACGACGGCGAGGTGCGGGCCGTGGGGGCCCTCGGCGGCCAGGGCGTAGTCCCGCACCGCGATGATCAGCTCGAAGGGGCGCAGGTCGAGGTCGGCGACGGCGCGGGCGAGCAGCAGATCGGTGGTGGTACGCCAGGCGGTGCCGGCAAGCGGGGTGACGTCGGTGGCGCCCAGCAGGACGGGACCACTCGGCGCGTCGTGAGGCTGGATTTCGTAGCAGGGGGTGGGGCCGTCGCCGGCGAAGGTGCGTAGCACGGTGCCGACGGCGAAGCGGGGGTCATCGAGGGTGGCGACGACGGCGCCGGTGGCCATCACGGCGTCCTCGCCGTCGGGGGTGTCGGTGTTGGCATCGGCGGTGTCGAGGGTGGCGGTGACCTCGCGGACGCTCGCGCGCAGCGCGAGACGGGGGTGGTGGCGCCAGGGATGGCCGGGCAGGTCGGCGACATCGGGCCGCCACAGGTAGTCGAGCCGATCGCCGTCGCGGTCGGCGGCGGCCGTGGCCAGGACGGTGCCGGTGGTGTAGGCGCCGTCGGCGTCGACAACGGCGGCGATGCGGGTGCCTGGCGGGTAGGGATGACTCATTGGGCGGGCAGCGGCGGCAAGTGCCGGCCCATGGGCGGTGAGGAACTGTCTCTGCCGGTCGGACGGGCGGCCGCTCGGGTGGCCGGTGGTGACGGTGGTGACGGTGGTGACGACGGCGCGGATGACCTCGGTGGAGTAGGGCTGCCAGCCGGGAGCGAGGGGGGCGTCGTCGCCGGCGAACACGACCTCGCCGCGGTGGGACACCCGGTAGGACAGCAGATACCCGCCGCCGCCCACCGTGGTCGGTACCGGTCCGGCCCTGACGATCTCGACGCTGGTCGGGCCGTGGTCCCAGCGGCGGGTGGGACCCTCGCCGTGGCGTAGCCGGCCGTAGGTCGCGGGCGCATGGTGGGCACGCAGCACCAGGCTCGCCCGCCACGGCCGGCAGTCGGACCGGCTACCCGCCTCGGGCAGCGACACCGACGCCGCGGGCGGGAGCACGGTGGAGCTGGCGGCTGCGGGAGGGCGCGCACGCTGGCGGCCGGTCGTCGCCCACGGGGCTGCGGCCTGCAGGGTGACGTGGCCGGCCAGCGGAAGTGCCCAGCCCAGGGCTTCTTCCAGCCGCCACAGCGTCGGCTGGCGGGTCATGAACGCCGGCCGGCCGCCCCAGCGCGGGCCGACCGGGTCTGTGACCAGCTGCGCGACGTACTCCCGGGTCGCCTCCCCACCGCTGACGAGCGGGAAGATCCGCCACCAGCCGGCCGGGACCTGGATGCACAGCGGATAGGCGTTCGGGTCGACCCGCAGCTGGTCCCCGGCCAGTCCCGGCCCGGCCGATTCGGCCGGCGGGACGGGCTCGTCGGCGAACGCGCCGCCGGGCATGGCCGTCATCGCCTCCTCCGCGAGAACCGGCGCGCTGACCGCGACGGGCCTGCAGGCGTGTCCTGACCGGGCGCGCCGCTACCGGCGCGAAGGCTGGCGCCGTTCGAGGCGCGTGGGGAGGCACGCCATGGCGCGCGCCCGGCGCGCGAGGGGTCAAGGGCCGGGTCGGCGCGCCAGGGCGCGTCGTCGCCCTGGCCGCGTCCCGCTGGCAGTCCCCAATCCGCGCCGGCGGCGCGGCCCGCACCGTCAACGCGCCCAGCCATCCCTGTCGCGGCGCGCGTCGCGGGGCTTCGCGCGCCGCCCGCGGCGCGGTTCCTGCCACCAGCCGCGCCACGGCGGGCGCTGCCGGTCGCGACGGGCGGCGCGTCGCGTGCAGGGCTGACGGCAGCGTCCGGGCGGCCGTGGGCCAGGCGGCGCAGGGCTGGGTCCTTGAACCAGTAACGGCCACGCAGGTGGATAGGCGGCAGGGTGCGGTGGATCAGCAGCGCCTCACCCGGGGCGACCTGGCGCAGCAACGCCGCCGGCAGCAGCTCCAGCCGGGTCGGGGCTTCGGACAGGCCGGTGCGCCCGCCGCCGGGGCTGGAGTCGGTGGAGACGGTGCGCGCGGCGATGTGTTCCTGGCCGAGCAGACTGGCGGCGTAGTCGAGGCTGGACCGGTCCGACAGCCCGGAGAAGAAGACCTTCGTGGGCGCGTTCGAGACGACGATGTCGGCCTTGGGACCGTAGGCCGCGTCGATCTGGGCCTTCGACTGGTAGAGCAGCATCAGCACGACGCCCATGCCGGCGCAGGTCGAGATCCGCGCGGGCAGGGAACGCATCGGCCAGTTCCCGGCCTCGTCGATCACCACCAGCAGCGGCGGGTCCAGGGGCCTGCCGGTGCGGCCGACGCGGGCGTAGACATCGCGCAGCAGCTCGTCGACCAGCCCACCCAGCACCGGTGCGAGCCGTTCGGCGTCGTCGAGGTCCGCGCAGACGTAGAGGGTGTTCGCCCGCCGCCCCGCCGCTGTAGACCCCGGCCGTGCAGGCAAGTCGGGCTCGGACCATCCCGTCCACCAAGGCTCGTCCTGGTCGGCGGGCCAGGAACCGGCGGACGAGCCGGCGGATCGGGCGGACGTGGCGGTGGGGGTGGTGCCGAGGAGCCAGTCGAGGTCGAGCGGGGCGCCGCCGGTGGGGACGGCGCTCTGCTGGACGGAGGTCTCCTGCCAGGGACGGACCATCTGCCGGGCGACCAGATACACCGACGAGCGCTGCCGCGCATCCGACGCCCAGACCGCGCCGAGAGCCGCGTTGACCTGCCGCCCCTCGCCCGCGACCTCGGGATCCAGGTGGTCGGCGAACGCACCCGCCAGGCTCAGCACCGTGGTCTTTTCCTGGGTGGTGACCCAGGTGACGACGCTGTCCATACCCAGCCCGGCCTGGGCCGCCAGCCAGAACAGCAGCCCGACGAGGTCCTCCCCCGCCGACGCCCAGAACGACATGTCCCCCGAGCCACCCGCGTTCCAGTCCGTACTCGCCGCCACCGACCGCGCCGCGCGCCGCGCCCCCGACAACCGGCGCGAGACCAACAACGGCGACCAGCCCGCGCCGACCCGGCCAGTTGCGCCGGCCGGGTCGAACACCCGCACCTCGCCCACCGCACGGCGGCGCGCCTCGGTCGCGCCCAGCAGGTCCGTCTTCACGCTCAACGCGAGCACCGGGCCGTCCCACTCGAGAATCGCCGGGACCGCCAGCGCCGCGGTCTTCCCACAGCGCGTCGGGCCCAACGCCAACACCGCGCCCCGATCCGACCGGCGCCGTTCGGCGCCGCGGCGCAACCGGCGCGGCACCGCGACATCCAGCGGCCTGGCCGCGTCCTCGGTCGCGACCAGCCGGCTACAGCCGCCGGCCCGCACCCGACCCAGCACCAGCCGGCCCGCCGCCGGACCGGACACCAACAACGGCGCGAGGTCGGACAGCCGGGCGAACCGGGCCTCCGGATCCAGCCCCATCCGCCGCCGCCGCGCCACCCCGACCCGACGGCTCGTCACCGCGAGCAACACCGCGACCAGCACCGCCGCCAGCACCAACAACGGGACGGTGACCGCCCAGTAGCCCGTCGGACCCGGCAGCTGCGCGGCCGCCGGCGCCGGCCAGGCCCGCGCCGGCTGGCCGGGATGCGCGGCCAGGGTCGGGATCGCCCACGCGGTGTCGTGCAGGCCGACAGGCAGCGGGTGGTGCGCGCCGAACAGCAGCGCGGCCAGCTGCGCGCCCGTCCACACCGCGACCGCGGACGCACCGAACGCCGCCGCACCGGCCACCAGCAGCGCCTCGGTCGACAGCGCCGCCCCGCCGGTCGCCGGGCCGGTCACGACGCCACCGCCCCGGCCGGCACGAGCTCGGCACGCAACGCCTCGACGGCCACGTCCCGGCGCGCCCGCACCGCACGCTCCGACACCCCGGCCCGCGCGGCGGTCTCCTGCTGTGACAGGCCAAGGACGCCGAGATCGGCCAACACTCGGAGCCGCTGCGCGGGGATCCCCGCCGCCCGCCCGTCCAGCAGCACGGCGAACAACTCCCCCGCCGCGGTCGGGCCTCCGGCCCCGCTGGCCGTGGCCGAGGTGTCTCCCGCGTCCGGAGCTGACGTGCCGGGGCGCGGGGTAAGACCCGCGGGGTCGGTCAGCCGGTCGACCAGCGGCACATAGCCCACGGCCAGGCCGACCGCGTCACCTACCAGGTTCGCCGCGACCTTGACCGGCCGCCGCTCGACCGGGTAGCAGCGGATCACGATCCACGCCGACCCGACCAGCTCAACCAGCAACTGGTCAAAGGAAACGCCACGGCGGTGACAGCGCCGGCGCGCCTGGCCGGTCAGCGCCGGCATCAGCCGCTCCAGCACCACCCGCGCCGCAGCCAGATCCCCCGCCCGCGCCCGGCGAACCAGCGCGGCCAACACCGCGTCCGCCTCACCCAACGGCACCGTGAGGTCCCGGCCGCAGGCGGCGAGCACCGCCACGACCGACGCGGTATGCGGCGCGAGCAGCGGGTCGCAAGACCAGCGAGCCAACCCCACTGCTGCCTCAGTCCCGCCGGCCCATCGTTCCCACTCCGCCTGCCAGCGCCGCAGGACCACCGACCGCGGCGTGAAGATCACAGGGCCGGCTGGCGGCCCGCTCCGATGCGACATGACACCGCACGGTCCGAACCGGTACCACCGCCACCACCACCGCGAACGACATCGTCCCTGTCACTCCGGCCAGGCCGTCGTCCCCACAGACATCGCCGCGGGCATCGCCGCAGCTCGTCACCGGTATCGACATCCTCGCGGGAACGGCGTCACAGGCCTGGCTGTGCCGCCCCCGACCAACCCGTGCCCCGCCGCGAGGACTCGAGGCAGCGGCGATGTCCGACGTGAGGGCCGCCGGGATGGCCGGTGCGCGCAGCGTCGCAGGTCATGTCGTTCCGATGGATCGACGCAACGATGCTCAGTGGGGCCTCCAACTCTGGCAAACGACGTCTGAAGGACACACCCCGGATGGCACGCACCCCCGGGTTTTGCACAGGTGCCGGACGGAGTGTTCTTGGCGGTGTTGGGCGGGGTGTTGTGGATACCGAGGTTTGTCCACAGGCCATGGCGCGCGGCGACACGCGGCGGCGAGCGGTGGTGCACTGCGCCCGTCGGATCGTCTGGCTGAGGAGGAGCTTGGTGATGGTCAGGGATGGTCGGGAGGCCGGTTCGCCGGCGGGGCCGGAGCCGGCGGATCCGATGGACCCGCGGTACGGGGTGGACCCGGTGCGGTGGCGCGGAGTGGCGATGGCGTTGCTGGCGGCACCGCCGTCGCTGGAGGCTTCGGCGGGGCTGTTGGAGCACGCGGGCGCGGGGCTGCTCTTCCCGTCGCTCACCGACCGGCGTCGCGCGATGCGGGCACGCACGGACGTGTCGTCGGCGGCGGCCCAGCTGGAGTGGGCCGGCCTGGTGGACGGCCCGCCCCCGCCCCCGCCCGCGGTGTCCGCATCGTCGGGGCCGGTTGGTTGGGCCGAGGTCCGCGAGGTCCTGGACGCGGCGGTCACGATGCTGGGCCGCTGCGCGCAGACGGCGCCAGACCCGATGGCGACGGCCCGGGCGGTGCTGTACGCACGGGACGCGCTGAGCGCGATCGACGATGGCTGAGCCGCTCACCTACGGCGGCCTGGTCGAGGCGGCCTGCCGCGACCTCGCCACCGCGGTCGTCCAACAGCCGCCCGGGATCGCCGACGGTGCCGCCGAGGATGCCGCCGCGTTGGTCGACCTGCTCGCGCTCGCCGGCCGGCACGCCCAGTTCCTCGGCCAGGCGGCCGGGGCGCGCAACCCCGCCCTGACGCTGGCCCGCCATCTGTCCGAGGCCGTCACGGCCACCCGCCCGATCCTGCCCACAGCGTCCGCGGCGCGCGGGGACCGGTGGCGCCCCGCGGCCCTTCGGCTGGGCGTCGCCCACGATCTGCTCGCCGCGCAGATCGGCCCGGCCGGTGAGCGACGCGGCCCGGACGCGGCGATGCTGCGTGACCGTGCCATGATCGCCACGGCCGCGGGCCGGCTCGCCGGCCTGGTGGTACTCGCCGCCGACAGCGCGATGACAAGCGCCGACCATCTACGCCGCCACATCCTCGACGCCGCGACCCCAGCACACCCCACGTCGAGTAACGACCCTCCAGGACTGGACGGGCAGGGTGCCCGCGCGGCGCTGACGGTCGCCCAGGCGCTCGACCGCGTCGGACAGGTCCGCGACGCCGCGGCCAGACTGGAGCACGCCCCCACCCGAACCCCCGGGCCGACGGCGCTCGACGAGATCACCCCCCTGCTCGGCGACGAGACCGGCCACCCGTTCGAGCAGGCAGTCGAGAGGATGCGCTACGCCGCACACACCATGACCTGGCCGCAGCTGCGCATGCACGGCGCCGCGCTACGCACCGTCGCGGAACTCGCCGTGACGGTCACCTCCTGGACGACGAAACTGGCCGGCTGGGCCCAGCGGCACAGCCGCCAGCCCGCGCAGGACGCCTACGCACGCGCGACGACCCAAGCCAGACGCGCCACGCTGCAATGGCAGAACATCCAGGAGATCCTTGGCCCGCTGCGCACGCTCGGCCTCGACGGGCGCCATGTCGACGAGCAGGTCCGCAGGCTCGCCCGCCAGATCGATACCGGTCCGCGGGCCGCCGCGACCCCGGCTGCCCTGCTCGCCGCCCGACGGGCGGTCCTGCTCCTGCCCGAACTCGCCGCCGCGAGCAGCATCGCGACCCACCACCTCGCGGGCGACGGACTCCTCAGAGTCGCCACCGTCACCGGTATCTGGGTCGAGCCCCCAGCGCGGGTCGGGGAACTGACTGGCGCGTATCGCGCCGCGGCCAGCGCCTCACGCAACCTGGTCGACGCCTGCGCGGCGCTCCCCGGCCCGCAGCCAACACCGGGGCGGGCGCGCTACCAGCCTGACCTCGACACGCCCGTCCTCACCGGGCAACGACGAGCGCCACGACCACGACGTCCGGCGCCACCGCCCAGGGATCAGCTGATCTCGATCCAGGACCCCCACCACGGCCAGCTGACCTGCGACACCGACCTGTTCGAACGCGCACTGCGATTCCCCGACCCCAACCTGTGGGACATGCTGCGACCACACACCACCCGGCTTCAGCTCACCGGCACCGAATCCCGCACAACACTCGCAGCCCTCGCCGCCATCCACGCCCCGCAGTTCTTCGCCCCATCACCACGAGCCACAACCGAACCAGCCGCCACCGAAAATCAGCCCGACGGACCCAGCCAAGACCCCGGCGACACCCCACCGCCGCAGGCCGACAGCCTCGACCTCTGACGCACACCGCACATCGGCCAGAGGAACGATTCGCCGACAGCCTCGATCCGGCCGGGGTGATCGTGGTCTGCTGGCCGCGATCGCCGAACTGGAGGTCGCGCCACAGCCATGACTGCGATCACGCCGCGAGGCCGGATCAGCAGGACGGTGGTAACTCGACCACAGGGATCAGCACCAGATCCCTGGCCACAGGTTCAGAGGCCGGCGAGACGCGTGCGCGCACCACTGTGACGACCGGGGCCGTCGACAGCTACGCGGCGTCGTCAGAAGCCGGCGGCGTCGAGAATGCGCAGGAACGCGGGACGGCGCCGGTTGTCGGCGCGCAGCTCCTTCAGGTAGCTGGCGAAGCCGTCGGGGTCGCCGTGCTGTTCGTGGGCGGCGCGCAGGGGCGGCAGCAGCGCCTGGGCCTTCTGGTCACGGTGCCTGTCGTAGGAATCGGCGTGCAGGTGGGTCTCGATGAGACGCTCGTAATGGCCGATGACGTCGCCTGGATGGCCTTCGGCCTGCCAGATTTCCAGCAGCCAGTCAGCAGGCTGGGCGTCAGCGTGTCGACGTGTGCGCTCCCGACCTGCCATGCCTCGCCGGGCCGCCCTTCAGCCAGCAGCACGCGGACGAGGTTGGCCGCCGCGGCCGGCTGGCGGATAGCCCTGGCCCGTAGCGTGTCGACGGCCCAGTCCGCGAGACCCGCCCGGCCCGCCCGGGCGCCGGTCTCGACCAGCGCACGGAAAACCTCCGGTGTCGGACCGCGCTCGAAATCGGCCTGCCGTTCCGCGACCGCTGCCTGCCCGTCGTCGAACCGCAGAAGCAGGTCGACGTAGGCGTCGCGCAGCGGCTCGGCGGCCGGCCGCGTCGCATGCTCAGCCAGACCGCTACGAGCCCAGCCCAGCGCCTCACCCGCCCGGCCTGTGTCCCGCAACACAATGACGATCTTCAAATACTGGTCCGGGCCGCTCAAGTCCTCGGCGAGCACATCGACGTACCAGCCGACATCACCGGACACCTGAGCGAGCTGTTCGCGCAGCAGCCGGGTCGCGACCCACGTCCACCAGTCCGCCTCCGGATCCGCCCCCGCACCGCGCTGCTCCACCAACCGGCCGATCTCGCCAAGCCCACGCTCGCCCAGAGCCGAGGCAAAATCCGCGAGGACGATGTCCGGCCAGCCAGGGCCGTCGTAGGCCAGCTTCACCAGCCAGCCCGCCAACGACCGCGCGGGCGGCGGCGCGGACGCACACGCCCGCGCGTACAACGCCATCACCGCACCCAGGTCGTCACCGATCACACCGGAGGAGTCGTCGAGGTACTGCAACCCGGCCGTCATCCGGCCCACCGCCCTGCGCAGGACCGGAACCGCCACCGCTGCCTGCCCCGAGTCAACCAGCCGCGCGCACCGATCCACCAGCTCCCGCGCGTCGCGCGAGTACTCTCGCCGGCCCGCATACGGCGACCTGCGCCGGTCCCGCCGCAGCCGGTCGACCACGACAGTCAGATCCTCCGACGACACCACCCACCCATCTTCAGCAGAAGTCCGCAACGAACTCTGTGGCCCATCGGTGTTCCACGGCTGCCCGGCGATGTAGCGACGCGAGCCTCGTCACCGACCCTCCGTCTGCCACCGCCGACCGCACCCTTCGAAAACGAGGCATCCGAGAGAACATCGCCAAGACCATCGCGGGGAGCAGCGCCGGGACGGGACTGGCGCCGCAGGCCGATCGCGTCGTCGCGGAGATGTCCGACGGGCCGCTGTGTCTGGACTCCCCCGGGCCGCGCCCGCCTCGTCGCTGCGCTGGGAGTGCCCCCGACGCTGGGCGCCTGCCGGCGACCTTGAGGAAGGCCTCGGTGGAGACAGGACGGGGCGACGTCCAGTGCGCGCAGCCCAGTTGTCGGCTGCGAGAGCACGAGGGCCGCGGCGATGTCAGGCGAGATGGCTGCCCGGAGGGCCGTGGCCCGGATCGTCACAGGTCATGTCGTCACCGAGGGATCGCCCTGACGGATACGCGCTGCGGGTCGCCGTGCCGGCGGGCTGGTGGGAGCTGCAGCGGCTGCCCGGGGACTACATACCGAACAGTTTCGCCGCCACCCTGGTCATCGACCACGACGGCAGCCCGACGCGGGTATGGGCGACGAGCGCGGCGAGCGTCTCCAGCCTGGAGGAAACCCTCGGCTGGATCTGTCCAGCCGACACCCGGAATGTGCTGCTGGCCGCGCCGGCGACGCTGCCACCGCGCATCACGGAGAGCCTCGACGGCGACGTGCCGATGACAGCGTCGCACCGGCCGACACGGACGAGCATCGTCGAACCCACCGGGAAGCCGCCGACCACCTACGGCCGGCTCCTGAACACCGAGACACCGGACCGCGTCTACCGGGACGGCCCACTCCACATCCTGCTGCACACCGGGCGGTCCCACGACGGACCGGTGATCGCGTATCGGATCAGTGAGACCCTGCCCGACCAGTTGCCAACCCTGATGTTCTGCTCCGCCCGTCACCTCGCGCCGGGCGAGGAGGTCGACGCGGACGAGGAGATCCGCACCGTGGTCCGCCACGTACTCAAGGCGCCATCCACCGGCGAGGCCACCCCCCGACAGGTCGCCTTCCTCGCCCGGCACACCGCGCGGCTGGCCGGCCTGGCCGCCGGCCCACCCGCGCATCCCTACCCACCGGGCACCCGCGTCGTCGTCCACCCCGACATCCCACCCCTGCGCGCCACCGGCACCATCCTGGCCACCCTCGACGACAACACCGGCTACCTGTGGCGCCCCGACGCCGCCGACCTACCCGGCCACCCCTGGGCAGCACACCCCACCTGGGCACTGCCCGTACGCCGCGAGGCCACCCACGCGACCCTGGACCCACCCGACACCGACCTGTCCGTCCCCCAACCCGGCGACGGCACCAACCCCTACCAGCCCGACATCCTCGCGACCGGTTCCCTCGTCACCACCATCGACGACCCGCGGTTCACCACCGCCACCGTCCTGCGCGCCTTCGACGGCGACAAGCACGGCCTGCGCTACCAGGTCCAACCCCACGACGCCCCGCTCCCCCCGCAGCTGCTGCCCGCCGACGACCTGATCCCGCTTCGCCCAGCCGTCTGGCCCACTGTCGAAGCCCTCGTCCGGGCCCGGCTCGCCGGCGAGCTCCCACCCATGCTCGGCGAAGCTCTCGTCACCCCTCACGAAGTCGGCCTCGTCGTGGACCGCGACCTGGACGGCTCCGGAATCGTCGTCGCCGCACCAACGCCGTGGACCACCTGCCCGCTGCTGGCGCCCGACGACCGCCTCACCACCCTCGCCGCATCCGCCGACCACGCACCGCCCCGCCACCCCATACCCACGGACTCTCCCGCCACCGCAGCGACGATTCACCACGCCGGCGACACCGTCCACATCCACGACCCGATCCACGGCCACCTCGCCGTCCGGGCCGACCTGTACATCCGAGCGCTCCGCCAACCCCCCGCAGCCCTCGCCGACCTGCTCGCCCACCGACCGTGGATCCCCACCCACCCCGACCAGCCCCACGCCGTGACCGCCGCCCTCGCCGCCCAACACACCCCCGCCGAACTCCCGACAGCAGCCGCCGATCATGAAGCGTCGCCAGTCGAACCTGAGACCGCTATCCCCGACCAGCCGACCTCGGCGACCACCACTGCCACCGACGGCAACATCACACCCGAAGCTCCCGGCCCCGATCTGCCCGCCGGCCCGGACTGGTGAAACCGCGGACAATCCCGCGACTTCAGCCAATCATTCAGCGACCGCCCATTTCCCGATGGACTCGCGATCGATCAATACATCGCGAAGCGTGGGAAGATCAATCGAGAATGCCCAACTGGACCGCCAGCTTCTCGAAGCCTGGCTGCGGCTCGACAACGACCCGGACATCACGGTGAGGCACGCCGCCGCCCGCAGACCGGACACCCCACCGGGTGTCCATTCACGGGGGTAACCGTGTTGATGTTGTTTCAGGCGGTGGCTGGGACTGGTAGCCAGGGGCTGCCGGTGAGGGCGGTGCGGATGGCCTCGAGGGCGCGGACACCGTGGTCTCTGGCAGAGACGAGGTAGGAGCGCACGCGGCAGTAGGCGGCCAGGGTCGTCTGGGTGTGCCAGTATCCCGAGACCGCCTGGTGGCGTTTCGGTCCTCTCAGTGCCTGCTCGGCGGGGTTGTTCGTCCAGGGGACGGCGAAGTTGGTCGTGAACAGCCAGACCTGTCCGGCCTTGTCGGCGAGTCTTCGGGCGAGCTTGAGGCCGGGGTGGTTGCCGTCGTGCCAGTCGCGGCAGCGGTTGGTGATCCGGCCCCACTCGACGTCCTTGTCGTACCGGGCGCGCAGGCTTTCGAGCAGGTCGGGGTCGAGCTGGTCGGCTTCCGCCGTGATCGCGGCGAGAACGGCGGCGTGCGCCTCACGCAGTGTGTCCTGGACGCGGCGGGCCCAGCGCTGCTCGTCGTGGTGCAGGTCCCAGACGCCCTGGAGATGTCTGACCATGTGGGCCAGGCACTGCTGGACGCCTTTGAGCTGGGCGTCGAACTGCGCCCAGCCGGAGTAGTCGTCGCGGACCAGGTAGCCGGTGAACCCGTCGAGCACGCCCAGGTCGTGAAGCGCCTTCGACGAGCGGGAGTGGACCGGGGCGTACCAGACCAGCCCCGGCCCGGGAGTGCGCACCGTCACCACGTGCGGGCTGCCCGCCAGGTCCACGCCGGCGGCGTCGGTGTCCTTGTGCCACAGGTTGACCGGGGACTCGTCCGCGCACAGCACCGGCTCGGCACCCAGCGCCGCCCTCATCGCCGCGTCGAACCCGACCGCGGCCAACCGCTCGGCGAGGCGGGCGTTCGCGCGGGCGACGAACCCCGACGACACCGCCACCCCGACCAGCCCGTCGACCAGCGCCGCGGCGCGCTCGACGGGCACGTTGCCCTCCGAGACCAGCAGCACCGCCGCGCCGTTGAGGTTCGGCCCGTAGGTCACACAGCCCGGCCGGGCGAACGGCACCCCGGCGGTCGTGACCTTCCCGCAGCAGCCGCAACGCCGCCGCGGCAGCACCCAGTGCACCCTTTCCAGCACCGCGGGCAGCACGTCCCAGACCTGCGCCCAGCCCGCGCCGACGTCCCGCCCGCCGGACAGGTCACCCTGACACGACGAGCACTGGTCCGGCTGGTCCGCCGTCTCGGTCCGGTCCGGCTGTTCGGCCGGGGCCAGCCGCGCACCGTCACGCCCCGACTGCCCACCCGGCTTCCGGTCCTTCGACCGGACCCGCTGCGAGGCCGCCCGCACCGCCTTCCGGCGCTCCTTCGCCGCCAACGGCTCCTTCGACGACGGGGTCGAGGAGTTCGAGCTGTCCATCCCGACCCGCCGCGCCAGCTCCGCGACCTGCAACTCCAGCCGCTCCCGCGCCGCGCGCTGCGCGGACAGCTCCACCTCGTGCCGCTCCGCCATGTCTGCGATCACCCGCCGCAACCGGCTGTTCGTCTCCGCCAGCCGCCGGTTCTCCTCCGCAAGCTCGCCGACCCGCTCTTCGGCAGCCGAAACCCGCGACTCCAACGACGCGGACGGGTCAGCCACAACCCCTGATCATCACCAGACCGCCGGCCCGATCAAGCAACAGCCCCGGCGTGTCACCCCAACACATCAACCCAGCTCAGCGGCCCAGACGCCCAGGCCCGTGAATGGACAC
>NZ_MBLO01000094.1 GCF_001854805.1 Pseudofrankia coriaricola
CTGGGTGAACTTCCTCCGCATCGATCCCATCCCCGGATCTCCCTGGTAGTCAGTGATAAGTACGTCCACTGTCTACAGAACCGGGATCACTCCACCCCCCGCATGCCGCTACACGTCGGCGCGGGCGCGGTGGGCCTTGCGGATGGCGTCGGCACGGGCGCCTTTGCGGACCTGGCCGTCCCGGCGGACGTCCACCGAGGGCACGCCGAACGCGCGAAGCTGGGCGCTGATCGCGTCGGGCGTGGCATCGCGGTAGTGCTCTGGGTAGGCGGTCGCCAGCCGTCCGGCCAACTCGGCCCAGTGCAGGCCGCGGGCGCCGTCCGCGAACACCGACAGCGCGTCGGCCAAGACGTCGCGCTCTTCGCGGTGGGCGATCTGCCCGACTGCCTGGCCGGAAAGGGTTCCGACGTGTTCGCGGAGCTTTCGGGCGATGGCGAGAAGGTGCGCGGCATCCTCCGCATCTGCCAGGAAGGTCCGGACGGTGGGGCTGGTGTCGCTCGCGCCGCGCAGGATTCCCGCGCCCTTGTGCTCGGCCGCGAGCGTGGACGAGTCGAGCCCTTCACTGAACGCTCCGGCGCCGAGAACAAGGTCCGAGACCTGCCACGATCCGGTGCGTAGGGAGAAACGGATGATGTGGTTGTCGCGGAAGTCGGTGAACTTCTTCGCGACGTCGCCGCTTCCGATGCCCGACGGCCGTTGCGTGGCGCTGCCGATGATGACCCCGGCCGCCGGGGCCACCCGGATGAGGTAGACGAGCAGCGACGCGATTTCGCTGTCGGCGGTGGGGCTTCCGGTCGCGAACCATTCTTGGAACTCGTCCAGGAGCAGGAGCCGGACGGGCATGCCGTACTTCGGGTCTCGGGCGATCTCGCGGGTGAGCTTCCCTTCGGGCACCACGTCCGGGGGCAGGTCGGACAGCGCGAGGTACCGGGCCTGTACGTCCTTCCGGATCTCGCGCAACGTGTCGATGAGGATCTCGACTGGATCACCGTCGCGGGTCGGTGCGAGCCCGAAGACCGCGCGGTCCGCGATGGCCTCGAACTTGCGCCAGTCGGGCTTTCCGCCGCCGTCGGCGACCGTGATCCGTACATACGGGTCGAGGGCGGCGAACAGACCGAGCGAGCGGAGCGCGAACGTCCATCCTTGTCGGGGCTGAGCCCCGACAAGGATGGACTGCCATAGGAGGTCGATCGTCACGGGGCGGGCTCGTTCGTCCAGCCCGAACGGGGCAGGGGTCCAGATGTCGGTTGGCCTGCCACGTAGGAGTGGGGTCCGGCCGGCGGGGATCGCGAGCGGGTCACGGTCGGCCACCCACAGGGTGTGGCGGCGGTGCGACGTCGGGTCTCGGGTCAGGAAGACCTGCGTGACCGCGACATCCAGCCCGGACGCGATCGCGCCGTGCGCTCTCACGGTGTCCGTGAAGCCCTTCCCATAGGGAAGATCCACGGTGACACGGGAGCCGTCGCCGTCGCGGGCCATGGGCGACCCGAACGTGATGCGCTGGTCATCCTTGTCCGCGCCGAGCTTCGCGGCGTAGTAGGCGCGGAGCACGATGTCGGCGGACAGCTTGCGGAACCGTGGCGCGACAACGGCCGCGGCGATCAGAGGCCGTCCTACTGGCCGCCCGACGTAGGCCAGGGACCCCACGAGCGGCAGCCACACGAGCAGCCATCCGGGCTGGGTCGGCGGCCCGAATGCCGAGCCGAGCACGGCGATTGCGGTCAACGCGCCGGCGCCAGCGTCAGCGACGATCAGGGTTCGGGTGCGACGGGTGGCGCGAACCTCGCGGTCCAGGCGCAGCCACACGGCCGTGTCGCGAACCTCTGCGACAGCCTGGCGTACCGGGGTGGACTCGGCGTGCGTCCACCACCGGACGAACCGCACGGCGACTCTCCCGGCGCCAACCACGGCCGCCTGCACGATCACGGCGAGATACCAGGGGAGACGGACGGCGTGATAGGCGCTGGCGTGCGCCCACCGGCCGCCAACGTGCCGGGCGGTCGCGGTGAGCTGGTCACGGCGCAGGCTCGCCGGGATCACCGGCCGGCGGGCGATGTCGACCGCGCCGGGTGGGGTGGGGTCCACCGGCACCGGCACACGATCCGGGACTGGGTCGAGTGGCCATTCGTAACTTCGTTCGCGGCCGGACAGCGTTTCGAGTTCGGTGAGAACGGCGGGGACGTCGGGAACCCAGCCTGAGCGTTCAACGGGCACGGGAAGGTGGTCTTCGGACACGGCGGAACTCCGAACGATTCGGGGGCCGGTGCGTCCCGCCGTGCGGGCACGGCGGGACGCACCTCCCGGGAAATGGGGGATCTAGCTCCAGTGGATGGGCAGCGACCGGAAGAAGTCTCGGATGGCCGTGGCGACGTCGGTGAGTGTGGGAACGAATCCCGAGCCGGCCCAGAACCAGCCGAGCAGAATGCACACGATCGGCACGAGGCTACGAGCGCGTAGCCGGGGCGCGATCAGAGAGGCCGCGAGCAGGAGCCCGAGAAGAATGACGATTGTCGTCTGCATACCCGGCTAGACCTCGCTTTCGCTCTCGCTGTCGGTGGCCTCGGTCATCTCTGGCGGGATCTCGAACCCGGCCTCGGTGACCCATATGCGGTACGCGCCGCGCCATTCCCGGTAAGTCTTCTTTCGGTACTGGCGGATGAGGCGGTACGCCGCGTCGATGACGTCGACGACCTCTTGGTCGTGCTCCGGCGTGGACATGAAAACGAGATGCAGAACCTCGGTAGCGGTGTAGGTCGCCATGTGGTCGGCGTGCGCCTTCTCGGACCGCAACGCCAGATCGTCCAAGGTCAGCGACCCGAGGTCGGCGGCCGAGGTCTTGCCGTGCGTGGAGGACATGACTATCCCTTCGGAACATCGGAAAGCGGGGAGGAGGGTCAGCGAATCGTCAGGGCGAGAATCTGCGGCGTGAACCGCGCGGCGGATGCGAGAAGCCACAGCACGGCGAGCCACACGACGGCGCCGACGCGACGTGGCTTCACACGGCGCCAGGACAGGCCCAGAACCAGCACGGTTTCCAGCAGCCACCACACGACGTCCGGGAACAGCAGCACCATTCCTGGAATCGGAGCGGTCGCGGGAACTCCCGGGAACGGGTCGAGCCCGATGGCGAACCTCACCTACTGCGCCCGCGCTGCACCAGCGCGACCGCGCCCCAGACGAGGCCACCGACCACGAGGAACGGGCCCACGACCGGAATGGCGTACCGCGCGACGTACGAGACTGCGAACAGCACGAGGTATAGAAGCGCGATGAGCAGCGACCAGCGGATCAGCTGCCACAACAGGGAGGGGCGGTAAACATAGCGAGGCATGAGAGGCTCCCGAGGAAGTTGGCGAGAGATGCGCCGCCGGGGGTGTTTCCCGTGGCGCGCTGACATCGCCAGTATTGGCCTCGCCGCGCGGGTGTTTTGCTCCCGTTATTGGCCACGAATATGCCCCGATAATTGGCGTCGCATTGACGCCGAAACGGGCCGCGTAGTGCCCGCGGAACTGAGCCGTATCGTGGCACGGAACATGGCAGCAGATCGGTTACAGATCCGAGCAGGGGCCACCCACCGCAGTGCCCAGAGCTGCCCTTTCCGCGTGTGAGTCGTCAGGTGAGTCGTCAGGCCGCGCACGTCTCGGGCCGGAGCGCTCCCGTGGCCGGATCGGCGTCGGCCAAGATCCGGATCGGCGTCTCTGCGCATCGAGCCGCGCTCGCCGCGCCGAGTGCGGGACGCTCCCCACGTTGTCGCAGGCCAACGGCTCGGCAGGCCGTCGCCGGCAAGCACACGTCACCAACTGTGGAGCGGACTCAGTAGACGCTACTGACCGCAAACGTAGCGATCGGCGACAAACGTGAGATAGTAGTTGGCGTTGCCCGTAAGCACCCCGCGGTCGGGCAACACCAGACACGGAAGGAGGAACCGCGGCGGGGGAAGCGGGGGCCACACAGGCCCTTGCCGAACGCCACATGCACACCAACAGCAGGCCGGACGTTGAGACGGTCGAAACCCTCCTCTGTAAGGCCCGACGCCACGGCGCCGGTGCCCCGGAGCTGGCACGACACAGACCGGACCTCGTCGACCTGCTCAACCCGCCTGACGGCACCAGCCCGAAAGCGCGGGCATTACTCGCCGAGCGGATCATCAGAGCCGCGATCGACAGGCTCGACCCGCCGGCAGACCAGGCTATGAGGACTCTGTTCGGCCTGACGGCCGACACCCGGCGGAAGAGCGTCGCCTACCGCCGGGACGAAGCGGCGTACCTCATGAGCATCACCCCCGGCGCCTTCCGCCGCCCCCACCGGGAAGGCTCCATGATCCTCGATATCGCCTTCGAGATCGTGACCGCTGACTGCCCCCAGCGGTAAGGCGAGAAGCGGGCCGCGCGGAGCAACCAGCCGCGCGGCCCGATCGTTTCTGCGCGTGCTTGCAAAGTGCTAGCTGTAGTTAGCAGTGGAAGAAATGTCGGCCGATGGGCTCGGTGCGACGTCGGACGATGCGTGCTTGCTGGGTGCTAACTGGAGCTAGCAAGTCGCTCGGCGTGGGCGTGGTGCATGAACGATGCGAGTAGGCGAGTGGCTTCACGCAACGAGCCGGGCGCGGATGGGGAGCGCTTCACGTCGGCGGCTAGTTGGTCAATCCGCGCGATGGCCCGGCCCGAACAGATGTCGTCGGCGCCGTCGATGAGGCTGCCTACGGTCGACTCCGCATCGACCCAAGCTCCCGCGCGTGCTTGCGCTTGCGCCAACTGGGCGATGACCAAGGTGAGATAAAGATCGTCCGAGCGGGCGGTTAGGTACCCCTGCCAGGTATCTATGGCCGTGTCGTACCGGCCTAGATCACGGAAGAGCGCAGCCTTCTGCAACTGCATCTGTTCGTCGTTTATCCACCATGACCAGTACGGGTCTGACTCGCGTACACCGTCGCCGTACTCGGCCATCGCCTTGAGCCAGATTCTCAGAGCCTCGCCGTCGCCTCGCCGTCCGAGTGCGCGCGCCTCCCGCACGTGGAACAGCGTGGACAGGCGCGGCGACAGAGTCTGTTCCAGTACCCCACGAGTCAGATAGAGGGCCTCTGTCGCCCTGCCCGTCTCGCACAAGTGCATGGACTCGTTCTGGATCACAAAGATTTCCATACTGTGGTCGCCAGCCGCCGCCGCATGGTGCAGTGCTCTACTGTTCGCCCGATCGACATCGTCCGGCCGGGCGGCATCGATGAGTTGCCATCCGGCTACCTCAAAGAGTTCCGCGGCAGCCGCGTGCGCGTCCGAGTTATATCCGGCGCGGATACCAGCCTCGTCGATCCGCCGTTCAAACGCGTGCGCCGAGTCGAGAGCGACATTCGCGACGCGCATCCCACCGAAGGAGTGCTCCATGGTGAGTAGCTGCTTGACACGATCGCGTGCACTTTCGATGTGGGCGGCTCCGACCGGCTCTTTGGGAGCTACCCTGAAAGACTCGCTGGGCGTCTGTGCTGGCGTGCCTTCGAGGAGATCGTCGAGATCGCTCAGCGATATTTGGAGGATCTCAGCCAGCGCCGAGCGTGTGGCGGGCTGAGGCTGTACCTCGCCGCGCTCCCAGCGAGCGACCGTCGACCGCGACGTGTGCAGGGCCTCTGCGAGGCTCTCCTGTGAGTGCCCCACGGCCTTGCGGCGTGCCGCGAGCCCGGAACGCTTCCCCATGGGTCAATTCTGCGCCATCGGTCCGGCCATTTTCGGACTGTTACCCCAACGCCGCGCCCACCACCGTGGAAGTGGCTCCCGGGCCGGTAGCCGCCAGGCCCCCGCCGGCCCGGGACGCGCAGTACGAAGACCCACCCACACGACACAGCGCGGGACGGTGACCACGTGACCAGGCCACAGACTACGAAAGCCCAGCCGCCGGCAACGGTGGTGACCGTGAAGGTTGCGCCCGGCGCGACCATCGCCGAACTGGCCGCGAGCATCGCCCATCTGCCGGACGGCGCCGTGTTCATCGGCGGCTACGGCGACATCGGCGTGGTGCTCGTGTTCGGCCCGGCCGACGGCTCCGCGACCGAGCGGGACGTACTCGCGGCCGTGGTCGGTGCGCTGACCCCGGCCGACTTCGCCCGGCCGGGAACACCTCAGCGCTAACTCCAGCAAGCATCGTGCAAGCGCAGGTCAGCCATCGTTCGCTGCGGAGTCTGTACGGCCGGGGGGTCGTAGGTGGCCGGCAGAAGGAGAAGCCATGTCGGCCATGATGATCGAACTTGACGGGAGCGACGCCGTCCCGGTGCCGGTGACTGTCGCTCCGGTTCCGCTGCCGCGCCGCCCGGGTGTGCTCGTGGACGTCTACCCGCGGCCGGAGTTCGTCCGGGCTGGCTGGCATCCGCCCGACTCGGTGGCCTCCCAGCTCGCCCAGGAGAACGCGGCTCGGGTGCTCGTGGCATGTCCGGCGCTCGTCTCTCCCGCATCCAGCAGGCTCGCGCTCGCGGTCGCACGCATCCTGGCCGATCAGCGGGACGCGCTCCATGCCGGCCCGCAACCGGTCGTGACGTGCGGCGTCCGGCCGCGCTGTGGCTGGGAAGGCGGCGGGGTGATCGTGCCGCATCCGGTAACCGTCTTTATCCGGGGCACCGCGCAATACCGCGTCGTCTGGGAAGTCACCCGTGCGGAACAGATCCCAGCGTGGCGCGCCGGCCTGGCACGGGTACCAGCGCTCAGCGACGTTTGACGCTGCCGCTCGTCAGTTCCGATTCTCCGAACGCGTGGTGCGGCGGATCTGGTAGCGCTCGGCGAGAAGGAGCACGGCGAATACTGCTCCGGCGGCAAGGATCATCCCGAGAACAGCCAAATACATGTCGTGATAATGGGACCAATCGAACATGGATCTGTCGCCGTCTACTTGGGTGTAGTTTCCACCGAAGAAACCGAGGATGATTCCGATCGGAACGGCGATCGTCGACAGGAGGCCGATCGCGACACCGTAGCGCAGCCTGCGCAGGTCCCGGCGCTGGGCGTCCAGGGACGTCTGGGAAGCCTCTTCAGCAGCTAGCACCGACGTGGCACGGGCAAGCATCGTGGAGACGGTCGCGATGCTGTCGCGCAGCCCCGTGCAGGCCACGAGCTGGCGGTGAAAGTTCTCCACCCTCAACGCCGGGATAAGAATGCCGATCTCGCACGCCGCCTCGACGCCGAACGTCAGCGCTAGTTCCTGCTCAGCTAATTTCTCGTGGAGCCGAGCTAGCTCGGCCCGGCGCGTCGGCGTGGTCATCGTGGTGCGTGCCGTGCCGAGTTCGCGCACCCGGAGCAAGGTCTCGTACGCGGCGAATCTGACCGAGCGTATCTTGCAGGACGCTGCGACAACCTGCACTGCGGACAGCAGTGCGCAGTTTTCAATGTAGTCCTGTTGCGCGGCCAGTACAGAAACGTAGGCACCGACAGCCGCTCCGCTGGTCGGCCGGCGGTTGAGTTCGGCCGGATACTGAATCGACGAATACTCTGGGTTCGCGTCGAGATCAGCCCGGTAGATGAGCCGCTGGATCGTGTCCTCGGGCAGTGTGGCGGAGGTGAACACCATCTGGTGGCGCTGTGAGGTTAGCTCCAGCGGACCCCCACCGGTCTGCCGGACCGTGGCGTTCGCCCCGTCGAGCAGGTCAGCCGCTGCCACGTCGAGCGTGTTGCTATCAACGGTGAGGTCGTCGTAGTAGAGATCCTCGAGAAACGGGATCAGTGCGAGCGGGTCGCAGTCAAGGTCGACGGACAGCACGGCGACCACGGGACCGGCTTGGACGTCGAACAGCCACAGTCGCCCCGCCCGGATCGTCGCCGCGGTTCCTGCGCCCCGGCGGAACGCCAATGTCGCCGGATCGAGATCGCGCACGGCCAGGACACGCGGAAGTTGGTTGTCGGCATCGCGGTAGAACCCTGCCAGCCGGCCCAACCGTAGGTACGTCTCGGGAAGCTGGCCGTCGGCGCGTAGCAGGTCTGCTGTCTCCGCGCTGGTGGCGATCACGATGGACAGCCGGTGCGATGGCCGGGCCACGATCGGGTCAAACGGCAGCCCTGCGGCGGCCGGCGGAGTGGCGCTCAATGCGCGTGCCAACGGGTCGCGGGCGGGCCGACCGGTTCACCGATGGTCCCAATCCGCAGCCTGATCTCATCGTCGATCACGGCCGAGGTCCCGTACTGCTGCAACAGCCAACTGACCATTCCCAGCTCCCGCAGTCGGACCAGCGTCTCAGCGTCCGGGGATGTTCGTAGGTCGAAGCCGTACGCGGTGCAGAACGCCTGGTACTCGGACTCGGCCAGCCCGAAGCGGCGCACGGTCACCAGGTTCGGGACCAGGTCCCACTCCCGCGGACCGCGGCAGACCTGATCAAAATCGATCAGGAGTAGGCGTCGTCCCGGCAGGCACAGCACGTTGCCGTAGTGCATGTCCCCGTGCATCACCCCTACGCCGAGCCGGTCTGACAGCCGATCGACCGCTGTCTCCAACGACGCGAGTAGGTCGACCAACGGCCCGGTCAACGACGGGTCGAGTCCGTCGCGCTCCGCCGCAGCCAACCGCGCCCGAATCAGCCCGAACGGCTCCCACGCACCGAGGAGATCGGCTTCCGGCGCGGCCAGGTCGTGGAACTGGCGGACCAACCCGCCCAGCTCGGGGGCGCTCACCCGGCAGCCCTCATCGACGTCATGCAACGTCCACAGCGTCACGACGCCAGTCGACGTCACGATCGGTTGTGCCAGCTCAGGCAGGTCAGCAGGCTCCGAAACAGGCATCCCACGCGCCGCAATCCGCCGCACGAACTTCACCGTCCGAGCGACGTCGGCCGCTTCCGTGGACGGCCGAGCCACCCGGACCACCAGCCGCCGCTCCCGGAACGCGTACAACGCGTTCTCCCCGAACCGCAGTAGCTGCATGTCGGGCGGGTCCACGCCCAGCCGCGCCAGCACATCGAACGCCGCCATCCGGGCGTCCGACTCCTTCCATGCCATGGATAGCCCTACTCGCCAACCTGGATCGCCAGCGGGGTCAGGCCGGCCGCCGTCAGCGATCCATTCTCGCGGGCGAGGCAGACAACGATGCCAGTTCGCGCGCTCAACGTCATAGTCACGTTCGCTCCCGGGGCAGCCTGCCACTCAGCCTATGCGCCTGGACCCGGACGTGAGGCCGACCAGCTAGGTCTGGTCGCCACACACTTTCGATGCTGCCACCTAAGATCAACAAGATCCGTCTAACGCCGAGGTGCACGTAGCGCTGACACAGAGTGCTCGCCGTCGCGCCGGGTGAGCACCCGACAAATCCAGACAGCCGAACGTGGCGAGTTGCACCTCGCCGTCTGCCCGTCGCACACGCTGCCCAATAACACCCCCAAGGACCGGTGCCTTGGCGTATGCTGCCGGACGTACTGAAGGGGGATCATGACTTCCATCCGTTTTTGGGACGGCAAGGAATGGGAACGCCATTGCCTGTCGATCCTTCGACTCCACCATGGCGCACACGAGCTACATGAGGTCCCAGACCGCCATGGAGGCGATCTAGGCCTTGAAGCCTTCAGTGCGGACGGATGTGCTTACCAGTGCTATGCGGCCGAGGAACCATTGCCGACTAGCGTTCTTTATGAGAAGCAGCGAGACAAACTCACCACCGACGTATCGAAGCTTCGCGAAAAACACAAGGAACTTATCAAACTTCTGGGTAGCGTCAGACTCAAGCGATACGGTTTTATGGTGCACCGCCACGACTCTCATAAGCTGGTACAACACGGCAAGTCTAAGGCTGCGGAGGTTCGCGCGTGGAACCTAGAGTTCATCGCGGATGACTTCGATATTGTTGTCATGACGGACGAGGCATTCCCGCGCGAGCGGTCAAGCCTTCTCGGTATACCGGTTCCTCAGATGAGAATCGAGCCTGAAGAGACTGAAAGCGTCGCCTCGTGGCGAGATCAGCACGGCCACCTTCTCGCCACGATCGACGCCAAGCTATCTGTCATCTTGAAATCACCTGTGGGACGCCTCCGCTACTCTGACGAGTTGATACGCGCCTACCTAGTTGGCGAAAATCGTTTGTCGCAGATGCGAGATCGGTACCCAGATCAATGGCAAGCGGCATCGATCTGCCGAGCGAATAAGGAGAGCTATCTGGTACTCGAATATTCGAGTACCGTGGCGCAGCCTACGGCCCGCGACGTGACAGATATCGCGGTCGATCTAGCACACGAACTCGTTGCTGCCGTGCCAGCGATCGATGAGGGACTTGCGAAAGAAATCGCTTGGTCATCGATTGCCGACTGGCTCATGAGATGCCCTCTCGATTTTTTCGGAGAGGAGAATGCCGCGTGACCGCCAACGCGCTGGAGGACCTATTCAGTTCAGTCAACGCGCCGATCCGATTTGCGCGGCGACCAGAACCGATACCTCCAGACTTGAGGTTGGCTTGGCGAATCTCATCGGTGATACTAATTCTTAGTCGGTGCCGCGGCAGCAGTGCAACCCTCGCTCAAACGCACATACTCGGTTGGGCGATCCGAAACTCGAGAACCCGCGAGACTTTCCTTCGCTGGGTAAGAGGAGAAAAACGCCCTGATGATATCGTTGTTCGCTTCGATCCATCGTTGAGCCGCACGATTGACTTGTCCATCGGAGCCGGGCTTGTTGCGCAAAAGAACTCGAGAGTTATAGCGCTAACTTCTCTAGGAACTGCCTTCGCGCGTGATCTTGAACGTCAGCGAACAGTGCTTGTTGGCGAAAAGACATTTCTTTCGAACCTTCCAAGGAGGATGTCGCAGAAATACATTGACGAAGTTGTCTCCTTCGAAGGATAGCGATGCGGCTTAAGATTCGGCGACTCGAACTCCGCGCCTCAACGACCGGACCCATGGTCGGAACATCACTCGATTTTTCCGATGGTCTAAACATCATCCGAGCAGATAATTCAAGCGGTAAGTCAACCTGCCTTCAAGCGATCATCTATGCGCTTGGGCTTGAAGGGATGCTCAGTGCGAGGAGAGAAATTCCCCTCCCTCACGCAATGACTCATGCAGTCGATATCGACGGTCTGGATTTTGCAGTTCTCGAATCCCATGTGAGCCTTGAGATAGAGAATGACAGGGGTGAGGTCCTAACGGTACGACGTGCGGTGAAGTCTGACGCGGTGGAACGCTCACTCGTGCAGACATGGGAAGGTCCGCAATTGACTGCGAGCGGAGACTACCCACGCCGCGATTATTTCGTTCGCCGTCCGGGAGCGGCTCAGCGGGAAGCTGGTTACCAGTATCGTCTGGCCAATTTCGTCGGTTGGAATATCCCTCAGGTTTCTCGACTGGACGGCGCTGAATGTCCACTGTATCTGGAAGCGATTTTCCCATTTCTCTATGTTGAGCAGAAGCACGGCTGGTCCGGCATTCAGGCACGCATCCCCGGATATCTTAGCCTCAGGGATCCTGGTAAACGCGCAGTCGAGTTCATCCTGGGCCTTGAGGCCTACAGCAAGATACTTACGAGGCAGCGACTAATTTCGGTCCGCTCCATGCTGGAAGCTGAGTGGAAGGCGACGATCGGAAGCCTGCGCGTGGCGGGCGAGGCTGCAGGTATCGTAATTTCCGGCCTTCCCGAACGCCTTTCGAAGACTAGGCGTCCTTCGAGTATAAGCCTAATGGTGAGTACCGGATCTGGCTGGATCTCAGTCGACGATGCGCTTAACAACATTGAGAACGAAATCGTCCGACTCGCGCGGGAGGAGACAAGAACCGTCGCCGACCGCGCCACCGACTCCGAAGCAGAGCTGATCGGCGCGCAGCGCAGTCTTGCGGAGAACTCGGCCCTTCTTTCCGCGACCATCGAGGAGCTTGCTGATGTTGGCCGCCGCCGCGCGGCTCTTGACGCGAGGATTGAGGCGCTTGAGGAGGATCTGCAGCGTCACCAAGACCTGAACCTCCTTGAGCGCCTAGGTTCGTCACACGTTAGTTTTCTCGGCGAGCTCAACCAGTGTCCCACTTGTCATCAAGAGTTGCATGATGGCTATGAGATTTCGCATGCCGTGATGAGCGTAGCGGAGAACCTAGACTTCATCTCGCAGCAGCTGTCTACATTTCGTTCGATGCGAGAGGACATCACCCGAGTAGTGCTCGCACTTCAGGCGCGCGAAGGTGCTCTAAGAGAACGAGTAATGGATTCCCGTCGTTCAATCCGGGCCTACAAAGACAGTCTCCTAGAGGCCAATGCGACTCCATCGGCTGGCGATCTGGTGGCTCGTCTAAGGTTTGAGGATCGGAAAGAGTTCTTGGCGCGAACTAGATCTGAGATAGAAAAGATCCTCACTCAATTGCGACAAACGACGGATGCATGGACTGCCAATGAACGATTGATCGCCGATATGAACGACGATCCTCTGAGTGACTTGGATAAGGCGACACTCGATAAACTTCAAGCCTCCGTCAGAGATCAGCTTACGCAATACGAATTTCGTTCCCTCGACTCGGGGTCAGTCGAGATATCGCGAGACACATATCGGCCAATACACGAAGGCTTCGACCTAGGATTCGACCTTTCCGCCAGTGACATGATTCGACTCATCTGGGCGTATCTTCTGGGTCTCTTTGAGGTGGGCAGGAGTCAGACCCAAAATCATCCGCGTCTTCTAGTATTCGATGAGCCGAGACAGCAGGAGACTGCGCGGATTAGCTTTGAACGCCTTCTAACCAGATCGGCCCAGCTTCATCAAGACGCGGCGCCGGGACAAATCATATTTGCAACGAGCGACGATCAGGGCGAGATAGTTCGGATGCTGGGTGATCTGCCGCATAGGCTAATTAGCTTTCCCGCAAGTGGAAAAATTTTACGGGCTATCCCGTAGGAATATGAACCGAGACGTCGCCGCCCTTACTGGCAACGCCGAGTTATAGCAGACGTTCTGCCGAGGACGGTTCCGGGCCGACTAGCCCAGATCTTTCGTGCCTCGGCCAGGTGTGATCGCGGGCTGACCTCCGACCCTTGTTGATGTTGACTTGTGCTGCCCGGTCGAGGTGGGCCGTGGCGGTGTGCCCGCTGTCGCTCGGGTGGGCGCCCGGTCCACGTCCGGGGCGGGTTTCCGTTCTGGTCAGCGGGGTGGGAGGTCGGTGGCCCGGGTTGTCCCGGGGCGGGCAGAGCGCGCAGTGTGTTGATCGCCTGGACGGCCAGCGGGGCCCAGGGGTGATCGGCGCCCAGGTGCAGCACGGTCTGCCGGGCGTGCCGGGCCAGCCGTCCTGCCAGCCAGAACAATCGGTGGCGTAGGCGTTTCGGCTCCCACCGGCGCGCCGGGTGGTCGGCGAGGGCGAGCATCTGGGTCCAGGCGATCAGGTCACAGGCGAGCGCGACGAGGGCGCACCAGATCTGGTTCTGGGCGAAGTCGTGCAGCGGCAGGTTGGTCAGGCCGGTGTCCTTCGCGCCGCGGATGCGGTCCTCGCAGCGGGCGCGGCGGCGGTGGCGTAGTTCCAGGTCGGCGAGCTGGCCGCGGGGCGTGTTCGTCGCGAACGCGGTGATCCGGTTGCCGTCAACGTCGGTGATCCGCAGCTGGGCGCCGGGGTGCGGTCGTTCCTTACGGGCGATGACCCGCATCCCCGGCGGCCAGCCGGTCAGGTCCATCAGACCGGTCAGTTCGGCGACGAACGCGCCGGGGCGGGGCAGGCGGTCGGCGTCGTAGGCCGGCGTCCACGCCGCCGCGGGGAGCCTGCCGATCAGCTGGGCGGCGTCGTCGGGCAGGGTGAACCCGACCGAGTAGCCCACCCGGCGCCGGTGCAACCACTGAACGAAGGCGTGGGTGCCGCCGGCCGAGTCGGCGCGGACGAGCACCGATCGTGACCTGTGCAGCCGTCGCGGCAGCTGGCCGAGCGCGGAGGTCGCGACCGCGATGTGGTCAGCCGCCGTGTTCGACCCGGCATTACCCGCCCGCAGCAACACGGCCGCCGGCTCCCCGGCGCCGGTAGCGCCGTGGTCGATGAACGCCCACAACGGGTGGAAGCCATATCCCTTCTTGAACGTCGGCCGGGCCTGCTCCTTCTCCGAATGGGCCGTGACCAGGGTGGCGTCCAGGTCCACGACCAGCGGGTCATCCGCCGACACCGCGTGGTCGGGCGCGTGGCGACCCGCGAACGACCACACCCGGCCACGCGCGACCGCTCTCGCCCGGCCGATCGCCGCGAGCACCCGGTCCGCCTCACCGGCGAGGCGGTCGACCGTCCGTGACACCGTCGGGTCCGAGGCCACCAGCCCGAACAGTTCCGGCTCGGCGCGCAGCAGCGCGATGTCCGCGAGGCAGTCACCGCCCAGCGCCAGCGACACCGCCAGATCCGTGAGCACCTTCGCCGGGTCATGCGTCGCCAACGGCGACCGCCACCCCGCAAGCTCGTCCGACAGCACCCGGCCCAGCCCACTGACCCGGACCGTCTCGGTCAGCAGCACCCCACCCGCCGCCGACACGACACCCCGCCCGGCCGCGTCCACACGGACAGACGGGTAGACACCGGTACTCTGCACCATGAAGGTGCTCCTTGGTGACGGATGGTTCAGG
Organism: Pseudofrankia coriaricola; assembly: GCF_001854805.1. GTDB lineage: Bacteria > Actinomycetota > Actinomycetes > Frankiales > Frankiaceae > Pseudofrankia. The sequence continues at coordinate 14,512 of NZ_MBLO01000094.1, forward strand.
CCCTCGACAAGCCCGATCCTCCCAGCTCAGGAGCACTTTCCCATTTCCGACACACCCACCAGACGATCACCGGCGTGAAAGCCCCGGGCTAGCAGCCAGCGCCAGCGTCGCGACCCTAGGGCTAAAGACGATCGCCAAGCGCGGCGCGTCTGTGCGCGTCCCGAGCGCGATCGTCGGCGGCCGAGGCTGCGTACCGGCCGACCATCTCGCGGCTTCGCCATCCGGCGAGGCGCATCAGATCTTGTTCCTGGTGGCCCGCGGCGAGCCAGGCGTGGGCGAAGGTGTGCCGGAACTGGTGTGCGTGGAGCTTGGGGACGCCAGCGTCGGCCGCGCGCCGTTCCAGAATCTGGCTTACGCCTGACTCGGTCATCGGCCCCTTCTTGCCGAGCCAGAGCGCAGGGCTCTTGGCCTGACCGTGGCGGGCGCGGGCACGGATGTACCGGCGGAGGGCGTCGGCGGTGCGGTTGCCGTAGGGGACGGCACGGCCGCGCCTGCCTTTGCCCATCACGTGCGCTACGTCGTGGTCGAAGTCGAGGTCTTCGACCTTCAGCCCGACCAGTTCACCGATCCGGATTCCGGTGTCCAGGAACAGGCGGATGATCGCGGCGTCGCGGCGGTTCTCGAAGCTGTTGCCCTTGCAGGTGTCCAGGAGCTTGCGGAGCACGTCGTCACCCAGGATGGGCACCGGCTTGTTCCGGGACCGCGGGCGCGCTCATCCGCTCGAACGGCGTCCGGCTGATCTCGCCGTCTTCCACGAGCCACCGGAAGAGCTGCTGTAGGGACCGATAGTGCTTCGCCACGGTGGCGGCGCTGACGCGCTCGCTGAGCGCCACCATGTACGCCTCAACGTGCTCCCGCGCGATCGCGTTCGCAGCCCTCGGCATGCCCTGCTCGGTGAGGAAGGCGACGAACGACTCCCCACACGTGAGGTAGCTCTTGATCGTCGCGGGGGAGCGGTTGAGGGCCCGCAGATGGCGGCGCCAGTCGGGGAGAAGGGTCGTCAGATCGTCGACAGGGGCAGCATCCGTCGTCTTCACGATCTTGAAGATACTCCGCTGTACGAGCGCTGTCCGGGACTCAGTACTCGCGTATTGCCTGGTGGTGGGGCGGGTGGGGCTCGAACCCACGACCGGAGGATTATGAGTCTTCTTCTCCGGCAGGCTGAGCTGTTGTCGTCGGCTGGCGTGGGGTGTCGTTCACAGCCGTTTTGTGTTGCGGCGTTTGGCAATCGGGCGCGAGGGCCGGTTCGCGTGATCGTTGATCGTGCCGATTGGTGACGGTTCGTGCCGCCGGCTGCGCCGCGGTTCGTCACCGGTTTGGCACCGGTCGACCATCGCGGCTGCACTCATGGCGGTCACCGTCCGTCACATTTGAACGGTCGAAATCGCCGCGCCTTTCCCGCCTGCAGATGGATGAGTTTGGTTGGCGTGTCGGTGCTGGTCAAGCCAGTGTTATGCGTTGTGTCGCGGTGTGTTTGATGTCGTTGTTCTCGATGGGGTCGTCGCGTAGTTCGGTTAGCCATTGGTGGGCGTCGTCGGTGATTAGTGAGGTGTGCTGGGCGGCGAGGTGTCTTACGTCGGGTTCGCAGTCGAGTAGGAAGATCGGCAGGGCGTTCCTGGTGTTGTCGGGGTCGAGGAGCAGCAGGCTGCGGAGGTGGCTGGCGCGTTCGTAGGTGTGTGGTGAGGCGAAGGCCAGGGAGCGCAGTCGGCGTATCAGGCGTGTACGGCTGTCGGTGTGGGTGGTTGGTGGTAGGGGGGCGAGGATGCGGGCGAGGCCTTCGGCGAGCTGGTCGTAGCCACACCACTGGCCGCTGTGTGTGAGTTCATCGACTGCGGTGAGCAGCAGGGGGATGTCCTGTTCGTCGCCATGTTTGGCGAGGAGGTACGCAGCGTCGGGGAACAGAGGGTGGTCGGGGTCGGTGGCCCAGGTTCGGGCGGGTGGGGCGATGAGGGGGCCGAGCGAGAACAGCGTGCTGCGCAGGCCCGGGGGTCGGGTGGGCGCGAGCTGTTCGACGACGTCGAGCAGTTCCGGCATGGGATAGGAGCGGCGTCGAATCTGGCGCAGCGCGAATGCGATGGTGTCGCGGTCGGTGCCGGGCGTGCGTAGCAGGGCGATCAGCTCGGCGTCGGATGCCTCGGCCAGGATGGTCCGGTGGTCTGGGCCTGGAGGACGGGCGGAGCGGGCGGCGTTGAGGACGGCGTCGAGGCGGGGGTCGCGGCCATGCCAGCGTTGCCACGGCTGGCTGTTGGGGAACAGCCGCATCGTGTCATCGGGGTGGATGCGGGCGGCGGCGGTTTCCCAGAGGTCGTCCCACCATTCGACGGGCCACTCGTGGGTGAGTGTCTGTAGGACGTCGATCCAGCGGGCTCCGTCGTGGACGTATTCACGCAGCGCTTCGCGGGCCTGCTCGTTGCCGGTGCGGGCGAGTGCTTCCAGGATTCCGACGGCGAGGTTGAACTGGTTGTGGTCGTCGGCTGGGTCTCGGTGTGGCCAGGAGAGCCGGGGGCCGCAGGCGTGCAGTTGCGTGATCAGCGGGGCCGGGTCGAGGTGCAGGTCGCGTAGGAGCCGGGCGAGGTAGGTGTATCGGTCGTCGACCTGCCAGTCCCAGCGGGTGTCGCGGCTGGTGCATGCGTAGACCAGTCCTGCCTGCTCGCGGTCGCGGCGCAGCTTGATGACCGCGATGCCGTGGCCTCGTTGCAAAGCACCATGCAGGGTGCCGGACGGCGCGTAGTGCCAGTCCTGCGGGTCGTCTTCGAGGTCATGGGTCATCGCGGCAATCATGGGGCCGGTCGGGTGCCCTGTTCCACGGGTTATCGGACCGGTCTGGACCGTTGGTTCGCGTGACGGTAGGTCGGCGGTGTCCGGCCAGGAACCTGCGAAGGTCTATGCGGATGGGCGGTGGGGTCAGGATCGGAATTTGAGGTTCCGGAGGCTCGGGGCGCAGGCGTTCATGTGGCTGCCGCGGGAGTTTTTGTCGTAGCCCGTCGGCATGATCGGGGCGTGGCTGACAAAGGCGCGGTCGGTGAGGCCGTGGACGAGGACGAGCTCCTCCGGATGACACCGGTGAGGATCGAGGAGTACTGGCGGGCACGTGACGTTCGCCGTGTACTGCCGGAGTTACGGGTCGAGGGCAGGTTGGTGGTGGATGCGGTCCCGTGGCGCCGGTTCTGCCATGCGTACGGGCGCGCCGATGATATGCCTGACCTGCTGCACGGGCTGTCCGCCGCCGATCCTGCTGTCGCCTCGCGCAGCCTCAGCGCCCTGTGGAACAGGGTCCGTCATCAGGGTTACAGCTCTGCCCCGGCGGCTTTGGCGGTGCCGTTCCTGATCCGACTGGCCGCCAGTCCGGCCGTACACGATCGCGCCGGCCTGCTGTTGCTGGCGGCCGAGGCCGGCCATCGCAACCACTTCGGGCGTGACCTGTGCCAGGACCTGCTCCAGGTCGCCTATGCGCCCGAGGATCGCCGTGTCGACACCTGGGGGTACCCGGTCGAGTGGACGTTGGAGGCGGCGCGTGCGGCGATCGCGGCGGACGTGTCGTTACTGATCCCGCTGCTCGAGGACACCGACGTGGCGGTGCGGTCGGCTGCAGCGTACGCGCTGGCCACCGCACTCGCGGCGCCACCGGTGGTGGTGCGGGCGTTGCGGGGACGGTTGGCGGTGGAGGACGCCGAGCCGGTGCGGATCAGCCTGGTGCTGGCGCTTGTCCAGCTCGCGGTCGAACGATCCGAGGCGGCAGCGGCCGTGGCGTGGGCTGAGCGGCTGTGGATGGGCGAGGACAATCCGATCGATGTTCGGTTCGCTGGCGCGTTGGGCTGGCTGTGCGCGACTGCGGCGCCCCCTCCCCAGAGCCTGCTCGACCTGCTCGCCACGGCTACCACGGCGGCGATGGAGCGGTGGATGCTGCAGGTTCCGTGGCCGGACGGCATCGCCAGGGAAGGGGGCCTGGCCGCCTGGCTGACCGCGTTTCTGAGCAACGCAGTGGCCGAGAAACCCGAAAACCCGTTCGCGTCCCTGTAGACGACCCGCCACGTCGAGGCGTGGGTGGTGCTCATGGTGTCGCCGGCGTTGAGGCCCGGGTCTCGGGGCTGAAGCGTTCCCGATTTAGTAGACAGACGAATTATGCTGCTTCTGCGGCCTTCGTGTCAAATTGCGTCTCGAACTCGGTGGGGGTCAGATAGCCG
>NZ_MBLO01000095.1 GCF_001854805.1 Pseudofrankia coriaricola
GTTCGCCGACGACCCGGGGCCGGTCCTGCTCGCGTGGTGCGGGCGCGGGCCGGGCCCGGTGCCCGCGGCGACCCGGGCGGCCACCCACGCCGCGCTGCGGCTGGTCCAGGACTGGCTGGCCGACGAGCGGCTCGCCGCCGCCCGGCTGGTGGTCGTCACGACCGGCGCGGTCACCATCGACGCCGGACCGGTCGAGGTGCCGGCGGCGGCCGTCTGGGGCCTGCTCGCCTCCGCCGCGACCGAGAACCCTGGCCGGTTCGTGCTCGTCGACGTGGACGGGACAGACGCGTCCTGGCGGTCGCTGCCGGCCGCGCTGGCCACCGGCGAGCCCCGGCTGGCCCTGCGGGCCGGCGCGGTCTGGGTGCCCCGCCTGACCCCGACGGCGAGCCGCCCCCCGCTGGCCCCACCGGGCGGGACCGGGCCGTGGCGGCTCGACCTGGCCGGACCGCGGGGATCCCTGGCCGCGCTCGCGCTGCTCGACGCACCGGCGGCGGCCGCCCCGCTCGCCGCCGGGGCGGTCCGGGTAGCGGTCCGGGCGGCCGGCGCGAACTTCCGCGACGCCCTCAACGTCCTCGGCCTCTACCCCGGCGACGCCGGGCCGCTGGGGCTGGAGGGCGCCGGCGTGGTCGTCGAGGTCGGCTCCGCCGTCACCACCGTCACCGTCGGCGACCGGGTGATGGGCATGTTCTCCGGGGCGTTCGGGCCGCTCGCGGTGGCCGACCACCGCCGGCTGATCCCGATCCCGGACGGCTGGAGCTTCGTCGAGGCCGCGACCGCCCCGGTCGTCTACCTCACCGCCTACCACGCCCTGGTCGAGCTGGCCCGCATCCAGCCGGGCGAGAGCCTGCTCGTGCACGCGGCGGCGGGCGGCGTCGGCCTCGCCGCGACCGCGCTCGCCCGCCATCTCGGCGCCGAGGTGTTCGCGACGGCCAGCCCGGGCAAATGGGCCTTCCTGCGGGAGCGCGGGATCGGCGCGGACCGCGTCGCCTCCTCCCGCGACCTCGGATTCGCCGAGGCCTTCCGCCGCGCGGCGCCGGACGGGATCTCCGTCGTCCTCAACGCGCTGGCCGGCGACTACGTCGACGCCTCGCTCGGGCTGCTCGCCGAGGGCGGCCGGTTCGTCGAGATGGGCAAGACCGACGTCCGCGACCCGGCCGTGGTCGCCGCTGACCATCCCGGCGTCAGCTACCAGGCGTTCGACCTCACCCTCGTGGACCCGGACGACATCGCCGCGATGCTGGCCGAGCTGGCCGAGCTGTTCGCCCGGGGCGTGCTGGCCCCGCTGCCCGCGACCGTCTGGGACGTGCGACGGGCGCCGGACGCGCTGCGGCACCTGGGCGCCGGGCGGCACATCGGCAAGATCGTTCTTACTGTGCCGGCCCCGCTCGACCCCGCCGGGACCGTGCTGGTCACCGGCGGCACCGGCGGGCTGGGCGCCCTGGCCGCGCGCCACCTCGTCGCCGCGCACGGCGCCCGCCGGCTGCTGCTGGTCAGCCGGCGGGGCGAGGCCGCCGACGGCGCGGCCGCGCTGCGTGCCGAACTGGCGGCCGCCGGCGCCGACGTCACGATCGCCGCGGTCGACGTCGCGGACCGGTCCGCGCTCGCCGCGCTGCTGGCGGGCGTCCCGGTCGACGCGCCGCTCACCGCGGTGGTGCACGCCGCCGGGCTGCTCGAGGACGGCGTTGTCACCGCGCTGACCCCGG
>NZ_MBLO01000096.1 GCF_001854805.1 Pseudofrankia coriaricola
GTGGTGTTCTCCTCCGTCGCGGGCGTCGTGGGCACTCCCGGCCAGGCCAACTACGCGGCGGCGAACGCCGCCCTCGACGCGCTCGCGGCGAGCCGCCACGCCGCCGGCCTGGCCGGGACGTCGATGGCGTGGGGCCTGTGGGCCGCGGCCAGCGGGATGACCGGGCAGCTCGATGCCGCCGACCTGGCCCGGTTGGCCCGCGGCGGCATCGTCCCGCTGACCGACACCGACGGGCTGGCGCTGTTCGACGCCGCGCTCGCCGCGGGCGACCCGGTCGTGGTCCCGGCCCACCTGGACGGCGCCGCGCTGGCCGACGCCGACGGCGCGGGGTCCAGCCTGCTGCGGGGCATCGCCGGCCCGGCGCGCCGGCGGCGGGCCGCCCACGACGACCCGGGCACGCGCGCGGCCGGCACCGGCCTGGCCGGGCGCCTGGCCGCGCTGGACGAGGCCGACGCGCTGGCGCTGCTGCTGGAGACGGTCCGCGAGCACGCGGTCGCCGTCCTCGGTCACGCCGACGCCACCGCGGTCGCGCCGGACCTCGCGTTCCGCTCGATGGGCTTCGACTCGCTGATGTCGGTCGAGCTGCGCAACCGGCTCAACGCGGCCGTCGGTGCCCGGCTACCGGCCGCCGTGCTGTTCGACCACCCGACGCCGGCCGCGCTCGCCCGCCATCTGTACGCCGTCCTGGCGCCGGCCGCGGCCGGCGCGACGCCGCCCGGCGGGTCGATGGCCGGCCCGCCGCCGGCCCCGCGCATCGGCGCGGGCGACGACCCGGTCGTGATCGTGGGGATGGCCTGCCGGTTCCCGGGCGGGGTCGCCTCGCCGGACGAGCTGTGGGACCTGCTCGACGCCGGCGCGGAGGGCCTCTCGGCCTTCCCGACCGACCGGGGCTGGCCGCTGGCCGAGATCTACGACCCGGACCCCGGGGCGGCCGGGCGGACGTACGTCCGCGCGGGCGGGTTCCTGCACGACGCGGCCGAGTTCGACGCCGAGTTCTTCGGGATCTCCCCGCGCGAGGCGGCGGCGATGGACCCGCAGCAACGACTGCTGCTGGAGACGGCCTGGGAGGCGCTGGAGCGCGCCGGCATCGACCCGCGGACCCAGCGCGGCGCCCAGGCCGGAGTGTTCGTCGGGGCGATCGCCCAGGAATACGGGCCGCGGCTGCGGGACGTCCCCGACGGGCTCGGCGGCTACCTGCTGACCGGCACGACGACCAGCGTCGCCTCGGGGCGGGTGGCGTACACCCTCGGCCTGGAGGGTCCGGCGGTGACGGTCGACACGGCGTGCTCGTCGTCGTTGGTGGCGCTTCACCTGGCGGCGTCGTCGCTGCGGGCGGGCGAGTGCTCGCTGGCGCTGGCCGGTGGGGTGACGGTCATGTCCACCCCCGGCACCTTCATCGAGTTCTCCCGGCAACGCGCCCTGTCGGCGGACGGCCGCTGCCGCGCGTACGCCGAGGGCGCCGCCGGGTTCGGCCCGGCCGAGGGCGTCGGCCTGCTGGTGCTGGAGCGGCTGTCGGACGCGCGGCGCAACGGCCACGAGGTGCTGGCGGTGATCGCGGGTTCGGCGGTGAACCAGGACGGGGCGTCGAATGGTCTGACGGCGCCGAACGGCCCCGCGCAGGAGCGGGTCATCCGGGCCGCGCTCGCCTCCGCCGGGCTGACACCGGCGGACGTCGACGTGGTGGAGGGGCACGGGACCGGCACGGCGCTCGGGGACCCCATCGAGGCCGCGGCGCTGCTCGCCACCTACGGCCAGGAGCGGCCGGCGGACCGGCCGTTGCTGCTCGGCTCGGTGAAGTCGAACCTCGGCCACGCGCAGGCGGCGGCCGGGGTCGGCGGTGTGATCAAGATGGTGCTCTCGATCCGCCACGGGATAGTGCCCCGGACGCTGCACGTGGACGCGCCGTCGTCGCGGGTGGACTGGGAGTCGGGCGCGGTCGAGCTGGTGACGGAGGCCCGGCCCTGGCGGCGGAGCGACCGGCCCCGGCGGGCGGCCGTGTCGTCGTTCGGCGTGAGCGGGACCAACGCGCATGTCATCGTCGCCGAGCCGGCCCGCGACGCGGACGCGGCGCCCGCCGACGTCGCCGGCCCGGCCGCGCCGGCCGTGCGCGGGGCGGTGCCCTGGGTGCTGACCGCCCGCGACGACGACGCCCTGCGGGCCCGGGCCGCCGACCTGCGCGCCCACCTGGCGGCCCGGCCGGACCTGCCGGCCGCCCAGGTCGGCCGCGCGCTGGCCACGACCCGGACCGCCTTCGAGCGGCGTGCCGTCGTCATCGGCCGGACGACGGACGACCTCCTCGGCGGCCTGGATGACCTGGTCAGCGGCACGCCGTCGCCCACCGTCGTGGGACCGGGCAGCGCGCAGGGCGCCCCGGGCCGGACGGTCTTCGTCTTCCCCGGCCAGGGCGCGCAGTGGGCCCGGATGGGCCTGGAGCTCGCCGAGAGCAGCGACGTGTTCCGCGCCGAGCTGACCGGCTGCGCCGACGCCGTGGGCCGCTACACCGACTGGTCGCTGCTCGACGTGCTGGCGGGGGCTCCGGGCGCCCCGCCGCTGGAACGCGTCGACGTCGTGCAGCCGGCGCTCTTCTCGGTCATGGCCGCGCTCGCCGCGCTGTGGCGCGCGCAGGGGATCGAGCCGGACGCGGTCATCGGCCACAGCCAGGGCGAGATCGCCGCCGCGTACGTCGCCGGCGCGCTGAGCCTCGACGACGCCGCGCGGATCGTGACGTTGCGCAGCCGCGCGCTGGGCCGGCTCGCCGGCCGGGGCGGCATGCTATGGGTGGCCCGGCCGCTGGAATGGGCGATGGACCGGCTTCGGGCGGACGGCGCCCAGCTGTCCGTGGCCGCCGTGAACGGCCCGGGCTCGGTGGTGGTCTCGGGCGGTCGGGCGGCGCTGGCCGCGCTCGCTGGCCAGCTGGACGCCGAGGGCATCCGGGCGCGGATGATCCCGGTGGACTACGCCTCGCACTCGGCGCAGGTCGAGGAGATCCGCGCCGAGCTGGCCACGGCCCTGGCGCCGGTCTCCCCGCGCCCGGCCGCCGTCCCGCTCTACTCGACCGTCACCGGGGAGCGGATCGACACCGCGCGGATGGACGCCGACTACTGGTTCACTAACCTGCGCCAGACCGTCGAGTTCGAGGCCGCGGTGCGCCGGACCCTCGACGACAGGCACACCGTCTTCGTCGAAATCAGCCCGCATCCGGTACTCGTCGCCGGAATCCAGGAGACCGCCGAGTCCCACGCGGGCGTCGGCCGGGCGAGCGGCGCCGTCGTCGTCGGAACCCTGCGGCGCGACGACGGCGGCCCGGACCGGTTCATCGGCGCGGTCGCCGACCTGTACACCCGGGGCGTCCCGGTCGAGTGGACGCGCTGCCTGCCCGCCGCCGGCGGCGGCACGGTCGCCCTGCCCACCTACCCGTTCCGCCGGAGCCGGTACTGGCTCGATCCGGCCGAGCCCGCCGCCGAGGCGCCGCCCGGGCCGGCGGAGTTCTTCGACCGGCTGGCGACGGGTGAGCTCGCGTCGCTGGCCGATGAGCTGGACTTGGCGGACGCTGGCCGGGACTCGCTGGCGATGCTCGCGCCGGCGCTGGAGTCGTGGCGGCGCCGGCGGGCGGAGGCCGGGGCGGCGGCCGCCTGGCGTTACCGCCTCAGCTGGCCGGTCGTCGGGGACACGTCGCGCCGCCCGGACGGCGCCCTCGACGGCCGCTGGCTGCTGGTCCCGCTCGGCGACGTCGTGTCCGGGGACCTGTTCGAGTCCGTCCACGAGACGCTCGCCGAACGGGGCGCGATACCGATGCCCGTCCCGGCCCGAACCCGGGACCGGGCGGCCTTCGCCGCGGCGCTGACGGCCCTCGGCGGCGCGCCCGTCGCGGGCGTGATCGGTGTGCTCACCGAGACCGCCGAGGCCGACGGCCGTTTCGCCGGTGCCGCCGCGGGTGCCGCGGCGACGGAGGAGACGCTCGCCGCCGCGGCCCTGGTCCAGGCGCTCGGCGACGTTGGGATCGCCGCGCCGCTGTGGCTCGTCACCCAGGGCGCGGTGTCGGTCGGCCCGGCCGACGCGGTGACCCGCCCCACCGCGGCGACGCTGTGGGGCCTGGGACGGGTGGTCGCGCTGGAGCATCCGGACCGGTGGGGTGGCCTGGTGGACCTGCCGGAGCGGCCCGACTCCCGCGCACGAGCCCGGCTCGCCGCCGTGCTCGCCGGGACGACGGGCGAGAACCAGCTCGCGATCCGGGCCGGCGGGCTGTCCGCCGCCCGGCTCACCCGGGCGGGCACCAGCGCGCGCCGTGGCGCCGACTGGCCGCCCGCCGACGGGACGACGCTCGTCACCGGCGCGTTCGGCGCGGTTGGCGGCCGGGTCTGCCGGGCGCTGGCCGACGCCGGCGTGCCCCACCTGCTGCTCGTCTCCCGCCGGGGCGGGCAGGCACCGGGCGCGGCCGAGCTGACCGCCGACCTGGCGGCCCGGGGCGCGGCGGTCACCGTCCTGGCCGCCGACGTCACCGACGCCGACGCCGTGGCGGCCGGGCTGGCCGCCCTGCCGGCCGACGCGCCGCTGCGCGCCGTCGTCCACGCTGCCGGCGTCCTCGACGACGGGCTGCTCGACGGGCTGACGCCGGAGCGGGCGGCGGCGGTGCTCGCCCCGAAGGCCGCCGGCGCCGCCGTCCTGCACGCGCTGACCCGTGACCTGGACCTGGCGGCGTTCGTGCTGTTCTCCTCGGGCAGCGGCGTGTGGGGCACGGCCGGGTCCGCGCCGTACGCGGCCGCCAACGCCTACCTGGACGCGCTCGCCGCCCACCGTCACGCGCTGGGGCTGCCCGCGCTCGCCGTGGCCTGGGGCTCCTGGGGCGGCGGGGGGATGGTCGACGCCGTCGCCGAGCGGCACCTGGCCCGCCGGGGCATCCACCCGATGGACCCGGACACGGCCCTGGCGGCGCTGGCCGACGCGGTCGCCGGCGCCGCCACCGAGCCGACGGCGGTCGTGGCCGACGTCGACTGGGCCGCCCTCGCCCGCGCCCTGGGCCGCGGGGGCGACCGGCTGCTGGCCGGCCTGGCCGAGGCCGGCGCGGAGCACGGCGAGGACGTGCCGGGCGCTCCGTCCGGTGGCCCCGGCCCCGGGGTCAGCGGGCGCGGCGGCGACGAGCTGGCCACGCGACTGGCCGACGCCGACGGGCCGGCCCGGCTCGCGGCACTGGTCGACCTGGTGCGGGCGCACGCCGCCGCGGTGCTCGGCCATCCCGAGACTGACCGGGTGCCGGCCACCCGGGCGTTCAAGGACCTGGGGTTCGACTCGCTGACGTCCGTCGAGCTGCGCAACCGGCTCGCCATGGCGACCGGCCTGCCGCTGCCGACCACGCTCGTGTACGACTGCCCGACGGCCGGCGCCGTCGCCGAGTACCTGCGGACCGAGCTGTTCGGCGCCGACGAGGCGCCGGCCCAGGCCGCGTCGGGCGTGGCCACGGCCCCGGCCGCGCCCGACGCGCATGACCCGCTGGTGATCGTCGGCATGGCGTGCCGCTTCCCTGGCGGCGTCCGGTCGCCCGAGGACCTCTGGGACCTGATCGCCGACGAGGTCGACGCCGTCACGGAGATGCCGACCAACCGCGGCTGGGACATCGACGCGATCTACGACCCGGACCCGGACCGGCAGGGCCGCTCCTACGCCCGGGAGGGCGGGTTCCTGCACGACGCGGACGAGTTCGACGCCGGCTTCTTCGGCATCAGCCCCCGCGAGGCGATCGCCATCGACCCGCAGCAGCGGCTGCTGCTGGAGACGTCCTGGGAGCTGTTCGAACGGTCCGGCATAGTCGCCGACAGCCTGCGCGGCAGCTCCACCGGGGTGTACGTCGGGCTGGGCTACCAGGACTACGGCGCCCGCATCCACGAGGCGCCGGAAGGTCTCGAGGGCTTCCTGCTCACCGGCAAGCTCTCCAGCGTCGCCTCCGGCCGGATCTCCTACCACTACGGCCTGGAGGGGCCGTCCGTCACCGTCGACACGGCCTGCTCGTCGTCGCTGGTGGCGCTGCACATGGCCAGCCAGGCGGTCCGGTCCGGCGAGTGCCGGATGGCGCTGGCCGGCGGCGTGATGGTGATGCCGACGCCCGGCGTCTTCATCGAGTTCAGCCGCCAGCGCGGGATGGCCCGCGACGGCCGGTGCAAGGCGTTCGCCGCCGGCGCGGACGGGCTCGGCTGGGGCGAGGGGGTCGGGCTGGTCCTCGTCGAGCGGCTGTCCGACGCGCGCCGGGCCGGCCACCGAGTGCTCGCGGTCATCCGCGGCTCGGCGGTCAACCAGGACGGCGCCAGCAACGGCCTCACCGCGCCCAACGGGCCGTCCCAGCAGCGGGTGATCCGCGCCGCCCTGGCCGCCGCGGGGCTGCGGTCCGACCAGGTGGACGCCGTCGAGGCGCACGGGACCGGGACCGCCCTCGGCGACCCGATCGAGGCCCAGGCGCTGCTCGCCACCTACGGCCGCGAGCGCCCGGTCGACCGGCCGCTCTGGCTGGGGTCGGTCAAGTCCAACATCGCGCATCCGCAGACCGCCGCGGGCGTGGCCGGCGTCATGAAGATGGTGTTGGCCCTGCGGCACGGCCTGCTGCCCCGGACGCTGCACGTCACCGAGCCGTCCCCGCACGTGGACTGGTCGGCCGGCGCGGTCAGGCTGCTCGGCCAGGCCCGTCCGTGGGCGGCCGGGCCGGACGGGGTGCGCAGGGCCGGCGTCTCCTCGTTCGGGGTCAGCGGGACGAACGTTCACCTGATCCTGGAGGAGGCGCCGACCGAGGCCGCCCTGGCGCCCCCCGCCGCCCTCGCCTCGACCGGAGTGACGGGCCTGGTCGGCGGGGTGGCCCCGCTGCTCCTCTCGGCCCGCTCCGAGGCGGCGCTGCGGGCGGCGGCCGGCCGGCTGCGGTCCGCGCTGTCGGCGATCTCCACCGTGGCCGACGGCGCGGTCGGCGGGGTCGCCCGGGCGCTGGTCACCGAGCGCGCGCTGTTCCCCTACCGGGCGGTCGTACTGGCCGCCGACCCGGCCGAGGCGCTGGCGGGCCTGGCCGCGGTCGAGAACGGCACGGACGCGGCGACGGTGGTCAGGGGCCGGGCGGGGGACGCCGGCGGCACGGTGTTCGTGTTCCCGGGCCAGGGCTCGCAGTGGGTCGGCATGGCGGCCGAGCTGCTGGCCGAATCTGCGGTGTTCGCCCGGGAGATGGCGGCCTGTGCGGAGGCGCTCGCCGACCACGTCGACTGGTCGCTGCTCGACGTGGTCCAGGGCGCCGAGGGCGCGCCCTCGCTGGACGCCGTCGACGTCGTCCAGCCGGCGCTGTTCGCGGTGATGGTGTCGCTGGCCGCGGTGTGGCGCGCGGCGGGCGTCGAGCCGGACGCCGTCGTCGGTCACTCCCAGGGCGAGATCGCCGCCGCGTACGTCGCCGGCGCGCTGAGCCTGCCCGACGCCGTCCGGGTGGTCGCGCTGCGGTCGAAGGCGTTGCTCGCGCTCGCCGGGCGGGGCGCGATGGTCTCGGTCGGCCTGCCGGCGGCCGACACGGCCCCGCTGCTGGCCGGGCTGCCCGGCGACTGGGGCGTCGCCGCGGTCAACGGCGCGTCCTCGACGGTCGTGTCCGGTGGGGAGGCCGGGGCGGCCGAGCTGCTGGCGCGAGCCGACGCGGCCGGGATCCGGGCCCGACGCGTCCCCGTCGACTACGCGTCCCACTCGGCGCAGGTCGAGACCGTTCGCGACGCGCTGCTGCGCGCGTTGGCCGACATCCAGCCGCGCGACACCCGGGTCGCGTTCCACTCGACGGTCACCGGCGGGCTGCTCGACGCCGCCGCGCTCACCGGCGACTACTGGTACCGCAACCTGCGGCAGCCGGTCCTGCTCGAACCCGTCGTCGCCGCGCTCGCCGCCGCGGGCCACCGGGTCTTCGTCGAGGTCAGCCCGCACCCCGTGCTGGTCGGCGGCCTGGAGGAGACCCTCGACGCCGCGGTGCCCGCCGGCGACGAGCCGGCCGTCGTGACCGGCACGCTGCGCCGCGGCGAGGGCGGCTGGCGGCGGATGCTGACCTCGCTGGCGACCGTCGGCGTCGCCGGCGGCGCCGTGGACTGGCCGGCGCTCGTCCCGGCGGCCGGGCGCCGGGTCGACCTGCCGACCTACCCGTTCCAGCGCCAGCGGTACTGGATGAACACCTCGACGGCCGGGCCCGGCGGCGCCCGGGCCAGCGGAGCGCTCGACGTCGACCACCCGATGCTGGGCGCGGCGCTGGAGCTGCCGGACAGCGGCGGGGTGGTGTTCACCGGGGCGATCGGCCAGGCGACCCACGGCTGGCTCGCCGACCACGGGGTGGCGGGAGTGTCGCTGCTGCCGGCGACCGCGTTCGTCGAGCTCGCCCTGGCCGCGGGCCGCCGGCTCGGCGCCGGCCGCGCCGAGCTGGAGGACCTGACCCTGCGGGCCCCGCTGGTGCTGCCCGAGCGGGCGGCCGTCGCCCTGCGCCTGTCGGTCGCGGCGCCCGACGCGGCCGGCCGCCGGGACTTCTCGCTGCACTCCCGGCCGATGACCCTCGCGGTCACCACCGGGGCCGGCGTGACGGCCAGCCGAGGCGAGCGGGCCGCGGAGGACTGGACCCGGCACGCCACCGGCGTCCTGGTCGACGCCGCCCGGCCAGGGCCGTCCGCCGACGCCCTGGCTACCTGGCCGCCCGCCGGCGCGACGCCGGTCGACACCGACGAGCTCTACCGGGGCTTCGCCGACGCCGGCTACGAGTACGGGCAGGCGTTCCGCGGGCTGCGGGCCGCGTGGCGGCTCGGTGACGACATCTACGCCGAGGCCCGGCTCGCCGGCGCCGAGGCGTCCGGCGCGCCGTCCTACCTGCTCCACCCGGCGCTCCTGGACACGGTGCTGCACCCGAGCTTCCTGTTCGCCTCGGGCGAGACCCGGCTGCCGTTCGCCGTCGGGCGGGCCCGGGTCGACCGGCCCGGCGCCGCCGCGGCACGGGTCCGCATCCACCGGTCCGGCCCGGACGAGCTGGCGGTGACCCTGTACGACCTGACCGGCGAGGTGATCGGGTCGATCGGCTCGATCGCGATGCGGGCGGTCGCGCCGGAGGCGCTCCGCGCGGCCGCGCCGGAGGCGCTCCGCGCGGCCGCCGCCGGCAGCGGCGACTCGCTGTTCCGCCTGAACTGGACGCCGCTCGCGGAGGTGGACGCCGACACGCCGTCAGGCAACGGGGCGCCAGCTGCCGCCTGCGGACCGGTGACCAGCGTGCTAGGACCGGAGTCGCCAGCACTGGCCGCCGTCGCGGCCGCTCTGTCCGGTGGCTCCGCCGCGCCGGCTGGCCCGGTCGCGCCGGTCGATCGGCATGACGACCTGGCCGCCCTCGTCGCGGCACTCGACGCCGGCCTGCCTGCGCCGCCGGTCGTCGTCGTGCCGGTCGGCCAGGCAGCGGGCGAGCCGGCCAGTCGGCCTGAACGGCCCGGTGTGGAGCCGGGGCCGTCGACGGCGGAGGCGGTGCGGTCCGCGACCACCCGCACGCTGGAGCTGGTCCAGCGCTGGCTGGCCGACGAACGCTTCGCCTCTTCCACCCTGGTCGTGCTGACGGCCGGTGCCGCCGCCACCGACGCGGCCGGGCCGGTCGACCTCGTCCACGCCCCGCTCGCGGGCCTGCTCGGCTCGGCGGGCACGGAGCATCCGGACCGGCTCGCGCTCGTCGACGTCGAGGCGGGCGAACGGGGCGTGGACGAGGCGTCGCTGCGGGCGCTGCCGGCCGCGCTGGCCGCGCTCGCCGCCGGCGAGCGGCGGCTGGCGGTCCGGGACGGTCGGGTCCTCGCGCCGCGGCTGGCGCGGATCGAGCCGTCCGGCGCGGCCGGAATGCGGCTGCGCCCGGACGGCACCGTCCTGCTGACCGGCGGCACCGGCACGCTGGGCGCGCTGCTCGCCCGGCACCTGGTGACCGCGCACGGCGTGCGGCACCTGCTCATCGCCAGCCGACGCGGACCGGACGCGCCCGGGGCGGCGGAGCTGAGCGCCGAGCTGGCCGGACTGGGCGCCGAGGCCCGGATCGTCGCCTGCGACGTCACCGACCGCGGCGAGGTGGCCGGCCTGCTGGCGACCGTGCCGTCCGAGCACCCGCTCACCGGCGTCGTGCACGCGGCGGCGGCCCTCGACGACGGGACGGTCATGGCTCTGACCCCGGCCCGGGTGGACGCCGTGATGCGGCCGAAGGTGGACGCGGCGCTGCATCTGCACGAGCTGACGGCTGGCACCGACCTGGCCCTGTTCGCCCTGTTCTCCGGCGCCGCCGGCCAGTTCGGCACGGCCGGGCAGGCCCACTACGCGGCGGCCAACGTGTTCCTCGACGGCCTGGCGGCGGCCAGGCGGGCGGCCGGGCTGCCGGCGATCTCGCTGGCCTGGGGACTGTGGGCCGAGCGCAGCGAGCTGACCGGCGCGCTGGACGCGACCGACATCACCCGGCTGGCCCGCCTCGGCGTGCGGCCGCTGGAGTCGGCTGCCGGGCTGGCCCTGTTCGACGCGGCGCTGGGCGCCGGGGAGGCGCTGGTCGTGCCGGTCGGCCTGGACCTGGCCGCCGTACGCGCCGGCGCGGCGCCGGCGCATCCATTGCTGCGCGACCTCGCCCGCCGAGCCCGCACCGCGGTCGCCGAGCCGGGGTCGCCGGCGGCCGACGGCGACGCCGGCTCGGACGCCGACGCGCTGCGCCGCCGGCTGACGGCCGCGGGCGAGCAGGAGCGGGCGCGCATCGTCGCCGAGCTGGTCCGTGGCCTGGCCGCGGCCACGCTCGGCCACGACAGCGCCGGCGAGATCGAGATGCGGACCGCCTTCCGCGACCTGGGGTTCGACTCGCTCACGGCGGTGGAGCTGCGCGTCCGGGTCAACCGGGCGACCGGGCTGCGGCTGCCGGCCACGGTGGTCTTCGACTACGCGACGCCCCGGGCCCTGGCCGGGAAGATCCAGACCGAGCTGGCCAGCGCGGCGCCGCCGGCGACCTCGGCCGGCCCGGGTACGGCCGGCGCCGCGCCCGGGCCGGCGGCGACGCGGTCGGCGTCGGCGTCGGACGCCCTGGCCAGCGTCGACCTGGTGGAGCGGGTGCTGGCCGGCGCGGAACCCGGCGACGCCGCCGGGATGGCGCTGCGGGCCCGGATCGCGCAGCTCGCGGCCCGCTACACGGCGGACGCCGCGTCGGAGGCCGCCCCGTCGGTCAGCGAGCGGCTGGCGTCCGCGTCCGACGACGAGCTCTTCGAGTTCATCGAGCAACAGCTGTGACTTCCGCCCGCGGCTGTCCCCACCCGCGCCGCCGCCCCCCGCACCCCGGTGGCCTCCCGCGTCCCGGCGGTCTGCCATGCCCTCGCCGTACGTCCGTGCCCCTGCCGTGCCCCTGCCGTGCCTCCGTCCGTGCCCGGCCCGAACCTGGAGCGAGTGACGAGCCATGAACGAGGAGAAACTCCGCTTCTACCTGCGGCGCGTCACCGCCGATCTGCACGAGGCCCGGAACCGGGTGCGGGAGCTGGAGCGGGGCGGCGCCGAGCCGATCGCGATCGTCGGGATGGCCGCGCGTTACCCGGGCGACGTGCGGTCGCCGGCCCAGCTGTGGGACCTGGTGGCCGCCGGGCGCGACGGGGTGGGCGGCTTCCCGGCCGACCGCGGATGGAACGTCGACGAGCTGTTCGACCCCGACCCGGACGCCGCCGGCCACAGCTACGTGCGGGCGGGTGGTTTCCTGGCCGGTGCCGCCGACTTCGACCCGGCGTTCTTCGGCATCTCGCCCCGGGAGGCGCTGACGATGGACCCCCAGCAGCGCCTGCTGCTGGAGGCCGCCTGGGAGGCCGTGGAGTCGGCCCGCGTCGACCCGATGGAGCTGCGCGGCACGCCGACCGGCTTCTTCCTCGGCATCATGCACGACGACTACGGCATCCGGCTGCGCCCCGACCCCGGCGAGTTCGAGGGCTATCTCATCAACGGCAGCGCGGGAAGCGTCGCGTGCGGCCGGGTCTCGTACACGCTCGGCCTGGAGGGCCCGGCGGTGACCGTGGACACGGCGTGCTCGTCGTCGCTGGTTGCGCTGCACCTCGCCGCCGGCTCGCTGCGCGCCGGCGAATGCTCGCTGGCGCTGGCCGGCGGGGTGTCGGTGATGTCGACGCCGTACCTGTTCGTCGAGTTCAGCCGGCAGAAGGGGCTCTCGCCGGACGGACACTGCCGCGCGTTCGCGGACTCGGCCGACGGCACCGGGTTCGCCGAGGGCCTCGGCCTGCTGGTGCTGGAGCGGCTGGAGGACGCACGGCGGGCCGGCCACGAGGTGCTGGCCGTCCTCACAGGCTCGGCGGTGAACCAGGACGGGGCGTCGAACGGTCTGACGGCGCCGAACGGCCCGGCGCAGGAGCGGGTGATACGGGCGGCGCTGGCGTCCGCCGGGCTGTCGGGTGCCGACGTCGACGTCGTGGAGGGGCACGGGACCGGCACGACGCTCGGCGACCCGATCGAGGCGGGGGCCCTGCTCGCGGTCTATGGCCAGGACCGCCCGGCGGGCCGGCCGCTGCTGCTGGGCTCGCTCAAGTCGAACATCGGCCACGCCCAGGCGGCGGCCGGGGTCGGCGGTGTGATCAAGATGGTGCAGGCGATGCGCCACGGGATCGTGCCACCGACCCTGCACGTCGACGCGCCGTCCGCGCGGGTGGACTGGGAGTCGGGCGCCGTCGAGCTGGTGACCGAGGCCCGGCCCTGGCCGGAGACCGACCGGCCCCGGCGGGCCGGCGTGTCCTCGTTCGGCGCCAGCGGCACGAATGCGCACGTCATTGTCGAGGCGGCCTCGGCGGCCGAGCAGCCGACCGCCGAGCCCGCCGCGGCCGGCGCGGCCACCGAGGCCGCCGGCGAGGCGGCGGGGCCGGCACACGTCCCGTGGGTCGTGGCGGGCCAGACGCCGGCGGCGCTGCGGGCGCAGGCCGACGCGCTGCGCGCCGCCGTCGAGTCCGCGATGACCGTCGATCCCTGGGACGTCGCGCACTCGCTGGTGCGGACCCGCTCGCCGTTGGCCCGGCGGGCCGTCGTGATCGGGACCGACCTGGCGGGCCTGGTCCGGGGGCTCGCCGCGGTCGCCGAGGACCAGGACGACCCGGACGTGGTCGTGGCCAGGGGCCGGCCGGTCTCCTCCGAGCGGACCGTGTACGTCTTTCCGGGCCAGGGCGCCCAGTGGGCCGGGATGGGCGTCGACCTGTTCGCGCGCTCGGCCGTGTTCCGGGAGCGGATCCTCGCCTGCGAGCGGGCGCTGGCCCCGTTCGTCGACTGGTCGCTGACCGCGGTGCTGCGCGGCGACGCCGGCGCGCCCGCGCTGGAGCGGGTCGACGTCGTCCAGCCGGCGCTGTTCGCGGTGATGGTCGCCCTGGCCGAGCTGTGGCGCTCGGTGGGCGCCCCGCCGGACGCGGTAGTCGGCCACTCGCAGGGTGAGATAGCCGCGGCCTGCGTCGCGGGTGCGCTCAGCCTCGACGACGCGGCGAAGGTCGTCGCGCTGCGGGCGCGCGCCCTCCGCCGCATCGCCGGCGAGGGCGGCATGGTCTCGCTCGCCGTCGACGAGCGCCGGGCCCGCGCGGCGCTGGCCGACGCCGGCGTCGCCGGCCGCGTCGACGTCGCGGCGGTCAACGGGCCGGTGTCCACCGTCGTGTCCGGGGACGCCGACGCGCTGGACGCCCTGGTCGAGTACTGCTCGGGCACCGAGATCTCGGCCAGGCGGGTACCGGTGGACTACGCGTCCCACTCGGCCCACGTCGAGGCGATCGAGGCCGAGCTGCTGGCGTCGCTGCGGGATGTCGTCCCGGCCCGCCCCGAGATCGCCTTCTACTCGACGGTCACCGGCGCGGCGGTCGACGAGCCGGTCCTGGACGCCGGCTACTGGTACCGCAACCTGCGGCAGACCGTGCGACTGGACGAGGCGGTGCGGGCGGCCTACGCGGCCGGCCACCGCAGGTTCGTCGAGATCAGCCCGCACACCGTGCTCACCGGCGCACTCGAGAGCACGATCGAGGACGTCGACGGCGACGCCGCCGAGCGGGCGGTCGTCGTCGGCTCGCTCCGGCGCGGCGAGGACGGCTGGCGACGCTTCCTGCTCTCGATGGCCGCCCTCGACGGCCGCGGCCCGCGGCTCGACTGGGCCGCCGTGCTCGGCGGCCGGGGCGCCCCGGTGGATCTGCCCACCTACGCGTTCAAGCGTGAGCGGTACTGGCTGGAGGCCACGGCCCCGGCCGCCTCCGCGGGCGCGCTCGGACTCGACGCGGGCGAGCACCCGCTGCTCGGGGCCGAGATCAGCGTGGCCGACGGCGAGCTCACGCTGTTCACCGGCCGGCTGGCCGAGGGCAGCCCCGGCTGGCTCGCCGACCATGCCGTCCTCGGCCGCCCGCTGCTGCCGGGCACCGCCTTCGTCGAGCTGGCCCGGCACGCGGGCGCGCGCCTGGGCGCCGAGCGGGTCGAGGAGCTGACCGTGCAGAGCCCGCTCGTGCTGGCTCCGGCCGGCGGCACCGGTGCCGGGGCGGCGGCACCGCCGGCCGTCGGGACGGTGGCCGTGCAGGTCGTCGTCGGCCCGGGCGACGACGCCGGGCGGCGCGCGGTCTCCATCTACTCTCGCCCCGCCACCGGCGACTCCGCCGACGGACCCGCGGGCGACAGCACCGGCGGGGCCGACGGCGACGGCGACCGCGGGTGGATCCGGCACGCCGCCGGCACGCTCGCGGCGGCCGATCCGCCGGCGGCGCGGACCGGAGCGGACGAGGACGCCGACTGGGCCGCCGACGCCTGGCCACCGCCCGGCGCGGACGAGATCGACCTGACCGGCTTTTACGACGCCCTCGGCGAGCTCGGCTACGGCTACGGGCTGGCCTTCCGGGGGCTGCGGCGGGCCTGGCGGTCCGGCGCCGACCGCTTTGCCGAGGTCGAGCTCCCAGTGGCCACGGACCCGGGGCGTTATGGCGTCCACCCGGCGCTGCTCGACGCCGGCCTCCATCCGCTGCTGGCCGACCTCGTCGCCGAGGGGACGCCGGACGCCGAGATCCGGCTGCCGTTCTCCTGGTCCGGCGTCTCGGTGTCGGCTCCGGCCGGCGTGGCGATGCGGGTCCGGCTGCGCCTCGGCGCCGACGGCACCATCGCCCTCGACGCTCGTGACGAGACCGGCCGCTCCCTGGTCCGCGTCGCCGCCCTGGCGACTCGGCCGGTCGACCACCGGGCGTTCGCCGCGGCGGCGAGCTCCGGCGACGCCCTGTACCGGCGTGACTGGACCCCGGTCCCGCCTCCGCCCGAGGCGGCGGGCGGGGGCGGCTGGCTCGTCGTCGGTCCGGCCCCGGCGGGGCTGGCGGACCTGCTCGGCGAGGACCGGTGGGACGCGTGCGACGGGCCGGCCCTCCCGTCCGGCCCGGACGGTGTCGCCCCACCGGACGTCGTGCTGGTGCCGGCCGCCCCACCGGCCGACGGCCCGGCCGGGCCCGTCGACGTCCCGTCCGTAGTCCGTGCCGCGACCGCGGCGATGCTCGCGGTCCTCCAGGCGTGGCTGGCCGATCCGCGGTACGCGCGCAGCCGGCTGGTCGTCCTGACCCAGGACGCCGCCGATGTCGCCGCCGACGATTCCCCGGCCGCGGCCGGGAGGACCGCCGCGCCGGACCGGGGGGCCGCGAGCAGGCTGGCCGCGGCGGCCGTCCTCGGGCTGGCGCGCGCGGCCCAGTCGGAGCACCCGGGCCGGATCCAGCTGGTCGACACCGACGGCCTCGACACGTCACTGCGACGACTGCCCGCGGTCGTCGAGGGGGACCTCCCGGAGGTCGCCCTGCGGGACGGGACGATCCTCACGCCGACCCTCGCCCGGGTGGCGCAGGCCTCCGGCTCCGAGCTGTCCCGCGATCCGCTCGGCGGCACGGTCGTGGTGACCGGGGGGACGGGCGCGCTCGGCCGGCTCGTCGCCGAGCACCTGGCCCGCCGGCACGGCGTCCGGCACCTGCTGCTGCTCAGCCGCCGCGGCCCGGCCGCGGCCGGCACGGACGAGCTGCTGGCCGCGCTCGCCGCCGCCGGGGCCGACGCGCGGATCGCCGCCGTCGACGTCGCCGACCGGCGGGCGCTGGGCGCCGTGCTCGCCACGGTCGCGGCCGACCGGCCCGTCAGCGCGGTCGTGCACGCCGGCGGCGCGCTCGACGACGGCGTCGTCGAGTCGCTGACGCCGGCCCGGCTCGACCGGGTGTTCGCGCCCAAGGTCGACGGCGCTTGGCACCTGCACGACCTGACCGTGATCCCCGCCCCGGCGACCGCGGGCGCGTCGTCCGCCCCGGCGACCCCGGCCCCGACGGCCGCGGCGCTGGCTCCGGGAGCGGTGGCTCCGACGGTCGCGACGCCGGCGCTGGTGCTGTTCTCCTCGGCCGCGGGTCTGCTCGGCGGGGCGGGGCAGGCGAACTACGCGGCGGCGAACTGCTTCCTCGACGCGCTGGCCGGCTACCGGCGGTCCCTGGGCCTGCCGACCGTGTCCATCGCCTGGGGGATGTGGGCGGAGCGCGGTGAGCTGACCGGCGCGCTGGGCACCGCCGACCTCACCCGGATGCGGCGCCGCGGCATCGCGCCGCTGCCGTCGGACGCCGGCCTCGCCCTGTTCGACGCGGCCCTGGCCGAGCTTGGCCGGCCGCGGGGAGCGGCGGCCCCGCTGGCCGCGCGGATCGACCTCGCCGCCGCCCGGGCCCACCCGGAGCAGCTGCCGACGCTGATCCGCGGGCTGCTGCCCCGGCGCCGTGCCGCGGCGGGTACCGGGCGCGCCGCGATGTCACGGCTGGCGACGCTGCCGGCGGCCGAGCGCGGCCCCGCGCTGCTGGCCACCGTCCGCGCGGAGGCGGCGGCCGTGCTCGGGCACGCCGACGCCGCCGCGGTCGGCGCCGACCGCACCTTCAAGGAGCTA
>NZ_MBLO01000097.1 GCF_001854805.1 Pseudofrankia coriaricola
CGGCGGGGTGAAGAGGTCCGGCTACGGGCGCGAGCTCGGCGCCGTCGGGATCCGCGAGTTCTGCAACCAGAAGTCCGTCTGGATCGGCTGACCCGACCGACCAGAGCCGGCCGCTACGCCCCCAGCAAAGGGAACGCCGCGAAGGTCTGCTCCTGCCACAGCCTCCGGGAGGTCTCTTCCGGGTAGGCGGCGACCGCGGGTTCGGCGTCGAAGACCTGGACCAGACGCCGCTCATTGTCGTAGGCAGTCCAGCCGGGATCACCCGTGGCGGCGAACGCCGTCCAGGACCCGCGCATCCGCGCCGCGAGCGCATAGGCCTCGGTCGGCGGCTCGGCGCCGAGCACTACCGGGCCGAGGTGATGCTCGAATGTGCCGAACACCAGCGGCCCATCGATTCCGTGGGAGGCGCCGAAGATCCCACCATGGCCCGGAGTAGCCCAGGCAAGCTCGTACACGTACGCCCGGCCGCCGCCGGCCGCCTGCGCCTCGGCGAGACGCAGCGAGGGCATGCGGAACAGCCAGTCGGAGTGGACGAGCTCGTACAACTCCCCCGCCAAGGCGTCTGGAAAGGCCTCGCGATATGCGCGCTCGCCATCCGGGCCGGGGCCGAGCGCACGCAGTGCCGCGGCGGCCTCGTCGTCGCCGACCCTGCCGTACTGCCCACTCAGCACGACGAACAGCCGGTACTCGTCCCGGTTATGCCCGCTGATCAGCTCGACCTCGCGCCCGGCACCCGCCGCGAGCGCCTCCCACGGCGTCATCGGCAGCACCTCACCGTCGACCACGGGCGCGAACAGCTCGCTATAGGCGACGGGCCCCCAACGGTTCTCGTGCTGGCGTGCCTTGGCATGCACCGCGCCGCCCGCGGCCGGAAGCTCGCGCGGATCCACCATGGACAGGTCGGCCACCGTGGGGCGCAGCCCCAACTCGGCGGCGATGGTGGAGGCGACGTCGTCGGCCAGCTCGCGAGAGTGGAACAGGCTCGGCACGCTCTGCGCGATCGCCCGCCGGAACAGCCCCGCCGCGCACGGCATGGCCAGCAACGCCGCGATACTTCCCGCTCCCGCCGACTGGCCGAACACCGTGACCCGATCGGGATCGCCACCGAACGCCGCGACGTTGTCCCGCACCCATTCCAGCGCGGCGACCTGGTCGAGCAAACCCCGGTTGGCCGGCGCCCCCTCGATGGCGGCGAACCCCTCGATGCCCACGCGGTAGTTGAAGCTCACCACCACCGCATCACCCTCGTGGGCAAGCCGCCCTGCGTCGTACGCGGGGTTGCCGGCGAAGCCATGTTTGTAGGCGCCGCCGTAGATCCACACCATGACCGGGCGGCGGGCCGCCGGGTCAGGATCGGGCGTCCAGACGTTGACCGTCAGCCAGTCATCGCCCGCCGTCGTCTCAGCCAACCATGCGTCGGCCGCCTGCCGCCTGCTCGGCCACGGGGTGCTGACGTCCTGCGGGGGCGGCGGGCCGAACGAGAACGCCTCCCGCACACCGCCCCACATGCGCGCCGCCCGAGGGGCCGCGAACCGCGCGTCGCCGACGGGCGGCTCGGCGAACGGGATGCCCCGGAACACGCTCAGCCCATCCGCCCGGCGGCCGCGGACCGTGCCCGCGGTGGTACGGACCTCGGGCTCGGCGGCTTCAGACGCGTCCGCTGTGGTCATCGAGAGCTCCTCCCTTGTTGACGATCTAAGCTGCGGCGATTCCGGCAGGCAATCCCGACGGGCTCCATTGGGCATCGCCCGGCGGCGGGGTCAGGCTGGTGACCAGCCGCGCACGGCTCTGGAGCAGGTGCCAAAGCGGATATCGGCACCCCGATGTATACAACAACAAGGCATCCTTCGTATACAAGTCGCTAATTACCGGCCGCGCGACCGGCACCCGGGGCTCGTCGGCCAGGTGAGCGCGCACAAGATCGGTGCCAGCGGGAGGAGCCGTCGCGCCGGTCGCCGCGTCAACCACCACCTCCGACGCCCTCGTTCCAATCAGCGATCTTCACGCCCCGCGCGGCGCCGATTCCTGCGTCAGCCCGGACGATCTCACTCTTGTGATCCAGCCCGAAACCGCCGGTGAGCAGCAAGGTGGCCGCCATGAACGCGACGGACAAGATCACTGCCAGGTCGTCATCCCGTAACGGGCCCGGTGCGCCCAGAGGTTGCGTAGCGCTGCCACAAGCACGACCTCACCGCCCCACATTCTTGATCTGGTCGAGCACCCGCTCGGCCGTCGGATTCTCGATCGTGTCGACGATCCGCCCGTCCTTCAGGAACACGGCCAGGTCGGCGTAAGACGCGGTGATCGGTCGTGCATGACCATCACGACGGTCTGCTTCATCTCCCGGGCGGCGATCTTCAGGAAGGCCAGGACGTCGGCCCCGGCGTTGCTGTCGAGGTTTCCGGTGGGCTCGTCCGCGAAGACGACCTCGGGCCGGCCGACCAGGGCCCGCACCACCGCTACCCGCTGCTGCTGGCCGCCGGATATCTCCGACGGCCGGTGGCCCAACCGAAGCGGCGACCGCCAGCCGGCCGCCTACGTCGTCCCGCGAGGCGTAAAAGCCGCGGTGACGATCATCCGCTCGATGCCTGCCGGGTGGTAGGTGTCGGGGGACGGCCAGAGTCAGTCCGACGGACCCAGCGCCAGCCACGATCGGCACACCGCGTGCGTGCAGATGGCTGCTGAAGGTTCGGTTGACTCAACGAGACCTTCGGCAGCCCGGCGCTTGCGGCCACGTGGTGAGGCGGGAGATCTCAAGCCACACTCGTAATCGCAACGGGACGGGCGAGCAGAGGGACCTCCGGTCGATGCATAACGATGCCGCACCGTACACTGTTAAACAATCGATCAGCGTGACGCCGAGCGGCGCCACACAGCGTACCGTGCCTACGGCGAGCCTGCTTACGATGAGGCCAGCCACGGCCCACCAGTGTCGGAACTTCACGGTTGTTCACCCACCCTTCGTATATGCGGATAGCGCGCGGGCTGCCGGATCCGGCGAACAACACCAGATGTCGGTTTGAGAGGATGAAGTTCTACCAGGTCAGTCAGTCACGTCGCCGACCGCACAGACCCGGACAGGTAGTCCGAGCCGTCGGGGGCCATCCAGCTTCCAGTTCGGCCCATCGTCGATCGGCGAAGGGTCGGCCCGTTCGCGGCAGCCACCTGGCCCGAATGATCACGATCAGTGGGCTACGGGCAGTTGCTGACCAAGTCTTTCCAGCACGTCGGACAGGCTGCCCAGATCTGCGACATGGGCGTATATGTAGAAGTCGGGCCGGACGACGACGGCCTGCGCATCCAGGTCCTTGAACCACTGGCCATAGCGGCCGTCCACGTCGACCAGGTCCACCCCATCCGCGGCGACCGGGCCGACACGGAGTGTCCGGATTCCCAACCGGTCGAGCACGACCTGAGCCGCGGCCGTGCACTCGAGGATCGGCACGGACGTCAGAACGAACCACCCGTAACCCACGAGGTCGTCGTAGAGACCCTCGCGGCCCTGGTACCCGACCCGCGACTGGATGGACAACAGCCCGGCGATAGTGTCGTCGTCGGCGAGGATGCCCGGGCCCAGACGGGGCGGTGCGGCCGGAGGCGGCGCCTGGTTGGGATCCTCGATGGCGGCGATCATGGTCCGGTCTCGTTCGGCCGCCGCCGCGCGGTCGGGGACGCAGATGACCCGGCCGAGCTCCATCGACAGGTCGATGAAGTACCGGACGTGCGGCTCCCGCTCCGGGCCGTAGGTGTCGAGGACCGCATCGGAGGTCGTACCGCGCAGAACCAGATCGAGTTTCCAGGCGAGGTTGTAGACGTCCCGCACGCCGGCGCACATGCCCTGGCCGGCGAACGGCGGCATCAGGTGGGCGGCGTCCCCGGCAATCAGGAGACGGCCGTTGCGCCACCGCTGGGCCCAACGGGCCTGGAAACGGTAGACAGTGTGCCGTTCCAGCGTCGCGTTGTCGGGAGTGACGCCCCACGGACGGAGCAGCTCCCAGGCTTTTTCGGCCTTGTTGAGATCGTTGACGTCCTCGCCCGGCAGCGCCATGAACTCCCAGCGACGCCGGCCCGGGCCGCCCGGCACGATGGTCGTCGGCCGGGTGGGATCACACAGCTGCCATGCTGGCGGGTCGAAGGTCATCGGCTGGTGGGGAACCATGTCGAGGATGAGCCAGTCGTAGAAGAAGCCGAGGTCGGTAGCCGGAAGCCCGGCCAGGCTCCGGACGACGCTGTTGGCG
Source organism: Pseudofrankia coriaricola (assembly GCF_001854805.1). GTDB lineage: Bacteria > Actinomycetota > Actinomycetes > Frankiales > Frankiaceae > Pseudofrankia. The sequence continues at coordinate 4,239 of NZ_MBLO01000097.1, forward strand.
CCGTCGCAGCCGACGACGTACCGGGCCCGTAACCGCTGTTCCCCGACCGTCCCGAAGCCGGGGCCCATCGGGCCCGCGGTCACCGTGACGCCGTCGGGGTCCTGCTCCACGCCGCTGACGTTCATCCCTCGGATGAGGGTGACCGTCGGCTGCTTCTGCGCCCGCAGGTCGAGCTCGCGCTCCAGCTCCGGCTGGGAGAAGAAGTTCGAGGTGTGCCACCACGAGGGTCCGACCCCACGCCAGTCCACCTTGAGCAGGGTCTTGCGTGCGGCGTTTCGCCACTCGTACCAGTTGTCGTAAGGCTCGATGACAGGGTCGCGATCGGAGCGCAGGTCGACGGCCTGAAGAATTCGGGCCACCTCGTGGTCGAAGTGCACCGCGCGGGGCAGCGGGTAGGCTTCGGGAAAGCGTTCCAGGACGACAGTCCGGTATCTGCGCTGGCCAAGGAGTGTCACCAGCAGCTGGCCGACGGGGCCGTAGCCGACGACTGCCACATCGTAGGTCTCCATCACGCGGGTCCTTCGTGTCTATGAGTGCCGGACGGCCGTTGAATGACGGCGGTCGGATCGCCGGTGAATAGGGTTGTGCGGCGGCGGCTCACGGCCTCGGGCGGGCCCTCGCGCGCTGTCGAAGGAGTCGGTTCGCCTGTGCGGGTAGGCCGGTAATCAGCGGCCATAGTCCCCGCGGCGCGAAACGGACGACGCCGATGAGCAGGACACCTTCGATCACGATGCTGAGGCTCTGGAAGCCGGCCAGTTGTTTGGTTAGGAAGTAGTAGACGACAACGGTGCCGACGACGGGGCCCACCAGGGTGCCGATCCCCCCGACGATCGTCATCAGCAGGGCGTTGACGGTCCAGCCGAGTCCCAGCATGCCGACCGGTTCGAAGCTCACCTGTTGCATGGCGACAACGCCGCCGACGAGCCCGCCAAGGACACCGCTGATAACCAGTGCGGCGAGACGGTGCCCGAAGGCGGAGACACCGAGCCCGATGGCCGCGGCCTCGTGGTCACGGACCGCTTTCAGACGCAGACCGAAGTGGGAGCGCGCAACGTAGAAGGTTGTCGCCAGGGCCAACCCCGCCACGACGCAGGCCAGCCGGAAGACGGCAACTGGTCCGGGGGTGGACTGCAGGGGCAGGCTGATGCCAGTGGACCCGCCGGCGAAAGACCAGTTGATCACCCATGCCTGCAAGGCCAGGGCGGCGGCGAGCGTGCCGATGGTGAAGTAGTCCCCCCGCAGACGCAACAGCGGCCAGGCCAGCACCAGAGCAAGCAGGCCGCCGCAACCACCGGCCACGACCATGGCGACCGGGTAGGCCAAGCTGAGGTGGAGCTGGCTCAGGCCGGCTGCGTAGGCGCCGGTACCGACGAATGCGCTGACACCGAGGGAGAACTGACCGCCGTATCCGGCCAGGACGTTCCACCCCTGGGCCAACGCGACGAACGCGAGCAGCGTCGTCGCGACATCCAGCTGGTAACGCGACAACGCGACGTCGGCTCGAGTCCCGACGCCCGCGAGAACCGCCAGCCCGAGCACACCCGTCCAGGCGGGCAGCGGCCAAGGAAATGGGCTGCCTAACAGCCTGACGCCGCGCCTGGCCGTCGGTGCCGTCGCAGTCGTCGTGGTCGTGCTCGTGGCGTTCACGCGGCGGCCCTCCGAGCGAACAAGCCCTGCGGCCGGACCGTCAGGACACCGAAGAACAGCAGGTAGACCGCAAGATCCCGGTAGCCGCCACCGAAGGAGGCCGCGGCCACCGACCGGGCGACTCCGAGGAACAGCGCTCCCAAGAAGGTGCCGAGGACGTTTCCGACGCCGCCCAGTACCACCACCGCGATTCCTACGAGGAGGTACTGCGTGCCAGCGGTCGGGGTCACGCCTCGCGGACCCGCGGGTCGGCGGCGACGTCGGTCGGCGAGCCCTCGGCGATGACGCGGCCCCAGTCGAGGACGACGACGCGATCCACCAGAGTCCCAACAACGCCCTCGACGTGCTCGACGAGCAGCAGGGTGCGGCCCTGCGCGTGGATGCCGCGGATGAGCTCGATGACGTCGCGAAGGTCGCTGCCGTTCAAGCCGGCGGTGACCTCGTCCAGCATGATCAACGAAGGGTTCGTGGACAGCGCGCGAGCGAGCTCCAGCCGCTTGAGGTCGAGCAGGCGCAGGCGTATCGCGGGAACGTCGGCCTTACCGGCCAAATCGCAGAGGGAAAGTATCTCCTCGACGCCGCCGATCGCACCTTGGCGGTGACCGGGCCGGCCTGACAGCGCCCCGATCATGACATTCTCCCGGACGGTCAGGTTTGGGAACGCGCGCGGCACTTGGTGGGCAAGGCTGACGCCATGACGCGCCACTGCCTGTGGAGACAGCACGTCGGTGCGGCGGCCGGCGACGTGGATGCGGCCGGAGTCGGGGCGGTACGTCCCTGACAGCACCTTGAGCAGGCTGCTCTTGCCCGCGCCGTTGGGCCCGATCACCGCCACGGCTTCCCCGGCGGCGACGGCGAACGAGACGTCGTCGACGGCGACGACCCCGCCAAAGCGCTTGCTGACGTGCTCGACGCGGACCTCGGCTCCGTTGGCCGTCACCACCGGGGCGACAGCGCTTGCCAAATGCGCCTTCACGCACTCACGCTCCTGACGGACGAGATGCGGACATAGGGTGGGGAAATCTGGCCGACGGGAATGTCGAGCCGCAACCGGGGCGCGGGGAAAAGATCGAGCGTGGACTGTCGACACCGGTACCAGGTGCTGGGCGGCCGTCGAAGATTGAACGCGACGCGTAACCGGCCGAGGTCAGGCCGCGGAATGGGATCCGGTCATCAGGGCGGCGAGGTCCTCGGGGTGGAGGAAGGACGGCGGCGGCGGCGGGCCCCACGCGAACAGACCACTGGCGCCCGCGCACTCCTCGGGCTTCCAGAGCTGGTCATCGACAATGCAGTCCATGTCGGAGAAGTACTCCGAGAAGTTTCCCGCCGGGTCTTTCAGGTAGTAGAAGAAGTTGGAGCCGGCGTAGTGGCGGCCAAGCCCCCACACGTGCCGTTCCGGGTGGTCCGTCAGCATGTTCATCGCGCCGCGCCCGACCTCGTCGACGTCGTCGACCTCCCAGCTGGAATGGTGCAGGAAGGGCACGGGCGCGCCGAGGACGAGTAGGTTGTGGTGATCGGTGGAGCAGCGCAGGAACGCGCCGTGCCCGGGGATGTAGTCGCTGACCTTGAAACCCATACCCTCGGTGTAGAACCGGACGGTCGCCTCCTGGTCCGGTGTACCGAGGACGACGTGCCCCAACCGTCGGGGCCGTACAGCACCATGACGACCGGTGGCGGGGGCTCTTTGACCGGACGGGCGGCCGACGACTCCCGGGGCATTCGCGCCGGGAGCGGGACGAGCCGGCATCCGCATCGGCTCGCTGATCATCACCACCGTCCGTACTCCGGTAATCGGCTCTACCGCGACGAACCGGTCCCGAGCCTTGTCGAACGGCAGGCCCAGACGGTGCAGGCGGCTCGCGCAGCGCTCGATGTCGTCGGCGTCCTGGGCCCGTACGGCGACCTCCACCAGGCGCCGGCGGGGAGTCTCGACCAGGGTGAGCTGCTCACCGCCGTCTGTGGAGGCGAGGACAGCAGGACGTGTCTGCTCCAGGCCGAATTCCTCGTAGTAGGCGACGGTCTCGGCCACGTTCGGTACGCCGACGGTAATCGAGGCCAGTCCGTGTAATGCCATGTCTCGCTCCTCATTCACCGGTGGCGTCCGGGTGATGGGCGGTGCATCGGTCGTCCAGCAATGAAAAGGCCGGCAAGCGGCGTGCCGTAGCTCAGTCGTTCGGGGCGACGAATCGGTGCCGCATCTCGCCCAGGCCTTCGATGAAGGTGACGAGCTCCTCACCCGCCTGGATGAACCGCGTGGGCGTGCGTCCCATCCCGACACCGGCTGGCGTTCCGCTGAAAATAAGGTCGCCCGGGAACAGGGTGACGACGTCAGAGAGCCGGGACACCAGCTCGTCCACGGGGAAGATCATCCGACTGGTGCGACCGTCCTGTACCTTCTCCCCCGCCAGGACAGAGCCGATCGCCAGGTCGTCGGGATCGGCCAGCTCGTCGAGTGTGACCACGGCGGGACCGATCGGCCCGAACCCGGGGTGAGACTTTGCCAGGCCGAACTGGGGAGCGGGCCCGGAACGCTGGCGGACCCGCTCGGAGACGTCCTGGCCGATCGTGTAGCCGGCAACCAGGTCCCGCGCCTGCCCGAGGGGAACCTCGTGGCCCCCACGGCCAAGCACGATGACGAGCTCGGCCTCCCAGTCGACCTCCCCGGGAACCAGCTCGATCTCGCCAACCGGCCCCGTGAGGCATGAGACGTATTTGGTGAACACAACCGGTTCATCAGGCACGGCTAGGCTGGCCTCGGACGCGTGCTCCCGGTAGTTCAGGCCGATTGCGAAGATCTGCCGCGGGTTGGGCACCGGGGCACCGAGATCGGCGATGTCGTACGGCCGTCCGTCGAGGTCGACGTTGGCGACAGCGGCCCAGCCCACGAACTCCTGCCAGCAGGCATAGACGCTCTGTGGGTCGGGGCCGAACCGCCCCTCGCTAGCCGCCGCGACATCCACCGCACCTCCGCCGGCCAGCAGGACCAGCCGGCCCTCGAGGTTTCCGATGCGCATGAGTTCCCTTCCCATCTCGGGGGATGGCGTGACCACGAGCCGGAGCGTCAGCGACCGCACGGGCAGGGTCAGCGACTGTGAAGCGGGGCGAGGGCGTCGCGGTGGCGCCACGCGGTCTGATCTGTGGGACGGCCGGACCATGAGACTCCGACGCGCATCCGCGCCCCCGACTGTCGCCCACGGAGCCGGTCGGCCCCCGCACAGCTACCTTGTACGCCCCCCGACTTCGACACGTCAAGATATTTTCGAAAACAGCTATGAGGTTCGCGTTCAGGCCTGATCAACGAAGCACGCCGGGTGCTTCGGCCACTTGAGTCGAAGCCTGGTGATCACGGCGGAACGAGGGTCCAGGGGAAGGATTCGAACGTTTGCCTGATTTTCGCACGCTCTCTAGACTGAGACCGTGCCTCGGCAGACCCAGACCGATCGCGTCTACGACGTCCTGCGCGCGGACATCCTTGCCGGCCGCCTACCGCCCGGAGCCAAGCTGCCCTTCGCCGACCTCTGCACGCGCTACTCCACCAGCGTGGGCGTCGTCCGCGAGAGTCTTTCCCGGCTCAGCGCCCAGGGCCTGGTCGTCAGCGAGCCCCAGATCGGCTTCCGCGTCACCCCCCTGACCCACACGGACCTGCTCGCGCTGACCGAAGCGCGGATCTTCGTCGAGGGGCACGTCATCCGGCTGTCCATCCAGAACGGCGACGTCGAGTGGGAGGCCGCCCTGGTGGCCGCCCATCACACCCTCGAACGAACTTCCCAGACAGTTCCCGAGGATCCCCACCGCCTCAGCGAGGAGTGGGCCGCCGCGCACGCCCGGTTCCACGCCGTGGCCCTGCAAGCCTGCCCCAATCGACGACTGCTCGACATCGCGGAGAGCCTTCGCGCCTCCGCAGAGCTCTACCGACGTTGGTCGGTGCCCCTGGGGGCAAGCACCCGAGATGTCCCCGCGGAGCACCGGCGCATCCTCGCGGCCGCGCTCGCGGGCGAGGCCGAGGAGGCGGCCGCGGCCCTCTGTGACCACATCGCCCGCACGACGCAACTGCTCGACGACGCCGCGACAGCCGACTCACCCGAATCGGACGAGGTCAGTAGAGCTCCCTCCCGCTGACCTCGCAGATCACATCGCCGCTGAATCGACCTCCAGACCGTCGAGCTCCGTCTCCCCGACTCTCGGCAGCCGTCCAGCCTCACAGAAGCCTCGCTCCTACTCCGTGTCGCGGACCGCGTCGATCACCTCGCCGAGCAGTGCGGTGAACCGCGCAGCGTTGTCGGGCCCCAGCCGCGTGGTGATCTGTTGCTCTATCGACGCGATCACGGCGTCCGCGGAGCTCAGTGCCTGGCGGCCGGCGTCGGTGAGGTGCAGTTCCTGGACATGCCGGTGCCGGGGATGCGGGCGTCGCTCCAGATGACCCCGTTCGGTCAGCCTCGCGACCAGCGACGCCACGGCCTGTGGTGTGAGGTGGAGCCGGCGGGCCAGCTCGGCACCGGTGAGGCCGGGTTCGACGTGAACTGAGATCAGCAGGGAATAGTGCGCCGGCGCCATGCCGAGCGGCCGCAGCTGCTGCTCCTTGACGGCCCGCACCGTCAGCTCGGCCCGGCGCAGCGCCCAGATCACCCGGTCCAGCGCAGCGGCACCGACCGACTCGCCCTCGTCCCGCGTCATGCGGCAACCTTACAACCAGGTGATCTATATCAAACACTTGATGACTCACAGGCAATTGACCAACAATCGGCTTGTGACTCGAACTCTTGCCTTGATCACGGGCGCCTCGTCCGGCATCGGTCTTGCCTATGCCCGGGCTCTGGCTGCCGACTGCGATTTCGTCCTGGTGGCCCGGCGCATGGACCGGCTGGCCGACCTAGCGGGCGAACTGCGTGACGCCGGCGCCACCGCGGACCTACTGTCCGCCGACCTCGGTACGCGCGCTGGCGTGGCGACGGTGACCGATCGCCTCGCCGCCGGGGACGTCCGGCTACTGATCAGCAACGCCGGCGCGGGCGGTTACGCCCGGCTGGCGGAGGTGGACCCGGTCGACGTCGACCGCCTGCTCAGCCTCAACGGCGTGGCGCCCATCGAGCTGGTGCGCGCTGTGCTTCCCGGAATGCTGGCGGCCAACGAAGGCACGATCATCACCGTCGCCTCACTGCTGGCGTTCAGCGCGGCGCAGACGGACGGACGATTCCCGCGGCGCACCCTGTACGCGGCGGCGAAGGCGGCCACCGTGGCGTTCACCCGGACTCTCACCGTGGAACTCACCGGAACCGCCATCCGGACCCAGGTGGTATGCCCTGGGATGGTCGCGACGGAGTTCAACGAGGGGGCCGGACTCACCGCGCCGTTCGCGATGTCGGCGGAAGGCGTGGTTCAGGCCAGTCTCGCCGGCCTGCGCCTCGGCGAGTCGATCTGCATCCCGGGTCTGGAGGACCAGTCCACCGCCCTGGGCGCACTGGTCACGGCTGAAACCGCCCTGATCGTCGGCAACCGGCCGGTGCCCGCAACCCGCTATCAGCAATCCGGGGACAGCTGACAACAGCCAGGCGTGCGGCCCGGTTGTGCGCGCTGACCGGGCTGTCACCGTCCCCGATCCCGGCACCGCGGGAGGCCTGAGCAGGCGCGGTTGTGAGCTCGCGCAGGGCCACAGCGTCGCCTCAGCTGGCGAAGCGCTGTGCCGCCCCCAAACGGAGAAACCAGCACACGGTCGTAGATGGCTTCCGCGCGAGTCAGGTTCCGGCCCCGCTCCAGGGTTCAGGCCAGTGGCCAACCCGACACGGCCAGCTCAGTGGTGAGGGCGTGCGGCATCCGTCGCCGGTTCATGATTCGGCCTCCACCATGCTGTGGTACCCGCGGTTGACGGCCCGGGTCTGGTATGCCTGCCGGGCCCACCCCCACCGCGCCGCGGGGAACACGCCGTTGACATGCCTCGACGATCGTGCGCCTGCGCCCAGGCGACATCATCGCCACCGGGACCCCGGGTGGCGTCGGCCACGCACGCAACCCACCGCGCTTTCTGGTAGGCGGCGAGAGAGTGGTCACGGAGATCGAGGGCCTCGGCCGCCTGGAGAACATGGTCGTCAAGGAGCCCTCGAGCTGATGCGCCGGACCTTCGCCGATGCCCGACGGTGGATGCAACAAGGCACGGCGCTGCTCGCCAAGGAGGCGGACCTCGACGACGATGCCCTTGACGCCCCGAGCTCGCTGCCCGGGTGGAGCCGCGGGCACCTGCTCGCCCACATCGCGGCGAACGCCGATGCGCTAGGCGACGAGCCCGTGCGCGCCGATCTCGGCCTGCAGCTCGGGCGTCGCGAAGCAAAATGAGTCCGTCGAGCCAACGTAGTTTCGGCGATAGTCGGCGCAGCCGGCGATCAGCTGGCGGATGGCCGGAACCTCATACCTCTCGTAAACGTCACGGAACATGTCCGGGTCGAGCGCCGTTGGGCGCTGCGTCAGGCGCAGTAGCTTGGCACCTTCAGGGGAAAGCGGGGCTGGATACCATCGGTCTTCCGATGCCTGGTCGAGGATCTCGTCAACCGGCACGAACCTCACACGTCCGCGGTTGATGAAGCGCAGCTCATCTTCCGTCACCATTTCGCTGAACGGCGACGAATGATATACATGCAACGCCGTCTCGAAACTGCCCGGGCACCCGGTCATTTTTCGGTTCCACATCACCTGGCGCTTCCCTGGCGAGCCTGCTCGCCGTGCCGGGCCGCTGTCTCTACGATCGGCGGCCGACCACCGCATCGTATGGGCGTTTCCCGGTGATCCGGGTGCCGGAGGCGTCGAATTCCAGGAAAACCCGCCACAACATCCGGACCCGATGGTCGGCCCACACGGCGTTCATCGGGTCGATCCGGAAGAATACCTGCTGCCCCTGGTCCGGCAGTCCTACATTGTCGTACATCGCGGTCTGGACCAGCCATGGGAACTGCTCCCGGCTGACCGCCACGGCCCGCTGTATTTCCTCGGCCGTGGTCAGCAGTGACGCCCAGCCCTTGACCTGGAGCGAGCGAGTGACGAATCGGTCCTCGAACCCGCCGGGCGGCAGGTAGCTGACCGCATAGCTGACCCGTGGATCTGCGAGCATCTCTGCGTACTTACGGTTGTAACTGAACGTGTGCATGTATACGCTGAGCCCGTCGCCGGCAATGTGCATGGCGGACGCGGACGGACACCCGTCGGCGTCCACCGTCGCCAGGGTCGCGATCTCCTCCTCCCGGAGAAGTTCAGTGATAGCGTCCTGGATCTGCGCCAGATCGGGTTCCGGCCTTTTCATCGGGCTTCGGCCGGGAGCCAGCCGAGTGCGGCCACGTCCAGCGCGCTGGCCACCGTCCCGCACTTCCCACAGGTTCGCGCTGCCTCGTCGGCAGAGAACCGGGCACATGCCGCGGCGTAGTACTGCACGGCAGGGGTGTCGTTGTCGTGCTCCCACTCATAGCGCCGCAGCTCGCTGTCGCACCCGTCGCAATACCAGGCGGCGCCCTGCAGCCCGGCCTCCAGCGGCTGGTACCGCAGTGTGACGCCTTCCCTGATCGGCACGATCCGGTGCGGTGTGCCCGCCGGGATGTAGACGTGGTCACCGACGTCCATCCGGAACCGATTGACCGAGCTGTCCCGGAGGTGGACGTGCGCGGCCCCGGACAGCTGGCTGAGCACGTTGTCCCTCGAGCAGATCAGGTGGAACGGCTGCGGCTGCCGGTTGCGGGACAGGTAGATCTGCGGGTCGGTCTCCGCTGGCAACACGGCGGCGTCCTCGTACTCGCCCAGCTCGGTCTTGAGGGCGTGCAGCATCCGTCGCCGGTTCATGATTCGGCCTCCACCATGCTGTGGTACCCGCGGTTGACCGCCCGGGTCTGGTACGCCTGCCGGGCCCACCCCCACCGCGCCGCGGGGAACACGTCGTTGACATGCCCACACCGGGCGCACGTACGACCCTCCTCGCTGTTACGCAACTCAACAAACTCCACAGAGCTAGCTATGGTCGGGAACTGGCGGACCGGGTCGTCTTCCGCGCCGTACCGCTGCGCGTCGTACCCCGGCAGCCCGTGCGGAGTGGCGTCGTAGGAGTGCCGCACCAACTCGGCCTTACAGTTCTTACACCGGGCCGTCAACGCCTCGGACTGCTCTCCGGACGACGACTGACGCTGCGTGATCACCATCACGGCGAACGCCTCCGAGTCCTTCTCGTCCCGCAGGAACGAGTTCACCCCATGCAACCGCTGCGTCGCCATGATCTGCCCCGCAGCCAACATCGCGTTCCTCGACCCATAGGTCACAGCGACCTCGTCCACCGAGTTCCAGTGGAAGAAATGCCCGTACTCCACCTCCGGCCCACCCACCAGCACCACCCCCGCCGGCACAATCGCCCCCGCCCCGTCATACGGGAACAGAGGCATCAACTGCGCCGCCGCCTTCGCCATCCGCTCATACACGTTCACCTTCAGCGGCTCACGGTCAGGGTCCGGCGGCGGGATCCGCCGCGTGTCCACCAGGTCCACCCTCAACCCCCTCTATGTAGCAGTATGTGGAACAGCGCCCCTCAGTGTGATACCAACGCACTGCCCTGGCAAGACCACACCCCGCCGACCCACACCCGCCAACCCCACCACCGCACGTCAACACCCACGAACAAGCAGGTAGAGCCCGCCCAGTCAGCCGCTCCCCGAAGTCAGCACCGCCGGTTGCCACGAACCACGGTCATGGTGGCGGTCGGTCACCGTCGGGTTGGGCCTGACCGGATACTCAAGATCACTCCGTGCCCGGCGCGAACCGACCCAGCGCTGCCCGCGCTGCCCGGCCCGTCTGTTTGCTCGGCTCGGGCGGGTAGTCGGCGTTCTGGATCTTCGTGACGAGCCGCCGCGCAGGTGCACCGGCGGACGGCGATGGGACGGGCGGGCGACGCATCGACGAAGTCAGTCCGATAGCCGTCGATCGGCCGGACATGAGACCGGCACCCCGATGCCGATCGAGGATGGGCTTCGAGCTCGCCGCGCACGTCGTACCGGGCCCGAGCGGACGCAGCTGATCCTGATTGCCATCGTCACACTGCCGCCGCGGGGACTGACCCTGCCCGCCGTGATCCGCGCCGTGAGGTACCCGGTGACGACCCCGAACGGCTGGACGGCGAATACCGTGCAGCTGGCTGCCGACCTCGTGCTGGCGGCCGCCTCGGTGCTCAACGATCCGCGTCTCACCACCCGGGGTGGTCCCGGGGGAACCCCGGCTCAGCCGAGACGACCACCAAGCTCACGCGCGACACGCCTCGTCACATCGGCCGTGGCCGTCGTCCACTCATCATCCGCACGCGACAACGGCGCGGTCGTAACCAGAGCACCCCGGACATGGCCCCTCTTGTCCCGAACCACCGCCGCGACCGCGGCCACATCCGCCTCAGTCTCCGCACGATTGACCGCATACCCCCGCCCGCGAACCTCCCCCAGCTCGCGCAGCAACGCCTCCCGCGTCGTCAACGCACGCGGCGTCGGCGCCTCCAACACGCCCGACGGATACAACCGGACGATCTCCTCATCACTCCGCTCCGCCAACAACGCCTTACCCGCCGCCGTCGAATGCGCCGGCAAGATCCACCCTATCCGGCCCCCCGTACGCACCACCCGATCACTCTCCACGCTGTCCAGATACACCACGCTGGTGGCGCCCCGCATGATCCCCAAATGCACCGTCTCGTTCGTCAGATCACGCAAGCTCACCAACGCCGAATGCGACACCGCCCGAATATCGATCTTCGACACCACCGCCAGACCGATGTCGACCAACGCCGGCCCCGGCTTATACGCCCGCGAGTACTCGTCTTGCTCCACGAACTGATGGTGACTCAACGTCGCCAACATCCGATGCACCGTCGACCGGGACAACCCCATCTCCCGCGCCACCTGGTTCACCCGAACCATCTCGTGATCCTCGAACAGCCGCAGCAGCCGCAGCACGTTGTCGACCGCGCCGATCAACCCACCCGGGCGCTCCGACGGGACCTCAACGTCATCCAAGACTGGCTCCACCCCGACAGACTAACCCAGCCCACCCTTGCAGATCACCGCCTGATGTAGCGCGATGCGGCACGCCGTTCCTCATCCCGCTACTCGACCGGTGCATGCCGCTGGATCACTCCCCGCGTCCTACTCCCTCGTGCTCGCCGCCAGGGCGCGGACACCGATCCCGCTCCATCCAATGGCGCCAGTGGCCGCCCGCGCGTACGCCGACCTCGGCGGCGACACGGTCACCGCCCCATCCATCTGGAGTTGACCGCCCATGGCGTACGTCATCACGCGCGAACATCACGATCACCAGGACACCGCACGCTTCGGTCCGCGGGGGCACGCAATCGTTCTTTGCCCCTAGTGCAGCTCCGCGTAAATCTTGCTGGCCTGGCTGGTGATCAGCCGATCCAGGCGGTGGGGTCGCCGGCGTAAAGCCCGCAGGCGCAGTTGAGGGCCTGTTCGGGCGTGCCGACGGACTCGCCACTCGGCAGGTAGGAGTCCTCGTAGGCGCCGCGGCTGTCGAGGTAGATCGCGAAGCCCCACTGGTCGGGCTGGCCGGTGTAGCGCAGCCGGCACAGCGGGTAGGGGGCCGCGTCGTCCGCCTCGTCGGCGAAGACGGCGTCGAGGTAGGCGAAGTCGCCGCGGTAGCGGATGGTCAGGTCGCGCAGCTGGGGCCAGCGGGCGGTGTGCTGGGTGCGCAGCCGGTGTTCCAGCACTACCCGGGCCATCTCGGGGATCTTCGCCACGTCCCTATCCTGCCCGCCTTGGCGTGTCGGACCCGCGCGCGGGTCTGCCCGGTTCTTCCCTGTCGTCCTGGAACTGTCCCTTCCAGGATGCGGTGGGTGCTCAGGTGGGCAGCTGGTCCGGCGGTCCGAGGGTGGTCCTCGGCGCCGCGCAGCGTCAACGGTTCAAGAAGCTCGCCGGGACGGTGAGTGCCCCGTTCGACCAGGTCAGACGGGCCCGGATCCTGCTGGACGCGGCCGACGGCCGGTGGGGGCCGGTCGCGCTCGGCCGCCGCCACGGCGTGCACGCGGACACGGTCCGCCGGCTGTGCGCCCGGTTCGCCACCGACGGCGAGGCCGCGCTCGTCGACCGGCCCCGCCCCGGCCGGCCGCGCCGCTACGGCCCGGACGCCCGGCTCGCGGTGCTGGCCGCCGTCACCGAGACCGCCCCACAGGCGGCGTCGCAGTGGTCGCACCGGCTGCTCGCCGAGCATCTCGCCCCCACGGTCGGGATGTCACCGGCGCAGATCGGCCGGGTCCTGGCCGATCTCGACCTCAAGCCGCACCGGGTCCGGGGCTGGCTCAACCGGCCCGCCGTCCCGGACTTCGCCGACCGCGCCGCCGCGGTCTGCGACCTCTACCTGCACCCGCCCGCGGACGGGGTCGTGATCAGCGTCGACGAGAAGACCGCGATCCACGCCCGCTCGCGGCGCCACCCGACCCGCCCGATCCGCCCCGGCTCCCCCGCCAGGCGCGAGTTCGAGTACGTCCGGCACGGCACCGTGTCGCTGGTCGCGGCGATGGACGTCGCCACCGGCGAGGTCCTCGGTGAGATCATCCCCGGGAAGAACAACTCGGCGAACTTCACCTGGTTCCTGACCAGGCTCGACGAGGCGATCGACCCGACACTGAAGATCTACCTGGTGATGGACAACGGGTCGAGCCACACCGCGCACGCGACCCGGCGGTGGCTCGCGGCCCACCCCCGGTTCGTCGTGACCTACACCCCGAAACACGCCAGCTGGCTGAACATGGTCGAGATCTTCTTCTCGACCCTCACCCGCCAGCTCCTGCGGCGCGGCGACTTCACCTCCCGCGACAACCTCGCCAACAAGATCCTCCACTTCATCGAGGTCCACGACCGCACCGCCAAGCCCTACCGCTGGACCTACACCGGCGAACCCCTCAAAGCCGCCTGACAACCCCAGCAAGACTTACGCGGGGCAGCACTAG
>NZ_MBLO01000098.1 GCF_001854805.1 Pseudofrankia coriaricola
CCAGCAGGGCCGGAGTCTCCCTACTGTTGCGCACGGCGCAGACCACCGGGGATCCTTCTGCTGATCATCCGGCCTCTTTATGACCAGCCACCCAGATCAACCCACATCCGATAAGCACCCTAGCCCTCTGGGCCAAGGCCGGTCAGTGTTGACAGAAAAGCCTCGACATCGAAGTGTCGGCTCTCTGTATCGAGAGGCACGGCGGCATAGGTTCGCTCGAGAAAAGCCACTACCTTCTGGCGGGGCAGCTCAAACAGCGCATGGCCGCTCGGGCTGGACACCTCGAGCGACACCGGACCGCCCCCCAGCTTCGCCGGCCACACCTGCACGTCGCCTTCTCCGGACGGCGCGTCGACGCCATCACGCAGCAGGTCGCGCGCGAACGTCCAGGTCACCATCGAGTCAGGACCGGTGTGGAAGTCGACCGTGACCGCGAACGGATCATCTTGCTCGTACCGTATCCTGGCAGCCAGGGGCAGCGGAGGCCCACCGGGTTGAACCAGCCGGACCGTCAGCTCGGCCGCAACACAGTCGTGGCGGATCGTCATCGCTCAGCCCTTCTCGACCTGGCTATGCCAAAGACATCCAGGCCCCTGCCTGGCAAAATCAATACTCCTGTAGCGCGCCCGTCGTCACATTGGGGAGATCGAAGCGCTTACAGGTATAGGCAGGTCCCGGCTCGTCGGTCCGAACGTCCCTATCGGAGGCGGTTCACCGAGCCGTCGCCACCTGAGGGCCGCGGCTCCGCGGACCTTCATCCTCTGGCAATCGGCGCCGCCGGCGCATCCACCGACCCATGGCCCTGGGCTATGCGGTCGGTCGCCCGCCTTGCGTTCGCTCGGATTGGTGGGACCGGCCAGCCGGAGTTCGTCCGAACGCGGGCGTTCGGACATCCGCCGCTTCCCCGTTCTGCCCTTCAGGACGGGACGTCTCGACCGGCGCGGGCTCCGATCAGTTGGCCAAGACTGGAGGGAACGCGGGGGTCGCCGACCCAGGCCTGGCCTCGGAAGGAGCGAAGCGATGCGCATCGAGGAGGTCATGACGTCGCCGGTGGTCGTGGTGACACCGGAGACACCCGTGAAGGAGGTCGCGACCCTGCTGGTCCAAAACGGCTTCGGCGCCGTGCCCGTGACGGGGCCGGACGGCCGGCTGATCGGGATCATCACCGAAGCCGACCTGATAGCCATCGGGACGGCCGCCGACCCGCGCAGGCACGCCCGCCGAGACCTGCCGGACGACGCCCCGTCGCCGCGCACCGCGGCCGACGTGATGACCACCCCCGTGGTCGCGGCGCGGGTCGGCACCGACACCGCCGACGTCATAAAGATCATGAGGTCTGAACACCTCACCCGGATCCCAGTGCTCGACGACCACAGTCGGCTAGCGGGACTGGTGAGCAGAAGCGACCTGCTCAAGCCGTTGGTCCGCCCTGACGCCGCGATCGAGGCCGATGTCCGCCAGTTCCTCGCGTACTGGTACCCGGCGGGGATGGTTGACATCAGGGTCGCGGCAGGTGAGGTCGCCATCGCTAGCCCCACCGGGCCCAACCGTCCCCTGATAGATCATCTGATCCGTGCCATCCCCGGCGTGATCAGCCTGAGTCACACCACGATCGGAGCCGGGCCGTCCAGCGGACCCGTGTGACGACGTCGATCCTCGGTGCTGGCCGGCCGGCCAGCGCGGACCGGCCGGCTCAGCAAACACGGTCGCCAATCTGCCTCAGTCCCATGCCGCCCTCGAGTTCGTGGTGGTCGAGCATCGGCGGGTTTCCCGTCCTGTCCCTGGGCAGCACCGCCCACCAGGGCCTGGCCGCGTCGGCTGCCCCATCGCCATCGCCATCGCATCGTCCGAGGCCGCAGGCACTGACCATCTCCTTAGCACTGGCTCGGTCCGCCAGGGCGCCGATCGTCCTGCCCGGTCGGGCGCATGTTTTCTGTCGCCGGCCAGGCCAAAGCACCGCCCCAGATGCCGGACACCGCATCGGCTGGCCGACTGTGTTCGCCAAGGGGCAGGTGCCCATGGACGACTCTCGGCGGCGTACCGGCCCGTTCAGCGGACGCCGGGCTGTTGCCGTTCACGGCGGCGGCGGGCGGCGCGCCAGAGCTCGTCGGCGCCCCCGCCCCAGACGAGGACGGGCATGGGCGGCAGGAGGAGCAGGTTCACGGGGTTGACGACGGCGGTGTCGAGCACGGGGTGCAGGAACGGCAGGTAGACGATGGTGGCGAAGTTGTCGTCGGTGAGCACCATCGTCGACGCCTCGCGGGCGACGTCAGTCCCGGAGCGGCCCATCGCGATGCCGATATCGGCGCGGCGCAGGGCTGGGGCGTCGTTGACGCCGTCACCGGTCATCGCGACCACCTGGCCGAGGTCGCGCAGTGCGTCGGCGATCCGCAGCTTGGTCTCCGGGGAGCTGCGGGCGAAGACCAGCTCCCGGTCGTCACGCAGCAGCTCGTCGAGCTCGCCTTCGGGCAGGGCGTCGAGTTCTTCGGCGGCGACGATACGCAGTCCGGCAGTGTCGGGCCCGCCCCGCTGCCGCGACCCCTGGCCAGGTCCGGGCTATCCGGGACGACATCGACGCGCGGGTCCGTGCCCTCATCATGACCCTGCTGCCGGATATGACGCTGTCGGCATCTCCCGCACGCTGATCTACTGGAAGGCTGCGGGTCGCCCGGTGTGCCGCGGGCTCGGACGGCATGCCGAAGGCGCCGAACGGGAGCCGGGCTGAGGCCCCGTGTGGCGATCGTTTCCCGGATCTGGTCGGGTTGGCGTGGATGTACGGGTGGTCGGTCGTGAGTGTCAGCCGACGGCGGGGTCGAGGATGGAGGTCACGAGCTGGGCAGCTTCCCCGCCGTCCTCGATCGCGATGTCGACGGCTCGGGAGATGTTCAGGTCGTCGAGCAGTGCGGCGAGGGCGGCGGCCCTCGCGGTCGCGGGTCCGGTACGGCCGCCGGCGAGGTGCAGCGCGTCGAGTCTGGTCGCCGCCTCGTCGAGGGCTGCGGGGGTGTACTCCCAGGGAGTGTTGTAGGGGCGGTCGAGCAGCATCGTCCTGATATGGGCGGGGGGCCTGCGTTCCAGCAGGTCCCGGACGAGCACCAGGTTGCCGGTCGACTTGGCCATCTTGCGGCCCTCATGGGAGACGAGGCCGACGTGCATCCACGCTCGCGCGAACGGCCGGACACCGGTCACCGCCTCGGCTATGGCGGCCTCGTAGGCGTGGTGGGGGAAGCGCAGGTCGGCTCCGCCCGCATGCAGGTCGAGGCCCGGTCCGTGGGTGCTCAGGGCCATTGCCGCGCATTCGGCGTGCCATCCGGGCCGGCCGGTACCCCAGGGGCTGTCCCAGGCGGGGTCGCCGGGATCTGAGGGCTGCCAGACCGCGACGTCGAGGGGATCGAGCTTGGCGGGGTCGTCGGGGTGGTCTCCGTACTCGGTGGCCAGGTCGATCGCCTCCGCCCGGGACAGGCCGGCCCGCTGCGCCACGTCCGCACCGCGGAAGTAGACCGCGCCGTCCCGGACGTAACCGGCGTCGATGTCGACGAGCGCGCTGGCCAGGCGCTGGACCTGCGTGACGAACTGGTGCGCGCGTGGCTCGCTGTGCGGAGGCTGTACTGCCAGCGCGGCCATGTCCTGCTCGAAGCGGAACTGCGTGACGGCGGCGAACCGGTCGTAGGGCTCGCCCCGACGGGCCGCCGCCGCGGTGAGCACGTCGTCGATGTCGGTCACGTTCCGGCATACCCGCACGTCCACCCCGGTCAGCCGCAGGACTCGCGCGGCGGCATCCGCCCACACAAACGTGGAGGCATGCCCGAGATGGGTGACGTCGTAGGGCGTCACTCCGCACACGTACATGCGACACGTGCCAACCAAAGGCACGCCGCGTCCAGACAGTCGCGGTACCGGAAACGCCCCGGAAGTCGTCGTCATGTCCACGAGGCTGCCACACCGCCTCACCGGTAACACCGGCCGAGCGGCCCGTCCGCCGCTGTCAGCTGGCAGTGGATCGATCCCCGCGTACGTGCTCTGAGCCGCCGTTCTGGTCACCCGCAGATCAAAAGGCCCGCCCGCGTTCACCCCGCCGCCGCGGACCGCATCCCCGACCGGCCGTCGCGCCGGCACGACTCCCCGGTGAGGGCGGACTCGTCCAGCACCGCGGTCCCGGTCTCCACCCGCCCATCGACCGGGACGACCTCCCCCGACGCGACGAGCAGCAGATCCCCGACCCGGACCTGTGACACCTCGACCGTGACCAGCTGCGCGCCCAGATGACGATGGGCGGTGCGGGGCGCCGGGGAAACCAGCAGGCGCAGGTCCCGCTCCGCCCGCGCGCTCGCCTGCGCCTCCAACAGCCGGCCCGTTGCCAGCATCACCGCGACCAGCGCGCCGGCCAGGTACTCGGCGACCAGCAGCGTCCCGACGAGCGCCAACACCGCGATCACGTCGACGCCGACGAGCACCTTTGCTCCCGGGTGCGCATCCGCCACGCACATTCCCTACCCACGGAACCGGCGGCGAACGGGTCGGGCCCCGCATCCGTGTCGCTGCTCCGATCACACCCACCGGTTCGCGGATGCCCCACGCGGCGGCGCCGGCACGGTCATCGCCGACGGATGAGGTGGTCGACCATCCCCAGGGCCACCACCAGCCGGGCCGCGAAGGCGATCCACACGTCGACCCGTCCGATCTGGACCATGAACTGCAGGTGCTCGCGCTGGCCGTGGCGCAGGCTGCCCACGCCGTACATACCCGGTCATGATGAGGGACAGGTCGTCCCCGCAGGTCGCCACGGTGCCGTCCAGCAGCAGGTCGCCGCGCGCCGCGTCGATGCGCCGGGTCGCCTCCGCCCCCATGTCGGGGTGGACGGCGCAGTGGCCGGCGAAGCAGATCTGACCGGCCAGACGCAGGCCGGGTATGCCGTCACAGGAGCCGTCCGCGTGCTCCGCTGGCATGTCACCGCGGGAGAGTTCGCCCAGATGCGCGCGGCGCTGCCGGCCGAGATCTCCGCCTTGCTGACCAGCTCCGGCTCCTGACCAGGTCGAGCGCGGAAACTAGAGGGGGCTGAAGTGATCTTTCGAGATCGTGCGGACGCGGGTCGGCGGCTCGGCCGACGCCTGGCGCATCTACGGGGACAGGACGTCGTCGTTGTCGGGCTGCCCCGTGGTGGTATCCCGGTCGCCTATGAGGTGGCGAAGGCGCTGGGTGCCCCGCTGGATGTCGTCCTGGTTCGCAAGCTGGGTGTCCCGTTCCAGCCCGAGTTGGCGATGGGCGCCATCGCCGAGGGCGGTGTGCTGGTCGTCAACGACCAGGTCCTGCGGCTGGCCGGCATCGCCTCGCAGGAGCTTTCCGCGGTCGAGACCCAGGAGCGGGTGGAGCTGGACCGTCGGGCCCGCCGGTTCCGGGGTTCCCGGCCGCGGGCACCGCTGGCCGGCAGGGTCGTGGTCGTGGTCGACGACGGGATCGCCACCGGGTCGACCGCCTCCGCGGCCTGCCAGGTTGTCCGGGCCGCCGGCGCTGCCCGGGTCGTGCTGGCCGCACCCGTAGCGCCGCCGCAGGCGGTCGACCTGCTGCGCCGCGACGCCGATGAGGTGGTCTGCCTCGACACCGCGGAGGCGTTCTTCGGGATCGGCCAGTTCTACGCCGACTTCTCCCAGACCCCCGACGACGAGGTGGTCAACCTCCTGGGTCAGGCCGCGGCAACGGCCCCACCGGCCCCCGTGGCTGCCGCGGGTACGGCCCATGACCCTCCCGCCCGCGTGGTCGGTTCGTCCGCCCGGGAGGTTCTGCTCGACGTCCGTGGGACGACGTTCGTCGGATTGGTCCAGCAGCTAGCCAGCCGGGTGGGCACGACGTTCGCCGGGGATGCGGAACGCGAGGATGGCCAGGTCGTCATGGCCGTCACTGGGGTGCTCGTCCGCCAGAGCTTGGCACAGCGCAGGCAGCGGCTGGTCGGCATAGACCGACGCCAGCGCGGCGAGCGCGGCGAGGCCACGGTCGATCGGATGGGAACGGTGCTCGACGAGGCCGTCGGTGAAAAGCACCAGGGTGGCACCCGGCGGGAGTGCGAAAGTGTGGTCGTGTCGCGGCAGGGTGATATCGACACCGAGCGGTATGTCGGGCTCGACGTCCAGGAAACGGCTACCACCATCTGGAGTGAGCAACAGTGGTGGGAGGTGGCCGGCGCTGCTCCAGGACAGCCTCCACCCCCCGCCTGCCGGCTCGATACGCGCTAGACAGACCGTAGTCACCGGATTCTCCTCGATTGCCTCCAAGGTGCGATCGAGCTGGGCGAGCACCGCGCTGGGCGGGCCGCATTTGTCGTACAGCAGGGCGCGCAGCATGTTGCGGGCCTGGGCCA
The DNA here is from genome assembly GCF_001854805.1 of Pseudofrankia coriaricola. Classification (GTDB taxonomy): domain Bacteria; phylum Actinomycetota; class Actinomycetes; order Frankiales; family Frankiaceae; genus Pseudofrankia. The sequence goes on from NZ_MBLO01000098.1 coordinate 6,350, forward strand.
TGGCGGCCGCCGCGACGAGGTCATGGCCAACGACGTCGCCGACGACGGCCCCGACAGCGCCATCGGGCAGCAGCAAGGCGTCATACCAGTCCCCACCGACCTGTCCAGCGTCCACGCCCCGCTCGGAGGAGGCCTTGTAGATCTCAGCGACGGACAACGGCGACAATTCCGGCAGGCGGGGCAGGAGTAGGCGCTGAAACCGCTCGGCACTGGCGCGGACCTGGTCGAACAGACGGGCGTTCTCCACCGCGACGCCGGCGGCGCCTGCCAGCGCTTCGACGACGGTTTCGTCCGCCCGGTCGAAAGGCTGCCCGTCCGATCGCTCGCAAAGGTAGATGTTCCCGTATATCCGGTTGTGCACCCTAATGCCTACGCCCAGCATGGTGCGCATCGGCGGGTGGCCCGGCGGGAAGCCCACAGAATCCGGGTGCGTGGAAATGTCGTCGACCCGTATCGACGCTGGCTGACGGATCAGCCGGCCCAGAAGTCCGCGGCCGTGGGGAAGCTCGATTCCGGCTAGATCGTGGTACTCCTGCTCGTTCAGGCCGATCGGGATGAACTCGGCGAGGCCTTTGCCCTGCTCGTCCAGGACACCCAGGGCGCCGTAGCGGGCGCCGACGAGTTCCAGCGCGATGCTGACGATCTTCCGCAGCATGACTGGCAGATCCAGCTCCCGGCTGATGACCAGCGTCGCGTCCAGCAGTGCCCGCACCCGCTCATCGGCGTGGCGCGACTGCTCGACCCGCTCGGCGGTCGGCTCGATCTCACAAATGTCGCGTGTACCTGCTGCTGGCTCGCCCTGCGCCGAGCGGCGGCACGGATCGCCGTGCTGGCTCACAAGGTCCCCTCCAACGCAGAGCGGGCGGCTCACGTTCTCTCGCGCAGGATCTACTACCGCGGACCGTTCGGCCGGATGGGTGCCGTGCCGTTGCGCTGTGCCTGGTTGTGCAAGCGGAGATGCGGGGAACAGGTCCCCGCATTACTGATTGGGTCGATGTCGAACGAGAAGGCGATCGACAGTATGCCTGGCCCTGGCTTTGAGCGCGATCAGAGCCGCGGGCCATGCAGCACCGCGACGCCGTGTGCCTGCCCGCCGGTCGCCATGGCCGCCGGGAGCCGGTTGCCGAGGCAGGCCTCGTCGAGGTCGGCGGTGGGGAGTCCGAGCAGGTTGCCTTGACCGTAGGTGATGCCAGCCTCGACGACGGCGTCGAGTTCGGCGCTCGACTCGATGCCCTCGGCGACGACGCGTCCGCCGATCTCGGCCGCTATCTTGGTGAGCCCGGCGGCCACGGCGCGGCGAGCAGGGTCGCGATGGATGTCATGTGTGATGAAGTAGTCCATTTTGATCACTTCGGGGCGGAGCTGGAGGAGCTGTTCGAGCCCCGAGTAGCAGCTTCCGACGTCGTCTACCGCGATGTGTGTTCCATGCCCACGGAGCACCTCGGTGGCAAGGAGCAGAGCCTGGTCATCGCCGATGTAGTCGTGCTCCGTGATCTCGACAGCCACCCGCTGTGGCATTCCGCTTCCGACGATGATATCGATCAGGCCGTCGCTCACGGTGGCCGGTGACGCGTTCACGGCCAGGATCACGTCGGGTGGCATGTCCGGCAGCACCCGCAGCGCGTTGCGGATGGCCGCCGTCTCCAGCTCGAGACCCAGTCCCACACCGGCCGCGGCGGCGAACAGATCTTGCGGCCCCTGCGAGACCCCCGCAAACCGTGCCAGTGCCTCGACCCCCACGGTCCGCCCGGTGGCCAGCTCGACGACCGGCTGGAAGAACATCCGCGGCCCGCCCTGGTCGAGCAGATCACGGATCTGCCGCCACACCGCGGTGCGGGCATCCCATAGCCGCCGAAGGTCGATCACGAACTCGGTGAGGAACGAGGCGAGCAGCCGTAGGAACCCACCATCACTCTGGCGTAGTGAAAGGCACGGCTGCCGGCCGAGGCAGCCGAGCATGCCGTACACCCGTCCTTCGCTGTCCGTGACAGGTGTCGCCGCGTACGAACCAAGGTCGAGCTCGCCTACCACTGGCACGCGGGAGGTACGAGGATCCCCGCGAAGATCGGGGAGTAGTGACGGAAGCTCTCCGGAGAGGATCTTCGCGTACAGCGATCCGCCGCGGCGCACGCTGGTGCCCTGGCCTATCCCGAAGGTGGCCGTATCGCCGCTGACCACCTGGAGGACGAGTAGATCTCCCTCCAGCCTCCCGAGCCAGGCGAGATCCATGTGCAGTCTGCGTCGCAGCACGTCGAGCAGCTCGACGAGAACTGTCCAGGGCTCGGCCACATCGGACCGAGGCCCAAGGCACGATGCACGATGCCGCGACACCACATCCACAGTCGTCGACTACCCGCAGTGGGTCAATCCACACACTCCGCGCTCGACGCCACCATCTGGTCTGCCTGGCGAGCGATCGTGTCCCGGGAGGCCGACATGCCGGAGGTCCGGGCGCAGATGTGTCGGAGGTCCTCCCGCGGCTGGCCGCCAGCACCCTGCCGCCCGGCAGGCGCATGAAGGACGCTCGACATCACCAAGACCGGACGATCACAGAACCGTCCGCGGCGCCGCCAGGCCAAGCGGACAGCCGGCTGAAGTCGTTCGCCCGCCCGCGGTGCGGCGGTCGATGAGGGGAGATCGACGATGTGGTCCGAATGCGACGTTGTCCTGCGCGACGGCGCGATCGCGCACCTGCGTCCGGTCGGCGCCGGTGAGGGTGCGGAGCTGCGGGCGCTGCACGCCCGGCTGTCGGACCGCAGCAACTACTTCCGGTTCTTCTCCTCCGGCCGTTCGGCGGCCGACCGCTATGTCAGCCATCTCGTCGACACCGCCGACCCGACCCACGGCGCCCTGGTCGCGGTGGTCGGCGGCCGGCTCGTCGGCGTCGCCGGCTACGAGCGGCTGGCGGACCCGACGCGAGCGGAGATCGCCTTCGCCGTGGAGGAGGCCCAGCACGGCCGGGGGGTCGGCACGCTGCTGCTGGAGCATCTGGCGGCCTACGCCCGCGACCGTGGGGTGACGACCTTCGTCGCACAGATCCACGTGGAGAACCTCGCGATGCTGCGGGTCTTCTCCGATGCGGGATTCCCGGTGCGCCGGCACCGCGACGCCGAGACCGTCGACATCTCGTTCCCGGTGACTCCCACCGAAAGCCTGCTCGCCGCCCAGGACAGCCGGGAGAGCGAGGCCGACGTGCGCAGCCTGCGAGCGTTGCTGCGGCCCCGGTCGGTGGTCGTGGTCGGGGCGTCGCGGCGGCCTCGGACCGTCGGTCACGAGGTCGTGCGCAACATCGTGGCGGGCGGTTTCCCCGGCCCGGTGCACGTGGTGAACCCACATGCGTCCGAAGTGGCCGGCGTCGCGGCCGTGCCGACCATCCGTGACCTGCCTGGCCCGGTCGATCTCGCCATAGTGGCGGTGCCGGCGGCTGCTGCCAGCGACGTCGTCGAGGAGTGCGCCCATGCCGGCGTGCGGGCGATGGTGATACTGACAGCGGGATTCGCGGAGGCCGGCGCGGAGGGACGCGCCCGTGAGACCAAGCTGGTGGCGCGGGCCCGGGCCGCGGGGATGCGGATCGTCGGTCCGAACTGCATGGGCATCGTCAACACGGCGGCCGGGGTGCGGCTGAACGCCACGTTCGCCGTCGCGCCGCCGCGGGCCGGCCGGGTCGGCGTCGTCTCGCAGTCCGGTGGCCTGGGGATCGCCCTGCTCGAGCAGGCCAGTGCGCTGGGGCTGGGCCTGTCCACGTTCGTCTCGACCGGCAACAAGGCAGACGTCTCCGGCAACGACCTGCTGCTGTGGGCGGAACAGGACCCGGACACCGACGTCATCGCCCTGTATCTGGAGTCTTTCGGCAATCCGCGTAAGTTCTCCCGGATCGCCCGGCGGGTGTCCCGCAGCAAGCCGATCGTGGCGGTCAAGGGCGGCGGCTCGGGAGCCGGCTCGCGGGCGGCGCGGTCGCACACCGCCGCGGCGGTGACGTCGCGGACGCACGCCGACGCGCTGTTCCGGCAGGCTGGCGTGATCGCGGTCGACGGGCTGGGGGAGCTCCTGGACACGGTGTCGCTGCTGGCGCACCAGCCGCTGCCCGCTGGTGGCCGGCTCGCGATCGTCGGCAACGCCGGCGGCCCGTGCGTGCTCGCCGCGGACGCCGCCGAGGCCGCCGGGCTGACGGTCGCCGTGCTTGCTTCCGCCACCCAGGCCGAACTGCGCGCCATCCTGCCGAGAGGGGCCGCCGTCGCCGGGCCGGTGGACACGATCGCTTCGGTGTCCGGGCCCGCGTTCGAGAAGGCCCTGCGTGCCGTCCTCGCGGACCCGGGGGTCGACGGACTGCTGGCCATCGTCGCGCCGACCCCGCTGACCGGGCCGGATGACCTGCCCGCCGCGGTGCGTGCGGCTGCCGCGCACACGGGCAAGCCCGTGTTGGCCGTCCTGTTGGGCCAGGTCCCTCGTGTGACGACGCTCGAACCTTCTGGCCGGGCCGTGTGCGCGTACAGCGTGCCGGAGGACGCGGTTCGCGCCTTTGGCCGTGCCGCTGGTCATGCCAGCTGGCTGGCCCGGTCGTTCGGGACCGTCCCGGACCTGACCGGGCTGGACCGCGACCGGGCTCGGGCGGTCGTCGACGACGCTCTCCTGAAGGTCCCGGATGGTGGTTGGCTCCCGGCGGAGCGCGCCGTCGAGCTTGTCGCCGCCTACGGCATCCCGGTCGCGCCGGTGGTCCGGGTGGACTCGGCGGACGCCGCGGCGGCTGCCGCCGAACAGATCGGCGGGCCGGTGGTTCTCAAGGCCGGCAACCCGGATCTGGTGCACAAGAGTGACCGGGGCGGTGTCGCGCTCGGGCTCGCCACCCCGGCGGCCGCCGCCGCGGCCTACGTGAGGATGGCCGCGCTGCTCGGCGACGAGATGGGCGGCGGGCTCATCTCGCCGACCGCCGAGGCTGGGACCGAGACGCTGGTCGGTGTCGTGCAGGATCCCGCGTTCGGACCGCTCGTCGCGTTCGGCCTCGGCGGGGTCTTCACCGATCTGCTCGCCGACCGCGCGTACCGGCTCCTCCCGCTGACCGACGTCGATGCCGCCGAACTGGTCCGGGAGCCCCGCGGGGTCAGCCGCGTCCTCGGCGGGTTCCGCGGCGCCGCGGCCGGTAGCCCCGCAGCCGTCGAGGATGTGCTGCTGCGCGTCGCCCGCCTCGTCGACGACATCCCCGAGATCGGTGAGATGGACATCAATCCACTCATCGTGACATCTAGCGGTGCCGTCGCTGTCGACGTCAAGATCCATGTTGCGCCAGCGCCTGATGCCGCCGACCCCACGCTGCGGCGGCTTCGCTAAACCGCGCGGAGGGATTCGGTAAATGGCCGGTGCCCTGGTGTCAGGGCACCGGCCGCACGGCCGGCGACTGCACTTTCGTGACCGCGAAATCTAGCTGGAGTGGAAACTACGGTCACGCCGAGTAGCTGGCCGCCGTGCGGTCAACGATCACCTTCGGCATTGCTCAGGCGTCGGTGAGGTGCTCCAGGACGTCTGACACGGGACGGCGCCTGGTCGGTGTCAGTGGGGCAGCGGACATGTCGGGGTAGCCGACGCGTATGATCATCTGAGTGAGGCCGGTACCGCCGGTCAGCGAGTGGACCAGCGAGCGAGACGCCTCGATGTCGAGGGCCTGGCCGAGTGGCGAGGTCGCGAGCCTTTCCACGGTGGCGGTGAGCAGCACCCGGGCGAGTGCCCGGCCGGCGCGCAGCCGGTCGGTCGGGCCGTCCGCGTCCGTGCCGAGCACCAGCACGCCGGGACGTTCGACCGGCTCCGTCCGAGCCCGCTCCGCCGCCTCCTCGGCGCTCGCGGGCTCGCCGCCCGTGCCGCCGGTGAAGTCGCGTGTCTGGAACTCCTCGGTGCGTGGCTCGGCGCTGGACAGGGCCGTCGTTCGGGGGATGCCGTCGGCAGCTTGGGGGTCGTCGCGGACCCAGGAGGCGAGCTCGGCCTGGTACTCGGGGTCGTTGTGCTGGATCCAGTCGGCCCGGGCGAGCAGTACCGACAGCTCCACGCGGGCGTCTTCGCTGGTCAGTACGGCAAGCCAGCAGCCTTCCGCCTCGGCGGCGTGGCGCAGCTTGCGGACCTCGTCGGCGGGCAACGTCGCTGGGGTGAACGGGCGGCGGTCCGTATGCCGGCTGGTGATGGCCTCGGCGAGCCGAATCTCGTCCTCGGTCGGCGGGCGATGACCGATGATCGTCAGCGTGGCCAGCCGTCCGGTGGTGAGGTCGGGGCCGTCGGGGAACTCGCCGACCTCGACGTCCAGCCCGGCGGCGCGTAGCGACAGCCAGCTGTTCAACAGCGCGGCGCCGCAGCTGACCAGCAGCTGGCGGTGGTCCGGGTCGATGACCGGCACGGCCCGGGTGAGGTCGGCGGACAGTTCCAGCGTCTCGTCGCGGAACCGCCATCTCCAGGGCTGGGTGTTGTGGATCGACGGCGCCAGACTCCCGGCCCCGACCGCTGCGCGCACCTGCTCGACTGTGAACGTCGTGCCGCTTGTGACCATGGTTGTCTCCTCGTCCCGCTGCCGCCGACCGATCCACGCCGCTTACCCGGACCGAGACCAGCCCCCGCCGGTGGCATCGTCCCATGACTGCCGGAGCATCCCTCGGACCCGTCGACCACCGACGCCACTCCCGCTCACCATTCCGCTGTCCAGCGACCGGACCGACGGAACGGTCATTCGTCCGCCCGGCATTCTTGATCCTGTCATCTCTGGCCCGGCGTGCTTGACGGCGTGAGGGCCCAGAGGGCGCTGACGGTGAGGCGTGGCCCGGCTGGGCTGGCGTCGGGTGCTGCCCATGCCGAACCATTCGGCCGGGTGGTCAGCGGTGGGTGAGGTGGCGGATCTCGGCGTCCGGGCCTGGGTAGAAGTACGTCACCTTGCTGGTGTCCGACCAGCGCACCCGGAACGGCGGGTTCCCGGCGGGAGCGTGCACCTCGAGGATCTCCCCGTCCCGGTCTGGCTCGCCGACCGTGTGTCGGTGGATGACGATCTGGTCGCCGACCCTGGCCTGCCCACGCTTAGGCCCGACGCCGTCCGCCCGCGCGGGCCGGGTCGGCGGGTGGATGGGGATCGGCAGCCCGGCCTCGTGGTGCGGGTGGCGGACCTCCGCACGGACGAGGGCGGCGAGCTGCGCCAGCTCGGCCGGGGCGGCGTCGGCGAGCAGGTCGTCCAGGCTGACGAGCCCGACGACCCGGGCGCCGTCGACAAGCGGCAGCCGCCGGACCGTGTGCTCCCCGAAGGCCCGCACGATCTCGTCTCGCCCAGCCGTCACCGGCAGCGTGACGACGCAGGTCGTCATCACACTGTCGATCCGGCCGTCGTGGGGCACTCGTCGGGCGACCGCGCGCAGTGCCAGGTCACGGTCGGTGACGATGCCGACGAGCACCTCGCCGTCCACGACGATCAGCGAGCCGACACCGGCCCGGTCCATCAGACCCGCCGCGTCCGCGATGTCCGTGTCCGGCGCAACGGTCACCGGCACCTGGTAGTTGACTGTCATCTCGGCCTCCCATGGCTCGTGGCCGTTCCCGGCGCGCGAACCCTCCCCGGCGTCGTTCACGGTTCTCGGCGTGTCCCGGCTCTCAGGGGTGGACGTGGGCGTGGGCGCCGGTCACGTCCTCGATGTCGCCTGCCGCAGTGCTCCGCAGTGCGCGCGCCAGGTCCGCCAGCGCTCGGGAGGCGGCCACCTCGTCGCCGATCGCGGGGATCTCGCGGTCGTCCGGGTTTCGCCGGGCGTGCCCAGCCCCGCGCAGCTCGCGGTCTGTGCCGCAGTGAAGCACCGCCTCCGCCCGAGTCAGGCCCTCGCCCTCGGTCAGAAAGACGTCCACCGTCCAGGTCTTTTCGATGATCATCTGGCTCACCGCCTTTCGCCTATGGCTAGAGCCTCTTCCCGCTGGTCGGAAGGCGAAAGGGCCTTGGGTAGGCCGTATCCGTGCCGATCGGGCCGCCATCCGACGGCCCGATCGGCACGTGCGCGCCTGGCGGGCTGGCAGCGAGTGCCGGTACGCGGCTGTGCCGATACCTATAGGTCCTGTGGGCGCGGGACGTCTGCACCGCGATCCGACCGGACCGGTAGCGGACAGTCGGTAGTGCCGGTATTCGGGGGCCGGCACGCCCGGACAGCCCTGGCCCGCCGGTCGAAGGGCGTCGGCGCGGACGAGCGCGGCAACTGGCGAGTACGCCAGCGGCGGCAGAAGCGGGGTCGGACATGTTCGCGACACGGATACACGGACTTGGCGGGCAGGGAGTCCTCGCCGCCGCGGAGATGCTTGCGGTCGCCGCCTTCTCGCAGGGCGGGTATGCGCAGGCATTCCCGAGCTTCGGCCCGGAGCGCGCGGGCGTGCCGGTGGCCGCGTTCTGCCGGGTCGACGACGAGCCGATCCGGCGGCGCGAGCCGGTGTTGCACCCGGACGCGCTGATCGTGCAGGACCCGAGGCTGCTCCACCAGGTAGACGTCTTCGAGGGGATGAGGTCGGACGGCTACGTCCTGGTCAACTCCTCCCACGACGTCGACGAACTGGGCCTGGACGACCTCGCCGTCCACCACGGCCTGCTGGCCGTGCGCCTGCAGACCGTCCCCGCCACGGAGATCGCCCGGCGCACGCTCGGGCACCTGCTACCGAACACGGCCCTGCTGGGCGCCTTCGCGGCGTTGACCGGCACCGTCACCCTCGACGGCGTCGAGACCGCGATCCTGGAGCGGTTCGGGGGCCAGTTCGCCGAGGACAACGTCGAGGCCGCCCGAACCGCTTACGGCTTCGTCCGCTACGCCCTCGGGGACCGCCTGTCCGGGACGGCGCGTGCATCGCATGACCGAGAAATGCCTGAGGAGATCTGACCGCAGGTTTTCGACACCGGCCGCAGAAAGCATCGCCTGCCGGTGGCGGCCATCGAAACGAGCGGACCTCGCCATCGCCGTCCGCGACGGTGAGTTGGTGGGCGACCCCACCGAAGGGGCTCTCGTGGTGCTCGCCGCGAAAACCGGCGCCGACGTCGAACGCCTTCGTCTGGCACACCCTCGCCTCGCCGAGGTGCCGTTCGACGCCTCGTACATGCTGATGGCGACCTTCCACTCCTGGCCGTCCGCTTCGGGACGGTCAGCAACCGGGGCCGGCCAGGACGGTGCTGGCCAGCACATCCGGTGCCTGGTGAAGGGAGCCCCGGACGCGGTGCTGGCTCGCGCGCACAGAGCGCTCGACGCTGATGGGACAGCGGCCCACCTCGACGATGAAGCACGGCAACGGTGGCACCTGGCGAACCGCGACCTCGGCGCCCAGGGGCTGCGGGTCATGGCACTTGCCTATCGGGATCTCGGCACACAGATGCTTGGCGACACCGACGACCTGCTGGGTGAGGTCGATCTGCTCGACCAGGTCGACGATCTCGTACTGGTCGGCCTCGTCGGGATCCTCGACCCACCCCGGCCGGCCGCCGCGGAGGCACTCACCGCCTGCAGACAAGCAGGGATCCGGGTCCGGATGGTCACCGGCGACCACGCAACGACAGCGAGGGCGATCGCCGAGCGGCTCGGCATCGACGGGGATGTCCTGTCCGGGCGCGACCTCGACGGGATGGACGACACCGTGCTCGCCGGACGCATGGACACCCTCGGCGTCGTCGCGCGCGTTTCTCCCCAGCACAAGATCCGCCTGGTTCGGGTGCTGCAGTCGCGTGGGGACGTAGTCGCCATGACCGGTGACGGTGTCAACGACGCGCCAGCACTGAGGATGGCGGACATCGGCGTGGCGATGGGTGCCTCGGGCACCGACGTAGCGCGCGATGCGGCGACCATGGTTCTCACCGACGACGACTTCGCGACGATCGTGACCGCGGTTCGTGAGGGTCTTGCGATTTATCGCAACATCGTCAAATTTGGGAAGTTCCAGCTCACTACGGCGTGCGCCTTCGTCGCGATCTTCGTAGTGGCGGGGATCTTCGGGGTGGCTGGGGGTATTCCGTTCACGGCGGTGCAGATCCTCTGGGTGAACGTCATCATGGACGGGCCGCCGGCGATGTCGCTTGGGTTGGACCCGCCTGCGCCGGACACGATGCGCAGGCCACCGCGCAGGGCCGGCGAACGCATCCTCACCGCCCACCGATTCGCCCGCATCGCCCTGCTCGCCGCAGTGATGGCGGTGGGCACGATCGCCGTCATCACGCTCACCCCTGGCGATCGGCCGTCGTTCGACGAGGCGACCGTCGCCGGCACACTCGCCTTTACGACCTTCGTCCTGTTCCAGGTGTTCAACCTGCTGAACCTGCGCAGCGGCACCGGCTCGGTGTTCAGCGCTGGGACCTTCGCGAACCGGGCCGCCCTCGTCGCCGTGGTCGCCGTGGTCGCCATGCAGGCCGCCCTGGTGACCGTCCCGTTCCTGCGGGGGGTCTTCCACACCGTGCCGCTTGGCTGGCGCGAGTGGGCCATTGCCGTGGCCGTCGCCTCGTCTGTGCTGTGGGCCGAGGAACTGCGCAAGTTGATCGCCCGCCTCCGAGGAAGCCGCGGCGCCGCCAGAACACCCCTCATTTAGATCTCGACCCTGGTCGTGAGCTCTCGGCGGGCGTGTCTGCGCGGCTCGACGTTGTCCCGACGGCTGTCAGGTCGGCCGGCCTCGGTAACGGGCCTGGCACCGAAACCGCGCCGGATCAGCCGGGTCACGACCTCCTTGACGGGCGTCTCTGATGGCACCACGACCGTCGGCGACGTCATGACCGCCTCGATGCGCATCGCTTCGTTCCTTCTGAGCGCACCGACGGCGACCGGGGCCGCGCAGCTGGGGTGGTGGCGGTGCCGGTGGCCGCGCCGGCGTGATGAGACCTGGGAACGGTCGCCCCGCTGCGGCCGATGCGGAGTGTCCGACGGAGGCAGGTCCGAGGAGTCGCGGCCCTCGATGGCGACGAGCCGGTGAACCGCCTCCGATAGGGACGTTCGGACCGACGAGCCGGGACCTGCCTATACCTGTAAGCGCTTCGATCTCCACACCGGTCCTGACTCGATGGTGACCTGGACGTTCGCGCGCGACCTGCTGCGTGATGGCGTCGACGCGCCGTCCGGAGAAGGCGACGTGCAGGTGTGGCCGGCGAAGCTGGGGGGCGGTCCGGTGTCGCTCGAGGTGTCCAGCCCGAGCGGCCATGCGCTGTTTGAGCTGCCCCGCCAGAAGGTAGTGGCTTTTCTCGAGCGAACCTATGCCGCCGTGCCTCTCGATACAGAGAGCCGACACTTCGATGTCGAGGCTTTTCTGTCAACACTGACCGGCCTTGGCCCAGAGGGCTAGGGTGCTTATCGGATGTGGGTTGATCTGGGTGGCTGGTCATAAAGAGGCCGGATGATCAGCAGAAGGATCCCCGGTGGTCTGCGCCGTGCGCAACAGTAGGGAGACTCCGGCCCTGCTGG
>NZ_MBLO01000099.1 GCF_001854805.1 Pseudofrankia coriaricola
GGCGGCCGTCGCGGGCCGGTACACCCGGCAGCCGTAGCCGCTACAGGCCCACGACGCCAGCCGACACGCCGCCCACGACTTTGTCGCAGCCCTGGGGAACACCGCCTCGAACTTCGCCGCGAGCACCCGCCGAACGTCCTCCATCTAGGCCATACCATACCAAGACGGGCGATCCTGGGAAGCTACGGCCTATTTTTCTGCAAACCCTAAGCGGACGACAGCGAGCTCGACGAGCGGTTCTGGCAGATGGCGCTTTTTACGTTCAATCAGGACAAGGATGCGCTGGAGGCGATCGAGCAGGTGGCGCTCACTCATCCGGGCCCGTTGGGCGAGTTCAGCGTGTATTCCGGCAGGTCCGGCCTGCGGCTGCGCCGAATTTTAAGCAGCGCCTTGCGGACGAAACCCGAGGACCAGCCACGTCCTGATCGTGATCTTAACCTCTTCGTTGTTGGGCCACCAGCACCTATCCCGGCCGTGCGCAGAGCAGAGGCTAAGCGGCAAGCTGAAGGTCCGCCCAGGCACGATGATCGAGCGCCGACCACCCCACTCGCAGCCAAATGAGGCGGACGAGTCGATCCATGACTCGACTTTCCTGGGTAGGCACGATAATCTTCAGGGAGTGTGTCGGCCGTCACCAGCCGAGTCCGGAACTGTGAACGGAGGAGCCGCCATGGGCGTGGATGCTCGCCCGGAAACTCTGCCCCTCGGCAGCGCGCCTACGTTTCCGCGCCGTATGTGGTGGGTGGCAGCGCGTTCGTCGGAGGTGGGCGATGAACTCTTAGCCCGCCGGATCGCCGATCTGCCGATGGTCTTCTACCGGACCAGACAAGGAACCGCGGTCGCCCTTGCCGACATGTGTCCGCACCGCTGGCTTCCGTTGTCGAAAGGCTGCCGGGAGGGCGACCAGATCAGGTGCGGATACCACGGGATGCTGTTCAGTCCCGACGGGTCGTGCGCCGACGTGCCATCGCAGCCGGAGGCCGCCGCAGGTGCGGCGGTGCGTACCTACGCAGTCGTCGAGCGGGGGCCGTGGATCTGGGTTTGGACGGGCGATCGGGAAGAGGCTGACCCTGCCGAGATCCCTGCCTATCCATGGTTGATGGATCCGGATTGGGATCGGGTCGACGGCTACATGCCACTCGCGGCCAACTACTTGCGAGGCCATGAGAACGTCCTCGATCTCAGTCACTTCTCCTATCTGCATCCCGGTACCGTCGGTACCGACGAGTGGACCAAAGTGCGGCCGATCATCAGGGTCGAGGACGGCGTGTTGTATGAGCTTCGCGATCTGCCGGCGGCGGCGGCACCGCCGAGCACCGCCGTGCTGGGGGTTAAACCCGGTTCACTCGTCGACCGGCGTAACGAGAGCAGGGTTCCAACGCCAGCCCTGCACATCGCGACGACGACGTTGCGCAGTCCGGCTGGCGACGGGCACGAGTACCACGGGGCGATCCTGCACGCGTTTACTCCTGCGACGGAGAGGACGACCCACTACTTCTTCGCGGCAGCGCGTGACTGGCAGGTGGGCGACAGTGAGCTCAACGCTAAGATCCAACAGATAGCGATCACCACGTTCGGTCAGGACAAGGATGCGCTCGAAGCGGTGGAGGAAGTGGCGCTTACCCACCCCGGGGAACTGCACGAGCTCAGCGTGCGCTCCGACAAGTCTGGACTGCGGCTGCGCCGACTGATCAAACAGCGCCTACTGGACGAAGCCGAGGAACAAGGCGCGTCCTGAAGCGGCTTCAGCGAGTTCGTGGGGCTGCCGTTCATCCACACCAACGCGCCGATCTATCTGGCCGCCGTCGCGCGCGGCCCGAGCCGACCCGCGGGAGAACCGAGTCGTGCCCGCGATGACCCGCGTCACACCGCACGGCAAGGTCAGGATATCCAGTGCTCGTGGGTGAGGCTCGGCGTGGACGGCTGCCGCGCACTGCTCACCGGCGGCGTGAACGACCTCGGCGGCATCCTCGTAGAGGAAACGATCAGCCGGACGGCCCGCTCGGCCGAGACCGGCGCCGACCTGGAGGCGATCACCACCGGCATCGATCGACCCGTCCGGCGGCGCGACACCCTCCACGGGGCGGTCAGCGAGAAGCACAGCGACGCGGCCCGCCGCTCCCGCATCCTGCCGCGCACGGCCCTACGGCAAGCCTGGCACCCCATGACGGTGGGGCTGCAGTGCCGCTGAAGCGGCCAGGCAGGCGCCTCGGATGTTGGATCAGAACTCTTGCCTGTGAACTCGAATCGTCTATTGACAATCGAATCTGATCGAGCCACCGTTGTCTAGGACACTCCGGGGGCTGCCCAGGCTTCTTTCAAGGGAGTTCGTTATGCGGTGGAACAAGGGCTTGGTGACGGTAGGCGTGATCGCTGCAGTCAACTTCGTGGCGGCGGCGGGTAGTAGCGGCCAGGCTCAGCAGGGGACGAGTCCTCTACCGTCGTGTCAGCGCCGACATCGGGTCAACAGATGCGGTCGTCTCGGCGACCCAGGCCGACGACTGGGCCAAGGAACTCTCAAGATTTGAGGTGTGAAGTCGCTTCTAAGGTCGGGCCAAGTGAGGTGCCGGATCGTGCTATGGCAGCTGTGTTCGAATATTTCCGAAGACCTACGGTCGGACGGGGGTGCTCTCCAAAGCCAGTCTCGTCGCGTATCGCGGGGAAGTTCATGCCTTGGTCGGCGGGAACGGCTCAGGGAAGTCGATGCTCATCCAGCTGTTCGCCGGGGTGGTGCCTGTCGACAGGGATGGGTACATCGCGACCGCGGATGGCCGCGGCGTGTCGAGCATCGGTCTGGCACGCGGAACAACGGGCCCATCTGCGGTTCGTGCATCAGGATCTCCTATGATCCCGACGAGATCGAGCTTTACTCCCACATTGACGGGCTGGAGATCCAGAGGGCGACGACGGCACCGTTGATCACTAGCATGCGGAGTTGATTTGCTGGAGGTGGCGGCGAGTCGTGATCCGCTCCGGAGGCTTGGCCTTTGCCGGTACCCAGCGGGTGTGGGCTCGCGTCGAAAGCCGCCGCAATTCCTGGGCCTCTGGGTGGGTTCTCGAAACCGGGATACCGGAGGTTGGTGTAATGCAAAGCTTTGTTCGTGGGCGGAAGCCTCTCGCAGATGAAACTGCCAGCGCACAGGAGAGTTGTCGGCGTGAATGTACGACGTGTCGTCATCGGTACCGGCCCAGCGGGCGAGAGTGTCGTGGTCAGTGATGAATCAGCACCTAGGAGCCACGACTTCGTGCACACCCCTGGTTACGGCTACGCCATCATGTGGGATTCGCCCGCCGACCTACGGTTGCCATTCGATGGCATCGATCGGTCGCTTGCGACCGACATTTTCTTCCCCATGCCTGGCGAGACGCGCTTCCTGGCCATGTCGATCCCGCCGGACTCGCTGTTCACCAGCGCCGAATTTGATGCCGCGGCGGCCGCGGCGGAGGCGATAGAATACACGCCTGGCGCGGGGGAGATCTTCGCGGGGGAGATCTTTGAGGTCGACAATCCCGACATGCATGAGACCCCGACGGTTGACTACAGCATCGTTTTTGACGGTGAGGTCTGGCTCGAGCTTCCCGGCGGAGGCGAAGCGCATTTGACCCGGGGCGATGTCGTGGTGCTTCAGGATGCGCGCCACGCGTGGCGGAACAAGACTGACAGCCCCGCGACGATGTATGGGGTCATGGTCGGCGCAAATAAATAGTACGACGCGAAGTGAAGCGATGAGCTTGAGGCTTGGAGACGAACTATGGACTTTCACGTGCAGATCGCGCCGTCCATCATCGCCCCTGAGAAGATCCGGATCGCGGAATCAATCGGGTACACGGGGGCGTGGCTCGGGTGCTCACGGGCGCTTGGCGGCGATGCGTTCACCTTCCTTGGTCTGGCAGCGTCCAAAGACGGAGCGCATCAGTCTTGGTCTGGGTGTGATGGTCCCGCACCTGCGTTACATCGCTGACGCGGCAACTGCGTTATTGACCTTGGATGCGCTTGCACCCGGCCGTGTCCGGGAGCAGCGCTCGCCTTGCATCTCGGTGCCGAAGGTCTCGGCCCCTTAGCCGGAAGCAAGGAGGCGATCGGCTTCTCCAAGAAGCTGGCGGAATTTCCGCCTGAGCGACGGATGGCGGAGATGCACCGACGGCACGCTATCGGTCTGAGCGACCTCGACCGTCCGTTCATCACGCCCAACACCATCCGCAAGGGGACGATGACCGGTACCCGCGAGGAGATACGCGCGACGCTCAAGCATTTCGAAGCCTCCGGTGCAACGACCTTGATCTACGGCGTATTTGGCGAGAACATTGCCCGCGAGCTCGAGGCTTTCGCCGATGTGGCAAGGCTCTGACCATCCCGCATCACTTTGAGAAAGGCAGAAAATTGGGGTCCTGATTGTTACTAAGGAGAGCTAAAGTAGCTGGACAAAGGTTGTGAGCTTGTGGTTTAGTCATCTCGTGCGCGAGACTGACGGCCCGAAACTTGACCATGCCACGATCGAACTCCTCGGCGGGAACACGGCGAACGGGACCGCCTGAAGCTCCGATTGGATGAGGTACGGCGATGACGGTTTATGACGTCGGTGGTGTGCTGTGTGCGCGGCCGTTCAGGCTAGGGCGCCTTGGCCACATTGGAATATCTGTCGACGACCTCGCGCTGACGGAACGCTTTTATCGTGAGGTACTCGGATTTCGCGTAACCGACCACTTGTATGAACCAGGTGGCAGCCCGTCACCCTTGGGAACGTTCCTTACCTACAACTCCGACCACCATGCGATGGTTCTCGCCGACACCGCGGCCGCGAAGGCACGCGGATTCAATGCGCCCGGCCTGACGCTCAACCAGATCAGTTTCCAGGTTTCGACCCTGCAAGAGGTGGTTGAGGCCCACGAGATGTTCGTCGCTGACGGTTTGTCGATCCGGGCAATCGGTAGAGATATTCCGGGCAGCAACTGGGCCGTCTATGTCGCCGACCCTGATGGTCACCCGGTCGAGTTGTTCTATGGGATGGAACAAATCGGGTGGGACGGGCGCAGTAAGCCGTCGGGTTTCCGTCGCTACCGGGCCACTGAGCCTCCGAAGTTGCCGCGGCCGGCGGAACGGGACGAGATCCAGGATGTGATCAACTTGGGTTTGAGCATCGCTGATGGGCATGTCTGGAATGACGTCGGTGAGGCGACCTACGACGTGGGTGGCGTGCTGCTACCGCGTCCGTTCAAAGTTATCAACTCAGGTCCGATCGGTTTGTTCGTCCAGGACCTCGACGCGTCGATAAGCTTCTACCTCGACCGACTAGGCATGGCAGTCACGGAAGAGGGGACCTGCCTCGGCGAACGTCTCGTTCACCTCCGGTCCGGCACCGAACATCACACGATCACGTTGATGCCGATATCGCTGCGGGCCAAGCTCGGACTTAGCGATCGATCCACCCTGGCGACCTACGGCATGCAGGTTGGTTCCTACCGCCAGCTTCGCGACGCGCGGCGGTTCCTGGCTGAACAAGGGTACTCGGTCCTCGAACTACCGCCCGAAATACATGCCGGGATCGACTTCGCCATCCACGTCGTGGATCCCGAAGGGCACTGCGTGCAGCTGTACTACGAGCTGGAGCAGGTCGGTTCGTCCGGGCGCCCACTGTCGCCCCGCGAACGTCGGGTCGTCCCTGACGTGTGGCCCGAGCAGCTCGACCCGCCGACGGCAACATCGCCCAATCGGACCTTTCAAGGACCGCTCGGTTAGCGAAGGCGACTCCCAACAGCCATCACGCCGCCGCCCGTCCTCTCGCCGTGACTCCCGCCCGGGGCGGTCCTGTTCGACCAAGGGGGCGGCCGATGCTGATGAGGCACTTGGTCGCGTCCTGGATGCGGCGGGACGGCATCGAATCCCCGTCCTTCTCGGCGAGGCCGAAGGAGCGGCTGTCAGCAGTGGTTGTCACGCGCGGCGCCCGACGGCGCGTTCTTCCGTCGCATGAGGAGGGTGGTGCTCCCGAACTGGACCGGCGGTGTGCGGCTCGGGCGGGTCCGTGGACCGTCCCGAAAACCGGCGCTGCGGGTGGGCTGGGCAAGTTCGGGGTGACCGTGAACGCGATCGCGCCTGGCTTTATCGAGACCGACATGACCGCGGCGGCCGCGGCCCGGATCGGCATCCCCTTCGCGGAGTTTGCGAAGGCCGCGGCGGCGGAGATCCCGGTGGGGCGCACCGGCACGCCCGACGACATCGCTCACGCGGTTTCGTTCTTCGCCAGCGAGGGTGCCGGCTTCGTATCCGGTCAGGTGCTGTACGTGGCCGGCGGGCTGCGGGGCTGAATGACGGAGGGCGAGATCATGCCGGTGTTTCTGGGTATCACGGAGCTAGAGAAGGCGGTCGGCACCCATCTCGGCTACAGCGACTGGCACACCGTCACGCAAGAACAGATCGACTTGTTCGCCGACGCCACGGCGACCGTCAATGGATCCACGTCGACCCGGAACGCGCCGCGGCCGGGCCATTCGGCACCACCATCGCGCATGGCTTCCTCACCCTCTCGCTGGTGGCGCCGCTGGTGGAGCAGGTCTATCGGGTCGAGGGCGTGTCCATGGGAGTGAACTATGGGCTGAACAAAGTGCGCCTTCCGGCGCCGGTCCCTTCCGGATCGCGGGGTGCGCGCCGGCGTGGAACTGGCGTCTCTCGTGCCGACCGAAACGGCTCGCAGGCGACGGGGCGGGCGACCATCGAGATAGAGAGGCTTGCCCAAGCCCGCATGCGTCGTCGAGTGCCTCTCGCTGCTGGTGCCGTGAGATGGAGCAACTACCCGGACTCGATCTGGCGCGGTTCGCCGCGCGGTTCGACCGCGCCTGCCCGGGAGAGGCGACCGGGGCGTTGCGGGCTCGGTTGCTTGCCGGCGGGCGCTCCAACCTCACCTACGAGGTGAGCGACGGCGTTCGCAGCTGGGTGGTGCGCCGGCCGCCGCTCGGGCACGTACTCGCGAGCGCGCACGATATGGCCCGCGAGCACCGCGTTATTACCGCGCTGCGCAGCACCGGCGTGCCGGTGCCCGCAACATATGCACTGTGCGATGGCGCGGACGTCATCGGGGCGCCCGTTCTACGTGATGGAGCGGATCGACGGCACGGCGTACCGGCTCGCAGAGCAGCTCGCGGCCCTCGGACCGATGTTCTCCACGGTGCGAGGGGAGACTCAGCCACGCGCGGTCAACAACCTCGCCGTCCAGGCCCTCATCGCCACCGACGCCAAGAACAAGACCATCGTCGACCACGCCGCCGCCCGCAGCGCCGTGACCGAGGTCACGACAGAATGAGCACCACCACGACAACCTGAGCATCAAGGCCCCGCCGGCACCCCGGCGGGGCCTTCCTCATACTCGATACTCGGCCGTGCCCACCATCAACGATGCCGTCATGGACATCCAGCGCGTCGCGGGACAGCCGTGACCTGGCACAAGACGCGGTACACGGCCACCGCCGGTGCGCCCTCACGGGCGAGCTTCGCGCACATTGCTGCGCCTATCCCCGACCCGCCGCCGGTCACGGCAACGACCTTTCCAGCCAGCCGCATTTGAAGTTGTGCCCTGCAGGCACGGCGGCGGCAAGATAGCGGCTGCGCGTTGCCGCACCGCCTTGCTCAGCCGCTTCGCGGCTCAGAACGTCGGCGGTGCCGCCGGTTCTGGCAGGGTCGGTGTCGCGGTGTCGACGGAGCTCGAGACGGGCGACCTGGTTGCGGTGGACTTCGTCCGGGCCATCGGCCAGGCGTAGGTAGCGTGCCGTCGTATACGCGGCGGCCAAGCCGAAGTCGTTGGTAACGCCTGCGCCTCCGAATGCTTGGATGGCCCAATCGATGACCCGGCATGCCATGGTAGGCGCAACGACCTTGATCATTGCGATCTCGGCGCGGGCGGCCTTATTGCCGCTGGTGTCCATGGCCCAGGCGGCCTTGAACGTGAGCAGGCGAGCTTGCTCGATGAGCATGCGTGATTCGGCGACGCGTTCAAGAGTGACTGTCTGCTTGGCTAGTGGTTTCCCGAACGGCGAACGTGACTCGGTGCGGCGACACACCCGTTCCAGCACGCGTTCAGCCAGGCCGATTAGCCGCATGCAGTGGTGGATGCGCCCCGGTCCCAACCGGCCTTGGGCGATCTCAAACCCACGCCCCTCGCCGAGGAGCAGATTGCTCGCCGGTACACGTACGTCCTCGAGGATGACCTCGGAGGCTTTGTCGAGCACACCCCAGTAGCCGAAGATCGGCAGCGGCCGGATCACCCGCACACCGGGCGTGTCAGTCGGAACGAGCATCATTGACTGCTGCCGATGAAGATCGGGCGAGTCCGGGTTCGACTTCCCCATAAAGATCATGATATGGCAGCGGGGATCGGTCGCTCCGGTCGTGAACCACTTGCGTCCATTGATCAGGTAGTCGTCGCCGTCGGCGATGACCGAGCTCTCGATATTGGTGGCATCACTGGAGGCAACCTCGGGCTCGGTCATTGCAAACGCTGAACGGATCTCACCGGTCAGCAATGGTGTCAACCAACGTTCCTTCTGCGCTGCTGTACCGTAACGAGCGAGCACCTCCATATTGCCGGTATCGGGCGCCGAACAGTTGAACACCTCCGAGGCCATCAGCGAACGGCCCATCACCTCACACAACGGCGCGTACTCGATGTTTCTCAGATCCGCGCCGCCGTGACCCGGGGGAAGGAAAAGATTCCACAGCCCCGCGGCACGCGCCTTCGGCTTGAGCTCGTCGATGACCTCCGCATGCCCATACGGACCGGCAACCTCGGCCTGCTCAAAGTACTTGGCCTCGTTCGGATAGATGTACTCAGCCATGAAGTCCTCAAGGCGCTCTCGCAACGCCAGGACCTCCGGCGAGTGAGCGAAATCCATTGAGCCATTCTCCTTGTCTGATCGGCGACGACAAGAACAGGTTCCGTCTCTCCAGTCAACAACGACCAAGGACCTCACGAATCATGGACCGGTCCAACCATGTTGCGGAGACTGGTCGAGCCACCGATAACCCCGCGACGCTCATCCGCTTTTCCGGTCCCCATGTCAGACAAGGCGCAGGGCGGCGGCGCCTAGCCGATCCTGAACTGTAATATAGAGACCAGCGCTGACACAACGATGCAACGTCCGTCGAGTCAGGCTCCGCCTGTTTCCGGGGCTTCGTCGAGCAGCCGCTGTTTGATGAGCCTGCGCAGCCCCGGCCCCGAATTTGCAGGACGCACGCTGAACTCCGCGCGAAGCACTTCGGCCGTGCCGGGATGCAGATAGATCGCAGCCTTCATTGGTGCTCCTTCTATTAGACCCGTGCGGCGCGTCTCGGTCACACAACTGGGGACACAAGACCTACCTCAAGTCGTACTGAACCGGGGCAACCTCCGTTTGAGCATCACCCCTGAGCCCTTTCCGAAGTCCGAGGCAACTCGGAGGCCGCCAGGCTCTGACTTCTCGGTCGAGGATCGCCGCGCCGGTGTCAGCCAGGCCCGCGCGTACAGTGCGACCAACGGACCAGCGAGCAAAGGGAGCGAACTGCGAGGTTTACATTGACAACGCATGTGTGACCGCTCGCCTGTCTCACCAGCGGAAGCCTGCGTTGCGTCGCAGATGGAGGCATCAACTACGTCGCGAGTTTCTTCCGGCTCAACCTCGGCCGCTAGCCACAGGCCCACAGACGTATGGAACGCCTCGTGACCGACGTCGAAGATGATCCTCTTCACCGCTGCTCACTTGGCGTCGGCGGGAAGCCTCGAAAGGCAGGTCGGCGTCGCTGTTGCCAGGACTCGATGCCTTCGATCAGGTCTGGCCAGGTGAACGAAAGGTGCGTGTCCGCGTCGGCTGTGGTCAGCGCTGGGAAGGGTGGCAAGAGGTCAGCCTCGGCCAGCTGCCGCTTCACGGCCGCGATGGCGCGCGGTGAACAGTTCTGGCTGATGTCCCGGGCATATGCGAGCGCCTCGCCGCAGACTCGGTCGGCCGGGAGGCAGAATTCGGCTAGGCCATAGCTGAACGCCTCACGTCCGGTGAAAATCCGGCCGCTGAGGAGAAGATCGAGCGCGCGACCCCGGCCGACCAGCCGCGGAAGCGCCCAGGCGACGCCGTGCTCAGCTATAAGGCCGCGACGCACGAATGCTGTCGTCAGTTTGGCTTCCTCGGCGAGGAAACGAACGTCGGCGTGCAACGCGATCGCTAGCCCGACTCCCGCGCAGGGACCGTTCACCGCGGCGATCACCGGCTTCGCCATCGTCGGGGGGAAGCAGCCCGGGTCGCGCCGGGGCAGAGGGGCTCCACCGGTCGCCAAGTCGGTCGCCGAACCGGACAGGTCGGCGCCGGCACAAAACCCCCGCCCTGCACCGGTTACCACGATGACCCGGACATCCGGATCCGCATCTGCGTTGGCGAGTGCGTCGAAGTACGCACGCTCCATGCCCGGCGTCAAAGCGTTGAGCGATTCGGGTCGGTTGAGTGTCAGTACGACCACCGCCCCCGACCGTTCGATGAGGAGCTCGCTCACGCCTGTGTCCTTCCGTTGGGTCCCTGATGTCGACAGCACGCGGTCATCCAGGGACCGTTCAGCGCCCTTGCCAGATTGGTGGGCGTTTCTCGGTGAAAGCCCGTGCCCCTTCCGCGGCATCCGGGGAGGCAAAGATTGCCGCCGCGGTCTCGCCCCGCAGAGCTAACAGGTCGGCGTCGACCATCTGGCCGTCGCGCGGATCAACCGTTTCGACGCAGCGACGGCCAGCGGGGCTTGTGTCTGAGTGCGGCGGCCAGCCCGACGGCGGCGTCGAGTGCTACCCCCTGGCGGTGTTAGCTGCGCTATCAGCCCATGCTGGAACAGCTCTTGAGCCTCGATCTGTTCACCGGTAAGCGCCATGCGCAGAGCAGCCTGGTAGGGCAGGCTTAGACCGAGTCGCACCAGTCCACCGGCGGCCGCAAAGAGGCCTCGCTTGACCTCGGGCAGACCGAACCGCGCATCCTGCGCTGCGACGATCAGGTCCGCCGCGAGAGCAATCTCGGACCCGCCGGCCAAGGCATAGCCCTCTACGGCGGCTATCAACGGCTTGTCGGGCGGGCGAGCGGCGATACCGCCGAAGCCACGGTCCCCGCCCGCGGGCATTCCTTCTGTGGGAAACGCCTTCAGATCCATCCCCGCGCAGAAGGTTCCGCCAGCGCCGGTCAGCACGGCGGTCGCGAACTCGGGCCCGGTGTCTAAACGGTCCAGCGCTGCGGCGATCCCCTCGCGGACCTCCCGGTTGACGGCGTGGCGCGCCTGCGGCCAATGTTCTCACCGACCAGGACCTGACCGACAACGTGCGATGTCACAGCATGTTCGGACACGTCAGCTCCTCGGATGCGTTGCTCGACCGCCGATCGCGGCCCCCAATCGTGGTCCGTTCACACGGTGCGCTACTCCGCGGCACCTCGCGCCGATCTAGGCTGGCGGCGCCTGAACTCTGGAAGGTCGCACCGTGGTCACCAAACGCACGACAGAAGTGCCGGACTCTCCGATGCCGCCCAGGTCGAAAGGGGGACGTCGGCGATCCCTTGGGTGTAGCGGCTTACTGTTTCAAGGTGGAAGGCGTAATCAATGCGGCGCGGAGCACGCCACCGACGTCATACTCCGTCATCGTCCTCCCGCTCGGATCTGCCGCACAGCGCTTATCAGGACCCCCCGCCCAGGAACTCGATCGACTTGGCGTTGAACTCGTCTGCTCGTTCGAACTGCGCCCAGTGGTCGCAGCCGGTCATCTCCAACACTTCGGCTTTTGGAGCGAGTTCTCCGATGCGGTAGGCATTGCGGAGGTAGATGTTCGAAACGTCGGTTGCGGCGATGACGAGCACCGGATGCGGGAACGCACGCCAGTCGTCATCGGTCAAGATGCCTTCTTCGGTATCCGGAATCACGAACTGCATCGCACGTTGCATGGCCGGGTCACTGTAGACACCGAAACGGACTGCGACCACGTCGTCGATAACGTTCGCATCGTCAAGGATCAGCTGCTCGAAAACGGTTCGGATACCCGCCCAGGTGACGTCCGTGCTCGCCTTGGCTCTGCTGCTTCGCGTCAGGGCAAGCCGGTCCCGGAACTCCTGAAGATCGAGAATGATGCCGGCTGGCGAGATCATCACGATCCGGTCGACGCGATCGGGTGCGTCCTGAGCGACGCGAGCCGAGATCCAGCTGCCCAGAGAGACGCCTACGAGAGACGCTCGCTCGATGCCGAGCTCGTCCATGACCGCACGGACATGCGCGCTCCAGTCGTAGGCCGTGAGTTGCCGATCCGGTTTGTCGGTCCATCCGCAGCCGAGCATATCGATGGCAACGACATGAAAGTGCTCGGCGTATGCCGCGATGTTCGCGGTGAAGTTTTCCAGGCTGCCCGCCACGCCATGCAACAGAATGACTGCGGGACGGTCACGTTCACCGGCTTCGAGGTATCGGGTTCTGTAGCCTCCGACGGTGACGAATCCCAGCTGGTGGGGCGTGCGGTGAATGAAGGTCCAGACGCTGCGGTAGGCCACGGCCTGACTTTCCTCGATGGTGGAGTCAGTTTGTTGTGACGCGCTCATGTGCCTGCCATTCTTCAGGTGATACGGAATAGTCAGAGGCCAGCCACGTCGGCGAAAGCTTCGAGTTCGCGGGTAACGTTAGATCCGAAGGGGCCGTAGATCAAGGTCGTCGCGCCGGTCGCCTCGAAATGCTTGAGCGTCTCGCGCATCTCCTCGCGGGTGCCGGTCATCGTCCCCTTGCGGATGGCGTTCGGCGTGACGAACGGGCGGTCCAGATCGCTCAGGCCGATGGTGTGGCGTCGGTGCATCTCCACCATCCGGCGCTCCTGCGGGAAATCGGCCAGCTTCTTTGAAAAGCCGATTTCCTCCTCGCTTCCAGTTAAAGGGCCGAGACCCTCGGCGCCGAGATGCAAGGCGAGCGCCGCTCCGGGGCCAGCCGCGTCCAACACTCGCGGGGAATCGAGGGTTTCACGCTCCTCGAGGACGGTTCCGTAGAACGCCACCGCCGAGGGACCTTTGGTGAAGGTGATGCGGGAGCCATGCACCGGACTGGTGATCACTCCATCTGCGACCCGGTCCGCGATTTCGAGGCCCTTTGGTCCGTGCGCGGCAACCCAGATCGGCACATCCCCGGGCGTCTTGATGCCGAGTGAGCCGTTGTGGAGCAGGCCGAAGCGTGTGCCGTCCCAGTCGATCTCGCGGCCAGCGATCAACTCGCGTAGGCCGGCTACGTACGCTTCGACTTGGGCCCAGCGGACCGGTCTGCGGTTGAGCAGAGCGGTGCTCGTGAACCCCGACCCGACGCCGGCAATGACGCGGCCCGGTGCTAGCGCGTCGAGGGTCAATAAGGCAGTTGCCGCGTCAGCGATGTGACGCAGGTGCGGCACTATCACACCCAGACCAAGGCTGATCCGCTCGGTCCGGGCCGCTGCCAGGCCGAGGAACGTGAATGCGTCGCCGGCAAGTGCCGGTGAACACCCCAGCCACGCCCCCGTGTAGCCAAGCGACTCCGCGATGCGGATCTCCTCCGGTGCAGTGAGAGATCCCGCGATCTGTACGTGAAACTCCATGTCTCATCTCCAGGCGTCTAGCACATCGCTTCAGTTTGCGCGGTTCCTATTTGTGGGCGCCGATCATGACCCCATACATGGTCGCCGGGCGGTCGGACTTGTTTCGCCACGCGTGGCGCGCGCCCTGGAGCACCACGACATCGCCTCGGGTCAGGTGGACTTCTTCTCCGCTGGGGAGCGCGAGCCAGACCTCTCCATCGAACACGATGCTATAGTCGATCGTTGGGGTCGCATGCATGCCGGGGTTGTCGGCCTCGAAGATCGCCGCTGCCCCGGGCGTGTATTGCGCGGCTTCCGCCGCGGCTGCGGCGGCATCAAAGTCGGCGCTGCTGGAT
This sequence comes from Pseudofrankia coriaricola, assembly GCF_001854805.1. Classification (GTDB taxonomy): domain Bacteria; phylum Actinomycetota; class Actinomycetes; order Frankiales; family Frankiaceae; genus Pseudofrankia. Next base: position 13,907 of record NZ_MBLO01000099.1, read on the forward strand.
AGCGCGTCCGGCGGGATGGTCATGGCCAGGAATCGTGTTTCCCCCGGCAGAGGGAAGAAGGTGTCGACTTCGAGGGATCGGTCGACGCCGTCGAATGGCAACTGCAGTTCGGCGGGCGAGTCCCAGACGATGGCATAGCCGGAACCAGGCGTGTGGACGAAGTCGTGGCTTCGTGGCGCCACTTCATCGCTGATCACGACGCTTTCGCCGCCTGGGCTGGTACCGATGAGAACCCGTCGAACATTCATGCTGTGAACTCCTCCTTTACGTTTCGCGGTTCCGTCTCTCACCAGATCGGTGAGCGGCGAGCTTGGCAAGCCAGATGCCAGCCGGCGTCTAGATCCTCTGCTCAAGAACCGAGTTGGTATCCATTTCCACTTCGCCCCTCCTCGGTTCCATGCGCCGCAATGTGGGGCACGGAATGCTGATCGGCGACCCAGTGATGTCCGACCGGGGCACCGACTGCCAAGAGTTCCTCGACTACGATCAGCCGATCGACGGCAGACCGTCCCCGGCCCCCGTACTCGACAGGCAGGTTCATGCCGAGCGAACCTTGGGCTGCGAGATCTCGCGAGAACTGGGGGTCGGTGTCGCCGCCCATGCCCAGACGGGTTTATAGCTTCCAGGCAGGACACGCTTGGCCAGCCAGCTTCGCAGCTGCTCGCCTATCCCCCTAAGCGCCATCTGTGGCATCGAGGGTTCGCGCCGACGGCGACAGTTCGTTACGCACGTCGTCCATGCCGCGCATGTGGGCTCCCTTGACCGTTGTCCGTGCGTGCCAACACTGGCGCGGCAGGATTCGATTGTCAAGGCTGGACTCGACTATGAACGGCAGCGGCTGGCTGGACCCTCGGCCGGAGGGGGTGTTGCGAACCGCCGGTTACGCACTGTGGTCCTCGTGGTTGCGGCTGTTCCACGCGTCGAGCGTCGCGCTGGCGCTCCTGTCGATGTGGGCGCCTACAAGCTTCTCTGCGAGCGCTGCGTCACGGTGTACTGTGGCATCGGTGATGGCGGCGTGCTCGTTCACGGTGGCGCGTCCACCGCCATAGCGGTTCTCGTGGACGTACAGTCTCGCGTACTGGCGGAAGATCTCCGCCTGATCGAAGAGGTCCCGTCGGTTCTTGACCCAATGCCACGTAGTCTAAGTTGATCAGGCTGCTCGTGGTGATGCCGGGCCGCCGCGGCTGCCGGGGTCGACGGGTGTCGGAACCGGTCGAAGTTCGATGCTCCTGGCCAGTCGGACGGTCGGCGGTGCGTCGTGGCGGCTGCCGTGCTGGCCGGGTTTCTTGACCGGGTAGGAGTTGTGGCGGGCGCGCCGGACGACGCGGGGGTAGCTGCGGTGGCGTCGCTTGTTCAGTTTGGGGCGCCGGGTGATGTCGGTCTGGACCCGGCGCAGGATCCGGTCACGGTGTTCAGGGGGAAAAGGACGGGTCGCCGACCCGTCTGCGCATGAGCCTGACGGTGCGTTTGAACCTGACCCGGTCCGGGTCGATCCCGGCGGTGGTCGCGGCCGAGCAGATCAGCGCGCTGATCGCGAAGTGGGTGAGCAGGTAGCCCCAGATCTCCTGCTCGACGAGCTTCGGGGTCTTCGAGCGCAGGACAGGCCGGCCCTCGCCGAGGTCGGTCTTGTGGTGGCCGATCACAGTCTCAGTGAGCCACTGTTGGTGCTCCTGAAGCTGTGATCGTTTTTCATGTCTGGGTTCCGTTCGTGCTCGGGTCTGGTTGTGCCGGGTGGGGTTGGGTCCAGCGGGCTCGGGTGTAGTAGCCGGGTGGGCGGTCACGGCGTTCGCGGAGCCGTCTGATCTCGGCGTCGTCGGCGAGGATGATCCAGGATCTGCCGTCCGGGTGGCGCTGGGCAGTGATCCATCCTCGGTAGATCCAGTTGTAGAGGGTGGCGGTTGGCATGTTCAGGGCGACGGCGAGGCCGGCTACCGACCACCGGCCGGGGCCGGGGTTGGCCAGGGCGGTGGAGGTGTCGCGGGGGTGGTGGATCCCGATGCCGAGTCGGCGGGTGAGGGTGAGGATCTGTCCGGGGCCGAACCGGGTGGTGCGTTTGGGTGGGCGTAGTCCCTCGGTGTTGAGCTGGTCGGCGATCTGGCGGCTGGAGTGGCCGGCGTCGGCGAGTTCGGTGATCCGTTCGACGAGGTGGGGGTAGTAGGAGAGCTGGTCGAGGCGGGCGACCGGGCGGGTGGTGCGGCCGTGGGTCTGGTGCCCACCGGCCCAGGTGATAGTGACCTCGACGAGTTCGCTGGTGTCGACGACCGCGACGGTGATCTCGTCGATCAGGGTGCGTAGGAGCTGTTTGCGGTCGGTCTGGCTGGTGGTCGGGGCGTTCCAGAGCGCGGGCAGGTCGCGGGCGAGAGCGGTGATGGCCCGGCGCTCGTCGGGGGTGAGCGTCTGCGGGTGGGCCTCGGTGAAGCGCTGGTAGTCGGCGGTCAGTCGGTCGAGGTCGGCCAGCGCCGTCTCCCAGTCGGTTTCCAGCTGGCGGGTGACCAGCCGGCTTTCCGGTTCGGCGAGCTGGTACTGGCGCCGGGCGCGGTCGGCGGTGTAGCGGGCGCGTTCCAGCCGCTGACGCCACAGGGTGTCCAGCTCGGCCCGGTCTGCCTCGGCGTGGGCGGCCGCGGTCAGGGAGACCTCCAACGCGGCCGGGGCGACGGCGTCGAGCAGCTGGCCGGTCACGTAGCGGTCGAGCGCCGGGCCGGCGAGGTGCTGACACAGCCGGCCGGTGCCGTAGGTGGCGCGCAGGTAGCCGCAGTGGTAGTTGTGCGACGGGAACCGGCTGGCCGGGGTGTGGTAGCTGACCGTCATCCGATGTCCGCACCGTCCGCAGCGCAGCAGGCCCG
>NZ_MBLO01000100.1 GCF_001854805.1 Pseudofrankia coriaricola
TCGCCGGGTTGTTTGGCGGACTGCGGGACGTGGATCGTCGCGTTGTACTGCTGCTGGGCGGTGCGTGGCAGGTAGCGGCCCAGCTGCTTGTAGATGTACTGCGCGAAGCCGGAGCAGTCGAAGGCGTTGGGGCCGGTCGCGCCCCACACGTAGGGCTTGCCGGCCTGCAGGGACGCGAGGTAGACGGCCTTTTCGCCGATGGTACTGCGGGGGATCGCCGTCGCGATGCCTCCCGGCCCGGAGCCCGGACCTGCCGTGGGGCTGCGGACGACGACGGTGGCGGCCTCCGCCGTCGAGGGGCGCAGCGCGGCGTCTCCGTCGAACACCGCGGTGATCGTGGTTGTGCTCAGCAGGCGGGCGCTGATGCGGGCGTCGCCGTCATCGTCGGTTCGCAGGATGGCGCTTTTCGACCAGCGGGTGCCGGTGACGACGACGATGTTGACCTGCTCACCCGCGACGGGTGCACCGGTCGTCGCCGCCGCGGCGTGGACCGTGAAGGTCACCTGGTCGTTGGGGCTGATCGTCGTCTTGTCGGGCGTGATGGTCAGGGTTGTGAACTGTTGGGTCGGGTTCGCGATCTCCGCTGCCAGTGCCACGCCGTCGGGTGCGTCCTGCGGGGCCGGCTGGTTGCCGAACATCGAGGCGCCGAGTGTGGATGCCTGCATGATCGGGTCGGCGGTGGGCTGGTCGTCGCCGGGGGTGTCGGAGGTGGCCGCGGCGAAGCCCGTCATCGAGGTGGCCAATGTTCCGCTGGCCAGGAGGGCGACGGTGGCTGCCCGACGCCGAGGCTCGGTCATCCGGCGGCGCGTAGACCCCCTGGTCGCCGTGCCCGGTCCCGATTCGGCGTCCAGGTCGTACCTCCTGGGCCACAGTCCGTCAAGCGACCACCGACCGCCGCCCTGAGCAGGCACCGCGTCCCCTCCCTCGCCGCGCCCTCGGACGCGTCCACCGCAGCAACGACGCCAGATAGTAGTACTACTGGTGTGATTGATAGGAAAGGGTGGGGTGGCAGCGGGTCGGCCGGGCGCATCGACGCGCAGGGTCTCCACGTCCGGGAGGCGTGCCGCCAATGCGCTCGCACCCGCCACGTCGTACTCGACCGCGGCGAGCGACCCAACACGCGGTAACAGCCCGTTCGTCGTCTGCCCAGTTCGAGGTCGAACAGCTACTCCACCGCGACTTCGCCGTCGAACTCGTCACCCTCCAGGTCGACCACCACCCCGCCGTGCTCGCCCTACGCCGCCGAACACCACCATCCATCGGCCACGTGCAGTGATCGGGATGTGCGGGCGTGGTCACGTCGATAGCAGAAGGAGCGGTCAGGGTCCGCAGATCGGGCCTGTCGGAGGCGTTCATCTCCGGGTACCGGTCAGCCAGCGTCGGCATCGAGGTCGGAACCGATCTTTGGCTCAGGCCGCGCGGTGGCCTGAGCCGCCTGGGGATTGCGGGCCACCAGTCGCTCCACGATCCCGCGTTTGTATCGTTCGTGCCGCTCGATCGGGAAGCCGGCCGCCTGTACCTGCACCAGCGGCCTGCGTAGCAGCTACTCGCCACCGATGCGAACGATGATCGCCTCCAGAACGCGCTGGACGGCACGGACTTCCCGGCGGGCGCCGGCGACGTGGTCGAGCAGGAGCAGCCGATCCTGCTGCACCGCCTCACCGGCCTGTCACCCATGCCCTTCCCAGACATCCTCTGTAGGATTTTGGTCCTTAAGATTCGGAACTGGTGCCCAAATAACACCACCAACCCAGCAAGGCCCGGCCGAGCCGGCGAGTAGGCCCGCTCGTCATAGGGATGCAGGCGTCACCACCCCGGGCTAGGTACCACTCGTGCCGCCTTCTGTGGCCTCTCGGCCCCAATGTGGGATCTGTACGTAGTTTTTCAACTATGCACGGTAGTCAATGGTCGGCACCATCTCGCCCGCCTCTACTGTTCTGGGTAGCCGGTGACTCTCGGCGACACCCGTCACGACACCGGCTCGTGGGGCCCGGAACCGACAGCTCGTGGGACCAGGCGTGTCCGTGCTACCTACTACGCATCGTCGTATCCAAATGGACTAGTCTCGTTCACGACGTCACGTCCAACACCGGACCGAACGCCGAATCCTGCCCGCGGTCCCGGTGTCCCCTCCGAGTCGTCACCTCGGGCAGGAGCGGGGGACCCACCTCGCATGACCGGCCAGCGCCCCCTCCGGCGCGGGCCTTGGGGTGAAGCCCATCGCGTGCTTGCTGCGCGAGGGCCGGGCAGCCCAGCCCGAACCCGACAGCT
>NZ_MBLO01000101.1 GCF_001854805.1 Pseudofrankia coriaricola
CGTCTACCTCGCGTCGCTGCAGGCCGGCAAGCCCTACGTCTACGGCGCCAACGGGCCGGACTCGTTCGACTGCTCCAGCCTGGTGCAGTACGTCTACCGGCAGCTCGGCCGCAACCTACCGAGGACGGCGGAGGCGCAGTACGAGGCCACGGTCCACGTCGACCAGGCGCACAAGGAAATCGGCGACCTGATCTTCTTCGGCGCGCCGGGCGAGATCTACCACATGGGCATCTACGCCGGCGACGGGAAGATGTGGGCCGCGCCGCACTCCGGCTCGGTCGTCCAGCTGCAGACGATCTGGAGCACGAGCTACCTCGTCGGCCGCGTCCTGTAGGAAGGCGCGGCGGGCGAGGAGGGCTTCCTCCTGAGCGTTACGTTCGGCCGGCTTCGGCTGCCCCGCTCAGGCGGACCTGCCCGCGAACCCCTCCCCTGCGGGTTCGCGGACGTGGCCTGGCGGCCCGGCCAGCTCCCGCTGGCGGGACCGCCGCTCACGGAGTTCCCGAAGCCCCGGGGCCCGTTGACGCCCGACAAGACGACGGCATAGCGGTGCCGCTCGCCAGCCGTTCTCGGCGGCGGTGATTTCCGGCCCGGACACAACGTCGGCCGCGCTGGCCCTTCGCCGCCGACCCGTCCCGTTTTTCTCCGAGCACGTTCCAGAACTCTTCATGTAGGTAGCAGCAGGCGCGGCCCTCACCCCTTAGCCGCGCCATCCACGACGTCCGCCGCTGGCATCGAGGGCTTCCCCTCCCGCCCTCGGATTCCGCCAGCGGACTACCCGCCGTCCGAACCCCTCGGTGGCGGCCCGACCGGCTCGCCCCCACGGCCCCGGGCCGAGAGTGACGCACCGCCCGGCCGTGACCGCCTGCGGCCACATCCACACCCCCGATATGACGGCCGTCGACGAAGGCCACCTGCTCGTCGCCACCAGCGATGGCATCTACGAATCCCGCGACGCTGGTGCCACCTTTGCCCGGATCCTCCCACTGGCCGAAGGCTGACAGGCACTACCGCACGCCTAGACCGGATGGCCGGCTCCCTCCACCGAGCCCGAGCCGAAGACGTCCTGCACTGGCAACACCACCAACGCCCTATCTCCGCAGAGACCCTCCGCAAACGGCTCCACGTCGGCGCCCCCGTCGCCCGCAGACTCGTCACCCAGCTACGCACCGACACCCACACCAAGATCGAACGCGGCGCCTCGCCGCCAGACGGCGAACCCGAGCAAGCCGTCTAACCGAAGGCCCATACCCATAGGCCATGGTCACGTCTGGTCGGCCACGGACCGCAGCGAGACGAGCCACTCCCGCCGGCGTCCGAAAACGCCAGAGCCCCGCGCCACGAAAGCGGCTGCGGGGCTCTGACCTGCCTCGACCAGGCGCGCACTCCAGGGAATCGAACCCCAACCGATGATCCACAATGACGTGAACCCACCGAGAACGTCCACCACGTCCACCAAGCACTGTCTTTCACGGCCAGCCTACCTGGTGTACACCAGCAGAGACGAAAGACGATCACCGACCTGGGCAGGAGCGCCCTAGCCAACGCGACCTGGCTTCAATGATCGTCCGACCGTGCGGACGTGCGACCGGAGGCCGGGTCGTAGGCGAACTGGATCTGCATCCCGCCGCTTCAATGATCGTCTCTCCTTGCCGGCGGAGCGGCCGGTGCGGCCTGCGAGTGTCGACAGCGAGATGCCCGTCTAGCGTCCCCGACTTCAGTGATCATCCGCCCGAGCGAGCGGAGCGACGTTCGGCGCGATCAGGATGTCGCGGCGCACGACGGTGCTTCGGTGATCGTCCGTCCTAACGGGCGGAGCGACTCGACGTCGGCCTGGTCCCCCTAGATCGTCACGTCGCTTCAGTGATCGTCCGTCCCGAAGGACGGTGCGACTTCCTGATTCCGATCATCGCGGCGTTCGTGCAGATGCTTCAGTGATCGTCCGTCCCGAAGGACGGTGCGACTTCCTGATTCCGATCATCGCGGCGTTCGTGCAGATGCTTCAGTGATCGTCCGTCTCGGAGGACCGCGCGACGCCCACAAGCTGGCCTTGTTCACCAACACGATCACGCCGCTTCAATGATCATCCGCCTTGGAGGACGGGGCGGCCCAGAAGGCCCTCGTGTATGCCACCCCGGGTGTGGTGCTTCAGTGATCATCCGTCCTGGAGGACGGTATGACGACCCCAACGTAGAAACCGCATGGGTCGACAACGGCTGGCTTCCGTTCTGGAGGACGGTACGACCCACGAGACAGGTAGGAGCCGCCCGCATCACCGGTACTTCAACGATCATCCGCCATGGAGGACGGTGTGACGTGATCTGCGGCAAAACGCTCGACACGGTCGACCGACTTCAGTGATCATCCGTCGCGGGGGACGGTGTGACGGTTCTCCTGGATGGGGCGTGTGAGCGACCGCGATGCGGCCGGATGCGACCGACCCCTCGGCATGATGATCTACGATGCCTTGTTGAGGTCTCAAGGTGCGGGCGAATCGGGTCTGACCTGCGTGCGAGCGGTCCTGCGGGTTTCCGAGTGATCAGGGCGCTCGCAGCGCCGCCGCGGTGAGCAGCGTGCGGGTCATCGTGTCAGATCGTCGTCCGGGTGCAACACGCCGACGCGCGGCTCAGACCGCCCGAACCGGCCCCTATGCAACACAGCCCGTCCAGCTCAGCCGCCGACGCCTCGACCATCACGACACAGATCATCCCCCCAGTCATCAGGTGCCGTTGCAGTATTAGCCCCGGCGACTCGGTCTCCAGCGGCCACGAGACCGGGTGTTCGCCGCGGCCAGCAGGGCCGCGGCGGCCCCCAGCCTCTGCCGGGGCTCCTGCGCGTCCGGCCCGAGGGCGGCCACGAGCCTGTTCCCCTGCCGGATAACCATGGACGCGCGGCGCAGGTCCGCCGCGGCGATCAGACACAGCGCATAGACCCCGTAGCTGTTCGCGAGTTCCCAGCTCGTCTGGGGGTCGTCGTCGTCACGGAGCCCCTGGCGCAGCTCGGTCGCCTGGGACGCGGCCGAGACGGCGGCGAGGGCGTCGCCGTGGGGCGTCGCATTCTTCAGATGCTGGTCCAGCAGGGCGACAGCCTGGTTGTGGTAAGCGCTGCCGAGCGCGCGGCGAACTCGCCGCCCGGCCGTGAGAGCTGGCCCCGCCCTGTCGAGCCCGGTGGAGATCGCACGCTCCAGCAGGCGGAGGCGCGCCCGGGGCTGTGCCGCGGCGAAGGCGATCTCTCCCACGTCGGCCAGCGCGGTGACGAGCTCGGCAAGCGCGTGGTCACGCAGCGCCGTCGCCCTCGGGTAGGTGGCGCTCACCGCGTTCTCCAGCCGCTCGAAGAGGGCGACCGCCTCGTGTCCTGGCCGCAGTCCCGTGGCCGGCCGGCCGAGCGCGTGCAGCACCATCGCATGCCGCCATAGCGCCCGCGCCAGCTGTCGCTCGTCCTCAGGGTCCGGGACCTTCGCGTCCGCGACGGCGTGGCGGTAGGCGTCGACGACCTCGGTCCACAGCCGCTCGGCCCGCGGCAGGCTCACCTCGCGCCGCGCCAGCTCCCGAGCCTGGTCGAACAGTTTCTTCCGGTCGTCCGGCCCCACGCCCCAGCCTTCCCATGTCGCCGCCATGACCAGCCGTTCGTCACCGAGGAGGCCATCCGTGCACAGCGGGCGACAGGCCGTGCGCGAGAACAGGCCTTGGAGGATCCGGTCCATCCTAGTACCGCAATGGCGATTGATGATCTTCCGGGGTGATCGTTGCCGTGGTGGTGAAGGCGTGGTCGGTTCAGCTGGATGGGCTGTGTTCTCGGGTCGGCAGCAGGTTCGGGCGGGCGGCGCCGCAGCGGCGGGTCGTCGAGTGTGTGTCGGGGCTGCTGGTCGCGGGTCTTGATCGTAAGAGTGGGTGGACGCTCGCGGAGCGGGCGGGGGACGTGTCGCCGACGGGATGCAGCGGCTGCTGCGGGATCTGGAGTATGCCAGCAGAGCGAAAAGATGATCACTGACTATCTGAAAGTTCGGTCTTCTTACCGCCGGCCTGGCCCCTGTCGGGTTGCTCAGCCGAGGAGGGTCCGGCCGATGTAGCCGTCGGGGTCGCATCCGGGTGGGGGGATCGCGCGCTTGCTGGGCGAAGAACGGCCCGCCGCTGAACGACGGACCCCGCGCGCAGACGACCCGGGAACGCTGGCACCAAGTCCACGGCCTGCTCGATCAGGGCGTCGGTCTGCTCGAATGCGCCCGGCGGCTCAACCTCGGCCTGAATACGATCAAACGCTACGCCCGCGTCGCTGAACCCGAACGCCTCCAACGCGCCCCGCAATACCTGCCCACCCTCGTCGATCCCTACCGCGAGCATCTGAAACGCCGCTTGGCTTCGTAAGTGACAACGGGATCTCGTCGACATAGCCAGCCGCCGCACCGACGACCCCGCAATCCCGATCCCGCGCCTGTTCGAGGAGATCAAAACGCTTGGCTGCCAGGGCAGCTTCAACCTCCTCGCCCGCTACATCACCCAAGGACGCGTCGAGGCCGACCGGCCCGCAATCTCCCCGCGCCGCGTCGCCCGGCTCCTGCTCACGCGACCGGACGCCCTACACGACAGCCAGCGCACCCGCCTCGACGAGCTCGCCACCGCTTGCCCGGAACGGATCGACCTCGCCAGCTCGATCCGTTCCTTCGCTGACCTGCTCCAACCCCGCCCTGGCAATGCCGACCAGCTCACCGAATGGATCACCGCTGTCCGACACGCGCCGCCGATCTGCCCCACCTGCGCACCTTCACCCGCGGCGTCGAATTCGACCCGGAAGCCATCAATAACGCCCTCGCCCTGCCCCACCACAACGGCGACGCCGAAGGCGTCAACACCAAAACCAAACGGATCATGCGGCAGATGCACGGCCGAGCCAGCTTCCCCTCCTCCGCCACCGCATCCTCCTCAACTAACCCAGCGTCAGCTCGAGGCTAGGGCGCACGCGATGCGGGTGTCAGCGCGGTCAGTCGTCGGCGTCGAGTTCTGCGAGGAAGCGCTCGGATCGTTGAGCGAAGAGGTGGGCCTCGCAAGCGGTGGAGTGTGAGTACGCCCGTTGCGCGGCTGCTCGAATCGCGGCTGGGGATTCGCCGCGAGCCTGCGACAAGCGCGCCTTGAGCAGCAGGAGCAGCCCTTCGGCGTACCGCTGGCCGTGGTCCCAGACGGCCTGGTCGGCCCGGCCGAGGGCGGCGGCCGCCCGGTCGGGCATTCCGGCCGCCAGCCACATCTCGGCGATCAGTCCATAGTGGTAGGCGATTCCCCACCGCGGCGGGTCGAGCAGGTCGGCGGCCAGGAGGCTCTCGGCCTCGGCCGCCGCCCCGGCGGGATCATCGCCTGTGAGGGCACGTGCCCAGCACCAGCTCTGCCGGATGTAGGGGTCGATCCGGGAGCGGAGGCGGACGAGCCCGGCGGAGACCCATCGTTCGCAGGCCCGTCGCGCCAGGGCCGCGTCACCGGCCATGCAAGCGATCATGGTGGTGTAGTAGACCCAGATCGAGGCGGCGTACGGATCGCCTGGGTCGTCCCAGGTGTCGACGAAGGCCAGCGCCGGAGCTACATGACCGTGCAACGCGGTCATCACAGCCTGCCACCCGGGCCCTTCCCCCCGAATGCTGCCATCCCGCCGTAGCGGTATCTCATCCTCCGGCACGGCGACACCGATGTGGTCGTCACCGGGGTGGTCGTCACTGGTGAAGGACCGGTACGCCTGTCCGATGTTGCCGATGTCCCACTGATGCAAGCCCCAGGCCTGCCGCCCGTAACGTCGCACGACCGGATCCGCGGACGGCTGACCCTGCTCGTACATCCGGCGGGCCAATCTCCCGCGGTCCTTCCCCATGGATGTGTAGGCCCCCATCAGACGAATGAAGAGGAATTCGGCGGCCTCCGCCTCCCGACCGAGACCGCGGGCCAGATATTCGCCACGTTCCAGCAGATCGAACGTCGAGGCGTCGTACCCGGACTGCCTCCTGATGACGATGGCGAACAGCTTTAGGGCGGAGAACTCCAGCCCTAGGAGCCCGGACGTCCGGGTGACCTGGACGGCGGACCGTAGCTGCCGGTCGGCGGACTCGAACGCGAGCCTGGACGCCGCGCGACGCCCGGCCCGAATCAGCGCCTCCGCGGTGCGAACCGGCTCGGCGAGCGGGCCGGCGGCCCACAGGTGGTAGGCGAGGCGTTCGGCGATGGCCTCATCGTCGGCATGGGTCTGTTCGAGCGCGTCCGCGACGCGCAGATGCAGCCCGATGATCTGCTGCTTCGTCATGGTCTCGGAAACCGATTCGCGAACCAGGTCGTGCGCGAAACGTAGCGAGGACGGGTCATCCGGTCCCGATTCGAGCAGACCGAGAGCATGCAACGGGTCGAGGCGTTCGAGGCAGTCCGCGACGTCCACACCGGCGGCGCGGGAAAGCAGTGTGAGGTCGACGTCGCGGCCGATGAGCGCCGCGAGACGCAGCTGATTCCGCGCGCGGTCGTCGAGGCCGGCCATCCGGCCGCGGACGACGTCGCGCACGGTGGACGGGACCCCGGCCTGCGCGGATGCGTCGCCATCGCTGAGCGCGCCGGCCTCGCTGAGGAACCGGGACAGTTCACGGACAAAGAACGGGTTTCCAGAGGTACGGGCGTAGATGGCACGGGTGACGGCGTCGCCGGGATCGTGGCCGGCCTCGTGGCGGATGAGTTCCGCCACGTCGGTCAGCGCGAGTGGCCCGAGCCGGATCCTGCGGTGACCGGGCAGGCGGCTGGCGGAGGCCAGGACCTGGGAGAGAACCGAGGCGAGAGTGGGAGCCCGGTCCCGAAGCGCGCCGATGATCGCCGTCCCGGGGGGCAGCCGGGCCGCCAGATGGCTGAACAGCTGTAGGGAGGCCACGTCTGCCCATTGGAGATCATCAAGTATCAGGAGGGTCGGCCGCCGTACCGAGGCTTGGCCGATAAGGGCGACAACCTGCTCGAACAGCCGGAACTGGGCGTTGCCGTCGGGAACAGCCCGGGTGGCGTCGCCCCGCGGCTCGAGGAGGACGCCGAGCTCGCTGGCGAGCCACGTGGCCCGGACCGGCTCGGGAAGACTGCCGACGACCGTTCCCAGCGCCTGTTCCCACGGCCACATCGCCGGTGCCCCGCCACCCTCCATGCAGGAACCCCAGACGACGAGCGCGCGGTGCCGGTCGGCCACGGCGGCGGCCTCTTCCAGCAAGCGGGTCTTGCCTACGCCCGGTTCACCCTCGACGATGCCGATCCCCGTGCGGCCCCCGAGGGCGCTCGCCACCGTGCGTCGCAGGACAGCGAGTTCCTCGGCGCGGCCGACCAGACCGGTCGGCGCGGCCGGCCGTACTCGGTCATCCGTTCGCGCTGGGAGGGGCGACGCCGAGGGCTGCGCCAAAACGCGCCGATGTGCCTCCCTCAGGGCCGGACCCGGGTCGATGCCGAGTTCGCCGGCAAGCCGCTCGCGGATCGCGCGGAACACCGACAGCGCCTCGGCCTGGCGTCCGGCGGCGCCGAGGGCGCTGACGAGAAGGGCCTGCACGGGTTCGTGGAACGGGGCCATCGACGCGGCCAGTTTCAAAGCCGGGAGCACCCCCTCCGGCCGGCCCATCGACACGGCGAGCTCAGCCGCTGCCATGCACACGTCGTAGAACTCCTCGTCGATGGCGGCGAAGAGCGCCGTCGCGCTCGGCCCATCGGCGATGCCGTCGCCCGCCGGGCCACGCCACAGGCCGAGCGCCTCGACAAAGCGATCGAGCGCCGCGTCGTCCCGTTGCTGAGCCAGGGCAGCTCGGGCCGCGCCGACGAACTCCCGGAAGGCGACGAGGTCCAGCGTGCCGGCGGCGGCGGTGAAGAGATAGGAAGAATCGCCGCGACGGTGCAGAAATGAGCCGGCGCCACGAGCCGGGAGCAGGGGTTCGAGGACCCTTCGCAACGCGCCGACGTACTTGTGGATGATGTTGATGGCGCTGAGGGGGACGTCACCGCCCCAGATCAGGTCGATCAGTTCGCTCGTGCGGGTCGGCCTGCCGACGCGGGCCAGGAGCAGCGCCAGGAGCAATGCCTGTTGCGGGGGGCCGACAGCCACTTCGACCCCGTCGCGCCACAGCCGCAACGGACCGAGAACCTGCAGGTACAGCGAAGACCCGCCGACCGGCGGATCCTCACCGCCGGCGACCGCAGGAAGGATCGGCAAATCCAAGCTTCTGACCCCGGCAGACATGACGCCACCGTCGTGTGCCCACTTCGTACGGCCTAGGCGGATAGGTCGATCCTAGCGCGCCCGGATCTCGACGCTGTCACACCAAAACGCCCGCGATCGAGCCATGCCTTGCCTGCTCCGCTCTCCACGGAGCCGGTAGCTACGTGCACTACGCGTGTGGGCCCTGCGTCGACGAGGCATGGACCCGCCCACGAGGCCCCTATGTCATGGCTGACCTGGGCGTGGTGGAACTCGCGAACTGCCTACTCAACCAGCCCTCGATCAGGCCGGCGACGTCCTGCCAGCCGTGGTCGAAGGCCAGCGAGTGGCCACGATCCGGCATCCGGACCAGGTCGGCGACGGCCGGCGAGTGCCGGTAGAGCCGGTGCGCCGCGCGGGTCACCACGTCGGGCACGGTGTGGTCCTGCTGTCCCGAGACGAGAAGCAACGGCCCACGGCGTTCCGTCCTGGTGTCGACCGACGCCGCCGACCGGCGCCGGAGGTTCGCGGTGGCGACCTCGAAGATTGGCCGGCCGGGTCCGGGGATGGCATAACGCGCGTGCAGCTCGTCGGACTCCTCCGCCGACACCGCGTTGCCGAATCCGTACCGGAACTGCTTGGCGGTCAACGCGACCGTCCGTGCGGCGTTGCCCGGTCGGCGCAGCACGGGAAACGCCGAACGCAGCTGAGCCAGCGGAAGCGGCCGTACGCCCCTGATCGGCGCGGGATCGATCGCGACGGCCGCGCGGAGAGCGTGCGTGACGTTCAGCTTCTGGGCGACGAGCCCACCGACGGAGTGGCCGATGACGACCGGCTCCCGCGCCATGGCCGCGATGATCCGGCCGTAATGCTCGGCGACGTCGTCGAGACCGATGCCGGCGAGACGATCGGGCCGGTCGCGGGTCTGCGCGGCGGTGTCACCGTCGCCGGGCCAGCCCGGGGCGATCGGTTCGTAGCCGGCGGACCGGAACAGGTCGAGCCACGGCGTCCACGACGACGAGTGAATCCACAGGCCGTGAATGAAGAGCACGGGTATTCCCGAAGTAGTCACGCTTGCCTTCCAAAGGGGGAAACGAAGTAGCGACCGTAAGACGGTGGACGACGCTTCGATGCGCGGCGACTTTTGGTCGACGCGAAAACCGTGCTATGCCGCGGCTGTTCGTGTCGTGTCGCGGAGCAGGTCAAGGTCGGCCAGGCCGGCCGCGGTGTCCATGATCGTCTCTTCGATCGGCCGGGGTCGCCAGCCCAGAACGTCGCGTGCCTTCGCGCTCGAGGCCTCGCGCACCGCGCCGAGGTCCGGGACGATCGTCGCGAACCGAGGGTTCACCCGGGCGCCGAGGCGGATCGCCCAGTCCGGTGCTGTCCGGGTCGGCACCCGGTGGGCTGCCGGGCCGAGCCGGGTGCGAAGCAGGCTCGCGATCTCCGGTAGAGACATCACCCCGGCGGTGGCCAGGAACCGTTCGCCGGTAGCGGCGGGCACGGCCATCGCGCGCACGTGCAGGTCTGCGACGTCGCGTACGTCGACCACGCCGACGGTCAGCTGAGGAATGGCCGGCAGTTTGCCGTTCATCAGCCGCTCGACGACCTCGACGTAGACCGAGCAGTCCGGGCCGAGCGGCGGGCCGAAGATGCCGACGGGGTTGATCACGGCCAGTTCCATTCCGCCGCCTGACCGGTCGACGAAGTCCCAGGCGGCCCGCTCGGCGACTAGCTTCGACCGCGAGTAGACGGCCATCGCTGGACCGTCCGGATCGCTCCAGTCCGTCTCGGTGAAAACCCGGGTGTTGTCCCGGTGGCCGTAGCCGATCGCGGCGAACGAGGATGTCAGCACGGTGCGCCGGACCCCGGCGTCGCGGGCGGCGCGTAGCACCCGCAGCGTGCCGTCCCGAGCGGGCACGATCAGGTCGTCGGGGTGTCTGGGTGCCTTGGCTGGGAACGGCGAGGCCACGTGCAGCACGGCGTCGCAGCCGGCGGCTGCCTGCGCCCAGCCGTCGTCGGAGGTCAGGTCCGCCAGCGCGAACGAAACCTCCGAGCCAGGCGCCAGCATCGCCCGCACCGCGGCCTCCCGTCGGGGCGAGCGCACGGTGGCGCGGACCCGATGACCCTCGCGCAGCAATCGGCGGATGCAGTGTGCGCCGACGAACCCGGAACCTCCGGTAACAAGAACGAGCATGATCGACCTCCTGTCGTCGGGCTGGTCAGCGTCCGGCGGCGGCAGGCACGTTCGCGGTGACGAAGGTGTCGATGGCTTCGATCATCTGCCGCAGGCCAGGGTCCTCGAACGGCAGATGGCCCGCGTTCTCCAGCTGGGCGACGGTGACCGGAACGCCGGTGATCCGCGCGAGGAAGGTCTCCGCCATCCAGAACGGTGACCAGCGGTCCTCGGTCGGCTGGGTGAGCAGGATCGGGCAGGCGCTGAACTCCTCCGGCGGGATGGCGGGCGTGTAGGTCGACAGGCTGTCGATGAACTTCAGGCTGACCCGGTTCGCGGCGGAGGTGCGGTCTCGCATGAGAACCTTCATGACCTCCTTGCCGTTGGCCAGGGCGCTCATCTTGGAGGCCATCGCCATCGGGAGGCGGACTCGTCCCAGACCGAGCCTGCGCAGCGCGCCCAAGGCCGGCACGCCGACGACGCCGGTCACGGGGTCGTGGGCGACGGCTCGCATGACCGACGGGTTCCGCATGTCCATGAAGGTCATGCCGACGATTCCCGCGACCAGGCCCTTCGGCGCCTTCGCCGCGACGTGGAAGGCGAGCATGCCGCCCGCGCTAAGCCCGTACAGGAAGATCGGCCGGGGATCGCGCTCCTTCTCGGCGACGAGAAAATCGAGGGTCACCTGTACCCAGTCCTCGTACGACCAGGTGGTGCTCGCAGCCGTCTCGGTCATCCCGTAGCCGAGATTGTCCAGAGCCACCGTCTCGTAGCCGATCTTGGCCAGCGGCGCACCGGCGATCAGGGTCATCTGGCGGCCATTGGTACCCACGCCGTGATGCAGGACTACTTTGGCTGGCGCATCGGGCTTCGCGTAGCGATCCAGGTGCACCCGGTGCCCGCGCCAACTC
The DNA here is from genome assembly GCF_001854805.1 of Pseudofrankia coriaricola. Taxonomy (GTDB): domain Bacteria; phylum Actinomycetota; class Actinomycetes; order Frankiales; family Frankiaceae; genus Pseudofrankia. The sequence goes on from NZ_MBLO01000101.1 coordinate 11,257, forward strand.
CAGAATTCCTCGGCCGGCTCGTCGTTCGGTTCCAAGCGGAGCCTACGTGGCAGAAATTCTTGCTGACCCTTCCATTCGAGTTGATCACGATAGTAGGGCATGGCGCACTTTCCTCCCGTGAAGATAGGCATACTAGGTGGCAGTGTCGGATGATCAAGCCTCGAGGTCGGTTGGCAGGACTTCTTCGCCTAGTCCTCGCGGTCGCCGGCAGTAGCAGTCAATGGTCGTGAGCGTAGAGGCGAGTACTTGACGCGGAGTGAACGAAGTCGGGACGGAGTGAACGGCGACTTCTCAGTCGTCCCGGCACCCGACGGCCGCGCAAAGGAGGCATCCCGGCCGGGCCGCTACCTGCGCGAACGGAGCGCTGGGACCGACAACACGCGCTGGCAGGCACGAGGGATCACGAGCCGCGTCGGACGAGGCGCGTGGGCAGCGGAGGAGTCGTTCCACGCTCATGCGATGCGCAGGACGACGAGGGTGATGTCGTCGCGCTGGGCTGTCTGGCCGAACTTGATCGCGGCAATTCACTGCTCGTCAAGCGCCTTGATCTACTCTGTGCGCATGAAATCAGGAAAGGGTGAGTCCGCCATCAAGTGGGGCCTGCGGGTCCATGTTCTCTGGTACATCGTCGCCAATGTCATCCAGGTCGTGCTGTGGGCGACCCTCACCCGGGACCAGTTCTTCTGGCCGCTGTGGTCGATAGTGGGCTGGGGCATCGGGCTGGCGTTCCACATCCGGGGCGCCAACTCACATCTGAAGGCGCTTTCCGGGACCTGAGCTTGCCGATCCGTGCGGCCCAAGCCGCTCGGCGATCGCGATGGGGCGATCGGGGCCGGCTGGCGCCTACTCCGGTTCGGCCAGGAACTCCTCGGCACGGTGGGCGAACAGGTATGCCTCGCGCTCGATGGACAACGCGCGAGCCCGCTCGGCGGCTGTCCGGACCACGGCGACGGGCTCGCCGCGCAGCAGCCGGGCCCGCGGCAGGAGCACATGACCCTCGGGGTAGCGCTGGCCATAAGCGTCGAGGTAGGGGGTCGGCCCGGTCGAGGGCAGTGGCGGCCTCGACCGGCATCCCGGCGGCGAGTCACATCTCGGCGAGCAGCCCGCACCAGGTGGCCAGTCCCGGGCGGGGCGGGTCGGCAGGGCCGCGGCGATGATGCCCGGGGCTTCGCCGCGGCGCTAGCAGGGTCCTCGCCGGTCACGGCGCGGGCCCAGCACCGAGCCAGCCGCTGGTAGCTGCCGAGGAAGACGAAGGTGAGCTCCGGATCCGCCGGGATCCCCCGCTCCGCCGCGCGCAGCGCCCAGGCCGGGTCACCGGCCAGCGCCGCCACCGTGACGGCGAAGGCGGCCCAGACCGTGACCGGGTAGGAGTCGTCACCCGCGGCGGCGTCCGGGGTGTCGGGCAGCGCCCGGGCCGCGTCGACGTCACTGGGCAAGCGCGGTGTTCAGCGCGAGTATCACGGGCGAGAGCAGCTGCAGGTCGTGCCGGAGCGGGTGCTGCTGGTGCTCCTCCAGCTGGGTGTCGAGGTCGAGGGCCTTGTGCCGTAGGAGGGCCGTTAGGACACCATGACTCCCGAGCGTCCGGTAATACTCACCATGGGCCAGGTTCGGGAGGCGCCTTGACGGACGGGGATGCCCCGCACTGGGCGGCGGCACAGGTCGCGGCGGTACGCGACTGCCCCGGGGACCGGTTGGCGCTCTTGGCGCGTACTTACCTCGGGCCGTTCGGTCGAGCTCCCCGTCATCTCCCCTTCCGGCGGGCCGCCGTGTCGTTCATGCGGTGGCAGGTCGAGCGCGGGGTGCTGAACCCGCCGGAGGCGGATGCTCCGGGAAGCCGCTGGTGGCGAGCCGTGAACGACCGGTTGCTCCGAGACGGCTGCGAGGCCGTGGCGCGCTCCGGCGGGATGACGGGCGAACTGTCGTCACCGGCGGTCAAGGTGTGGCTGGAGTTCGTCGCGGCACCGACGGCCCAGAACTGGTACCGGGCCCACAACGCGAGCATCGCCGCCGCCTACCTGGACCACCGTGATCTCGCGGTGGTGGAGTCCAG
>NZ_MBLO01000102.1 GCF_001854805.1 Pseudofrankia coriaricola
CGCCCTCTTGGGCTGGTTCCGGGCTGAGGCATTTGGCGGTGGCCGGGGCTGAGTTCGGGTCGGTGACGTGGTGGCGTTGGCGCAGCGCCGATGCGCTGTCACCTTCTGTGGCTCGGTTGCGTACATTGCTCGCCAGAACGACATCCGCGTACGCGGATGTGGGCGCGGGACGGGCTAGGACGGCGTTGACATCTTGGTGTCCGACGCCCGCCCCGATACCCCAGGTGCGCGCCGTCGGTTTAGGCGCGGCCCAGTGTGACTGTGCGGGCCAGGTCGGCCGCCCCGACGAAACCCGCGTCGGGTCCCAGGTCGGCGAGGACGATCTCGGCCTCGGGGCGGTGGCCGCGGCCGGGGAGGGCGGCGCGGAACTGGGCCCTGGCCGGGCCGAGCAGGAGCTCACCGGCGTCGGAGACGCCTCCGCCGATGACGAACCTCGCCGGGTCGAGCACGGCGGTGAGGCTGGCCAGGCCCTGGCCGAGCCAGTAGCCGACCTCCTCGAAGCACTTGATGGCCGCCGGGTCGCCCTCGCGGGCCGCGGTCGTGACGTCCGGGCCGGTCAACTGCCCCAGGTCGCCGCCGGCGAGCTCGAGCAGCCGCCGCCCGGCCGCCGACGAGCCACCGATGATCTCCCGGGCGTGGCGGACCAGCGCCCGGCCGCTCGCGTACTGCTCCCAGCAGCCCTGGCTGCCGCAGCCACACGGGAGCCCGGCCGGTACCACCTGCATGTGGCCGAACTCGGCGCCGACGCCGAACGCGCCGTGGCGCACCTTCCCCTCCACTACCAGCCCGCTGCCGATCCCGGTGCCCACCGTGACGCAGACCAGTTCGGCGCAGTCGCGCCCCGCGCCGAAGCGGTACTCCGCCCACGCCATCGTGTTCGCGTCGTTGTCGACGATCACCGGGCGGCCGAGCCGGTCGGAGATGATGTCCCGCAGCGGCTCGTCGCGCCAGGCGAGGTTCGGCGCGAACATCACCCGCGCCCCGTCGCGGTCGAGCCAGCCGGCGGCGCCGATGCCGATCGGCGCCTCCAGGCCGACGGCGTGGCGGGCGAGCAGCTCGCCGACGACCTCGGCGATCGTGTCCGCCACCAGCGCCGGCTCGTGCCCCGGGGTCGGGCGGCGCACCGAGCCGACGATCCGGCCGTGCTCGTCGACGACGCCCGCGGCCACCTTCGTCCCGCCGACGTCGACGCCGATCGCCAGACCCCGCGCGCCGCCGGCCGGCGCGAGCGGCGGGGGCGGCGCGCCCGGCTCGGTGCCGGGCATGCCGGACGTGCGCGAGGCCGGGGGCGCAAAGGGCGCGCCGGACGAGATGGATGTGCCGGATGTGCCGGTCGTGTGCGTGCTACTCACCGATGTCGATCCTCTGTACCCGGCCGCGGGCCGGCCGGGTCTGCTGCGTCGCGGTCTGTCGTGGAGAAGCCTGCCAGCCCGGCGGGTCGTCGTGCTGGTCACCCGTGCCCTGGCCGGGGCCGCCTGCGGGCGGCCAGGCGGCGCGGGCCGCGGCGGCGAGCGAGCTCGCCGCCGCGAGCAGGTGCCCGAGGACCTCCGCGTGGCTGCCGGCGACGCTGGCGAGCAGCCTGCACAACGGGCAGCCGGTGCACAGCGTCTCGCCCGGTCCCACCGCCCAGGGCGGGCCGTGGCGTGGCCCCGGGCCGGGCGTGGGGCCGTCGCCTTGCTCCTGGTCGAACGGGTCGTCCTGGGCGACACCGGGCGGGTACGCGCCGGCCGGGTCCTGACGGGCGTCCCATTGGTCCTCCGGCCCGGAGGGGCCCCAGGCGTCCTCAGCAGTCCCGGGCCAGTCGGCGGCGGCGTCCTCCGCTTCTGGGTCATCGGCGGCGCCGGCCCGCGCGGGGGCGGGCGGGGCGCCGTGCGCCGTCAGCCATTCGCGGACCGCGGCGGTGAGCAGCGCCGCTTCCTGCGCCAGAGTGCCTGGCTCCGGCTGGGCCCGTGGCGAGGTTCCCGCCGGACCGGCGGAGCCGATCGGGGAGGTCTGCTGGGTGTTCTGCTGTGAGCTCTGGGTCACGCCCGCACCCACTGGTCCGGGTCGGGTACGAACGCGACAACCAGCCGGTTGTCGCGCAGCCAGGCGGCGCGGACGTCGCAGCGGCGCAGCGCGGCGGGCAGCGGGAGCAGCCGCCGGTGTGGGCCGACGGTCACCACCAGCTCGTCGCCGAGCCGGGCGAGGTCGACCTCGCCCCGGTCGGCGAACGGCACGCCGAACGACAGCGAATAGCCCTCTTCGGTCCGCTCCACCAGCGGCGCCTCGCTGTCCGCGCCCGCTCTGGCGCCGAGCACGCCCGCCGGGTCGAGCGACCCGTAGGCGGCCGCGCCGAACGCGGCCAGCTCCTCCAGCCCCACCGGCTCGCCGCCCCGGTAGGCGGCACGCAGCACAGGAAGCGGCGCGAACGCGGCCTCGATCTCGCCGAGCTGCTCACGGTGCGACGCCGCCCAGCCGGCCCGCCAGACGTCACCGCCGCTCGGGCCGATCACCCGGTTCGCCACCAGCGCGTCCACGGGCAGGCCGTGCAGCGAGAGCGCGGTGAACACCCGCCGGGTGACCGCCACAGAGGCCGTCTCCGGGGTGAGCACGAGCCGCACGCTGGTGCGCGCCGGGTCGTTGAGCACCTCGCGCAGCTCGGCCGCGGTCGCGCGCAGCCGGGTCAGCACGTCGTAGACCGGCTCGGCCAGGTGGCCGACCCTGGCGGCCAGCCGCGCCGAGCGGGCCAGCGACGGGCGGACCCAGCGCACGAAGCGCCCGTCCGGGGGGAGCAGCCGGCGGCAGTACCAGGACAGCGTCTCCGGGAACGCCAGGAGCCGCAGCGCGTCGGCCGCCGGGCCCGCGTCGACGACGACGAGGTCGTAGCGGCCGGAGGTGAGCTGGTCGCGCAGCTCGAGCAGCGCCAGCGTCTCGCCGACGCCGGTGAGCCCGGCCAGCTCCTCGGTCTCGATCGGGTCGAGGTCGGCGCGCGTCCAGGCGGCGTCCAGTAGCGGCCGGACGGCGTCCAGCCGCCGCTCGAACGAGTCCTGCAGGTCGACCTGCTGGCCGAACAGCCCCGGTTCGAGCTCGACCGGCTCGCCGGCCACCGGGTGGTCGAGCGTGGCCCCGAGCCCCCCGACCGGGTTGAACGAGACCAGGAGCGTCCGGTGGCCGCGCTGGGCGGCGAGCGTCGCGCTCGCCGCGGCTACCGTCGTGGTCCCTCCGCCGCCCTTACCGGTGAACAGCACACACCGCACACGAGCCTCAGCTCTCGACGTTCTTCTCGAGGTCCGAGAACTTCTCGGGGTAGGCGCCGGCGCCGAGCGCCGGCGAGGCCTCGACGTGCCGCTTGAGATCCTTGAGAGCGGCGTCGACGATGCCGCCCTGGATCTTGCGGCGCAGCAGGCCCGGAATCTTGATCTTCAGCTCGACGGTGAGGTCGTAGGTCACCTCGGTCCGGCTCTCACCGAGGTCGTGCAGCGTGTAGCTGCCGTCCTGGGCGGACATCGCCTGGCCCTCGACGAGCGTCCAGGTGACCTTCTCGTCGTCGAACCAGGTGTACTCGGTGACGAACTCGTCCTTGGCGATGCCGGCGTTCACCCGGAAACGGGCCCGGCTCGGCCGGCCCTCCGGGCCGACTTCGAGAACCTCGGTCTGCTCCATCTGGCCGACCCACGTCGGGTAGTTCGCGATGTCGGCGATGGTGGCCATCACGGTCGCGGGCTTGGCGTTGATGACGATCGAGGCGCGTGCGTGATCGGCCATCGTTGTTAGTACCTCCAGATCCGCCTGGGGCTGACCCGGCCCCCGGCAACGACGTCCCCAACGCATCGGCCAGGTCACCTTGGCCGCGATCGGTTGAATGATCGCACCCATTCCGTGGTGTTCCCTGGGGAGGCCGCCTCACATGCGACGAAATGCATGATCGCATGCTTGGTGGCCGGCCCCCTCGCGAGCCTCCCGGCGTGCGACGCGAGCAGGGTCGCACGTCTTTCGGCTGGCCTCTGGATGCCTCCGGAGGAGGGGCGGAGTGACTCCGGCCCACGCCTCCCTCGGCTGGTGGCGGCCGCTCCGTGCCGGGGCGGGCGCGACCGTCACCGATCGATCGACGACGCTACCCGACCGGCATCGGGGCCTCGCCGGCCGACCCGTCACTCCAGCTGCCGGCTGGCCTTCAGCCGGAAGTCGCCTGGCTCACCTCGCCGGCCGGGCGACACTGTGCCTCCTTTGGCTTGCCGCTGCACCTCTCGGCAGGCCGCCGGAGATGTGAGGAGAAGCATGATCGCATGTTCTTGGCCTACCGCCGTGCCCCCGTGGTGGGCCGCCGGAGATGCGAGGAGAAGCATGATCGCATGTTCTTTGGCCTACCACTCGAGTACGAAGGGCGTGCCGCGGGCGTTGAAATGCCCGACGTTCACGCAGCGCGTCGAGCCAATATACAAAGAGTCGACAAGCGGTTGGTGGACGTGGCCGAACAGTGCGTACTTCGGCTGCGTGGCCTGGATGGCCTCCAGCACCGCCTCGCTACCCCGCTCGAACCGGCCGGCCTCGATGTCGTACACGAGCTCCGGCACGTGCGGCGGGATGTGGCAGCACAGGACGTCGACCTCGCCGACCGCCGCCACCTTCGCGGCGAACGTCTCGTCGTCGATCTCGTAGGGCGTGTTCATCGGGGTCCGCAGGCCGCCGCCGACGAACCCGAAGCGCAGCCCGCCGATGTCGACGGTCTGGCCGTCGAGCAGCGTGACGCCGTCGCGCAGGTACTCCGGGTAGAGGTGCGGCAGGTCGACGTTGCCGTAGGTGAGGTAGGTGGGCGTCGGGAACGCCGCGAACAGCTCCGCGTACTGACGGCGGATCGCCGTCTCCATGATGGTGGCGCGGTCGCCCTCGAGGCTGGCCCACAGCCCGCGCGACCATTCCCTGGCCTCGTCGAATCGCATCTCGGTGCGCAGCTGGATCATCCGGCCGACGGCGTCGGCGCCGAACAGGCTGCCCATGATCCCGCGGCCGTGGTCGTGGTAGTCGATGAACAGGACCAGGTCGCCTAGGCAGACAAACGCGTCGGCGCCCTCCGCGGCGGCCGGGAGCGCGTCCGCCCGTCCGTGCACGTCGCTCACCACGTGGACCCGCATGTCCGAAGCTTAGAGCCCCGTGGGCCGCAAACGGATGCCCGACGGACCAGGTACGCGTCATGCTACTGAGCAGTAACCGGGGCGTCTCCTTTCCAGGAACGCCACCGTTTCGGACCGGTTTCGGATGGCTGGAACGGACGGTCGGGCGCGCCGCGCGGTTCGCCGGCACCCTCGCGCGCGGACTAACGTCTGACCTTGGCCCCGCCAACCGGGACATGCCCTGCCCGCGACCCCGCCCACCCGCGACCGCCCACCCGCGCGACCTGCCCCGTGCGCGTGCCGACGTGGCCGAGGCAACCGGCCCCGCGAAACCGAGGAGCCCTTCCGGTGCCCGAGTTCACCTCACCAGCCCTGGTCACGCTGCCCGACGACGTGACCCTCACCGACGGCGTCTTCGAGCTAGTCCGCGACCGTCCCGACCAGGTGGTGATCCGGCACAAGGTCGACGGCGAGTTCGTCGACATGACGTACCGGGACTTCTTCGACCGGGTCATGGCGACGGCCGGCGGTCTCGTCGCCCACGGGGTGGGGCCTGGCGACCGCGTCGCGCTGATGAGCCGGACCCGCTACGAGTGGACCGTCCTCGACTACGCGATCTGGATGGCCGGCGCGGTGACGGTGCCGGTCTACGAGACCTCCAGCGCGGAGCAGATCGAGTGGATCGTCACCGACGCCGAGGTGACGCTCGCGGTGGTCGAGACGCCGCGGCTCGCCGAGCTGGTCGCCGAGGTCCGCGACCGGACGCCCGCGCTGCGCGAGGTCCTCGTCATCGACGACGGCGCGCTGGAGACCCTGCGCGCTGATGGCGCCGCGGTCACCTCGGATCAGCTGGCGGCCGCGCGCGCTGGCGTGCGCAGTGACAGCCTGGCCACGATCATCTATACGTCGGGCACCACCGGCCGGCCGAAGGGCTGCGAGCTCAGCCACGGCGCGCTGTTGTTCGACGTGCTGGCGGCGGAGGCGCACCTGCCGGAGCTGTTCAGCAAGCAGAGCGACCCGTCGACGCTGCTGTTCCTCCCGCTGGCGCACGCCTTCGCCCGGCTCGTCCAGAACGTGGCGGTCCTGGTCGGCTTCCCGCTGGCCTACTCGGCGGACGTCTCCACGCTCGTCGACGACCTCGCCAAGTCCCGGCCGAGCTATCTGCTCGCCGCGCCGCGGATCTTCGAGAAGGTCCACGCGCGTGCGCGCCAGACGGCGCACGCGAGTGGTCGGGGGCGCATCTTCGACGCCGCGGAGAAGGCCGCGATCGCCTACAGCCAGGCGCTCGACACCCCGGGCGGCCCGGGTGCCGGCCTGCGGCTGCGGCACGCGCTGTTCGACCGGCTCGTCTACACGCGGCTGCGGGCCGTCCTCGGTGGGCGCGTCCGCTACGCCGTCAGCGGCAGCGCGCCGCTGTCCGAACGGCTCGGCCACTTCTTCCGCGGCCTGGGCGTGGTCGTCCTGGAGGGCTACGGCCTGACCGAGACGGCGCCCGCGCTGTCCGCCAACCAGCCAGGTCACGTGAAGATGGGCACGGTCGGCCGGCCGTTCGGCGGGGTGACGGTCCGCGTCGCCGACGACGGCGAGGTCCTCGTCCGCGGCCCGCTGCTGTTCAGCGGCTACCACGCCAACGAGACCGCCACCAAGGAGGCGCTGGACGCCGACGGCTTCTTTCGTACCGGCGACCTCGGCACCCTGGACGCGGAGGGCTTCCTGCGGATCACCGGCCGCAAGAAGGAGATCCTGGTCACCGCCGGCGGCAAGAACGTCGCCCCGGCGCCGCTGGAGCAGCGGCTGCAGACGCACCCGCTGATCAGCCAGGCGATGGTGATCGGCGACCGGCGCCCGTTCGTCGCCGCGCTGCTCACCCTCGACGAGGAGGCGCTGGAGCCCTGGCTCACCGCGCACGGCCGCCTCGCGAGCACTCCGCCGGCCGAGCTCGTCCACGACCAGGAACTGCTCGCGGACCTGCAGGGCGCGGTCGACGCGGCCAACACGTCCGTCTCGCACGCCGAGGGGATCAAGAAGTTCGCCGTGCTGCCGGTGGACTTCACCGTCGAGAGCGGCGAGCTGACCCCGAGCCTGAAGGTCCGCCGCTCCGCCGTCATGGACAGGTTCGCCGACACCGTCACCGACATCTACGGCGCCCCGGCCGAGAAATAGCCCGCGGCGCGCCCGGGAGAAGGGCGCCGCGGCCCGCGGCCGGTGGGCTCTACCGGCGGGTGGCCCGGTGCCTGCCTCCGGGGGCGTCGGGCGGCTTGGACGGCGAGTCCTCCACGGTGCCGGCGATCTCCTGCCCGGCGCGCGCCGGGTCGCCGCCGTGCCCGGCGTACGCGGTGTTGGGGTACAGCTGGTCGAGGGCATCACCACCGGGCGCGCCTGAACCCGGGACACCTGGACCGTGGGTGTCTGAAACGTAGGTGTCCGAAATGGGGGCGCCTGGGCCGTCGGCGTCGGTGCCGTAGGTGGCCGCGCCATGGTCCGGCACCGCGCGGCCGGCGGCGCCGTGGCCGGCGCTGGTCACGGCATGACCGTCGTCGGCGTAAGTGTCGTCGACATAGCCGTCGCCGACGGCGGCGTGACTGTCGTTGGCGTCGCCGTGGCCGGCCGCCACGCGGGTTCGGGAACCGGCGCGCAGCCGGCGAAGCTTCAGGAACGGGACGCCGAGCAGCGCGCCCATGCCGACCGCGCCCAGCAGCGGCAGCGCCCACAGCAGCGGGCCGTCGTAGCTCGCGGACTTCGCCTCGCCGCCGCCACCCGAGGGAGCCGCGGCCGGTGTCCCGGTGGTGGGGGCGGCGGCTACGGCCGGGCACGCCGCCGCGCTCGCCGCCGGCGGCGGGGCCGGCGCCTGGCCGGACGGGGCGCGGGTGACCGTGAGCGAGACCGCCGTGGCGCCGGGCTCGGCAGCCAGGCACAGCAGCGCCGAGCCGGCCCTGGAGAGCACCTTCGCGCCGGTCACCTGGACCTGGTAGCCCGTCGGGTAGGCGGTCGCCGGCAGGCTGACGGCGGTGAGCAGCCCGTCCGGCGCCGGCTTGCCGACAGGCAGCGTCGTGTCGTAGCGCAGGGTGAACGTGCCGGCGCCGTCGACGCCGAACTCGGACAGGTCACCCGCGACCGCGATCGGGTAGGGGCGGGCGAGCGCCGCGGGGAAGGCGGCGGCACCGGGGGAGCCGCCGGCCCCGGCGGGGTAGAGCCAGCCGATCTGGTTGCCGTCGGCGGCGGCGGTGAACGCGGCGACGGCGCCGTCCCCGGTGCCGGCCCAGCCGGTCAGGTAGCCGGCCGGGTCGTTGACCGCGACCGTCGCCGTCCGGTCGAACGGTGCCGGTCGTTCGCGCCAGAGCAGGTGGAACGGGTCGGCGGTGACGACGGCGGCCGCCGCGCCGGGGGCACGCGCGGCCTCGGTGGCCGTGAGTTCGTAGCCGACCAGCCCGCCGGTGCCGCGAAACGCCGTGGCCAGGCGGCCGACCGCCGCCGTCAGCGCCGCCGCGGGCGCGACCCCGCCACCGGGCGCGGGCGCCACCCGCAGCACGACCCGGAAGCCCCGGTCGGTCAGCGTGCGGACGACCGCCGCCGCCTGCGTGAGGCCGGGGTCGCCCGCGATGGAGGAGCTGGCACCGGGGCGCGGGTCGGGAAAGCCGCCGGCGGCGGTCAGGAGAACCGTCACCCCGACCGTGCTGAAACCGGCGCCGACCCAGGCATCCAGGTCGGTGTCGCCGGGGGTCGCCCCGGCGGGCAGCGTCGGGCCGTGCACCACCAGCACCCGGCCCTGGGCGTCGGTCAGGTACTCGTTGGTCCGGGTGACCGTCCCGGGCGGCGCCTGCGCCGTCGGCGCGGTGGGGGACCGCGTAGGCGTCCCGGCGGCGAGCGCCCCCGCCGCCGGCAGCACCGGCGACGCCGGAGCCAGCGCGAACAGGACGCCGGCCAGGACGGCGCCGACGGCGAGCCGGCGGGCGCCTCGCCCCGCCGCCCGGCTTGGCCAGGAATGTGCCCCCACGTCCCCCATCCTGCCGTGTTCACCGTCTCGCGGGTCGGTGGGTCGACACCGCCCGGCAGCCGCCTGGGCGCACCGGGCGCCAGGGCTCACAGGGGTTGCCGGGGCGGTCACGTCTGCGCGCCGGCTACCCGGTGCCGCGGCCCGGGCGAGGGCATTTCCGTCGGCCCGCCGGAGAATGCGCCAAGGCTCGGGCACGAGGACTGTCGCGATGCTCAGCGCTGGAGCGGGTCGGGAGGCAGGTCGACGGCGGCCTCCGGCGCCTGCGGGCGCGGCGGCGGGACATCCGTCGCGGGGTGCTCGGCGGCCGAGGCGCCGGCCCGCGCCGTTGCGGTGGCCGGGGGCGCCCCCGTCGCCCTGGCGAGCGGATTCGGGAACTTGCCCGGCTTGGCGAATGTGGCGGGCCTGGCCGGCGGCTTGCCCGGCTTGGCCGGCTTGGCTGGCTTCGGTGGTTTGGGTGTGCCGGCCGGCTTGGCTGGTTTGGCTGGCTTGGCCGGACCAGCGGGCGATGCCTCGGCGGCGCTGGCGCCGGCGCTCACGACCTCCCGGCCCGGCTTCCCGACCTCCCCGATCTGCTTCGCAGATCGGGCAGGAACCCCGGACCCGGCAGGAACCCCGGCCTCGGCCGCGGCGGCCGTCGCGGCCGCGCGGGCCGTGGCCAGGTCGTCCTTGGCCTTCTGGGCATACATGTCGACGTACTCCTGGCCGGACAGCTGCATGAGCTCGTACATGATCTCGTCGGTGATCGAGCGCAGCACGAACCGGTCGTCGGCCATGTCCTCGTAGCGGCTGAAGTCCAACGGGCGGCCGATGCGCATGCCGACCTTGCGGATCCGCGGGATCGTGCGGCCCTGCGGCTGGACCTCGAACGTCCCGAACATCGCGACGGGAATGACGGGCACCTTCGCTTCCAGGGCCATCCTGGCGACGCCGATCTTGCCGCGGTAGAGCCGGCCATCCGGCGAGCGGGTGCCTTCGGGGTAGATGCCGAGCAGCTTGCCCTGGCTCAGGACGCGCACCCCGGAACGCAGCGCGGCGTCGCTGGCCTTGCCACCACTGCGGTCGATCGGCAGCTGCCCGACGCCGCTGAAGAACATCCGCTTCGCCCGGCCCTTCAGCCCGCTGCCGGTGAAGTAGTCGATCTTGGCGAGGAACGTCACCCGCCGCGGGACCATCAGCGGCAGGAAGATCGAGTCGAGGAAGGACAGGTGGTTGCTGGCCAGGATCGCCGGCCCTTCCGCGGGCACGTTCTCCGGCCCCTCGATCCAGGGCCGCCAGAACGTGCGCAGGAACGGGGACAGGACCACCTTGAGCATCCAGTAGAACACGCCAGCTCCCTGCTCGGCCGCGCCGCGGCCACCCGCCCTCCCGGCGCCCGGACCCTGTGCCACGGTCCGTCCGCACCGTGATTCCTTGACGTCCGGTTCCCCAGCATCCGGTTCCCCAACGTCCGGCTCCCCACCATCGTGGGTCCCCGGCATCACGGTGCCATCGTCGCGCCGTGGCCGCGCCCGATGGTCGAAACGACCCTAGCCTTCCGAGGGGGCGCCCGGGAGCAATCCCCGCCGCCGGAGTCCGCGCACCCGGCCTCGTCACCATCGGTCCACCGCCAGGCCACTCCCGCGACCCAACCAGGCGGTCGTCGTCGCCCGCGCCGGCACCAGTTGACGTCCTTTGCCGCCCGAACAACGGCTCGTTGCCCCACGGTCCGGTATTCCGCGAATACCCAACCAAGATCCTATCCCGAGCTGGGGTCAATCCCGGTCATATCCAGTGACCTGAGCCAGTGACCTGGAAACCGCGCCGTCGGGCCCGCCGGCGCCTCACCATGGGCGTGCGGCGCCCATGGTGGCCGTGGTCTGGCCGGCGGCGCCGTGCGAGCATTCCGGTACCGGGGTGTTCCTGCCCGTGCTTCTGGGGACAGGAGCCTCCGGAGGTGCGAAAGAAGATCATTTTCGCACCTCCTTTGGCTCTCGGCGGACGACGCGTTGACGTGGGAAGGCGGATCAGATGGCTGGTGCCGGACGTACCACGGCGGCATCCGCTGGCGCGGCGGCGAGCTTCGGCCCGGTGCTGCCGGGCGCGGAGCCCTTCGAGCTGGGCGGCGCGGACAGCACTGGCGTGCTGCTGGTGCACGGGTTCACCGGCTCGCCTCAGAGCTTGCGGTCGTGGGGGGAGTTCCTCGCGGCCGCCGGGCTCACGGTGCGCTGCCCGCTGCTGCCCGGGCATGGCACCCGTTGGCAGGACCTCGCCGCGACCGGTTGGCGCGACTGGTACGGCGCGGTCGACGAGGCCTTCGGTGACCTGCGCGCCCGCTGTTCCCAGGTCTTCGTGATGGGCCTGTCGATGGGCGGCACGCTGACGCTGCGGCTCGCCGAGGAACGCGGCGCCGAGGTGGCCGGCGCCGTGACCGTCAACCCGAGCCTCGGCACCGACCGCTGGGACGCGAAGATCGCCCCATTGCTGTCCAAGATCCGGCGGTCGGTCCCTGGGATAGCCAGTGACATCAAGGCCGGTGGGGTCGCCGAGATCGGCTACGACCGGGTCCCGGTGCGCGCCTTCGTGTCGCTCCAGGAGCTGTGGAAGATCACCGTTCCGGACCTGCGGCGGATCGAGAGTCCTGTGCTGACGTTCCGCAGTGTTGTCGATCATGTCGTCGAGCCCAGCTCGGGACGCCGCCTGCTCGCCGGGGTGACGTCCGCGCCGGTGACCGAGCGGCTGCTGCCCGACAGCTACCACGTCGCCACGCTCGACAACGACAAGGAGACGATCTTCCAGGGCAGCCTGGACTTCGTCCGCCAGCACGCCCCCGCGCCCGTCCAGAGCACAGGCGACGCGGCCAGACCGCCCGCCCTGGCCGAGGGCGACGGCTGACGACCATGGCGGACAACCCCGACCCGCGGCCGGCCGACGGCGGCGCCGACCAGCCGGCCGACGACGACGTCTTCGCGGAGCTGGTGGCCCGCTTCGACGACGAGCCGGCGGAGCACACGTGGCCGGAGGCGGAGGACGTCACCCCCGGGTCGGGCGCGGCGGGGGAGGCAGGGCTGCCGGCGACGTCCGCCCGGACGGGCGGCGACGCCGGCGACGGTGATGACGACGAGCCGGCCGGCCCGACAGACGCGGCCCCGCCCGCGTCGGGCCTTGCCGACGGCGCCGGCAGGTGGCCGGGCGGCCGAAGCGGCCGCGACCTGCTCGACGACGCGGTCGGCCGTGGCCTGGTCGACGGCTCCGGCTGGCGGCGCCCGGGCGACACCGCGCCGGGCGCCCCCGCGCCGGGCGCCCCCGCGCCGGGCGCCGACGACGGGGACGAGCTGGACGAGGACGAGCACTACCTCCCGCCGCCACCGCCGAAGGCGGGCCGGGTCAGGCCCGCCACCGGGATCGCGATCGGCGCGATCATGCTCGGCGTGCTGATTCTCGTCATCCCCACTCTGGTGAGCCAGGTGACGAGCGGCGTGGGCGACATCACCGGTGTGGTGCTCATCCTGGGCGGCGTTGGAGGGCTGGTCGCGCGGCTGAGTGAGCGTCCTCCCACCGATGACGACGGGCCGGACAACGGCGCCGTCCTCTGATTGGTCGAAACTCGAACGACGGGGCGCGCAGACGCCCCCGGCGCCCAGCGCCTAAGCGTGGCGCGTCGACCCGAGGTGCGTCACGCTGGGTGGATACCGCCGCACGGGCCGGGCGCCGCCGCCCACTGGACGGACCACGGGCAGGGCCGGGAGACAGCCGCCGCCTGGGGAAGAACCTCGCCTGGCGGGATGGCGCACATGGCTCGGTACCGGCATGATCGTCCGAACACGGCCGGCCGGCTGACCGGCCACTGGGGTGATCGGGCGATCGAGGGTCGGCTGCCTGGCTGGACGACCGGATGGGCGGGCGGCGGCCGGTGGGCGGGTGTTCGGGGCGGGCAGTGAGACGGGCGGTCCAGGGCCGAGGCCGCCCGCGAACCGGACAGGGAAGGGACGGCGGCGTGCGTTTCTACGAGAAGGTCGAGGTTCACGGGCACCTGATGGATACGGGCGTGCTCGCCCGCGTGCTCGACGACGTGCTCGACTATGGCGGTGACTACGGGGTCGACCGGATCGACCTGGGAAAGACGCACGACGACGAGTCCCACGCGGTGATCACTGTCGGGGCGGACACCGAGGACCTGCTCATGCGGATCCTCATGCGCATCCAGGTTCACGGCGTCAACCGCGTCGACCCGGGCGAGGCCCTGCTGCGCCCGGCCGACCGCGACGGCGTGTTCCCCTCCGACTTCTACGCCACCACCAACCTGGAGACCGTCGTCCACCTCGACGGCCAGTGGGTGCCGGTCGAGCAGCCCGAGATGGACTGTGGCCTGGTCGTGTCCGGCGGCCGGGTGCGAACGGTGCCGGTCGCCGAGGTACGCGCCGGCGACATGATCGTCTGTGGCTCGTCCGGGGTGAAGGTCGTGCTGCCGATGACCGACCACTCCACCCATTCGGCCCGCTCCTACGGCACCTTCGGCGCGATGTCGGTGCCACCGGTGGGGTCGACCCAGCCGCAGGCGATGCTCGTCAGCGCGATCGCCCGCCAGATCCGCGAGGTCAAGGCCGAGGGCCAGCAGGTGCTGTGGGTACTCGGGCAGACGGCGATCAGCACCGGGGCTGGCGGCGCGCTGGTCGCCCTCGTCGAAGCCGGCCACGTCGACGTGCTGTTCGCCGGCAACGCGCTGGCGACCCTCGACATCGAGCAGGCGCTCTACGGCCACCCGATCGGCATCGGCCCGCTGCGCAGCAAGCGGGTGCAGCGCGGCAACGAGCAGCACATCCGCGCGATCAACACGATCCGCCGGGCCGGCTCGGTGCGCGCCGCCGTCGAACAGGGCGTGCTCGCCCAGGGCGTCATGCACGCGATGGTCAAAGCCAACAAGACGTTCGTGCTCGTCGGCTCTGTGCGTGACGACGGCCCGCTGCCAGACGTGCACACCGACGTTCTCGCCGGCCAGCGCGCGATGCGGGCCGCCCTGCGCCGCGTCGGCTTCACCATCATGATCGCGACCGCGCTGCACTCGGTCGCGACCGGGAACATCCTGCCGGCGTCGGTGCCGCTGGCCGCCGTCGACATGAACCCGGCGACCGTCGCCACGCTGACCGACCGGGCCGCCTCGCAGGGGCTGGGCGTCGTCGCCGATACCGGCCTGTTCCTGGAGCACCTGGCCAAGGAGCTCGTCCCCGACTACCACTCACCCGAGCCATCGGCGACCTTCACCGACGGTCGCTAATAGTGATCGTTCTGGCGAGGTGGTGACCCTCGTCGTCGTGGGTGAAGGGGGACGGGTTCACTGGGGGAGTGGGCGGCGAGCGGTATTTCTACGACACCGAGTTCATCGAGCGGCTGGACGGCGGCCACTTCTGGCTCGACCTGGTCAGCATCGGCGCGGTGAGCGAGGACGGGGAACGCGAGTTCTACGCGGTCTCCACCGAGTTCGATCCGACGAGGGCGGGGCCATGGGTCCGGCGCAACGTCCTCGACCAGCTCCCGTCGCCGTCGGCGTCGGTGTGGCGCTCGCGTGCCCAGATCCGCGACGAGCTGCTCGCCTTCCTCACCGCCGACGGCGAGCCGGAGTTGTGGGCCTGGTACGGCGCGTACGACCACGTCGTGTTGTGCCAGCTGTTCGGGATGATGCCGGCCCTGCCGCAGGCGCTGCCGCGGTTCACCCGTGACCTGCGCCAGCTGTGGGAGGAGACCGGCCGGCCGCGGCTGCCCTCGCCACCGCCCACCGCCCACGACGCCCTGGTCGACGCCCGCCACAACCTGGCCCGCTGGCGAGTATTGGCCCCCCTGCGCCCGCAGCGAGCTACCACTCCGTAGCGCACTGCGCGAAGGTCGCGCTGCCACCACGCAGCCCAAGCTACGCGGTGAGGAGCCAGCACTACCCAGCCACAAGAGGCGACGGCGCCTCAGCGCAGCGCCAACCTAGCCATGTCGTCAGCCCGGCACCAGGACAGCCACCGCCATATGCACCCGCCCGGATCCAGGCCGGGAGGGCGCTCAGCGCCCGACACGTGGGCGCGGAGCGTCCACGACATGTGGGTGCTAGGGGCGTTCCGCGGCGCGCAGCGCCCGCGGCGGGCGCGCAGCGCCCGCGGCGCCACGAGCACCCACGCCACGAGCGGCAGCGCTTGTGATGGCTGTCACGCGGTCTTACGCTCCGTCATCGATCGGCTTCGTCAACCGTTGGAGGACTTGGGCTGTGAAGATCGGTGTGCTGACGGGGGGCGGCGACTGCCCCGGGCTCAACGCGGTGATCCGCGCGATCGTGCGCAAGGGCATCGGGGTCTACGGACACCACTTTGTCGGGTTCCGCGACGGGTGGCGCGGGCCGCTGGAGAACGACACCTGCGCGCTCGACATCCAGGCGGTGCGCGGGATCCTGCCGCGCGGCGGCACGATCCTTGGCTCCAGCCGGACCAACCCGTACAAGATCGCGGGAGGATCCGGCCGGATCAAGGAGAACCTCGCGGAGCTGGGCGTCGACGCGCTCATCGCGATCGGCGGCGAGGACACCCTCGGAGTCGCGAGCCGCCTGTACGACGATGCCGGCGTGCCGGTCGTGGGCGTGCCCAAGACGATCGACAACGATCTGGCCGCCACCGATTACACCTTCGGCTTCGACACCGCCGTCAACATCGCGATGGAGGCGATCGACCGGCTGCACACCACGGCCGAGAGCCACCACCGGGTGCTCATCGTCGAGGTGATGGGCCGGCACGCGGGCTGGATCGCGCTGCACAGCGGCATGGCCGGCGGCGCGAACGTCATCCTCATTCCCGAGCGGCCGTTCGACATCGACAAGGTCTGCTCTCTCGTCGAGAGCCGGTTCGCGACCCACTACGCGCCGATCATCGTCGTCGCCGAGGGCGCCACGCCGCTGGCGGGGACGATGGTGGTCAAGGAGGGCGAACAGGACTCCTTCGGCCACGTCCGGCTGCAGGGCATCTCCGGGCTGCTGGAGGCGGAGATCAGGGCGAGAACCGGCCGCGAGTCCCGCGCGACCGTGCTCGGCCACGTCCAACGCGGCGGCACCCCGACGGCGTTCGACCGGTGGCTGGCGACCCGCTTCGGCCTGCACGCGATCGACGCGGTCCATGACGGCGAGTTCGGCGTGATGACCGCGCTGCGCGGTACCCGCATCGAGCGCGTCCCGCTGCGCGACGCCGTCGCAGAGCTGAAGCTCGTTCCCGAGGACCTCTACGCCGAGTCCGAGGTCTTCTTCGGCTGACAGGGGCGGGTCGGCGGGGTCTGTCACTGTGCGCCACCGCACGATAGGGGCGCGGAAACTGGCGTGAAACGTTCGGTCGGTGCCCGTACCCTGGTTGGGTGATGGACCTCGGACCTGATGGCGGGCAGACAGAACTCGAGCGGCCGCGGCCTGAACTGGACTTCTGGCGCACGCTCGCTGCCAGTCAGCAGCCCTCCTGGCCGGACCAGGACGCGCTGCGAGCCGCCTATGCCGAGCTTGCCACGCTGCCACCGCTGGTGACGGCCCCCGAGGTCCGCTCGCTCACCGAGCGGCTCGCGGACGTCGCCCGCGGCGAGGCGTTTCTGCTCCAGGGCGGCGACTGCGCGGAGACGTTCGCCGCGAACACCGCCAACAAGATCCGCGACAAGGTGAAGACACTGCTGCAGATGGCGGTAGTGCTCACCTACGGCGCCAGCACCCCTGTGGTGAAGGTCGCCAGGATCGCCGGCCAGTACGCCAAGCCGCGCTCGGCGGACATCGAGCCGTCCACCGGCCTGCCGTCCTACCGGGGCGACGCGGTGAACGGCATCGAGTCGACGCCCGAGTCGCGCCGGCCGGATCCGGCCCGGATGGTCTCCGCCTACCACCACAGCGCCGCCGCGCTGAACCTGATCCGCGCGTTCGCGACCGGCGGGTTCTCGAGCCTGTCCCAGGTCCACGAGTGGAACAAGGCGTTCGTGCGCGACTCGGCCGCCGGCCGCCGCTACGAGCTGATGGCCACCGACATCGAGCGGGCGCTCGCGTTCATGCACGCCTGCGGCATCGATCTCGACCGTACGGCCGAGCTCGGCGGCGTCGAGCTGTACACCAGCCACGAGGGTCTGCTGCTGGAGTACGAGCGGGCGCTGACGCGGGTCGAGGAGGCGACGGACGCGGTCTACGACCTGTCCGCCCACATGATCTGGATCGGCGAGCGCACCCGCGACCTCGACGGCGCGCACATGGACTTCCTGTCGCGGGTTGGCAACCCGATCGGATGCAAGGTCGGCCCCAAGGCGAGCCCTGACGAGGTCCTCGCGATCGTCGAGCGGCTCAACCCCGACCACATCCCCGGCCGTCTCATCCTGATCTCCCGGATGGGCACCGGCAAGATCCGCGACGCGCTGCCGCCGATCATCGAGAAGGTCAACGGCGCCGGCCACCCGGTGGTCTGGGCCTGCGACCCGATGCACGGCAACACGCGCGACGTGAGTGGCGTGAAGACCCGGCACTTCGACGACGTGCTCGACGAGGTGCTCGGCTTCTTCGAGGTCCACCAGCAGCTCGGCACCCACCCCGGCGGCCTGCACATCGAGCTGACCGGCGACAACGTCACCGAGTGCCTCGGGGGCGGCCAGAAGATCGGTGAGGCCGACCTGGGCGGCCGCTACGAGACGGCCTGCGACCCGCGCCTGAACACCAGCCAGGCCCTCGAGCTCGCCTTCCTCGTCGCCGAGATGCTCCAGGCCACCCGCTCCCGCCGCTGAGTTAGCTGGTTCGCTCCGTGCGGGCACGGCGCTCCGGCCCCGTACTCGCTTCGCTCCCACGGGACCTCCGCGCCGTGTCCTCCTCCGCTCACGGGCGCTACGGCGACCTCCGCTGCGGCCCGACCACGTTCGCTTCGCTCCGTGGTCGGGCCTCCGCGGAGGTGCGCCTCCGCGCCAGCTCAGTTGCGTCACGCTGTACGTCGCCAACCCGAAGCCGCCGTCTCGGGGGGCTACGTCGCTTCGCTTGTAGGAGGGCCTCCGCGGAGGCCCGTCTCCGCGCCCAGCATGGTCGCCTCTCGTTTGAACGGCACCGATCCAAGACCGGCCCCGATCCACATTCAGACCCTGCGGAGCCACGTCGCTTCGCTCGTGGAACGTCTGGACTGGTGCTGGTCGCGTTCCGTGCCGATCAGCCGCGAAGGCCACCCACGAGCGAAGCGACGTGGCCCTCGCAGAAGCCGGCCATGGTCGATCCGTTCAAGCGTCACGCAACCGAGCTGGCGCGGAGGCGCGCCTCCGCGGAGGCCGCCCGGCCACGAGCGAAGCGACGTGGCCCCGCGCAGGGTTCGTCGTGGTCTCGCAACGTTCAAGCGTGTCGTAACCGAGCTGGGCGCGGAGGCGCGCCTCGCGGAGGCCCGGCCACGGAGCGAAGCGACCGTGGCCGGGCCGCAGCGAGGTCGCCGTAGCGCCCGTGAGCGCAGGAGGACGGCGCGCGGAGGTCCCGTGGGAGCGAAGCGAGTACGGGGCCGGAGCGCGCCGCCCGGACGGAGCGAACCATCAACACAGTTCAGCCCATCGTGACGTGGATGGTCGTGCCACGCTCGACGGACGTGCCGGCCGGCGGGTTGGTCGACCTGACCTTCCGCCCGAAGAACCAGTTCTGGATGTCGGCCTCGAGCCCGGCGTTCTGGAGGATCGACTGCGCCTGCTCGGTCGACTTGCCCTTCAGGTTCGGCACCGTGACCATGACGCCGGAGCCGTCACCGCCTCCGGCGACGACCGAGACGAACAGCGTCACGGTGCCGCCGGGGTTGAGCTGCTGGCCCGGGTCGGGTGAGGTGCGCACGACCTTGTCCTTGGCGAACGCGCCGCTGGTGTCGATGTCCCGTTGGACCGTGAACCCGAGCTCCTCCAGCTCGGCCTTCGCGTCGTCGTAGGTCTTGCCGACGAGGTCCTCCGGGACGGTCCTGGCGGCCGGACCACTGCTGACCAGCAGCGTGACCTGGGTGCCTGGGTCGACCTTGGTGCCCGCCTGCGGGTCGGTCCCGATGATCTTGTCTTTCTCGACGTCGTCGCTGGGCTGCTGCCGCAGGCCAGCGAACCCCAGGTTCATCGACTGGAGCTTGGCCTGCGCGGCCGCCTGCGACTGGCCCTTCAGGTTAGGGATGGCGACCTGCTCTGGCCCGAGCGACAGGATGATCGTGACGGTGTCGCCGGGGTTGACCTTCGTGCTGCCGCTGGGCGAGTAGTCGGCGACCTTGTCCTTGGGCACGGTCGAGCTGTGGACGGGCGTGCCGTACGTCCACTTCAGGCCGCCCGACCTCAGCTCGGCCTCGGCGTCCGTCTTGGTCAGTCCCGTCAGCAGCGGCACCTCGGCGCCGCCACCGCCACCCAGCATCGCCTTCGCCCCGACGATCAGGAGGATCAGCACGACTACCACGGCAAGCACCGCATATGCCCACGCCGGCGGGCGGAAGCCGCCGATACCGCCACCACGGTGGCCGGATGCCTGGTTTCCGTAGGCCGGCGCCCCGCCCCGGCCGCCGGCGGCGGCGCGGTGACCGCCGCCGCGCCCGGCCGGCGCGGGGGTGAAGCCCGGCGTGTCGAGGTAGCCGTCCATCTCGTCCTCGCCGGGACGGGGCTCGATGCGGGTGGGCGGGTAACGGTCCGCCAGCCCGGCGGCGGGCGGGTAGTCAGCCTGGTAGGGAGCCGCCGCCCCGGCGGGGCCGGGGTCCGTGATGAAGGGCAGCACGCGGCGTACCTCGTCGAGCAGCGCGACGCCGTCAGACGGGCGCTGGTCGGGCTGGCGGGCGGTGGACCGCAGCACCAGGTCGTCAAGCTCGGGCTCGACGCCGCCGACGATCGTCGACGGCGCCGGGATCTCGCTGTGGACCGACTGGTAGGCCACTGACATCGGGGTGGCGCCGGTGTGCGGAAGCTGGCCGGTCAGCATCTCGAACAGCACGACGCCGGCCGCGTACACGTCGCTGCGGTAGTCCGCGACGCCGTGGGTGACCTGCTCGGGCGCGAGATACCCGACGGTCCCCATCACCACGCCCTGGGTCAACGCGGCCGTCGGCTGGGTGATCGGGCGGGCGAGGCCGAAGTCGGCCACCTTCACCTGGCCGTCGTCCCCGAGCAGGATGTTCTCCGGCTTGATGTCGCGGTGGATGATGCCGGCCAGGTGCGCGGCGGCCAGCGCCTCGGCGACGGCTTCCATGATGTCTATCGCCTCGTAGGGCGCGAGCCGCCCTTGCGCACCTAGATGCTGGCGCAACGACCGGCCGCGTACCAGCTCCATGACGAGGTAGTTCAGGACGCCGACCGGAGTCTGGGCCGCGCCCTGGTCCATGACCTGTACGACCCGCGGGGAGTTCAGCCGGGCGACGGCCCGGGCCTCCCGGTGGAACCGGGCGACAAAGTCCGGTTCGTGCATGAGGTTCGGATGCATCACCTTCAGGGCGACCATCCGGTCCAGCCGGTTGTCGTGCGCGATGTAGACGCTCGCCATGCCGCCGACGGCCAGCCGCTCCTGCGCCGTGTACCGGCCGTCCAGCAGGCGACCGATGACGGGGTCCGCGACCGTGGCATCCACGCCGCCAGTTTACGATTAAGGGGCTTCGGCGAAGTGCGCCCGTCTCGCGATCACCTTACCGACATACTCCTGGGTATCCGGAAAGAAACCGTACCGTCGCACCGAGTCAAGACCTTGGTAGTAGCTGCCGACCGCCGTCGGGACATCCCCCGACGTCTCTACCAGCAGGAACCGCAGGAACCCCACCCCGCCCGCGATGTTGTCGGCCGGGTCCGACCGGTCGACCGGCCGGTCGAGCACGGTGGCGATCCAGTGCGCGGTGCGCGGCATCAGCTGCATGACGCCGACCGCCCCGACCTGGCTGACCGCCGTCGGGTCGAACCCGCTCTCGACGGAGGCGACCGCGAGCGCGAGCGCCGGGTCGACGCCCTGGCGGGCCGCCTCCGTCCGGATCACCTGCTGGGTCTGGTCCATGGCGGAGGCGGCCGGCTGCGCGTCGTCCGGCGCACTCCAGCCGGTCTCGGCCGACGTGGCCGCTGAGCTCGTCGAGGCCGTCGAACTCGTCGTGACCGTTGAATTCGTCGTGACTGTTGAGTTCGTCGTGACTGTCGAATTGGTCGTGACTGTTGAGCTCGTCGTGACTGCCGAGTCTGTCGTGACCGTCGAGCTCGACGTCGCCGCGGACGGCGCGACGCCACCACCCGGCGCGACGGGCGCGGGGGTGCTGGCGGAGAGGGCGACGGCCGGCGCGCCGGCCTGGCCCGGGTCCGGAATGACCAGCAGGATCTGGCCGATCCGCAGGCCGTCGTCGGGGCCGAGCCCGTTGCGGGCCGCGAGGTCGGCGACGCTGGTGCCCGCCCGGGCGGCCAGCGCCGACAGCGACTCACCCGGCTGGACGACGTAGCCGCCGGGGGGCCGAAACGGCTGGCATGCCTCCGCGGGCAAACTGGGCGCACAGTCCGTGGCCACCTCCGGCTGGGCCACCGCCGCGGCCCCGGCCGCCCCCACCGCCTCGGAGTGGGAGCCCGGCAGGTAGAGCAGTTCGCCCGCCCGTAGCTCGTCGTCCGACAGGCCGTTCATCGTCCTGATCCGCTCGACGGTCGTCCCGTGCCGCGCGGCCAGCGACCACAGCGAGTCGCCGGGGCTGACCTCGTACGGCCCCCACCCGCCGGCCGCCGCACCGCAGGCGGCAGCGACGACGAGTGCGCTGGCCAGCATTCCGGCTCCCCGGACCGTGGCCCGGCTCGGCCGTGGGACCCGGGCTGGGAAGGCGGCGCGCGCCAGGATGGTCGGGCGTCGTGCTGGCATCCGCATTCCTCCGGTGTCGGTCGACAAGGACCGACAGTGACGGAGTGGACGCACAACAGCAAGATCATCCTTGTCTGGGTGCGGGGTCCACGCGGTGCACCGCTTCGCTCGGCGCGAGCCTGCTGGCGAATGTGGGACATACAATCCGTGCGGACCCGGGGAGCCCGCATAAGGCGGGCTGAGAGGCCGACCAGCAACCGTCGGCGACCCGTCGACCCGATCGCGGTCATGCGCGCGTGGGGAGGGAAAAGTGGTGGCAGCACCTGGGACGGCGCCGGTCAGGCTCACTGAGCTCGAGGACGAGCCGCTGCGGATCGACGGGCGGGCGTTCACCAGCCGGCTCATGGTCGGCACGGGGAAGTTTGGCAGTCACACGCTGATGCGGGACAGCCTCATCGCCAGCGGGGCCGAGATCGTCACGGTCGCGCTGCGCCGGGTGGATCTCGCCCGGGCCGGCGAGGGCGACGTGCTCGACTTCGTCCCGCCGGGGGTGACGCTGCTGCCGAACACCTCCGGCGCCGTCACCGCCGAGGAGGCGTACCGGCTCGCCCGGCTCGGCCGGGCCGCGACCGGCAGCCCGCTCGTCAAGCTCGAGGTCACCCCCGACCCGCGCACGCTCGCGCCGGACCCGGTGGAGACGCTGCGCGCCGCCGAGCTGCTGGTCGCCGATGGGTTCACCGTGCTGCCGTACTGCCCGGCCGACCCGGTGCTCGCCCGCCGGCTGGAGGAGGCTGGCTGCGCGACGGTCATGCCGCTCGGCAGCTGGATCGGCTCCAACCGCGGCCTGCGCACCCGGGACGCCCTGGAAGTGATCATCGAGGCGGCCGGCGTGCCGGTCGTCGTCGACGCAGGCCTGGGCGTCCCCTCCGACGCCGCCGAGGCGATGGAGATCGGCGCGTCCGCCGTCCTCGTCAACACCGCGATCGCGGTCGCGAGCAACCCGGTGACGATGGCCCGCGCGTTCGCGCTCGCGACCGTCGCCGGCCGGCTCGGCTACCTCGCCGGCCGCGGCGCCGTCAGCGCGCCGACCAGGGCCGAGGCGTCCTCACCGCTCACGGGCTTCCTCGGCGCGCGGCCCGGGGGCGTCGCCTCGTGAGCGCCCCGCCGGGGGAGTTCGCGGCGGTCCTCGTCGGCCTTGACCTGCCGGGGCTCGCCGCCACCGGGCTGCTCGCCGACGACGCCGCCGTGACCCGTGTGCTCGCGACCGCCCGCGCCGGCGGCCGGCTCGGCCTCGCCGACCTCGCCGTCCTGCTCTCCCCGGCCGCGACCGGCCGGATCGAGGAGCTGGCGCACGCCGCCCGCGAGGCGACGCTGCGCCGCTTCGGCCGCGCCGTGCGGCTGTTCGCGCCGCTGTACGTCTCGAACGCCTGCCTGTCGTCCTGCACGTACTGCGGCTTCTCCAAGGGGCTGCCGGTCGTGCGCCGGACGCTGTCCGTCGACGAGACCGCGGCCGAGGCGCGCCTGCTGGCCGAGCGCGGCTTCCGCCACCTGCTGCTGGTCTCCGGCGAGCACCGGGTCGAGGTCTCCGCCGACTATCTCGTCGCCGTCGTCGAACGGCTCGCCCCGCTGTTCCCGGCGATCTCGATCGAGACCCAGACCTGGTCGGACGACACCTACGCCCGGCTCGTCGCGGCCGGGCTCGTCGGGGCGGTCCACTACCAGGAGACCTACGACCGGTCCCGGTACCGCGAGGTGCACGTCGCCGGCTGGAAGCGGGACTTCGACCGCCGGCTGTCGTCGTTCGAGCGCGCCGGCGCCGCCGGCGTGCGCCGCCTGGGCCTCGGCGTACTGCTCGGCCTCGCCGTCGACTGGCGGGCCGACGTGCTCGCGCTCGCCGCGCACGCGACGTTCCTGTCCCGCCGGTTCTGGCGCACGGAGATCACGGCGGCGCTGCCGCGGATCCGGCCGAACGCGGCCGGCTTCCCGCCCGTAGTCGTCGTCGGTGATGCCGAGTTCGTGCAGGCGCACGCCGCGCTGCGGCTCTACGAGCCTGACCTGGACCTGTCGCTGTCCACCCGCGAGCCGGTGGCGATGCGCGACGGGCTGGTCCACATCGCGGTGACCACGATGAGCGCGGGCTCGTCCACCGAGCCAGGCGGTTACGGGACGCCCGGCAGTGCGCAGGAACAGTTCTCGATCAGTGACGAACGCCCCCCGGACGCTGTCGCGGCCATGCTCGTCGACGCCGGCTACGACCCGGTCTGGAAGGACGCCTTCCCGCTCGTCGCAACCTGACCAGCAAGGTCACCACACGACGGCGCGCGGACGCCGCCGAGTGTGATCTGGTGAATCTGGTAGGGGCTTCAAAGCGTGGTGCTCCGATAGCCTGCGGCCATGGAACATGTTGTGGTGGTGGGCGCCGGGCTGGCCGGCGGCCGGACCGTCGTCGAGCTGCGCGAGCAGGGGTACACCGGCCGGATCACCCTGATCGGGGCGGAGGAGCACCCGCCCTACGACCGTCCGCCGCTGTCGAAGGCCGTGCTGACCGGCCGCACCGACAGCACCCACCTGCCATACGGGCTGCACGACCTGGACGGCGTCGAGCTGCTGCTCGGCCGGCAGGCGACCGGCCTGGAGCCCGGTGTGGTCCATACGGACGCGGGCCCCGTCGGCTACGACGGCCTGGTGATCGCCAGCGGCTCGGCGCCGATCCGGCTGCCTGGCGCGCCCAGCCAGCGGGTGCTGCGCACCATCGACGACTCGCTCTCGTTGCGCAAGGCGCTGCGTCCCGGGCTGCGGCTCGTCATCGTCGGCGCCGGCTGGATCGGCGCCGAGGTCGCGACGGTCGCCGCCAAGCAGGGCGCCGAGGTGACCGTCGTCGAGGGCGGCGGCTTCCCGCTCGCGCCACTCGGCGTCGAGGTCGGCGGCCACGCCGTCCACTGGTACGAGGAGGCCGGCGTCACGCTCCGCGTCGACGCCATGGTCGACAAGATCGGTGATGCCGGGCTGCTGCTCGTGGGCGGCGAGTTCATCCCGGCCGACGAGATCGTCGTCGGCGTCGGTGTGCGGCCCGACGTCGCCTGGCTGGGCGGGTCGCTGGCCGTCGAGCGGGGGATCGTCACCGACGAGCACCTGCTGGCCACCTGGGCGAAGAAGGCGCCACAATCGTCTTCCGTTGCGTCTTCGGAGCCCCTTCAGCCGACATCGGCCCCCGGCGTGGCCGGGGTGCAGGGCGCCGCGCCGGTGATCGCCGTCGGTGACTGCGCTGCCTGGTGGTCGCTGCGCTACGGCACGCGGATGCACGTCGAGCACTGGGACAGCGCCCAGGGCGCGCCCGCCGTCGCCGCCAGCACCCTGCTCGGCCTCGCCGCCGGCCAGGCCGTCGCGGACCTGCCCGTCTACAACCCGGTGCCGTACTTCTGGTCGGAGCAGTTTGGCCGGATGGTGCAGTTCGCCGGCCTGCCGGCGGACGACGCCCACCTGGTGTTCCGTGGCGACCCGGCCGCGCGCAGGGCGCCGGACGCGAAGAAGGCGCCCGGCTGGTCGGCCGGCTGGTTCGCCCCGGACGGCACGCTCACCGCGCTGGTGACGGTGGCGCGCCCGATCGACATGGTCGCCGGCCGCCGCCTGCTGACCGCCGCCGCCCGCCCCGACCAGGCCCAGTTCGCTGACCCCGCCGTCCCCCTGAAGTCCTTCGTGGCCGATTCCTGAAGTCCGTCGTGGCCGAATCGATCGGTGGCCCAGCCGGGGACCGCCTGGCACCCGGCCGATCGTCTCCTGTCCGAGGCTGTCCGGGGTTCGGTGGTGCCCCTGCCGCAAATCGGTTCATGACCAGATCTCATGGCGCGCGACGGCCGTCGCGGCGCGTGCCAGCCGCGATGGTCCGCCGGCGGGACCGTCCTGTCACTGGCCGTCGTGACGGTGCGTGGTGGCGGTGGCAATTCGTCGCTGGTCGTGGGCTTGCCGGTGCCGGTGGTCAGGTAGTGGGTCGGGTCGACTAGCTGGACGTTCGGGTCGATCGGCCGTATAGCACCCGTTGGCGGGCGGATGGGGTCCTGTCACTAGAGTCTGGCGCTGTGCCGCGCATTCACCTGGTCTCCAACCTGCCCGGGGTGAGCGCCCTCGGTGATCACCTCCGGGCCGCCGGGCTCGGGCCCACCTCGGCCCGCTCCGCCGATGCCCTGCTGGTCCTCATCGACCGGCCGCTGGACTCCGTCGAGCAGGAGCTCCTCGACCGTGCGCGGCAGTCGGTGCCGGTGCTGCTCGCGGGACCGACCGTGCGCGCGCTGCCATCCGACAGCCCGCTGGTCGAGGCCTCCGGGCTCATCCCCGGCCACACCACGCCCACGCATGAGCTGCGGGTGACGGTCGGGCCGAACGGCGCGGAGGTCGCCGCCCGGATGGACGACTTCCGGCCGGTGGACAGCTGGGTCGTCCCCGACAAGATCGCCGACGACGTCGAACGACTGCTGCTCGTCCAGCAGGGGACGGCCGAGTTCCCGGTCTGCACCTGGCGGCCGTCGACCGGCCTGGGGATGTTCACCCTCGGCTCGACCGCGAGCACGCTCGCCGACCCCGTCTACCATCGGCTGGTCGGCCGCTGGCTGCGCCACACCCTCGGCGTCCGCGACGCGGCACCCATCGGTGTCGGACTGCTCGGCGAGCCGGGGATGCCGGCCGCCCACCAGACGGCCGTCGAGGCCACCGAGGGCCTGAACCTGGTCGCGGTGAGCGGCACCGGCCGCGCCGGCGGCGGTCGGTCCGGCGAGAGCCAGGCACGCTCCTACGACGAGCCCGACAGCCTGATCGCCGACGCCGACGTCCGCCTCGTCGTCATCGGGACCCCGAACAACACCCGCGCGCAGTGGGCCTCCCGGGCGCTGGAGGCCGGCAAGGACGTGGTCATCCCGTCCCCGTTCGCGCTGTCCACCCAGGAAGCCGACGACCTGGCGCTGCTCGCCGCCGCCCGCTCGTCGCTGCTCGCGATGTACTCGGAGCGCCGCGAGGACCCGGCGTACCAGAGCCTGCGCGCGGCCGTGCGCCGCGGCGCCATCGGCGACATCCTTTCGGTCGAGGTCATCCACGGCGCGTACAACAGGCCGCCCGGTGGCTGGCACGACGACGAGCGCGCCAGCGGCGGCCTCATCCACGACCGCGCCGCCGCCCACCTCGACTGGGTGCTCGACCTGGTCGACGAGCCGGTCGAGTGGGTCACCGCCACCGCCCACAAGCGGGTCTGGCACCACGTGACCAACGCCGACCACGCCCGCGTCCTGCTGCGCTTCGCCAACGGCGCCGAGGCGCAGGTGACGGTCTCCGACCTGCTCGCGGTGCCCACCACCCGGCTGCACGTGCTCGGCTCCACCGGTTCCGTGTTCGGCGACGACCTGGCGACGGCCGCCCTCGCTACGGGCGGCGCCGCCGAGACGGCGCCGGCGGACGGGTGGGCACGGGCCGGCGGCCGGCACGCGGGCCGGACCGGCGAGAGGGCCCCGTCCGCCGCGCTGTCGGCTGGACCGCTCACGGTGGTATCCCACGACGGCACCAGAACCCGCCTTCCACTCCCGGCGGGCGCCCCTTACCCGTTCTACCGGGACCTCGCAGACGCGCTCCTGTCCGGCTGGCCACTCGCCTCCTACCGGGTGGAGACCGCCCGCAAGGTCGTCGCCGTCGCGGAGGCCGCCACCCGCTCCGCGGGCGGAGGCGGCGTCCAGATCGGCCCCGCCTAAGGCGGCGTTCGGGCCGGGGTTCCTGCCGGATCGGTGGAGCTTGCGGAGCCGATCTGGGAGGTCCGGGACGCGCCGCCCGCCTCGGGCGCCTAGGGGCGCCCTCCCCGCCTGGTTCCGGGGTTGGTGCGTATGGCGGTGGTGGGCCTGGTTCCGGGCGGAGGATGTGGCTGGCAGACCTCCCAGATCGGCTCCGCCGATCCGGCAGGGACCCCGGGCGCTGCGCTGAAGGCGCCGTCACCTGCTCTTGCTGAGGCGCGCTGAACTGGCCTGTGGCTGGGTCTGCGCTGAGGCGCCGTCACGTCTCGGGGCTGGTTTGCGCGCGTCGCTTACCAGGATGGCATCGCTCACCAGGTGGCGTGACGTCGGAGCTCATGGGATTGGCCCTGAGGTCGGGCGCGGAACGTCCTCCCGTCGTGGTTCTGGGCACAGGCGTGTGACGGTGGCTGGTGTGATTTCGCGCTGATGACGTGGCTGAGTTGGCGCCGTGCTGATGTGCCGTCGCTGGCTGTGGCTGGGGCGCGTGGACAGATCGTCAGCCGCTTCCGCCTGCCTGACTCCGGGCGCGAGGTCAGTCTTGAGGACACCT
This sequence comes from Pseudofrankia coriaricola, assembly GCF_001854805.1. Lineage (GTDB taxonomy): Bacteria > Actinomycetota > Actinomycetes > Frankiales > Frankiaceae > Pseudofrankia. The sequence goes on from NZ_MBLO01000102.1 coordinate 28,142, forward strand.
CCCGGTCGTGTTTACTTTCGACCATGGACAACTGGTTGCCGCTGCCCGATGTCGCCGAGGCGATGGGGGTCCCGATCACGCGGGTGCGCCAGCTCGTGCGGGAGGGCAGCCTGCTCGCCCGCCGCCAGGAGGACGGCATACTGCGGGTCCCAGCCGGCTTCATCCAGGACGGCCAGGTCACGAAGGGCCTGCCCGGCACGCTGACGCTGCTCGCCGACGCCGGCTACTCGCAGGAGGAGGCCATCGACTGGCTGCTGCGCGAGGACCCGAGCCTTCCCGGCACCCCGCTGGACGCGCTTCGCGAGAACCGAGGCAGGGAGGTCAAGCGCCGCGCCCAGGCCCTCGGCTTCTGACGCGGCGGGCAGGAGACGGCCGTGCGGATGCAGCGCGTAGGGTCCAGGGTGTGGTTGATCCGTCTGTGGCCGCGGTGGCCGTCGTCGTGAACGGCCAGGAGCGGCAGGTGCCGGCGGGGCAGCCGCTCGCCGAGCTGCTCGCCGACCTGGGCCTGCGGGCCGGGTCGGTGGTGGTCGAGTACAACGGCGAGGCGCTCACCGCCGCGCAGCGCCGGGACGTGCGGCTGCGCGCCGGCGACCGGCTCGAGCTCGTCCGGGCGGTCGCCGGTGGATGACACGGCGGTGCGGGTGGCGCGGCTGGCGCGGCTGGCGGATGCCCGGCTCTACCTGTGCACACCCCGCCAGCCTGACTTCGATGCCTTCCTCGACGGTGTGCTCGCCCCGCCCGGCGCCAGCACCGGCTCTGGCGGCGCGGCCGCGCCGGGCGTCGACCTGATCCAGCTCCGGGAGAAGGGTCTGGAGTGGCGGGAGGAGGCCGCGGCGCTGGAGCGCATGCTCGCCGCCGGCCGCCGCCACGGCGCGCTGGTCAGCGGAAACGACCGGGCCGACCTGGCCTCGGTGCTCGGCGTCGACATCCTGCACGTCGGCCAGGACGACATCCCACCGGCCGTCGCGCGCCGCCTCCTCGGCCCCGACGTGATCCTTGGCTTGTCGACGCATGACGAACGGCAGCTCGAGGCCGCGCTCGCCGACCAGGATGTCGACTACTTCTGCGTCGGCCCGGTCTGGCCGACACCGACGAAGGAGGGCCGTCCCGGGGTGGGCCTGCGGCTCCTGGCCGCGGCCGTCGCCGCCGCCCCGCCGTTCGCGCCCGGTTCGAAGCCGTGGTTCGCGATCGGCGGGATCGACGAGGAACGCCTCGACGCGGTGCTCGACGTTGGCGCGCGCCGCGCCGTCGTCGTCCGCGCCATCACCGGCGCCCCCGACCCGGCCGCCGCGTCCGCTGCCCTCGCCGCCCGCCTGCGCGCCGCCGGCTAGCCCGGCGCCCGCCCAGCCTCGCAGCGTCCGGTCGGTTCTGGTGCGCCACCTCGGCTACCTCGCGGTCCTCGCGGCCTGCCTGCTCGGAACCGCGCCGCTGGAGGTGTTCCTGCGCACCCGGGTCTACGCCCGGTGGCGCCGGCTGGTGCGCACCCTCGTCCCGGTGCTGGTCGTCTTCGTCGGCTGGGACCTGTACGCGATCGCGCGCGGCCAGTGGACGTTCGACGCGCGCGGCATCACCGGGGTGCGGCTGCCGGGCGGGATCCCGCTGGAGGAGGTGCTGTTCTTCGTCGTCGTGCCGATCTGCGCGGTCCTCACCCTGGAGGCCGTCCGCGCCCGCCGCCGTGACTGGTCCGTCGGCGACGAGCCCCCGCCGCCCGAACCCGGCCCCCCCAGCCCACCCGGGCTACCCGGGCCACCCGGGCCACCCGAGTCAGCCGTCGCGCCGCGGCCGCCATCGCATGATCGGCGGGTCTGTACCGGAATCCGAACAGACCGGGAGTCGGAGCTCGGATCCGGGTACACATCCGGTGATCATGCGACGGGACGTGATCGTGATCGGTGGAGCCGTGGCGGGCGCTGGCGAGGACGGGAACCGGGGGCCGGATGAGCTACACGGCGCTCGCGTGCACCGGTGTGCTGGCCGCCGTGCTGGCGGACGCGCTCGTGTTCCGGGTGCGGCTGGTGCGGCGGCGGGCGTTCTGGGTCGCCTACGCGATCATCGTTGTCTGCCAGCTGGTGACGAACGGGATCCTCACCGGGTTCGGCATCGTGCGCTACGACTCCGCCACGATCCTCGGCCCGCGGGTCGTGTGCGCTCCCGTCGAGGACCTGCTGTTCGGCTTCGCCCTCGTCCTGTGGACCCTCGACTGGTGGGTCTGGTGGGGCCGCCGCGACCGCCATCGCCGCGTCAGGGCGCCGGGGGAATCGGCGCGTCGAGAGGGAGCCGGCGGATCCACGGCAGATATGGGGTCAGCTCGTCCGGGTCGAAACGGCAGAGCCTGATCGACCACGAGAATCCGCTCCCACCCTCGGCGGTCCGTTCCTCGGAGCTCTTGTACGCGCCGTCGGGGAACAACGCCGCCCAGTGGGCGCCCGACAGCCCGAGGAGCGTGGCCATCTCACGCCCGGCCGCGACGTCCCACAGCCGCGTGGTGCCATCGCCGCCGCCGGATACCAGCATGTCCCCCGCACTGGCCTCGGGGCCTGGGGGACCGTTCGCCACGGGACGCTCCGCCATGGCCGCGCGGCCCGGGGCGAACGCCAGCGACCGGATCACCTCGGTATGCCCGGCCAGCCGGCGGGTCTCAGCGCCAGAATCGGTGTCCCAGACGCGGATGATGCCGTCCTCGCCGCCAGACGCGACCAGCCGGCCGTCGGGCGAGAAGGCGACCGTCCTGACCCGACCGGTGTGGCCCACCAGCCGATGGCGCAGCTCGCCGCTCGCCGCGTCCCAGATCCGGACCGTGCCCGATCCGAACGCGCTCGCCAGAAGCTGGCCGTCGGGTGAGAACGCCACCGCGTTCACCTGGTCGGCGCGGTTGCCAAGCCGGCGCGCGGCGGGAGCGGTCCCCGACCCGCCCGACGGGCCAGGATCCGGTATCGCGTCCCAGAGGTGGACGGTGCCGGCGTCGGTGCCGGCCGCGAGTCGCTCGCCATCCGGCGAGAACGCCACCGAGAGCACCCGCAGGCCGTCGGCTCGCAACGTGGCGGTCGGCCGGCCGGTCCAGGGGTTCCACAGGCCGACCGTGCCGTCTGGATGCCCCACGGCGAGCAGTGTGGTGTCCGGGGAGAAAGCGACCGCGTTCGCCGGGGCTCGCCTCGTGTTCAGTTTGCGTGCCGGAGTGTCCAGGTCCGGCGGGCCGTCGCCCGACCGGGCGGCGGCGAGGTCGAAGATCCGGACCAGGCCGTCCTCGCCGCTGGCGGCCAGCAGCGTCGCGTCATCGGTCACGTCCATGCCATAGGTCCAGGCGCGCTCACCCGAGCCGACGTGGACCTGCCGTGCGGTCCGGGTGTCCCAGAGCCGCAGGGAACCGTCCTCGTTGGCCGAGGCGACCAGCGGCTGGTCCGGTACGAACACGGTCGAGACCACGTCGGTGGTGTGGCTGGCCAGCAACGTCCGGCCCGGCGGGGATCCGTCGGCGACCTTCCACAGCCGAACCGTTCCGTCCGCGCTGCCGGCGATCAGCGTCTCGCCGTCGGCGTCGACGAAATCCAGCGCGGCCAGCCAGCCGGTGCGTTCCCGCAGCGTCGCGCGCAGGCCACCTGTACGCGGGTCCCACACGCGGATCGTTCCGTCGGCGGCGCCGACCGCGAGCAGGGAGCTGGTCGCGTTGAACGCCAGGGTGCGGGCGAGGTGAGTGTCGCCGGGCAGCCGGGCCAGCTCACCGCCGGTAGCGAGGCTCCAGACCCGCGTCGTGTTCTCGCCGTCGTCGATCCAGGCCAGAAGCCGGCCGTCGGGCGAGAACCGCGATGCCCGGGCGCGCTGGTCCGGTGCGCCGAGCGCACCGGCGTCGCGGCGGGCACGCACGTCCCACAGGTGGACCTGGTCGCCGTAGGCCAACAGGGTCCCGTCCGGCGAGAAGCAGAGCGCCTTGACCCGATCCCGAGACCGGCGCAACGTCGCGATCCTCTCCCGGACGGTGAGGTCCCAGACGTACACCTCGCCGTCCCAGCAGCCGGCGGCCAGCAGCCGTCCCTCCGGGGAGAAAGCGAGCGACCGCACCCGGGAGGCGAGCCCGTCGAAGGTGGCGAGTTCCTCGGCCCCGGTGACGTCCCAGATCCGAACGCTGCCCGCGATGTCTCCGGCCGCGAGCAGGGAGCCGTCGGCGGAGAAGGCGACCGAGCGGATCCACTCGCCATGACCCCGCAGTACGGCGAGCGGCCGGCCGTCGGCGAGGTCCGAGAGGGCGACATGATGGCCGCTTCCATAGGCGATCAGGTCGTGCGCCGGCGAGATCGCCAGCGTCAGCCGGACGCCCGCGTCGATGATGACGTCGACGGGGTCACGGCCGGGCACGGCGGCGGCGGCGAGCTCGGGGTCCGCCCGCGACCGGTCCGGCGGGGTGGCGCCGAGCAGCGCGGCGCGTGCCCAGCGGCTGCCGGTGAGGACGGTGTCGGTCAGGTCGGTGTCGGCGAGGCGGGCCCGGCTCAGGTCGGCGTCGGTGAGGTTCGCGCCCGTCAGCCGCAGGCCGCGGGCGCGGACGCCGGTCAACCGTGCGTGGGTGAGGTCCGCGCCGTCGAGGGCGGTGTCGTCGAGGTTCGCGTCGGTGAGGTTGGCGCCCCTCAGGTCCGCGCCGGTCAGGTCGAGGCCGGCCAGGTCGGCACCCTCCAGATGGGCTCCGGCGAGCCGCGCGCCGCGGGCCACCGTCGGGTCGGCCCGCCGCGCGATCGTGAGGGCGTTCGCCCTGGCCGCCTGCCCGGAGTCCGGGTCGGCGAGCACGCGGCGCGCCCAGGCCGCCACCGCGTCGTCGCCGGAGACGCCGCGGACGAAATCGACCATGAGCGGGGACATCGCCCGCGCGGCCAGCACGTCCTCGCCGCCGGTCGGGTCGGGAGCGGTCCCGGCGGTCAGGCCGCCCGCGGCGGCGGCGGCGACCAGGTACTCCATCACCGACTGATGGATGAAGGTGAAGCCACCGTCCTCGGCGCGCACCAGGAGGCTGCCCGAGCCGACCATGTGCGCGGCCTGCCCGGAATCGAGCTGGCCGGCGTCGGCCCGGTCCGTCATCGCGTCGAGGGTCGCGCTGGTCGTCGCGGCCAGCTCCGAGAGGTTGATCATCTGATCGGTGGTGCGCCACAGCCGCAGCGCGAGCGCGGTGACGGCCTCCCGGCGCTCGTCCGCCGTGAGCGTCGGCCCGGCGCCCGGCGGGCGGGCCCGCTGTTCCTCGTGGCGGAGCCACTCGCCGATCAGCTCGCCGTACAGGTCCGCCGAACTGATCATTCCGGTCCTGGCCTGGACGGCGCGCAGCCGGTCGGTGTCCAGCGACGCGATGAAGCCCAGCATGCGCGGGTTGTGCGACAGCCCGAGCAGGTCGCGGATGTCGTGGATCAGCTTGAGGCGCTCACGGGCCCGCGCCGCGTCGCCGTGGTGCAGCCGGACGAGGAACTCCTCGATCTGCTGCTCGGTGAAGTCGCCCACCTCGGCGATCCGGCTCGCGGGCAGCAGCTCGACCCGGGCGCCGAGCGCGCCGCGGACCTGCCCGTGGGAGAGGAAGTGCTGGGTCCGGCTGGACACGACGATCTTCGCCTGGCCCTCGACGGCGTCGAGCAGCCGGCTGAGGTGCTCGGCCGCGGTCTCGTAGGTGACCCGCAACGCGAGTTCGTCGAACCCGTCGAACAGCAGTACCAGCCGGCCGCGGCGCAGCATGTACCGGAGCACCGACACGTCGACCCGCTGCTCGCCCGAGGCGACCAGATGGGCCGCGACCAGCTCGTCCACACTGTGCGCCTTCTCCATCGTGCGCAGGTCGATCAGCAGCGGGATCAGGTGCGGCCTGACCTGGGGGAGGGTGCGGGCCAGTTCGTGCAGGCAGAACGTCTTGCCCCGGCCGAAGTCACCCAGGATCAGCACGAACCGCGCCGAGTCCGCCGTCAGCCAGTCGACGATCTGCCCGAGCAGGTCCCCGCCGTCGTGGCCGGCCGGGCCGCGGCGCGGCGTCCCGCCGGACATCGTGCCATCCGCCGTGCCCGGGTCGGGGCTGCCTGGGCCGCCTTCGATCAGGCGGAACCGCTGCGGCAGGTAGAGCGCGGGCGGGTAGAGCCGGTCGGCCGCCAGCCGTTCGCTCTGGCGGCGCAGGTAGCCGCGCAGGTCCAGCAGGCCCTGGTACTCGACGAAGCTGCGCAGCCGCACGCCGCGTACGGCGGCATGGCGGACCAGCTCGTCCGGCGCCGGCAGCGGGCCCCCGTAGACGAGGTCCGAGGTCAGCTGCGGGTCGGTCGCCGCGTACTGGTGGTGCACGTGCTCGACGAACCGGTCGACGGCGCCCTCGTCGACGCCCTCCTCGGCGATCCCGACCGGCCGCTGCTCGAACACCGGCCCGTGCGGCACGGTGACCCGCAGGTACTCGGGCGTGACGCCGACGGGTGAGATGCGGGTGACCGTCGCGCCGGGGGACGAGAGCTCGGCGATCTCCGCGACTCGGTCGGCGAACGTCTCGCCGCGCCGGGTGCCGCGCGCGTCTTCGTTGGTAGGCGGGCCACCCACCCCGCGTTCACCGGTGCTTCGGCGGCCGCCGCCCGGCGGGTGACCGGAGGAGATTTCGCCGTCGGCGGCCGGTTGCCGCCGAGTCGGGCGGGGGAACGTCGCCGCGGCGTGTTCCCAGCGGGTCCGATAGGTGACTGTTCCTCCGGGGCCGACCTCGTCGGCGGGCCGCCAGGCGCCGGCGCGGCGGGAGAAGCGGCGGTCCAGCCTGGTCACCTCGCTGCGGCTGACCCGGACGAGCTGGTAGCGGACGGCGGCCTCGGCGGTCGGCACGGGGTGCGGCGGGTGCGCGCTGATCAGTGCTGTTCCGGAGCGCGGCAGCCGGGCCGGCGCCGCTGGCAACGGCCTGTTCGGCGCCGGCGCGCCATGCCCGTGCGCGGCGAGCAGGACGTTGAGATGGCCGCCGAGGATCAGGTCGGCGCCGTCGGCGTCCGCCGCCTTCGCCGAGTGCACCCGGTCGGCCGCGAGCGGCGGGTGGTGGCCGATGGCGACCCGGAACCAGCCGGCGCGTTCGTAGCCGGCGAGCCGGTCGGCGAACCAGCGAGCCTGCGCCTGGCCGACCTCGCCCCGGTCGTCCGCCGACCGGTGGCTCATCGTCATCGTCGAGTTCAGCCCCACGACGACGAGCCGCAGGTCCGGCATCGGGTAGAGGGTCCACTCCTGCCCTACGGCGAACGTCCGGTCGTCCAGCTCGCGGTAGAAGCCCGCGTGGAAGTCGACGAAGTGCCGCCACTTGCGCCAGTACGGCGGCGTCGGCTCGATCTCCTCGTCCTCGCAGGCGGCGAAGTAGGCGCGGGCCGCGGCGGCGCTCACGTCGCCGCGGCCGGGCACCAGGGCGATCCGGTGAACGGGCAGGCCCAGCCGCTCGGCCAGTCCCGCGAGCCGTGGCCCCGCCTGCTCGTATTCTCCGCGTCGACCTTCCACCGCGACCCCGGTGACGACCACCAGGTCCGGAGTGATCCCGGGGTTGGCGGCGAGCGCCGCGAGATCGTCAAGGAGCGCCGCGCCGTACGGGTCCTGGCCGGTGTCCGGCGCGTGGCCGGGACGTGGCGGCACGGCCAGGGCGGGCAGGTGCAGGAGCGTGATCGACGCCCGCTCGCCGCCGCGCGCCTCCGTGTGCTCGGCCGGCCCGGAGGCCGCCGGCGAGGTGGCGGGCCCGCCGACGGTGGAGCGTGACGGCGGTGGGCGGGTCCAGGCCGCGGGCGCGGCGGGCGCGGCCGGTGGCCGCTGGGACGACGGCGCCGGCGCCGGCCCCGGCCCCACGGTTGTCCGCCGCGCGAGCGCGGGCGGCATCGACGCCCGCGGGGCGGGCGGCAACGACGGTCGCGGCAGGCCCGGCGGCGCCGGTGGTGGGAGAGGCGGACCGGCTGGCCCTGGCAGAGACACGACGCCGTCGTCCGTGAGGAGCGCCAGATCGGGGCGGTCCGGCGCCGGGGTGCCGGATGTCGGCGACGGCCCCGGCGCCGGGGCTGGGAGGGCCATGGCGGCGCCGGTGGCCGGGAGCCTCAGCGTCGGAGCGGGCGGGGCGAGGTCGTAGCCGGGGAAGGGCGGTTCGTGACCCGGCTCGGGCGGGCCGGTATGCGGCTCCAGCAGCCCCCGCAGCACCGCCTGCGCGGCCGCGGCCTGGTCAAGACCGGCCAGCACGATCATGTTGATCGTGCCGAGAAGCGGCGGAAGTTCGCACGGCTCCACGAGCACCGGCAGGAGGAAACCGTCCCGGTCGTGCGCGATCCGCATCCCGGCCTGCCACTCCTCCCGCACCCAGGACGAGCGGTCGAGGTAGGACGGCGAGATCACCGCGATCATTCGGTCGGCGCGGGCGAGCGCGGCGTTTATCTGGTCGACGAAGTTCGCCCCGAGCGGGAACGAGCGCCGGTAGAAGGCGACCTCGTGGCCGGCGCTGCGCAGCACGTGGTCCAGCCACCTGCCCCACCGTTCGTCCGGCCCCGCCACGCTGAGAAAGATCCGCGCCGGGTCACCCGTTGGCGGACCAGTCTCTCCCCACACGTCCTGATGGTCCCAGAACCGGGTGCCCCGCAGAAGAAAACGGCGAATACACTCCCTCTTGACCGGTTGAGGCGATCGACAAGAATGGGACTCTCGCCCGATTGTCGGCGAAATGCGGTAGATGTGCGGGCGCTCCCGGTCGAGCCCGGGTTTACCGAGTCAGCCGGCGCGCCGGGGCCGCTCGGGGCGCTGCTGGCGGTTCCGATGACTCTGCTGGCCAAGGCCCTGCTCGTCGACGCCGACCCCGCGGCCCGGTGGCTGCGTCCGCTACCGGGCGACACGGCAGCCGAGGGCCTGACGGCTGACGTTGTGACATCCGCCCGCCCAGGAAGGTAGCCACCAGCCTGTCCGGCTGAGCCGGCCCGTCTGCGGCGAGACGGGCCAGCGGGTTGCCGTCTCCGGGTGGCCCCGAAGGCCGTGGTGATCTCCGGGGCGGTCTCACGGATAGGTCAGCTCGGGTCGAACTCGCCCCCGCGGACGCCGGTGAGGAACGCGTCCCATTCGGAGTTGCTGAAGGCGAGGACCGGGCCCTTCGGGTCGGTGGAGTCGCGCAGCAGCATGCCGCCGTGGACGGGGGCCGCCTCGACGCAGTCGACGCGATAGGGGCTGGCGGAACTCTTGTGCCAGGCGAGCTGGTCCTGGTCGACGGTCGCGAGCGTGGATCGCATGTCTCGGCTCATGGCTGTCCTCCTGAGTGTGGATGGACCTGGCGTACGGCTCGGGGTGGAGTCGCACTGATCCAGTGTGAAATGCCATCAGTCGTGATCGCAATCCGTGCTTGCCATGACACGGTAGGTGAGATCGGGCTGGCGCTGTGCCGGATGACGTGGATGACCTGGAGGGGCGCGGGTGTCGCCCACTGCTCAGCGCCGGCCGGCCGGCTGAGCCCGGCCGGCCGCCGATCCGGGCGTGCCTCCCGCGCCCCGAGGCTCCGGGCGTCAGGCGGACGGCCGGTTGCCCAGCATGTCGGCGTTCGCGGCGGCCTTCGCGACCAGGTCGGGGATGACCTCGCCCAGCTCGCCCGGCTCCCACTTGCCCTCGCGGTTCACCGACGGGCCGTTCACCCAGCCTTCGGTGACGCTGATGAAGCCGCCGGCGACGGAGAACACCCGGCCGGTGACGCCGTTCGACTGCGGCGAGCCAAGCCAGACGACCAGCGGGGAGATGTTCTCCGGTCCCAGCGGGTTCCAGTCGGCCTCCGCCTGGGACTGCTCCTTGAGGTCCTCTTCCTGCTTCTTGACGAAGCCGAGGTCCTCGGTCATCCGGGTGAGCGCGGTCGGGGCGATCGCGTTGACGGTGACCCCGTAGCGGCCCAGCTCCGTAGCGGCGATGACGGTGAACGCGGCGATGCCGGCCTTCGCGGCGCCGTAGTTCGTCTGGCCGACGTTGCCGAAGATGCCCGACGGCGACGAGGTGTTGATGATGCGGGCGTCGTTGGTCTCGCCGGCCTTGGACCGGTCCCGCCAGTAGGCGGCGGCGTGGTGCGCCACGCCGAAGGTGCCCTTCAGGTGCACCTTGATGACCGCGTCCCACTCGGCCTCGGTCATGTTCACCAGCATCCGGTCGCGCAGGATGCCGGCGTTGTTCACGACGACGTCCAGCCGGCCGAAGGTGTCGATGGCCTGGTCGACGAGGCTCTTGGAGCCGTCCCAGGTCGAGATGTCCTCGGTGTTCGCGACCGCCTCGCCGCCCCCCGCGACGATCTCGGCGGCGACGGACTGCGCCGGGCCGGCCGAGGCACCGGTGCCGTCCCGGGCGCCGCCGAGGTCGTTGACGACGACCTTCGCGCCCTCGGCGGCGAACGCGAGCGCGTGCTCCCGGCCGATGCCGCCACCCGCGCCGGTGATGACGACGACGCGCCCCTCGCAGATCCCGCTCATGCCCGGACTCCTCTTGTCACGTGTCGAGTTCCGTTCTGTGCTGCTCTGTCGATCTCGTCTGTGCGCGGGACGAACCACGCCCGTCTGACTTCCTATACGCCCAACGGCCGAGGAGGTCAGGTACCGCCAGACCTCGCCCACCCAACCGCTACCCGCGCACCGGCGAGCCCGCCGGCCCGCCGGCCCGCCGGCCGGGCCACCGTGCCAGCCCCGCCAGCCGCGGCGCGGAACGGCGCGGCCAGCCCGACTCCAGAGCCGTTCTCCCGCGTCGAGCGGCGCGCGCCGTCCCCGCCGACCTTGCGCCGCCGAAGCCGGGTGGGGAGCCGGACGTCATCGTGTCGCGCCTGCCCGTCACGAGCCAGCGAACGGGCGGTGAGCTCCGTCGTCCGGTCCCGTCCGGTGTGCGCCAAGGCGTCCGGGTGGGCAGGATGGATGACGGCGCGTGCCGTGGCCCCAACCGGCGGTGCTCTTGGTTCGCCCCAGAGCGCGGGGTCCCGCCGATTCTTGCGCCAGCAGGGATCGACGGGGGAGCAGTGCCGTACCGATGCTGGACCGCGAGCAGATACGGACGGGTGCCGTGCAGGAGAGTGACTTCACCGAGGTACTGGCCTCGGTGCGACGGTTCGTTCGCGAACGGGTCGTGCCGCTGGAGCAGGAGATAGAGGAGACCGACGAGATACCGGCGGCGCTGCGGGCCGAGGCCGCCGAGATGGGACTGTTCGGGTTCGCGATTCCGGAGCTCTACGGCGGGCTCGGTCTGTCGATGAGCGAGGAGGCCCGGCTTGTCTCCGAGCTCGGCTACACGACGCCGGCGTTCCGGTCGATGTTCGGGACGAACAACGGGATCGCCGGTCATGTGCTGCTCGAGGGCGCGACCGAGGAGCAGAAAAAGACCTGGCTGCCGAAGATCGCCTCGGGGGAGTGGACCGCGTCGTTCGCGCTGACCGAGCAGGGCGCCGGCTCCGACCCGTCCGGCCTGGCCACCACCGCCGTCCGCGACGGCGACGACTGGGTGATCAACGGGTCCAAGCGGTTCATCACCAACGCGCCGCTCGCCGACGTCTTCATGGTCTTCGCCCGCACCGACCCGCACGCCTCGTCCAGCCGGGGCATCACCACGTTCATGGTCGAGAAGGACACCGCCGGCCTGTCCGTCGGCCCGCGCGACCACAAGATGGGCCAGGCGGGTGCCTGGACCGCCGACGTCTACCTCGACAACGTGCGGGTGCGGCCGTCGGCGCTCATCGGCGGGGAGGACGGCGTCGGGCGGGGCTACGCGACCGCGATGCGCTGCCTCGCGCACGGCCGGATCCACATCGCCGCGCTGTGCGTCGGCATGTCCCAGCGGCTGGTCGACGAGTCCGTCTCGTACGCGGCCAGCCGGGAGCAGGGCGGCGCGGTGATCGGCACCTACCAGCTGATCCAGGGCCTGATCGCCGACTCGGCGACCGACCTCTACGCCGCCCGCGCGCTGGTCGCCGACGTCGCCGCCAAGTTCGACGACGGCAGCGACAAGCGGATCGGACCGTCCTGCGCCAAGTACTTCGCCTCAGAGGCGGTCGGGCGGATCGCCGATCGGGCGGTGCAGATCCACGGCGGTTCCGGCTACATCCGCGGCGTCCCGGTGGAGCGTTTCTACCGCGACGCCCGGCTGTTCCGGATTTATGAGGGCACCAGCCAGATCCAGCAGATCGTCATCGCCCGAGGCCTGCTGGCCCAGGCCGGCTCCTGAGGCGGTCCGGCGGCGGACGCTCCGCGCCCGCCGCCGGGCGCCGCCTCGGGGTCCCTGCCGGATCGGCGGAGCTTGCGGAGCCGATCTGGGAGGTCCGGGACGCTCCGCGCCCGACGGGCTGGTTACGGGCCGGGGTGTGTGGCGGTGGCTCAGGTGGTTCGGGGCCGGTCGGGTGGGTGCGTTGACAGCAGCGCCGATGCGCGGTCACTAGCCGCGGACGGGATCTCCGGGAGGCTGGCGTGCGCTGGTCTCCCGGAGATCCCGTGGCAGCGGGACCGGATCAGTGCGGGACGACGAAGGTGGCCTGGCCTTTGATGTGGGTGCCGCCGGTCTGGCGGGTGACGAGCAGGTCCAGGTCGACGAGGCGCTGGCCGGCCTCCTCGCGCAACCCGGTCACGGTGGCGCGGTAGGTGAGCACGTCGCCCGGCCAGGCCTGCTCGCGGAACTGGACGCCGTACCGGCGAAGGTTCGCCGCGCCGAAGCAGTCCGTCACGTAGGTGCCCAGCACGCCGGCCTGCAGCATCCCGACGGCGAACACGGTCGGGAACCCGGCCGCCTGTGCGAACTCCTCGTCGTGGTGGATGGGGTTCATGTCGCCGGACGCGCCCTGGTAGCGGACGAAGTCCGTGCGGGTGAGCGGCTGGTCGATGAGCGGCGCGGGGCCGAGGCCCACCGCCAGGTCCTCCCAGGCCGGTCTCGGGCCGAGCACCGGAGCGCTGGCCTCACCGGTGCCGAGGTCGACGGTCGTGGTCATCGGACGTCGTCCTTCCCGCCGTCGGCCGCGCTGGCCGCCTTCGGCGCCTGACTCGTGACGATCACAGTGTTCTTCGCCTCGGCGACCAGGCGGCCATCGGGCGTGCGGAACTCGTTGACGACCTCGATGAACCGCATCGTGCCGCCACGGCGGCCCTCCTTGACATAGTCGGCGGCGATCTTGGCCCGGCCGACCAGCCGGATACCCGCGCGCGGCGGTTCGCCGTGGAAGACGAACTCCTGGCCGCCGTGCAGCACGCGCCCCAGGTCGATCTCCTCGTACCCTTCGACGTCGTCCCATGGCACACCGGCGCCGTCGGACCAGAACGCGGAGGTCATCAGGAAGGTGGCCGGCGAGACCGGCCGCTCGGCCGTCAGGTAGTCGGGGTTGCGCGACTTGGTCGCCCTGGCGAACTCGCGGATCTTGCCGAGTTCGACCTCCATCGTGTAGCCCGGTGCGGGCATGGGGCTCCTTCCCTCGCGACGCGGCTCCGGGCCGCCGGGTCGCGACGGACGCGGGCGGGCACGCGCGGCGATGCGCTGGGCCGACGGAGGTGGGCGAGCCTCGTGCCTCCGGGGGTCACCAGATCCTGTCCCGATCGATCGATATCGGGTCTTGCAAGGCTGCCACGGACTTGCCCCGGATGCACCTAGATCGCCCGCGGGGCGAGAACTCTCGTGCTCCGGCCCTGCTCGCGATCTCTGTCTCCGAGTGCCGGACACGCCGGCGCGTCGGCCGGCAGGCGCCCCGTGCCCGGCTGTCGGCCGCGGCGGACGGTCGCCGTCTGGGCGGTCGCCATCCGGTTCGTCATCATGTGGACGGTCGTCACGGAAACGAGCAAACCGTCCACGGATATCTGCTCTCAGCCCTAGGCTCGGCGGAGATGGAGCAACGTGCGGCGGAGGAGCGGCAACGCGGCGAGAGTCTCAGCCGGCGCGGCAATGCCGAGGGAAGCCGCGCCCCCGACGCCTACGCGCGGCGGGCGCCGCGCCCTGAGGAGCCGCCCCCGTCGGCGCCGGCCGGGCGGCACCGATCTCCGTGGGGCCGGTCGGGGCGGATCCTGCCGATCCGGTGGGGCCGGATCGCGGCCGGCTCCGTCGTCGCCCTCGCGGTGGTCGGCGTCCTCATTGGCTACGCGCTGCTCAGCGGCAGCGGTCCGAAGATGGCCGGTACCTCGAGCGGTGGCTCGGCGCCTGCCAGCCGGCCGACGGATGACACCAACCGTGTCACGGTCGCCGGCCCTTCGCCGACGGGCGCTGGGGCGGGGCCGAACAGCGTGAGCGCCAGCCCCGCGCCGGGCACGGTCCTCGGGCTGCTGCCCACCGGGCCCCCGGTCCCGCCGCCACCCACGGCCTCGCGCCCGGCGTCGACGCTTGTCGCCACCCCCGCCGGGCCCCGGAGCACCGGTCCCGTGCTCACCCTGGGGCGGACGTCCGTCAGCCTCGGACAGGTCGACTCCACCGACACCGTCGACCTCACCAACACGGGTACCGAGGCCTTCACGATCCGGACCGGCGGCGCGCCGTCCTACCTGGACGCGACACCGCGTGCGACCCGCCTCGACCCGGGCTACCGCACCCAGCTGGTCATCAGCCTGGACCGTTCGGCCGCGCCGGTCGGCCAGCTCGACATCCCGATCACCGTCGCCCCGGTCTCGGGGACCGGCGGCGGGACGATCCACGTGACGGCCGTCGTCACCGCCGGGCCGAGGATTCTTTCCGCCGCCGCGCCGTCGTCGCTGCGCGCCCAGGCCTGTGTCACCGACCAGGCCCCGGCGACCGGCACCCTGACCGTCGAGGTCCAGGACCCGGTCGGCATGTCCGGCGGCACCGTCGCGACAACCGCCCCGAACGGCGCCACCGCGACGGTCGCCCTCCAGCTCGGCTCCACCACCGACGACAGGTCCACCTGGACCGCCCAGCTGGGCCCCTCCGCGACCGCCGGCACCCTCGCCTACACGGTGACCGTCAAGGACCTCAACAACCGCGTGGCCACCAAGCAGGGCTCCCTGACCGTCGCCGAGTGCTCCTAGCGCCGCGCCCGGTGCCGCCCGCCAACGTTCGCCCGCCAGTACACGACTGATAGATCATCGCCACCGTGTCGTCGTAGTCGTGGGTCGGGCCAGATCGCGACGGTGACAACACGGCCGCGGCGATCATGAATGATCGTGGATGGGGTAGACCCTTGCTGCCGCGGCGCTGGCACCGCACGCTCCCGGCACGGCACGTTCCCAGCATCGCGGGATCCGGGCACCGTACGCCGCTCGTTGCCCGGGCGTCGCGCGGGTGGCGGGTGCGTAACCGCGGGCGGCCTCGCGACAGCGTGCCAGCGCCTGTGACGTTCAAGAAGCGTATTCGTTACCCGGAACGGCGCGATGGGGCGGCGGAATGCACCTGGGCATCGACTTCGGGTGCCGAACGGTGACCGGTCCCAAGCGTGACGTCAAAGCGGAGCCGACGGCGTTCGGATTCCGCTCCCAACCTGAGGCGCGCTGTTGTGTACCCTTCCGCCCGAGAGTTAAACCGGCACTCGCGTTGTAATGCTGAACTTGCGCCACGCCCAAGAGTGACCGCGACCCGACGTCACTGAAGGTGGTGAGCCAAGAAGTTGTGAACGCAACTTCGCCAACGCCGTCGGCGGCTACAAACAAGTGGAACGACGCCGCGGTCAAGCGACGAGAAACGGGAGAGGCCGACGTCGCCGCCCAGCGGCGATGAAAAGGCTGCGCGCCACGTCATCGTGAGGCGACAACGAGCCGAAGGGGGCCGGAGCCTCGTCTGCGCCGGGACTCCGGGGGCAGCCCCGGAACGACATTGCGGGCTGCGGACTGTCGGCCGAAAGGGCCGGCGAGTAGGGCAAGTTTGCGTACCGCCCGGCTCGGGGGGTACCGGGCGGTACTTTTTCGATAGTGGCATCTACCGGTGGGTTGCACAAGACACCAACTCAACAAATCCATGTTGGCGTCTGGACGCGAGCGTTGATCGGGCCTGTATCCAGACCACGCCGGGCCAACCGTGGAAGTCCACTCGACGTGGTCAGGCGGGGCGGCGGTAGACACGGGTCGCGGTGAGGACGCCGGTGGCGGCATCCGGGCGGCCGCCGGCGGCCGGCAGGCCGCGGCGCAGATGTTCCTCGACGCGGAGGTATTTCAGCCCGGCGCGCAGGTCGGCATCGTTCCGTAGCCTGATCACCAGCGGGAAGGCGGCCAGGGCGGCCGTGTCGAACAGGCCGGTGGTGTAGACGAGCTGGACACCGAGCCGGTCGGCGACGGCAAGCTGCAGGTCGAGCAGGTAGCCGGCGGAGGCGCGGCCGATCGGGTTGTCGAGGAACAGCACGCCGGCGTGCGGGGTGCGCAGCTGGCCCCTGTCGTTGGCGCGCAGCGCCGCCATCGTGCAGTAAAGGATGATGGCCGCGGTGAGCTGCTGGCCGCCGGAGAACACGTCGCCAAGCTCGGACACCCGGACCCGCTCGGTGCGCAGCACCGCGTCCGGCTTGAGCACCTCGACCCGCACGCCGCGCGGGAGGGCGGCGCGCACCCCGCGCAGGAGCAGCGCCATCCCGTCCAGCCGTGCCATCGGCGCCCGGCCGCCACCGGCGGCGGCGCCTGCGCCGGCCGCCTGGCCTCCCGGCACCGCCGCCGCGGGCCCACCTTGCCCGGCCGCCGCGGGCCGGCCCTGCGCGGCCGCGGCGTCGACGACGTCGCCGAGCGCGTCGGCGAGCGTCGCCGCCTCGGGATCCGCGAACGAGATCCGCAGAAACTCCTGGCCGGACCAGTCGCCGAGCTGGTCGGGCAGCCGGGACAGCCGCTGCGCGGCGCGCAGCGTGCCGAGCGCGGCACGGACCATGCCCTCCAGCCGGGCCACGATCGCCGCCCGGTTGCGGCCGATGTGCGCGAGGTCGTCGTCGAGGCTGCGCAGCCGGGGTGCCAGCGCGTCGGCCCAGGCGACGGCGTTCGCCGCGACCGCCTCGCGCCCGGCGCGGACCATCTGGCGGCGGGCGGGCGCCCGGACGCCCTCGAACCGATCCTGCCCGGCCCAGGCGGCGACGGCGTCCGCCGCGGCGCGCACGGCGGCGGCGGCCGTCGCGAGCCGCGCGGTCGCCGCCCGCCAGCTGTCGCGGGCCGACCGCGCCGCGGAACGGGCCTCCTCGGGACCACCTCCGAACGTGGCGGCCCCGGCCGGCCCGCCGGCGCCCGTACCACCGGCCGCCGCGCCGCCCGCGGTCGCGACGTCGTCGCCGGGGTTCTCGCCAGACCGGCGAATCCGAGCTGGCTGATCCGCCGGGAGGTCCGCCGGCCGGTCCGGGGCGTTCGCGGTGTCGGCGATCGCCTCGGTGAGCGTGTCGGCGACGGCGCGGAACGCGGCGAGCGTGCCGTCGTGCTGACTGGCGAGCACCCCGAGCCGCTCACGCCCCGCCCTGGCGCGCCCGAGCTCCGTCTCGGCGGCGCGGACGGCGGCGAACGCCCGTCCCAGCAGTTCCTCGGCGTGCCGTGCGTCGGCGGGCACCTGGTCGCCGGTCAGCGGGCCAGCGCGTCGGCGACGCGCCTCCTCACTGGTGGCGCGGACCTCCTCGCGCAGGCCGCCGACCCGCTCCCGCATCTCGTCCAGCTCGGCGGTCAGTGCCTCGGCGCGCCGCCCGGCCGTGGCGGCGGCCGCGGCGCGCGAGGCCGCGTCGGCGCCGTCGGGCCCGTCCAGCAGCTCGCGCGCGGCCCGCCGGACCTCGGGCGTGAGCGCATCCAGAGCGGCCCGGGCCGCGGCCTCCTCCCGGCGGGCCAGCTCCAGCGCGGCGGTCAGGTCGGCGCCGACGGCGACCTGCTGGTACGTCCGGGTCGCCGCCTCGTAGCGGGCCCGCAGCACCGCCACCGCGACCCGCGGCGCCTCGTCACCTCCGCCTGCGCCCGGCACGCCACCATGGCCTTGACCGCCGCCGGCTCCCGGGCCGCTCCCGGTCTCGGAGGCACTGTCGACCTCCGCGCCCGCGCCGATGACCTCGGCGGCCTCGGCTCGGGCCGCGTCCGCGGTGCGGCGGGCGCCGTCCGCCTCGCGGCGCGCCTCGGCGCCGGCGCGGCGGGCGGTGGTGGCGGCGGCGCGGTGCGCCTCGGCCGCCGCGGCCAGCCGCGCGGCGGTCGCGGCCAGCTCGTCCGCGTGGGCGAGGTCCTCGACCGGGCTGCCGATCGCGCGGGCCAGCCGGTCGAGCTCGCCGGCCCTGGCCACGGCGCGCTGCTCGGCCGCGCGCAGCGACTCGACGGCGGCGAACGCCCCGTCCGCCGCGGCCCGGGCCTCCTCGGCCCGCGCCGTCGTCCCGGCGAGCGCGCTCGCGGCGTCGGCCGCGGCGTCCCGGGCGGCGGCGAGCTTCGCGGCCAGCGCCGCGACCCGGCCCGGTGGGCAGGTGCGCCGCCAGCCCATGAGCGCGGCCGTCAATGCCCTGTCCGCCTCGACCCTCGCGGAGAGCTCGGCCGTGAGCCGGGCCCGGTCGTCCTGGCGCCGCTGGGTCGCGGACCGCTCTGTGGCGGCCGCGTCCGTGTCGTACAGTGCCGGGTTCGGCGGCACGACGAACACCAGCCCGTCAGACGCCGGTCCGTCGCTGGCGCGGCTCACGCGCTCCGCGCCCTCGGCGGGGCCGGCCACGTCGTCAGGGCCGGCCGCGGTACCAAGACCAGCCGCGGTGCCAAGGCCGGCCGCGCCGCGGGCGGCGGCCGCGCCGCGGGGAGCGGCGAACGCGGCCGGCGTGGCGACGGTGACGGCCGCGTTGGGGAGAAGGCGGGCGGCGAGGAGGACCTCGCGGGCGCGCGCGAGCGTGGCGCCCGCGCCGTCCGGGTCCCGCGCGGTGACGACTACCCCGTCGGCGACGTCGGGACGCCCGCGCCACACGGCCTCGCGGTCGGCGACGGGCACCGCGCGCGCCAGGTACGCCCAGCCGGGCTCGGCCGCGATCCCGGCCCCGGTCAGCGCCGCGCACACCGCGAGCACCTCGGGCCGGGCCGGGCGAAGGTCGTCGTCGCCGAGCGCGGCGAGCACCCGACGGTCCGCGTCGGACTCGACGGTCAGCTCCAGCCTGCGCCGCTCGCCCGCCGCCACGGCGGCCCGCAGCGCCGCGAGGGCCTCCTCGGCCACCCTGTCCAGTCCCGCCGCGGCGGCGGGGGCCGCCGCCGCGAGGCCGAGCAGGGCGGCGATCCTGCCGTCGGCGGTGACGGCCGCGGCGTCGTCGTCGGCAGCCGCGACCTGGTCGGTGAGCGCCGCGGCCCTCGCCTGGGCGGCGTCGCCGGCCCGCTCGGCCCGCCGGCTCGCCTCGGCCGTCGCGGTGCGCTCCCGGTCCAGCCGGCCGACCTCCGCGAGCGCCTCCTGGATCGCCGTTGCCGCGGCGCGAGCCGCGTCGGCCGCGTCCGCCGCGGCCTCGCCCAACGATGCGTGGCCGATGGCCGTGTCCCCGGACACGCCGAGCGACCACGGTCGGTCCGGCAGAGACGAAGCGTGGTCGGCTGTCGTGTCTGGAGGGTCGCCCACCGACCACGATCCGGCGCCGGCGCCGCTGCCGCTGCCTGCGCTGTCGACGTCGGCAGCGGTCCTGGCGGTGCCGGGGAGCAGGCCGCCGGCGGCCGCGGCGGCCAGCGCGGTCGCGGCCGCCTCGACCCGGTCCCGGGCCGCGCGTTCGCCGGCGCGGGCGGTGGCGGCCTCGTCGAGGGCGCGGCGCTCGGCCTCGGCCGCCGTCTCGGCATCCTGGTCCTGCCCGGTCGCGCGCCGCTCGGCCTCGTCGGCGGCGGCGCGGGCGCGAGCCGCGGCCGCCAGCAGCCCGGCGACCAGCGCGCGGGCGGCGGCGTCCCGGTCGGCCAGCGCCGGCGCGGCGGTGTCACGGGCCTCGGTGACCAGCGTTGTCAGCCGGGCCGCCTCGGCGCTCGCCGCCGCGAGCCGCAGCGTGTCCGCGCTCGCCCGCCAGCCCTCGACCACCGTCGCCGTCGCCTTCGCCGCGGTGACCAGCTCGTCGCGGGCCGCCTGAGCGTCGGCGAGGCGCAGCTCGGCGAGCCGGCGGCGCAGCGCGGCCACCAGGTCGCCGGCGTGCGCCCGGCCCCCTTCGGCGGTGGCCTCCGCGTCGCCGGCCGCCGCGAGCTGGGCCGTGAGCCCCGCGCGGTCGGCCTCACCGGCCCGCAGCCGTCCGTCCACTCCCGCGGCGAGCCGGGCGATCTCGACGCGGGCGGCGTCCAGCCCCACCTGGGCCACGTCCCGGTCGCGCAGGGTGTCGACGAGGACGGACAGCCGGTCCAGCGCGCCCGCGACGAAGTCGCGCTCGGCGGCGAGCGCCGCCCGCTCGGCGAGCTTGGCCGCGTAGCCGTCGACGACCTCGGCCACGCCGGCGGGGTCCTCCGGTGGTGTCACCGCGCGCAGCAGGAAGTCGACGAACCCCTCGTCGGTGGTGAACGCGAACGCCTCCGCCGCCTCACCCTCGCCGGCGTTCATGGCGCGCTGGTAGCGGAACAGCTCCGGGTCGAGGCCAAGGGCGTCCAGGTGCTCCAGCCAGGCGCCCTGATGAGTCTCCCAGGTCAGGTCGAGCGCCGGGTCGGCGGCGTGCGCGTGGGTCATCGCCTCGCGGAACCCGGCGAGCGTCACCAGCCGGCCGTCGCGGCGTAGTGGGAGGGTCGTGAGGTCTGTGCCACCAGGGCCGCCGGACGGGCGGAACGAATACCAGGCGTCGGCGAGCCGGCCGCCGTCGGCCGGGCCACGCCCGCGCCACTCGCTCACCTTGCCGGTCACGACCCGCTCGCCGGTCACCGCGTGCTGCCACTCGCAGATCACCTGGCCGCAGTCCCTGGGCAGCACGAAGTTGTCCAGCACCCGTCCGTTGGACGTGCCGACGACGTGCCGGCGCCCCGGCAGCACGACGGAGAAGATCAGCTTCATCAGCACGCTCTTGCCGCCGCCGTTCTCCAGGAACAGCACGGTGGCCGGCGACGCCCGCCGCCGCACCGGCGGCTCCCCGCCCAGCTGCCACCCGGCCGGCGCCGCGTCAGCCGACGGGCCGCTACCTGGTGCGCCGGCCGTCAGACCCGTGGTGGCGGCGGAGCTGGCCCCCGCACCGGTCTCCGTGCCGGCGTCCGGGCCCGTGCCTCCCGGATCACCGGCACCGCCTGCCGCTGGCGGCGGCGCCGGCTGGGCGGAGACGAGGTCGAACATCGAGTCCTGACGCGGCCCCGCCACCGGCCCGCCGACGCCGGAGAAGTCGAGCAGCACGTCGCCGAAGCGGGCACCCCGAGGCCCGATCGAGTGCAACCGCACCCGTGCCAGCTCATACATCGGCGCGCCCCTCGGCCGGGGTTCCCGCCGGATCCGCGGAGGTCGCGGGCGCGCCGGCGTCGAGGAGGTCGGGAGCGGACGGGACGACACGCAGGCCGCCGTCGGGGGTGGCGACGGTGACGACGCCGAGCGCGAGCAGCTCCTCCATCGCCGCGTCGGCGGCCAGCTCGCGGACCTGCACCTGGTAGCGCGGGGTGGTGCGGAACGTGCCGCCGCCCTCCTCGCCGACCTGGACCAGACAGCCCGACTCGACGAGGAACCCCATGGCCCGGGCGATGATCCCGGTCGTCGACCCGGAGAGCCTGCGCGAGTCCCTGGTCGTCCCGGTCGCCGGCCTGCGGGCGTAGAGCCGCCAGGCCGCCTCCAGTCGTGGTTCATCCTCCGGCGGCGGGTCGCCGGGGCCGGGGACGGCGGAGCCGCTGGCCCCGGCCTCGAGCAGCCGGGCGGCCTCCCGGACGAACGCGTCCACCCCGTCGACGCTGACCCGCCCGACATAGGAGTCGTCGGTGAGGTCGGCCGGGCGGGGAAACGCGAGCGCGGCGATCGCGAGCTGCGCCAGCGCGTGCAGCATCCGGTCGGCGGCGCGGTGCTCGCCGCCGGCGCGCCGGGCGTAGTCGCTGATCCGCACGGTGAAGGCCGAATCCGCGGTGCCGCCGGCGACCAGCCCCGCCCGGTCGGAGACATCCAGGACGACGATGCCCAGCCCGTCCGCGACCGCGTGCGTCAGCGCCGCGAAGCCGGGCTCGTGCACGTAGCGGCGGACCAGTTCGCGGTAGCGCGCGTCCCGCGCCGGCACCAGCCGGGGCCGCAGCCCGAACGCCACCAGCTCCGCCGCGTCCCGCGCCACCGCCTCGACCGGCGGGCCTCCGCCCCGCCAGGACGGTGTGGCCGTGCCGGCGTCATCCTCGGCCGCCTCGACGGGCAGGTTCACCGCGCACCCACCAGGTCGGTCGTGGTGGGGGTGGGCGCGGCCCGTCCGCCCTCGCCGGTCCTGGTCTCCGGCTCGGTGCCGGCGTCGGTAGCCCTGGTCCCAGCGGATTCGGTCCCGGTGGCCTTGGTCTCGGCAACGTCGGACTCGGCGGCTTCGGTCTCAGCGGCCTCGGCCTCGGCCTCGGTTGGGCCGGGGCGGTCGGTGACCGTGACGCGGCCGACGAGCAGGTCGGCGCCGGCGAACTCGGGGTCGTCCAGCGGCGTGCCGTCGTCGACCGCGAGCAGCGGCCGCTCGCCGGCCGCCGCCTCGGCGCCGTCAGCCGGACCCGGGTGGCTGGCCGTGGCGTCGCCGACGCGTCCGGGTTTCCCGCCGAGCCGGTGTGGCTGGCCAGGCAGGTCCGCGACCGCGGCGAGCCGTGGGCTCACGGCGTGCAGCGTGAGCAGGGCGAGCAGCTGGGCCACCTCGAGGGCGACGGCCTCGCTGCCCGCCCGGGCCCTGGCCTCGGCGAGCAGGCCGGACAGCCGCCGCGGCGCGTCCGGGTCGATCTCGTCGAGCAGCTCGAGCGCGAGCCCCCACGCGTCGTCGCCGAACCGGGGCGGCTCCTCCCAGGCGACCAGCTCGGCCTCCGGGACCGGCGCGCCCAGGGTGTCGCGCTCGGCCGGCGGGCGCAGCAACGCGTCGACCAGGTCGGCCAGGCGCGGCGCGCGCGGCGGACGGACCCCGGCGGCACCGGGGAAGAAGGCCGCGGCCACCTGGCTCGCCTCGCTGAGCGGGCGGGCGAGCGTCGGCGCGAGCAGCTGGGTGTACAGGTCGACACCGGTCCCGCCGCCAGCCGCCGGAGCCGCGAACTGCTGGCGGTCCTGCTCCGCCCGGAACACCGCGAACGCCTCCTGCAGGCGGGCCTGCAGCTGGGTGTGCCGGCGCACGCAGTCCGCGACGATGGTGACGAGGTCGGCCGCGGCCCGCTTGTGCGCCGGGTCCTCGGCCGAGTCGCGGTAGCGGCGGATGTGGGTGAGGATCGCGTTCTCGTGCCGGTACCGGGCCTCGACGTGGCCGAGCGCCTCGTCGACCAGCGCCGGCAGCGTGTGCAGCCAGTCGACGGACAGCACGTCGCGCCGGGTGCCTTCCAGGCTCCGGCGCAGCTGCTCGGCGTACTGCACGGTCCGGTAGCGGGCCGCCTCGGCGGCCGTGCGCGCGTCGGAGAGCCGGCCACGGCGGATCAGGTTGTCCAGCGTCACCTCGGCGGCGACCTGGGCGGACGTGACGTCGGTGTCCAGCGCCCCGACGAGCACGGTGACGGCCTCGTCCGTGGCGCGCAGGTAGATCTCGCCGGCAGGGTCGGCGAGCTCGACGAGCAGCTTGAAGTCGAACCTGCGCCGCTCGTAGCGGCCGTCCGGGTGGTACGTGCCGTAGACCGTGTCGAAGCCGCGGTCGACGCTGCCCACGTTGATCAGGTTGTCGAGCACCCAGCGGGCGGCCCGCTCGTGCTCGGCCGCGGGCCGCCGCGGTGCCTGCGCGGCGGCGAGCGGGGTGAGGCGGCGAAGCACCTGGTCGTGGCTGGCGCCCCGGTCGAAGTCCATCGCGACCGTCACCAGGTCGATGGCGTGCAGCGCCAGCTCCGCCATCGCGTAGACGGCGAAGTCGGCGCCGTCGAGCAGGCGCTTGCGCGCGTCCAGGTCATGCAGCGGCGCCGTCAGCGCCAGCGCCTTCAACCGGCGGGCCATCCCGTCGTCGGCCGCGCCCGGCGCCGTGCCCCGGGCGACCGCCGAGCCGTCCCGGCCGCCGGCCGGCCCGGCCGCGCCGAGGACGCGGGCCGCGCCGCCGGGATAGGGCGGTGCGTCCGGGGGCTCGGTCGGGATCGGCGGGCACATCGGACGAAGGTTACCGGCGACGCGGCCGAGGCCGGCCGGCCACGAGCGCCAGCCGCCGCGCTGAGTCATCGAATCGACACGGAGGTGGAGGAAGCAGGGCTCACCGGCACGGTCAACGGGGGCGTGGCAACGGGTGTCCGGCGTCTGCCAGCGGACAAGATTCAGTCTTCCGATTTG
Organism: Pseudofrankia coriaricola; assembly: GCF_001854805.1. Lineage (GTDB taxonomy): Bacteria > Actinomycetota > Actinomycetes > Frankiales > Frankiaceae > Pseudofrankia. The sequence continues at coordinate 52,313 of NZ_MBLO01000102.1, forward strand.
TATGGGCAGTACTAGGCTTTGTGGCCATGGCCTCCGTGTCCCTGTCAAAGGGTGGAAACGTCTCCCTCAGCAAGGCCGCCCCGAACCTGACCACGGTCACCGTCGGTCTCGGCTGGCAGGTCCGGCAGACCTCCGGCGCGCCGTACGACCTCGATGCGTCCGCGATCGTCGTGGACGACCGGGGCCGTGTGCTGTCCGACAGCTACTTCATCTTCTTCAACAACCTGACGAGCCCGGACGGCAGCGTGCAGCACCTGGGCGACAACCTCGTCGGCGGTGGCGGTGGCGACGACGAGCAGATCATGGTCGACCTGCGCGGGCTCACCGCGCAGGCGGCGAAGGTCGTGTTCGCGGTCTCGATCTACGACGCGGAGGTGCGGCGGCAGACGTTCGGCCAGGTCCGCGACGCGTTCATCCGCGTGGCCGACGCGAACACGGGCATCGAGATCGCCCGCTACGACCTCACCGAGGACGCGTCGACGGAGACCGCGATGCTGTTCGGCGAGCTTTACCGGTACGGCGGCGAGTGGAAGTTCCGCGCCGTCGGCCAGGGCTACGCCACCGGCCTGCGCGGCATCGCCGTCGACTTCGGCGTCAACGTCGTCTAAGGCGGTCCGGTGCCGGACGCTCCGCGCCCGGCACCGGGCGCCGCCTTCGGGCGCTGAGCGCCCTCGCACCTGGTTCCGGGTCCAAGGCATATGACGGTGGCCGACCTAGTTCCGGACTGACGACGTGGCTGCGTTGGCACTGCGCTGATGCGCCGTCGTCTTCTGTGGCCGGGTTGAGTGCCTCGCCCACCAGAACAACCTCACGCCAACACGGTTGACGCTGAATCGATGGATTGTCCCAGGGCTGTCCGCCGGGCGAGCGTTCGTGGCTGTCGCGCGGCCATGGCAGAAGGTGCTTGAGGGACGACTTAGCGGAAGCGGTCGACGAAGGGGATGCGGGGGCCCGGGTCGGCGAGGCGGCGGACGACGCGGGGGCGGTGGCCGACGACCATGACGCGGATGGTGCGGGTGTTCGCGTCGACGCGGTAGAGGACCCGCCACGAGTGCTCGGACGCCTCGAGCATCGTCGCCGACGGCGTCGCACCCTCCCGTCCGGCGGACCGGGTCTCGTTCGCGTCCTGCGCGCCGAGGGGCTTGCCGGCCTTGTACGGCTCCTTCAGGAGCGGGCCGTTGAGGAACCGCTTCACGTCGACCGCGATGAGCTCCGGCAGCCGCTCAAGGTCCCGCTCGGCCGATGGCGCCAGAACCAGCCGGTACTTCTCGCTCACCGGTCACCCGCCCGGGGCGCCAGGAGCGGGCAGGCGGCACCAGTGGATGGCTTCGACACCAGCCGATCATAGGTGGAATCGGCTCACCGAATGGGGCATTGACGTCGGTCCGCGGCCGCGTCGGAACACGGCCGCCCGTGGCCCGTGCGCCCGCACCGGGCGGTTCAGGCGGGCGCGTAGGCGGTTCGGACCGTCTCCAGGGTGAGGTCACCGATGTGGCCCAGCCGGGCGGCGGCCAGGGCGACCGCCTCCGAGGACGGCGGGAAGTGCGGGTTCGGCACGACGATCACCCGCATTCCCGCCGCCACGGCGGCGCGCACCCCGTTCGTCGAGTCCTCTACCGCGACACAGTGCGCCGCCGGGACGCCGAGCCGTCGCGCGGCTTCCAGATAGACGTCCGGCGCCGGCTTGCCCCGGCCAGCCTCTTCCGACGAGACGAACGTCCGGAACTCGCCGTCGAGACCCGCCGAGCGCAGCACCAGCTCGATGACCGGGCGGGGCGACGAGGAGGCGACCGCGAGCGGCAACCCGGCCGCCGCCAGCGCCCGGACCGCGCCCACCGCGCCGTCGATCAGCGGCGGCGCGTCGCCGTAGCGTTCGCCGAGCCGGCGCAGCACCTCGTCGACCGCATCGTCCGCCGTCATCCCGATGCCGAGGCTCACCAGGTAGGCGGCCCACTCGGGCGTCGACATGCCCATCATGACCCGGGTGCTGTCCGGCGCCCACCGCCCGCCGCGCTCGGCGACCAGCTCCCGCCGAACCGCGTCCCACACCTGCTCGGAGTCGATCAGGACCCCGTCCATGTCGAAAACCACCGCCCGCGGCCCACCGCCGTCGGCCGTCCCAGGCGTTCCCGTCGCGCCGCCGTCCGCCGCCTGCCGCTCCGCCGTCATGCCCCCATCGTCGCGCGGGGATGACCGGGGCGCGGATGGTGGTTGCGATCGGTGTGCGGTACGGAGATGACGAGACGGTCCGGGCCCTCCTGGTCGAGACGGAGACCTGGGCGGTGGTCGGGCTGTCGGACAACAGGGCACGGACGGCCTACCAGATCGCCCACTACCTGCGCGAGCACGGCAAGCGGGTGATCCCGGTGCACCCGTCGAAGGCGGAGTTCGAGGGCGAGCCGGGCTATGCCCAGGTGACCGACATCCCGTTCAAGGTCGACGTCGTGGACGTGTTCGTCCGCTCGGAGCTCGCGGGCCCGGTGGTCGACGACGCGATCGCCGCCGGCGCGGGCGCGCTGTGGCTGCAGCTCGGCGTGCGTGACGAGGCGGCCGCGGCGCGCGCCGAGGAGGCCGGCCTGCGGGTCGTGATGGACACCTGCCCCAAGATCGAGGCCCCTTTGGCCGGCTGGTAGGCGGCGAGCGCTGAACGCGCCGTTGTGACGGTCAGCGGTGGGGGGCGAGGTGGAACTGGCGGACCGCGAGGGCGGCGGCGGGCGGGAAGAGGACCAGCACCGGGAGTATGTAGCGGTAGTCGAAGCAGACCGTCGCGGCCGGGACGACCAGGACCGCGAGGCCGAGCGCGGTGAGCAGCGCGCAGTCGGCGCCGATCCGGCGGCGCTCGCCGGTCACGGGGTCGACACCGGGCCGGGCCGGCCGCCGGCGGGCACGTTCCAGCAGCCGGCGCCACGCGGGTGCGTCCCCGCCCGCCACGGCGGCACCGACGCCCGTCTCGTTGGCGCCCGCCGTCCCGCTGGTGCCCGCCGGGTCGGCGGAGCCGGTGGTCTCGCCGGCCGTCGTGTCGCCACCGGGTGGCCCGAGGACGCCGTCGGCCTGGCCATGCCGAGGCCTCCCGGGGAGCCGCGGCCGGGGGAGGCCGAGCCCGGTCGCGATGAGCGCGAGAACGACGAGGACCGCCAGCAACGGCCCAGGGGTGTAGGCGAAGTGCTGGTAGCCGCGCAGCAGGCCGGCGGCCCACTCGTGGACGACCCGGGGCGGGTGGCGCTCGTCGAAGTCGAGCAGCGGCTCGCTGACGTGGAAGTAGCGCGGGGTGTGGGCGTCCGGGAAGCGCCAGGCACCGTCCGGCCAGTCCCGGTAGCCGGTGTAGTGGCCGGGCGCGAAGTAGTGGCCGACCTCGGCGGCCACCATCCGGGCGTAGTCGGCCGGCTGGCGGCGGATCACCTCGTGGGCGAAGCCGCCGAGCACCTGGTTCTTGTGCTCGTCGGTCCCGGTGAGCTGGAACCGCGGGCTGGTGTCGGCCCAGACGTAGTAGTTCGGGCCAGGCCGGTCGGCCGGTGGGTAGGGCGAGCAGAGGACGAGCTGCTCGGGGCTCAGCCGCAGCCGGCCGCAGTCGGCGATCGGGGCGACCCGGCCGTACAGCCAGGCGTCGTCTCCGCCGGAGAGCGCGTACGTCCCGTGGTACGAGTGGTACCAGGTCGCGTATCCGGCCAGCGGCGCGGCGAAGACCACGGCGAACGCGGCCAGCCGCAGCCAGCCGAGGCGGCGGACGACGACGTAGGCGAGCGCGAGCACGCCTAGCGCGACGCCCAGGGTGCGCGTGAGCCCCGCCGCGGCCAGCAGCCCGCCGGCCAGGGCGCAGGCGGCGATCGACGGCCTTGGTGACCACAGCAGCGCCATCAGCGCGCCGACCAGCAGCGCGAGGAACAGCGTCTCCGCCATGACGAAGTGCTCGATGTCGAGCTGGTAGGCGTCGAGCAGCACTGGCGCGGCAGCGAGCGCCGACCCGACCGGCCCGATCCCGCGGCGCAGCAGAAACGCATACAGCGCGAGGCCGATCGCGAGCCCGGCGGCGTGTTGGACGGCGGGCACGACGGCGAGCCGATGGGTGTGGGCGAGCACGCTCAGCAGCACCGGGTAGCCGGCGGGCCGCATCGGGTCCGGCTGGTGGAGTCTGGCGAGAGTCAGGTAGGCGTACGAGTCGCCGGAGAACTCGAAGGCCGGCCGGTAGGCGTACATCGCGAGCAGCCGCAGCCCTGTTCCGGCCACCAGGAACACGGCGAACAGCCAGTGCCGCCGCCCTGCCCCCGGCCTCCATGCCGCCAGCCGCCGACGGGGGTGATGACCGCGGGGGAGGGCCTCGCCGGCCAGGTCTCCGGTCGCGCGCGTCCCCGCCGTCCGCTCGTCGGCGCCGACACCGTCGGGCCCGGTCGCCACGGAGGCGGCCGTCATCGCGCGGCCGCGCCGGTCGCCGTCGCCACCAGGCGCAGGTAGAACGTGCCGAGCATGCCCTGCAGGCCGAGGGCCGCCGCCGTCAGCGCCAGCCCGGCCGCCGGCAGCGCGGCGGGCGCGCCGAGGCGCGGCGACCAGCCCGGCCACGGCGCCGTCACCCGCGCCATCCCGGTGGCGTCGTGGCCAGTCGTCGCCGTCACGACCAGGACGCCCAGCACGAGCGCGGCCAGCAGGCCGGTGGCGAACAGCGTGCTCCCCAGGTACCCGCCCCGCCCGGGGGCGAGTGGCCAGCGGACCAGCCGGGGCGGGCGCTGGCCCGGCATGCGCCAGCCGACCCGGCCGTGGTGCGCGTCGGCGAACGCGCCGAGCAGCACGAGCTGCCCGCCGACCAGCGCGGCGAGCACGCAGAGCAGCGTCCCGTACCAGCCGTACGGCTCCCACGCCCCGTGGACGCCTGGCCCGCCAGTCACGCGCGCCGGGTCGGTCACGGCGGCGACCAGCAACGACGCCTGCCCGAGCAGGCCCAGCCCCAACAGCAGCAGGCCGGGCAGGACGAACAGGTGGCGCGGCGCGAGCAGCAGCATGAAGCGCAGGTGCCGCCAGCCGTCGCGGACGGAGTCCAGCTTGGAGGCGCCCACCCGGGGGTGATAGGTGATCGGGATCTCCAGGCAGCGCAGCTCGGCGCGGGCCGCCGCCACCACGATCTCGGAGGCGAGCTCCATCCCCTCGCTACGCAGCGCCATCCGGGCGTAGGCGTCGCGGGTGAAGGCCCGCATGCCGGAATGGGCGTCGGAGGCCCGCACCCCGAACAGCCGGTTGAGGATCGCGGTGAGCACCGGGTTGCCGACGTAGCGGTGCAGCCAGGGCATTGCGCCCGGCAGGATCTGCCCGCCCAGCCGGGAGCCGAGCACGTAGTCCGCCTCGCCGCGCAGCAGCGGGGTCACCAGGGCGTCGATGGCGGTGAAGTCGTAGGAACTGTCCGCGTCGCCCATGACGATGAGCCGGCCGCGGGCGGCCGCGAAGCCCGTGAGGTAGGCGTTGCCGTAGCCACGGCGCCGCTCGGCCACGACCCGGGCGCCGGCCGCGGCGGCGCGCGCGGCGGAGGAGTCGGTCGAGCCGTTGTCGACGACGACCACCTCCCCGGGCAGGCCGAGCCGCGAAAGCCCCGCCCGCGCCGCCCGCACGCAGTCGCCGACCGATTCCTCCTCGTTCAGGCAGGGCATCACGACCGACACCTCGACCCGGGTCGAGGTGTCGCGCGCGGCGCCGCGGCCGTGCCGGGAGGAGCCGGCCCGGGAGGGGTGGCCGTTGCCGGAGGCGTGACCGCCGGGGGAGCCGGGATGGCCCGCGGCCGCCCGCCGGTCGGCGACGGCCGTGATGGTGGCGTGACCGCCGGCCGCGAGACCCGGGCCGACCTGGCTGGCGACTGCCTGGCTGGCGGCTACCGGGCCGACGGCCGTCGAGCTGGCGGCTGCCGAGGAGGCGGGCGCCGGGCCGCCGGCCGCCGTGCTCTCGGCGGCGCCGCCGGGCGGCGGGGCGTCGGCCCAGTCGAGGCCGCTCGCCGCCGCGGCATCCTGGCTGGGGGTGGCGGGCGGGCGGGCGGCATCCACGGGTTCGTCCTCCACCGTCCCTCTCCCTGCCGAGGACGAAGCGCCCCAGGCCGACGCTCGCGGCGACGTGCGCCGCATATCGAGAGCATCCCCCGTGACGCGCCCCACCTCGGCCTGCGCCCCATTCTCGCCGGGTGCCCGAAGGTCCCGCATGGCGGCAGGTCAGTAACCTACCGTTTGTGTGTGCCGCGTCCGGGACCGGCGTCCCGCCCGCCCGGTGGCGGGGTGCTGGAGGCCGGACCGGTCGGCGGCCGCGCCGACGCCGCGCCCAGACCGACGGCCGGGGGCCGAGGCCTCTTCGAAGCCGCTTCGAGGGCCGGTCGGTGGAAGCTCGCGGCGGCCGCCGGTGAGCCCGCGGCGGGTGTCTGGTTGGCGACGCCGCGGGCCTGGTATGTGGCCTTTGCGGTGAAGGCGGGAAGTTCCCAGGTTCGTGCCGATGTGGTCCCCGTGTTAGCTACTCTCGGTGAAGAATCCAGGGGTCGGTGCGCCCGTTCGGATACCCTCCGCGACCATCCGGGGTCCTGTTTGGGGCCGGTTTGGAACCTGCCATGTAAACACGCCGAGGCCGTAGTCAGCAGGTCGTTGTGACTGCTGTAACCGGTAGGCGTAACGTCTGGTGCCCGTGCAGGCGAGTTCTTTTCAGCAGGCGGCGCGGGCGGGCGCCGCCGGGTCCGACGGCATCGTCGGACCAGCCTCTGCCCTCGGTTCCGAACCCATACCAGGCGACGGCACCGAGAGCGGCGCCCACAGCGACCCTCTTCAAACGAGCCGCTGTTGCCAGCACCAGCCGATCTGTCCGAACGCGGACGCCGCCGACCGGGACGCGGCGCGGGTGGTACGTACCCACCCCGACCAGGGCTGGAGCCTTCTCTGCAACGGGGTGATCCTCTTTGAGGACACCGGCGAGATCCTCCCCACCGGCCGCACGGTGGAACCCCGCCGTGGCCCGGTGAGGTACGGCGCCGCGCGTGTCCCGCGGCCGGCGGCCCCGCGCCGCGGTGGCATCCCGGCCGGGGTCTGACCCGCGTGCCGCCGCGGCGCCTTGGTGTGGCGTCGCGAGCGGATGCGCGAGCCGGCGGCCCGGCGCCCGGCGCGGCCTGTCGGGGCGAGGCGCTCGGCGCGCTCGCCCCGTGTCGGGCGCTGGGCGCCCTCCTCGGGTGGTGCCGGGCCCTGGCATATGGCGGTGGTAGGGCTTGGACCGGGCTGACGACGTGGCCGGGATGGCGCCGCGCCGATGCGCCGTCACCAGTTGCGGGTGAGTTGCGCTTGCTGGTCGCTGGGACAGCGTCGCGGCCCGCCGCGGGCGATGCTCCGTTCACGATCTTTGCTGGACCCACATCCGAGTAGAACGTGCCTGTGGGCTAGGTGCTTGCGGACGTCCCCGGTTAGCCTGCGGACGTGGCGGAGAGTCGATGGGCGCGGCAGGTGGCCATCCGTGTGGGTAATGCCGCGCGGGGAGCGAATCCGGTGCCGGCGTCCCAGCGGAGACGCCCGGTGCGAGGCGTGGCGTCGCGCGTCGGCGCCGCCGACCGCGCGTTGTTCGGGGCCATCGCCGCAGCTCGCCCCATCGCCGACCCACTGCTCCCTCGGCTGTCCCACGCGGCCGACCATGGCCTGCTGTGGTGGGGTGTCGCCGGCGCCCTCGGAATGACCCGGGGCCGGCGTCGCCGGGCGGCCGGGCGCGGCCTGGTCGCGCTCGGGCTCGCGAGCGCCGTCACCAACGGCCCCGCAAAAATGATCTTTCGACGTGGCCGCCCCGTCAACCACGCGGTCCCGCTCGTCCGCCGGCCGCACCGCCAGCACCTGTCGTTCTCGTTCCCGTCCGGGCATTCCGCGTCCGCGGCCGCGTTCGCCACCGCCGTCGCGCTCGACGCCCCGAAGGTCGCCGCCCCGGTCGGCGCGCTCGCGGGCCTGGTGGCCTTCTCCCGGGTCTACATCGGGGTGCACTACCCGAGCGACGTCGTCGCCGGCGCGGCCCTCGGCGCCGCCTGCGCGCTGGCGACGACGAAGGTGATGCCCCGACGGTCCTGGGAGCCCGCGCGGGGCCGGCCGGCGTCGGCCTCGGTGCCGGCCCTGCCGGACGGCGAGGGCCTGACGGTGGTCGTGAACGCCAGCTCGGGGACGGGTGGGTGGCTTGGCCAGGCGCCCGACGTCGCCGGGCAGTTACGAGCCGAGCTGCCACTCGCCAAGGTCGTCGAGGTCGGTCCGCACGATGACCTCGAGGAGGCGCTCGACGAGGCCGCCGCCTCCTGCCTGGTGCTCGGCGTCGCGGGCGGTGACGGCACGGTCAGCGCGGCCGCCGCCAGGGCGCTCGCCCACGGCCTGCCGCTCGCCGTGTTCCCGGTCGGCACGCTGAACCACTTCGCGGCGGATCTGGGCCTCGCGACCGGCATCGCCGACACGGCGCGCGCCATCCGCGAGGGCTGCGCCGTCGCCGTCGACGTCGGCCGTCTCGAGGGGGTCGACGCGGCCGGCGAGCGGTTCGACGGGGTGTTCCTCAACACCGCCAGCCTGGGTGGCTACGCCCACATGGTCGCGATCCGGGAACGGCTCGAGAAGCGGTTCGGGAAATGGCCCGCGATGGTCGTCGCGCTGGCCTGGGTGTTGCGCAACGACCCCCCGATCGAGGTGGACATCACCGTTTTTGACCCCACTGGCCCGACGCGTACACGCGCCGCCCGCCGCGGCGTGAAGGACGCCCCGCTGGGCGTGGGGTGGCCGATGACCGCCTCGGTGCCGGCCGGCCTGGAGCGGCGCCGGCTGTGGCTGCTCTTCGTCGGCAACGGGAACTACCGCCCGCCCGGGTTCGCCCCGACCTACCGGTCGCGGCTCGACGAGGGCCTTCTCGACCTGCGCCTCGTCGACGGCGCCAGCCCGTTCTCCAGGGCGCGGCTCGTCGTCGCCGTGCTCACCGGCCAGCTGCGGCGCAGCCGGGTCTACGAGAGGCGGACGGCCGTCCGGATCCAGGTCTCCGCCGTCCGGCCGGCGGGCCGGTGGGGCCGGGCGCCCCGCCGGGACGCGGACGCGACCGAGCCCGCGGGGCCGCTCCCGTTTGCCCGCGACGGCGAGGTCACGGACGGTGTGCAAAGCATCACCATCACGCCCAACGGTGCCCGTCTCATCGTCTACCGCCCGGACTAGGCCGCCCGGCGGCGGCTCCTATGCGGCGCCGGCGCAGGCCGGAACCGTCCGGTCAGAGCCCGGAACCGCCCGGTCAGTGGACCGAGTGGTCCTGCAGGGGGATGAGGGCGGTGAGGGGAGTCGTCAGGCGGGCGCACAGGACCGGGTCGAGAAGGTCCTCGACCAGCAGCGCGCAGGCCAGGTCGGCGCAGAGCTCCATGACGCGCGCCTCCGTCGACGGGTCCTGGGCGAGCAGCGCGCCGTTGCCGCGGCAGTCCTGGCAGGGGCGCCAGAACCCCTCGGCGGCGCTGCGGCGGACCAGCGTCCACACCCGGCGCCGGCCGGTGAGCACGGCGGTGCCGAAGGCGGCGTCCATCGCCTCCTGATGGTCGGACTCGTCACGGGTCAGCGCCGTCACCAGCAGGCCCTCGAAGACCTCGGAACTGCGTGGGTCGTGGCAGCGCACCGCGAGCCTCGGCAGCGCGGCGAGCACCCGTTTGACATCCGCGGCGGACGGGCCCAGATCGGGTTCGTGCGAGCGGACCCGTGGGTAGACCATGCGCCATGGGCGCATCAGGCCGGCGTACTCCGAGCGCGACAGGATCGGACGGGCATACGCGGCGGCGAGCGCGTCGCGCATCGAGCGCAGCGCGGTCGCGGTGACCGACGGGTCGACCGTGACGTACTCGGCGCCGGAGAGGTCATCGGCGTAGATGGCCGAGAGGGCGTCGAACGCGGCCAGCACCTCGACGACCAGGGGTGACTCGGGCGAGAGCGCCCGGTCTCTGGCGACGGCGAGCGCCGGGGAGTTGCGCCACTCGACGGCCAGCTGGGCCAGCTCGCCGTCGGAGGTGTGGACCAGCTGGGCGAGGATGCCCAGGATGCCACGCAGGTTCGGGTGTTCCTCGAGCCGTTCGATGCGGCGGGCGCGAAGGATCATGCGGCCGCTCCGGTGGCCGTACGGGCGGCGCCTGGCGCGGCCCTTCCCACTCCCCTGTGGTCCAGGACACAGTGGTGCTCCTGGCCAACCCAGGGCGCGGGACCCCCGTTGATTTTTGCTGGCGCAAAAATCAACGGGGAAGCGTGCGTCACGCCAGCCTTCACGTGGTCCTCCTCGCCATAGGCGCTTCCCCGTCGAGCGCTTTCGCCGCGGATACATACAACCTCACCGCCGGGCACGCGGGCACGCACCGACGGCCCGGTGGGGACGCGACCATACCTGCCGGCTGGTGGCCGGCCAGGCCGCGTCGCTGACGCCCGCCGCCCCAGTGTCCGCCGGGCGTTCTCACCCCAGGGCGGGCACTGGGCTGAGTTTCCCAGTGCGACCAGGGGCTGCGCGGCCAGTGAACACTGAGCGTCAGACCCGTCAGCGTAGTGCCGCGTCGATGTCATCGCACCCAAACAGGCGGACTGCCTCGTCTCTGGACCATCCAGGCCTACCGGAGCGGATGAACTAGGGCGTCCCACTGCCCGACGGATACTCATAGTAGCCAATGCCGACGGGGGTGGGTTGGAGTCGACCAGTGGCACTGGTAATGAATACTGTCGGCGTATGTCCAGGGACCCTTCGTGGGCAGGGCTTCCGGCCATGGTGACGATCTATGCCGCCCTGGCCACCGTGGGCCGCGGGCGCACGGCGGGTCCATCACCGAGTGTCGCCCGTGGTGCCCGTGGTGCCCGGGATACCGGGGTTCCGGGACACCGGGGTGTCTGGGATACCGGTGCGCCGGGGTGGCCCGAGCCGGCTGGGGCGCGCGCGTCGCCGCCAGCCGGCCCGGGCCGGGCGTCGCGACTCCCGCGTCAGCCGGAGATGGGGCGCTCGTCGGCCTCGCCGGCCGGGGTGCCGGCGATGGTGGAGGAACTGCGCAGGTCGTAGCGGGCGATCGCCTCCTCGACGACGCTCGCCTTGATCTCACCGGTGCGCACCAGCGACTCCAGCGTCGCCACCACGACCGACTCGGCATCGACGTTGAAGTGCCGGCGCAGCGCCGCGCGGGTGTCCGAACGGCCGAAGCCGTCCGTACCCAGCGAGGTGTAGGGCTGCGGCACCCAGCGGGCGATCTGGTCCGGCACCGCCCGCATCCAGTCGCTCACCGCGACCACCGGGCCGGGCGCGCCGGCCAGCATCCGGGCGACGAACGGCACGCTCTCCGGCTGCTCCGGGTTGAGCAGGTTCGCGCGCTCCGACTGCAGCGCGTCGCGGCGCAGCTCGTTCCACGAGGTCACCGACCACACGTCGGCGGCCACGCCGTAGTCGGCGGCGAGCATCTCCTGGGCCGTCAGCGCCCAGCGCATCGCCACACCGCTGGCGAGCACCTGCGCCCGGGGCGCCGTCGCCCCGTCGCCGCCCTGGGTGGCCGGGGGCGGTGCGGCCGGGGACGGGAGCGGGAGCTCCTCGGCGGCCCGGAACCGGTACATACCCGCGATCACCTGCGCCGGGTCGATCCCGGCCGGCTCGGCCGGCTGCGGGTACGGCTCGTTGTAGACCGACAGGTAGTAGAAGACGTTCTCGTCGCGCTCGCCGTACATCCGGTCCAGCGCGTCCCGGGTGATGTGCGCGATCTCGAAGCCGAACGCCGGGTCGTAGGCGACGCAGGCCGGGTTCGTCGACGCGAGCAGCAGCGAGTGGCCGTCCTGGTGCTGCAGGCCCTCACCGTTGAGCGTCGTGCGCCCGGCGGTGGCGCCGAGCAGGAAGCCGCGGCCGAGCTGGTCGCCGAACGCCCACATCTGGTCGCCGGTCCGCTGGAAGCCGAACATCGAGTAGAAGACGTAGACCGGGATCATGTGCTGCGCGTGCGTCGCGTATGCCGTTCCGGCGGCGATCACGGAGCCCATGGAGCCCGCCTCGCTGATGCCCTCGTGCAGCATCTGGCCGGACTCGGACTCCTGGTAGGACAGGAGCAGGTCCCGGTCGACGGACTCGTACTTCTGGCCGTGCGGCGAGTAGATCTTCGCCGTCGGGAACATCGCGTCCATGCCGAAGGTGCGGGCCTCGTCCGGGATGACGGGCACGAACCGGGCGCCCATCTCCTTGGACTTCATGAGGTCCTTCAGTAGCCGGACGAACGCCATCGTCGTCGCGACCGGCTGTTTGCCCGAGCCCTTGCGCAGAATGTCGAACATCGATGCCGGCGGCTGCGGCAGCGGCTTGGCCCGCACCGCCCGGCGCGGCACCGAGCCGCCGAGCGTGGCCCGGCGCTCCTTCATGTACTGGATCTCCTCGGAGTCCGGGCCCGGGTGGTAGTACGGCGGCAGGTCCGCCTCCAGCGCCGAGTCCGGGATCTCCAGGTAGAGCCGGTCGCGCAGTTCCTTGAGCTCCGCCTTGGTGAGCTTCTTCATCTGGTGGGTCGCGTTACGGCCCTCGAAGTCCTTGCCCAGCGTCCAGCCCTTGATGGTGTGCGCCAGGATGACCGTCGGCTGGCCCGCGTGCTCGGTGGCGGCCTTGTAGGCGGCGTAGAGCTTCCGGTAGTCGTGGCCGCCGCGGGAGAGCTTGCGCAGGTCGTCGTCGGAAAGATCCGCGACCATCCGGCGAAGCCGCGCGTCCGAGCCGAAGAAGTGCTCCCGGATGTAGGAGCCGGCCGAGGTCGAGTACGTCTGGAACTGGCCGTCCGGCGTCGTGTTCATCCTGTTCACGAGCGCGCCGTCGGTGTCCTTGGCCAGCAGCGGGTCCCAGTCGCGGCCCCAGACCACCTTGATGACGTTCCAGCCGGCGCCCCGGAACAGCGCCTCCAGCTCCTGCATGATCTTGCCGTTGCCGCGCACCGGCCCGTCGAGGCGCTGCAGGTTGCAGTTCACGACGAAGATCAGGTTGTCGAGCTCCTCGCGGGCGGCGACGCCGAGCGCGCCGATCGACTCCGGCTCGTCCATCTCGCCGTCGCCCAGGAATGCCCACACCCGGCTGCCCGACGTGTCCTTGATCTGTCGGTTCAGCAGGTAGCGGTTGAACCGGGCCTGGTAGATCGCGTCGATCGGGCCGAGGCCCATCGAGACGGTCGGGAACTCCCAGAAGGCGGGCATGAGCCGCGGGTGCGGGTACGAGGAAAGGCCGCCGGGAACGCCCTCGCGGCGGAACGCGTCCAGCTGCGCCTCGGTGAGCCGGCCCTCGAGGAATGCGCGCGCGTAGATACCGGGGGAGGCGTGCCCCTGAAAGAAGATCTGGTCGCCGGAGGAGCTGCCGGGCGAGCTGGTCAGATGATCTTTACCGGCGAAGAAATGGTTGAACCCGACCTCGTAGAGGCTCGCGCTCGACGCGTATGTGGCGATATGACCGCCGACGTTGTACTCCGGCCGGTTGGCCCGGCTGACCATGATGGCGGCGTTCCACCGGATGTAGGCACGGATGCGCCGTTCCACATGCTCGTCGCCCGGGAACCAGGGCTCCTGCTCGGGGGAGATGGTGTTGATGAAGTCCGTGCTGGTCAGGGACGGTACGCCCACCGCGTTGGCGCGGGCTCGTTCTAGGAGTTTGAGCATGAGGAAACGGGCACGTCCCCGTCCCTGCTCGGCTATGACGGCGTCGAGGGACTCGAGCCATTCGCTGGTTTCCGACGGATCGACGTCGGGCAGCTGGCTTGGCAGTCCGTCGGTGATGACCGAGAACTTCCGGTTACTGTCCTGTGCCACTTTCCTCTGCTCCTAGCCCTCGGGTGATGGCCATCCCAGGCAGGTCGTGCCCGGGCGGACATGCTGACGCCATGGTGCTCCGTCCCGTCAGGGACGTCACGCACACCCCGGTTAACGCCGAGTTCCGCCGCGTCGACTGTGACGAACGTCAACGAAACTGTGCAGCGAAATCAACGCCCGCCACGCACCACCGTATGCCCTGGCGTGCCGGCGCCCACCGGCCTCGACCCGATGCGGCGTGCGCGCGGCCGGGACGCTCCGCGCCCCGCCGCTGCGCCCGCCTCTCGGCCGCTGAGCGCCCTCATGGGTGGTGTCGGGTAGAGGCGTATGGCCGTGGCTGGTGTGGTGCCGGGTCGGGGACGTGGCTAGCTTGGCGCAGCGCTGGTGCGCCGTCACCTTCTGTGTTGGGTTTCGCTGTTCGGTCGCGAGGGCAGAGCGGCGATGATGCGCGGCATGGAGACGACCACGATCTCGGTGCGGACCGGGCGCGGCGACCGGGTCCACGACCTGACGGGGGAGGCGGGCCGGTTCGTCGCCGGCCGCGGGGACGGGCTGCTGTCGGTCTTCGTGCCGCACGCCACGGCGGGTGTCGCGATCCTCGAGTTCGGGTCCGGCAGCGACGAGGACCTGCTCGCCACCCTTGCCGACCTGCTGCCCGTCGACGGCCGCTGGCGGCACGCGCACGGCAGCGTGGGGCACGGGCGCTCGCACGTCATGCCCGCGTTCATCCCGCCGTCGCTGACCGTGCCGGTGCTCGGTGGCCGCCTCGCCCTTGGGACCTGGCAGTCGATCGCCCTGGTCGATCTGAACGTGGACAACCCCGACCGGACCGTCCGCTTCTCCTTTCTCTCCGGCTGAGGCGCTCCCGGTGCCGGACGCTCCGCGCCCTCCCCGTGTGGTTCCGGGTCCTGGCAAATGACGCGGTGGGGCTGGATTCGGGCTGACGACGTGGTTGGCAGACCTCCCAGATCACGACCTCCCAGATCGGCTTCGCCGATCCGGCAGGGACCCCGTCCGCCGATCCGGCAGGGACCCCGGGCGCTGCGCCGATGCGCCGTCACCATCGGTGGCCGGGTGACACACATTGCTCGCCAGAACGACGTCGCGGCCGCCGCTCGGGCGGGAGGGCGCGCATCGCCGGTCGGCGGGGCGGCGGCGTGTCTCGGCGTCGGCATCATTCGTGTGTCCGCGCCAGCCGCGTGTCGGGGGGTGCGCCGATGGGAGCGCCCGCGCTGGGCACCGGCGTCCCGCAGGCGCGGCGGGAATGGGACGCTGCTCTTGGCTCGGGAACGAACGTGACGGGCAGCCGGTGGCGCTCCCTTTACGCCGAGTCAAGACGCCGTGCCCTGGTCGGGTTCGTCCGGTTGAGGTGCCATAGAACGGACGGCATACACCCGGTTGTCCACAACCAGCGGCGTGGCACTTGCGTTGTCACCGCATGGTCCGGTGGACTTAGGTCACGGCGGGGCTCGCGGCCGGCATGGCCGTGAGTTTGTCCGACCGGGACGCGCGGGTTTACGCTCGCCCGTCAGGCATACGAGCAGGAGGTAGCGGAGGGTGAGTCCGACCGCGGCGAACGCCGAGGGTCAGCGACGTGCGGAGCGTCTGGGGGTCGTCGCCGGAACCATGGTGCAGTCCATCAACGAGGACGACGACATCGCCGGCGACCTACTGGAGGCTGTCGTCGCCGCCAGTGGTACCGAGCTTGTGCCGGAGGACTCCGACGACGTCGTCGACATCGTGCTGCTGTGGTGGCGGGACGATGACGGTGATCTTGCCAACGCGCTCATCGATGCCCGGCGTCAGCTCTCCGACCAGGGGATCATCTGGCTGGTGACCCCGAAGTCCGGGCGTCCTGGCCACGTCGAACCGAGCGACATTCTCGACGCGGTGCCGACCGCCGGCCTCGTGCAGACGAGCACGGTCAACGTCGCCCAGGAATGGGCCGGCATGCGCCTCGCCGCCCCCAAGTCCCAACGCGTCCGGCACCGATAGCTCCACGGCGGCTGGCTTCACGGCGGCGCGAAGGCACTGTGTCGCGGGCGCGGGGTGTGGGCGGATCTCGTCCGCGCCCCGCGGCCATCCGCGTCGCAACCAGGTGCTGGCGCGACGGGCACGGCCACCACCAAGGTGGCGCTGACGCGTCTGCACACCTGGCATCCCGGGGCTATGGCGCTCGCTTGCCCAAGGTGATATAGCCGCGCCGCCCGGGGCCGGTCTGCCGGTCGGGCCGGCGGTGTTCCCCGCGCGTGCCGCGGGGATGGCTCGTTCTTGCCGACCCCGCACGGTCTGACGGGTCTGACGGGGCTTCGGCGGCCTGCCGCGATGAGCCGCCTGTCGCCGCCCGGCAGGCTGGCCGGCGAGCCGCGGCACGGAGCCGCCCGCGGAAGCGTGCTGGCGGCGGTCAGGCCCCGAGGGGGACCTGCTGGCCCTCCACGGCCGCGGGGTAGCGGGACCAGATCTTGTTGATCTCCAGTTGGAGGAACAGCGGGCCGAAGCCGATCAGGAACAGCAGGAACGCGAGACCGGTGCTCACCTCGGGCACGCCGGCCGCGCGCTGTGCCTGCGCCGTCCGCCCGCACAGCCGCCACACGGCCACGAACGGCGGTACGAGCAGGATCACGCCGAGCGTGCACGCCAGAACCGACATGACCGGGTTGGCGGTGATCCGACGGTCGTACTGGCTCAGCTCGCGGTTCGTCTTGTAGATCCAGACCAGGCCGTAGATCCCCAGCGTGATCAAAGGAAGGCCCAGCCAGACGGCGACTGGGTTACGGTGTTTGCCCAGCACCCCCCAACCGGCCCCCGCCGACGCGTCCGGCCCCGGCCGATGAGGTGGCGCCCACTGTGGTGTCGCACTTGGGTTCGTCACTGGATCCCGTCCCTCCGCGCGGCCGGCCGGCCGCCGGCCGCGCTCAGAGTAGCGCCGATGGGGCCATCTGACCGCAATTGGACGCTCACGGCGGAACGCCGCGTCTCCCGCCACGGCGCGCGTCCTCGCGTCGTCACGTTGTCGTCGGCACGAGTCCGTCGGCCGTGCGGGGGACCGTAGCCGATGGGATCCGCCACGCGGCTCAAGCGTGCCCGAGGGGCGGCAGCGGTGCGATGAGTCGGTCCCGGCGCGATGGCATGCTTGGGTCAGCACGCGCGTCCGCGCACAGGCCATGACCGGAGGATGATCACGTGACCGTCGATGTCGGCGCCGTCGCCCCCGACTTCTCGCTCAAGGACCAGAACAACGAGGTCGTGACCCTGTCCGACTTCCGGGGGCGGCGCAACGTCGTCCTGATCTTCTACCCGCTTACGTTCACCGGTGTCTGCCAGGGCGAGCTGTGCTCCGTCCGCGACGACCTGGGCTCGTTCCAGAACGACGACGTGCAGGTCCTCGCCGTCTCGGTCGACTCGGCGTTCGCGCACAAGGTGTGGGCCAACGAGCAGGGCTACGAGTTCCCGCTGCTCGCCGACTTCTGGCCGCACGGCGCGGTCGCCAAGTCCTACGGCATCTTCGATGAGGAGAAGGGCATCGCCGTGCGCGGCACCTTCGTCATCGACAAGGAGGGCGTCGTGCGCTGGAAGGTCGTCAACGCCATCCCCGACGCCCGCGACCAGGCCGAGTACCTCAAGGCGCTGGCTGCCCTGTAGGACCCCGAAGCAGACAGGCGGCGAACGGTACCCGGGCGGGGTGGATCGTCGTGCCGTGTTATCGCTGTCACATCCGCCAGACCGACCCGGCCCGCGGGGCAAGCCCGTGGAGCCGGGCGGTCATCGGCGGTGATCAGGTTCTCATCTGCCCGGACTGCCAGCGCGAGCCCAACTGGCGTCAGGCGTTCGACAACTGCGCCGCGTGCGGCTCGACGCGCCTGACCAAGGCCCTCGGCCTGGTCGTCTGCCGAGACTGCGGCATCCGAGCCGACCCGGCCCGCCCAGCTGCCGGCCCGACGGGCGCGGCGCGTCCGGGCGCAGCTCCCTCGAATTCCTCGAACGGGGCGGTTCGGGACGGAGCGGGAACCGGCACGGCGGGCACGCCGGGTATGACCGGCACGGTGGGTGCGGCCGGCATGGCGGGTGTGTCAGGTGCGGCGGGTGCGCCGGTGCTTGGCCTGCCCGCCGGCGCGATCCCGTCGCCGGCCGGCGAACCCGAGCCGGACCAGGTGGGCGATGGGCAGCTTGGGGGCATCGAGCCGAGCCCACCGGCCGGGTCCGACCTCGCGGCGGACGTCGAGGCCGCGCTGGCACGGGTGTTCGGCCGCGGGCCCGGCCAGACCGCCACGGCCGACCGCCGTCCCCGGGAGGCCGGCGACCGATAAGATCACAGTGCAGGCAGCCCCCTCCGGGTACGTCCTTGCGTACTCTGGCGGAACTCCCGGGCGTGTAGCTCAGCGGGAGAGCACTCGCCTTACAAGCGAGCGGCCGCAGGTTCGATCCCTGCCACGCCCACACACCCTTACGGCGCAGCGGTTCTCATGATCCGTTACTGTCCGGCGAAACGGGTACATGGGTGAGTCAACCGCCCGACTTCCCGTCGCCACGGTTCCGCCACGGCATGACTCGCTTCTGGGAGATCGGGGCCGTAGAGACGTGGATCGCCGAGCACCGACCAGAGCAGGCAGCCGATGACGATTAGGGCGCACCGGCCGCCCACGATGGCGAGTAGGTGCGCCCGCTGAAGAACCGCCACCCGAGGGGCGCGACGGACCGGCTACCTGACCGCCACCCGGGGCGTGGTCGACACCCCGAACTATTTTGGTCATACTTCTGGTCATGACTGTGTTGCCGTTGGGCGAGGTGAAGTCCCACCTGTCCGAGCTGGTGGGCCGCGTGCACGACCATCACGAGCGGGTGACCGTGACCGTGCACGGCCGGCCGGCCGCCGTCCTGGTCGCGCTGGAGGACCTCGAACAGCTTGAGCAGACGCTCGAGATCCTGAGCGACCCGGCGACGATGCGCCGCCTCGCCGAGTCCGACGCCGAGCTTGCCCGCGGCGAAGAGGTCACGGCGGAGGAGCTGGCCGATACGATGCGCCGCCGGCGCGCCGCCACGGCGTGACCGGCCCGGCCGGGCCCTACCGGCTACGGACCACGCCGACGGTCCGCCGCGCGCTCGGCGAGACGCTCCCGGAAGCGGTCGCGTCGGCCGTGTACGAGTTCATCACCGGGCCTCTGCTGGAGGCGCCCTACCGGCTCGGGAAGCGGCTGTTGCCACCACTCGATGACCGTTACGGCGCGCGGCGCGGCACCTATCGGATCATCTACCGGATTGACGACAAGGCCATGGTTGTGACCGTCGTCGACATCGACCACCGCCGCGACATCTACCACCGCTGAGCACCAGCGCTCCGCTTGCGCGGGACACGGCCAGGCGCAAGACACGTCGATCCGGACAAGATTTCATAGACAGCGCTCAACTGTCGCTGGTCCGGTCGGGCGTGACCTGCGTCTTCCCAGGTCGGCACATGGGTAGAGGATCAAACGTCTTACAAGCGAGCGGCCGCAGGTTCGATCCCTGCCGCGCCCACAAACCCATACGGCACAGGGAAAACGTCCCCAGAGCTGAGACGGCCAACCTGCTTCCCGGATGAACAGTTCGTCCGGACTTCTGAGGGTCAAAAGCGCGGCACCTCCAGGCACGCCTGCCTGTTGCCGGGCGGCATCCGTGGCTATTCCTGTTCGTCGGTTCCGGCGTCGGGACCACGGCCGCGCACCCGTTGGACGTGCACCAGTGATTCCTTCAGCTCGTCCAGCCAGTCCCCGGTGTGGCGTTGTACCAGTCGAACGCACCAGAGCAGGGCGTCGCTGCGGCTTCGTGCCACGCCACCCTCGACGAGCAGGTCGAGCACCTGCCGTTCGGGCTGACGCAGCCTGGTCATCACCGGCGCGGAGACGTTGCTGTAGAGCGTGCGGGTGCCGCCGCACTCCACGCCCCAGGACACCTTCCGCCCGAACTTTGTTTCGGCCTCTCGGGCCACCTCCATCCGATCCTCGCGGGTGCGCTCCCGGAACTCCGCGACGCGGCCCTCGCCGGCTGCGTCCCGTTCCGTATCGGAGACGCCCTCGGCGAGCTCCGGCTCCTCGATCCGGCCGATCACGGTGACCTCCTCGCGATCGACCGTCACCTCCACCAGCTCCTGGAACAGGCCCGCCGGCAGACGGCCTGTGAACCAGCCACGTACTTCCTCTGTAATCATGTAATCAAGCATACCTCTCGACACGCCCGCGATGCCTGAGAGCCCCGATCTGGCTGGGAGTGCCGCGCTGGCAAGGCCGAGTGCCGTGCCGGAGAGCAGCTGGATCGGGGTGCCGGGCTGACGACCGCCGCGGTCAGGCCGCTGGACCGCTAGGCCAGGGCGTCGCCCACTATCGGTCAGTCCCGGTAGCGGGCGGCCGGCGGCACAGGCGCCGGGCGATGCAGGTCCTTCAGCAGGCGCTGGTTGTAGATCCTGGTCCACGTGCCGTCGCTCGCGGCCGCCGCGAGCACGCCGTTGATGAACCGGGTGAGCTCCGGGTGGGCCTTGCTTACGGCGGCGGCCACCGGCACGTCATCGGGTCCCTGTCCGACGATTTCGGTCTCCGGGTCCTGCGCGGCCATTCCGGCCAGCACGATCTCGTCGTTCACCACGGCGTCGACGGAGCCGTTCTGCAACGCCACCAGGCATGCGGCGACGTTGGCGACCGGCACCGCGACGGGATGTGACGGCGCGTCGACGACCCGCTGGATCGACGTGGTGCCGCTGGCCGCGCAGACCCGGCGGCCGCCGAGGTCCTCCAGCCCGCGGAAACCCGAGCCGCGCTGGACGAGGACCGCTTTGGAGGTGAGGTAGTAGACGGACGAGAAGTCCACCTGAGTCAGCCGGTCGCAGGTGACGGTGATCGTCGCCGTGGTCATATCGAGCTTTCCGCTCCGCACCGAGGAGATCCGCTCGGCCGCGGTCAGGGTGTGGAACTTCACGTGCTTGTCCACGTCCACGGGGCCGAAGATGGCCGCCGCGACCAGCTTCGCGATGTCGATCTCGAAGCCCTCGAACTGGTTTGTGTCGGGAGTGAGCGAGTCGAACGGCGGTGTGTCCGGTCGCACCCCGACCGTCAGGTATCCCCGCTTGGCGATCGTCTCGAGATAGGAGCCGGCCGGCATCGCTCCGGGGCCCGGAAGGACGGCCGGTGGCCGCAGGCTGGCGGTCAGGTCCCCGCACCCAGGTGACGCGGTGGACGGTCCGGGGACCACCAGTGC
The DNA here is from genome assembly GCF_001854805.1 of Pseudofrankia coriaricola. Lineage (GTDB taxonomy): Bacteria > Actinomycetota > Actinomycetes > Frankiales > Frankiaceae > Pseudofrankia. The sequence goes on from NZ_MBLO01000102.1 coordinate 73,297, forward strand.
CGGCGTCGTCGGCGCCTTCATCGGTCGAGCGGCGTCCGGGAGCGGGCTCGACACGGTGCCGCATGCGGTCAGGGCGGCAATGACGAACAGCCCCGCCACGGCCACCACGATGGCCCCGGTTTTGGATCGGGCCCGCGAACGCGGGCCCGGAGTCCGCCTCCCGCCCCGCCACGCTGGTACCGGCCGTCGCCGAGGGCGGCGTGCCGTACCCACGGTGACCGCTGCCACGCTTGAGATCTTAGGTGCCCGCCCAGACGCCGTTGCACAGATGTCAGATGGTGGTCACGGCACTGTTGCGGGCGCTGTTGTGTGGAAGCCGGTGCTGGACACGGCGGGGGGGAGTGGTGCCGGTTCAGATGGCTTGGACGAGTCCTACTAGGCGAGGACTTAGGCGAGGACTCCAACGTCGAGGAACCCGCGGCCGTTCGCGCTGTTCGGGCATACGGAGGCGGGCAACATGCTCAGCTGCCGGAATGGAGGCGTACGTGTCTGACGGTGTCGTCGCGACGATGGAACGCCACCAGGTTGCGTTCTATCTCGCCGCGATCGCCGCCGGCGGGGTCGTCGGCTGGGCGGTGCCCGACGCAGGCCCCGGCCTCGAACACGCGATCACCCCAGTCCTTGGCGCGCTGCTGTTCGTGACGTTCCTTCAGGTCCCCGCCGCCGAACTCGTCCGTTCGCTGCGCACCGGACGGTTCCTCGGCGCCGCGCTCACGGTGAACTTCCTCGTGGTCCCGCTCGTCGTCGCCGCGATGTTCCCGTTCCTGCCCGACGACCGAGCCGTGCGTCTGGGAGTGCTGCTCGTCCTGCTCTGCCCCTGCGTCGACTACGTCATCGTGTTCAGCGGCCTCGCCGGAGCCCGCAACCAACAACTACTCGCCGCGACCCCGCTGCTTCTTGTCGTCCAAATGCTGCTGCTGCCACTGTTCCTGGTGCTGTTCCTCGGCTCAGCGCTCTCCGACGTCGCCCGGGCCGGCCCGTTCCTCAAAGCGTTCGCCTTCCTCATCGTCGTCCCGCTGGCACTGGCCTGGATCGTCCAGGCCTGGGCCGCGCGACGCGACAGTGGACGCAAAGCGGTAACCGTCGCCGGAGCGACCATGGTGCCGCTCATGGTCGCGACCCTGCTCACCGTCGTGGCCTCGCAGGTTCCCAAGCTCGACGACAACCTCGCCGATATCGCCGGGGTCGTGCCGTTCTATGCGCTGTTCCTCCTGGTAATGGCGTTCGCCGGGTTCGCCGTCGCCCGCCTGTTCCGCCTCGACGTCCCCGCCGGACGCGCCATCGTGTTCACCGGGGCCACCCGCAACTCCCTCGTCGTGCTTCCGCTCGCCCTCGCGCTGCCCGACGACCTTGCCGTCGCCGCCGTCGCCGTCGTCACCCAGACTCTGGTAGAAGTCGTCGGAATGGTCGTCTACGTCCGAGCGATCCCCCGGCTCCTCCCCGCCGGATGGAGCGGGTGAGGGCGGCGGCGAGCACGATGATCGCGGCGATGGCGTAGGAGCCGACCCTCAGCGTCCAGGCGTCACCGGGCAGGCTGGTAAACAGGGAGATGTAGAGGGGATAGGCGGCCGCGGTCACGGCGAGCCACTCCAGCCGGCCGGCGAGGACGGCGAGCGCGGCCAACAGGATGCCGTACCAGGGCTGGGCGGGAGTGGCTGTCAGGAAGGCGGCGCCGACGAGCCACAACGCGGCTCGCTCGACCGGCACAAGATCCGGATCGGAGCGCAGCACCGCGGCCGTGACGGCGGCGAGCACACCGGCCGCGACGGCCTTGGCGGCGGTTCCGTGAATACCGGCCCCGGCGAGCAGCAGGAACCGGCTGCCCTGGTCGTATCCCTCGACGTTCAGATACTGCGGGAGGAAGCCGAGGACGCCAGTGCCCACTGCGAGTACGTGCGGGAGGTAGGTCAGCCCGATGACCGCGCCGGCCGCGCACAGGAGGCTGACAGGCCGGGTCCGACGCCCCCGCCCCGCCATCGCCGGGAGTAGCAGCACTGGGTAGAGCTTGACCGCCACCGCGGCCCCGAGCAGCGCGCCGGCCCGCCACACGCGACCCCGGGGCGGGGACATGGCCGCGGTCGGCGACGTCAGTACGGCGATGGCGCTGAGCGCGAGGAGCGCGCCAAGAACGTCCACGTGCGCGTCCGAGCCGACGTCCAGACCGGCGAGTGGTGTCAGGGCGTAGAAGGCGGCGAGGCGTGGGTCTCGTCCGCGCGCCGCCAGCATTTTCATGAGCAGGCCGACCAGGGCGAGCGAGGTGAGCGAGGCGTAGAGCTGCAGCTTGTGCTCGCGGGGTGGTCCGGGCAGAAAGTGCACCGCCGTGAAGTAGGCCTGGGCCACCGGCGGGTAGATGGTGTGTGCCCGCGGGTAGTTCAGCCTGGTGCAGTGCGGGCGGGGATGGTCGGCGGTGCACCCGGCCGAGTCGGGGAACAGCCAGCCGTCCCGGACCCCGGCGAGTTCGGGGGCGAGCGGGCCGTAGTGGTAGGGGTCGATGCCGGCGGCCTGCACCCGGCCGTCCCAGGCATAGCGGTAGAGATCGTCGGACAGCCGCGGCCCGTGCGTGAGGGCCACCGCGTGGACCGCGACGGTGGCGGCGAGCAGCAGCGCGACGGCCAGGCGGCGGGGAGCGGCGAGGACGAGCAGGGCGGCCGTGATCAGGCCGAGCGCCCACCAGAGCATGGTCAGGTACAGCAGGGCTGGACCGCTGACCAGGAAGCCTGGCTGGTGCTGCACCGCCACCTGGGTGGCGAGCACGCCCGCGAGTCCGACGGCTGCCCCGATCAGCGCCGCCAGGCGCAGCGGGCGCCCCAGGCGCCCTGGTCGCGACCTTGCCGCCCGCCCGGCCGCGGGCGGGGGAATGCCCTGGTTCTCGGCGGTGGTGAGGGCACTCGGCATGCAGCGACAGTGGCAGCCATTCCGGCCGGCGTGGGCATGCCGAGCCGGGGTTTCTCCGTTCCGTAAGGCTTCGTGGCCCGCTGTGCCGGGCGATGGGGACCTACGGTGCGTGGGTGCGCGTGCTGACCAGACGATTTCCGCATCCACCCGCGGTCCTGCGGCAGGGCCCGCTACGTGAGGGCGCTTTCTCGAGCCGACTACATGATCCCCGGGTCGCCGCGCTGTTGGGCATATGGCTCGGGATCGCGTTCGGGGTGTGCTTCCTGACGGGCCTGGTTTCGCATTTCATGCAGCACCCGCCGTCGTGGGTGGTGTGGCCTGCCCGTCCGGTCTGGTTGTACCGGGTGACGCAGGGCCTGCACGTGGCCACCGGGCTGGCAAGCGTTCCCCTGCTGCTCGCGAAGCTGTGGACCGTTTACCCGAGGCTGTGGGAATGGCCGCCGGTGCGTTCGGCCGCCCACGCGCTGGAGCGGCTGACAATCGTGCCGCTCATCGCGGGCGCCGTCTTCCAGCTTGCCACCGGCATAGCGAACATCGCCCAGTGGTACCGCTTCCGGTTCTTTTTCACCGTCACCCACTACTGGGTCGCCTGGATCACAATCGGCGCGCTGCTGGTGCACGTCGCCGCGAAGGTCGCGGTGGTGCGGGCGAACGTCGGCGCGGGCCGGGCCGGCCGCGCGCACCTCACCGACCGGCGAAGCGAGCCGGAACCCCCGGGGGACGGGCTGTCCCGGCGTGGCCTCGGGATCGCCGTCGGCACCGCGGCCGGAGTCATCACGCTGACCACCGCCGGTCAGTTCGTGCCCGGGCTGTCCCGGCTCGACCTGCTCGCGCCGCGGCGGCCCGACATCGGTCCGCAGCGGCTGCCGGTCAACCGGACCGCGGCCGCCGCGAGGGTCGCCGCGGTCGCCCGCGACCCGAACTACCAGCTGGAGATCGTCGGGCCTCGCCCATTCGCCCTCAGCCTCGACGAGCTGCGGGCCTTCGGTCAGCACACGTCAAAGCTGCCGATCACCTGCGTGGAGGGATGGGCCGCCGACGCGACCTGGCACGGCCCGCGGCTGCGTGACCTGCTCGACGCCGCGGGCATCCCGCCCGACGCGACGGTGCGGGTCGAGTCGCTCGAAGCGCGCGGCGGCTACCGCACCAGCGAGGTGAACCCGCCACATGCCCGGGACCCGCTGACGCTGCTCGCCACCGGGCTGAACGGCGCCGAGCTCGACCTCGACCACGGATACCCGGCCCGGCTCATCGCCCCCAACCGGCCAGGGGTGCTGCAGACCAAGTGGGTGCACCGGGTGGTGATGCTGTGAGGGCGCCGCTGGCCGCGATCTCGCGCATCGTGCTCGCGGCGGCCGGCCTGGCCGTGATCGGATACGGCATCCACGGGCTGGTCACGATGGCGCGGGCCACCCACCCGCCGCAGGCAGCTCGCTGGCTGATCGGTGGAATCCTGGTACATGACCTGGTCATCGTCCCGGTGACGGCCGCCACGGGGCTTCTGCTCATCAGGTTCGTGCGTGCGCCGTACCGGGCGGTGGTGCAGGGCGCGCTGCTGGTCAGCGCGGCCGTCGCCCTGGCCTCCCTCCCGCTCTGGCGTGGTTACGGCGGCTCGCCGGACAACCCGACGGTGAACCCGCTGCCCTACGGGCGGAACCTGGCGATCGTGCTCGGCGCCGTGTGGGCCGGCGCGGCGGCCCTGATCGCCGTCCGGATGATGCGGGCCCGGCGGGCGCGGGGTGCCCCGCCGGACCCGTCCTGAACGCGGACCACGCGAGGCACCCAGCTCACCGAGGTCTACGGCCAGCCCAACGCCGCGAAGTGCCGGCCCTTGCTGTGCCAGGTCTCCGCGAGGCTCAGCCCGGCGATCGAGGCGTAGCCGTGGATTTCCCCGGATCCGACGAATGCCCAGGGGAAGGATCTCGACATCTGCCCGTCCGGCCCTTCCAGGCGGACGAGTAGCTGACCCGGCGGCGCCGGGTGGGGCTGTAGCTCGACGAGCACCCGGCCGGCCGGGCCGAGCAGCTCGGCGGCGCGGGTGAGCAGCCGGCCCGGGTCGCCGCCGATACCGATGTTGCCGTCGGCCAGCACCAGCGTCGACCAGCGTCCCTCCGCCGGAAGCGGGCCGAAGACGTCGCGGCGCAGCGCGGTCGCGCCAGCCCGGCGGGCAAGCCGCACCGCGAACGCCGCCACGTCGATGCCCAGCGTGGGCACCCCGCGAGCGGCGAGGGTCGCGGCCAACCGGCCCGGGCCGCAGCCGATGTCGAGGGTCGGACCGGCGCAGCGCCGCAGCAGGGACGCGTCACCCGGAGCCAGCCCGCCACGCCAGGCGAGCACCGGCAACAGGTCCCGCCGCCCGTCGGGGTGGCTCACCCACAGCCGGCCGTCCGCGGACCGCAGGGCCGCCTCGTACACCGCTGTCGGCGAGCTGCCCCGCGCGACCGGCAGGCTTGGCCCGCCGCGCCGGTTGTCCGCCGCGGCGGCCGCTCGGCGATCGGCCGCGGCCGTCGTCATCGCCGGACCAGCGGACGGGCCGCGCCAGTCCCTGCCTCGCCGGTCCGGAT
>NZ_MBLO01000103.1 GCF_001854805.1 Pseudofrankia coriaricola
GCCCCGGGCTGGTCGCCGAGCTACGCGAGACCGGGGTGCCGTTCGTGCTGGCCCTCAAACCGCACCAGGAACTGTCCCGCCCCGACGAGGACACCGAGCTGCGCACCCCGGCGCAGGCCGCCCGCGCACGGGTCTGGACCAGCCCCGCCCGGCCCGGCCAGTGGACACCGGTGAGGCGCACCTACCGCGACGGGCACACCGAGACCTGGTGGGCCACCGACTGCCGGGCCGGCCCCTACCGSATCGGCGGGCCGRTSCGGCTGGTCGTGGCCACCACCGACCCGGCCACCCTGCCGACCACCAGCACCTGGTACCTGGCCACCACCCTGCCCCGCCCCGACCTGCCCACCACCCCGGCGCCGGCGTTCCCACCCGCCACCCACGACGAGATCGTCTACCTGTACGGGCTGCGCGGCTGGGTCGAACAGGACTACAAGCAGGTCAAGCACGAACTGGGCTGGGCCGACTTCCAGGTCCGCTCCGCCACCGCGATCGCCCGCCACTGGACCCTGGTCAACTGCGCGTTCAGCCTGTGCTGGCACGACACCACCCCCGCCGAGCCACCCACACCCGCCCCACCCGACGACGGGCGGACAACCCGCACCACGCCGCCGTGCTGGCCCGTCAGCCTCCGACAGGTCCGCGCCYSCCTGACCCCCCTGTGCCTCCTGCTACGCATCTGGCAGGCCTGGACCACCRCCCCGATGCCCCGCCCRCTCCGCGAACTGACCGGCACCCTGCTGGCCGGACACCGACTCTGCCTCTACCTACCCCCGTAGATCACCGATCACGAATTGCCGATCACAACAAACCACCGCCAGTTACCCAGCCGAGCCGCCAGCCTGCTACCGGGCCTCCTGGCAGCTACCCGGACCGGACTTCCACCGGCAAGCGACGACGAGCTTACGCCAGCGAGATCAGCCGCTCACACGGCGTCACCTCCCACTGTCTGCTGGGCGCACGAAAGATCGAGGCTAGTCCTCGGACTTGGCTTGTCCTCGCGCTTCGTCGGCAATGAGCTCCTTCACGAGCCGGCGCAGCCGCAGGCCGGATTTGTCGGAGCGTACGCTGAACTCGCGCAACGGACCCGGATGGGTGAGCGCTACTTGTTCGACGGCCTCCAGCGCATCCTTGTCCTGGTTGAAGGTAAAGAGCGCCATCTGCCAGAACCGCTCGTCGAACTCGCTGTCGTCCACGCGCCAATCGCGCGCTGCCGCGAAGAAGTAATGACTCGTTCGCTCCGTCTCGGGAGTGAACGCGTGCAGGACGGCCCCGTGGTACTCGTGCCCGTCGCCAGCCGGGCTGCGCAACGTGGTCGTCGCGATGTGCAGGGCTGGCGTCGGAACCCTGCTCTCATTACGTCGATCAACGAGTGAACCCGGCTCTACCCCCATCGCTGCGGCGTTCGGCGCTGCCGGTGCCGAGCGCAGGTCACGGACCTCAACCAGCACGCCGTCTTCGATACTGAGGCTCGGCCGTACTCTCGTCCATTCTTGGGTGGCTAGCCCCCCGGGGTGCAGATAGTCGAAATGGCTGAGATCGAGGACGTTCTCGTGGCCGCGCAGGTAGTTGGCAGCCATCGGCAGATACGCCTCGTCCATACGCCAGTCGGGGTTGGTCAGCCACGGGTAGGCAGGGATCTCGGTGGGGTCGGCATCGTCGCCGTCGCCTGTCCACACCCAGACCCACGGCGCCCGCTCGATGACGGCGTAGGTCCGCACGGCAACGCGGGTGGACACCTCCGGCTGGGATGGAACTTCGGCGCATGACCCGTCGTGGTTGAACAACAGCCCGTGGTAGCCGCACCTGACTTGGTCGCCCTCCCTGCGGCCTTTCGACAGGGGCAGCCAGCGGTGTGGGCACATGTCGTCGATGGCGACGACGGCTCCCTCATTGGTTCGGTACAACACCATTGGCCGGTCGGCGATCCGCCGGGCGAGGAGGTCGCTTCCCACCTCCGCGGAACGCGCCGCCACCCACCACATCCGACTCGGGAACGTCGGCGCCCCGCCAAGGGGCAGAGTTTCCGGGCGAGCAACGACGCTCATGGCATCTCCTTCATTCGGAGGAATCGGCCCTGCGGGGCAAAGTCGCCGATTTCCGGTATATTATCGTTTCTGACGGCAAGATTCGAGTGTGCCGCTCCTACATGTCACTGTCAAGAGCCGGGTCCCCAGGCGACGGGCCGTCGAGGCGACGCGGTCGTGGGTCGCGGCGGCGTTGGCTCGGCGAGCGCCTCGACAGCGGCGGCGCGGACCGGCTCCGCCACGATGTGTGCCCCAAGAGGGATGCCTTGTGCCCAGCGTGCCGCCACTCGGCCTACAAGGTCTCGGTGAGCCGGCAGCTGTTGGGCAGGCTGGTGGGAGTCGACGGCGCTGATGCCCGCCTCGCGCGACGTCACCCGCCGTCGTCGACCCCGACGGCCCAGACATACCGCTGATGATCTCTCAGATTCAGGACGTCACCGAGCAGGTGGCCGCCGAGTTCCGCCTGGGGCTGGTACTCGAGAACGCGCCGGTGTCGATCGTCCTGGCCGACGCCGAGGGCCGCGTCCTCTACCGGACCGACACCGCGAACCCGCAAGCCGCACAGACGATGCCCGTCAAGGACGGGGACAGCATCGACAAGATCCTCCAGGGGCACCCGCGGCTGCAGGCGATGGTGCGCCGCTCCCGCGCAGGCGAGCACATCCACGAAATCCACTCGATGGACGACCGCTCCTTCGATCTGCACCTGTTCCCTGTCGTCTACGGGTCGGCCCTCTGCGTCGCGGTCCTCTCCACCGAGGTCACGGCGCGTGAACGGGCGTTGGAGCAGGTTCGCCAGCGCTCAGCGGAACAGGCCATCCTGGCCGACCTCGCCCCGCGGGCGTTGGAGAGCCTCGAGCCCGACGTACTGTGGCGGCGCGTGGGGAGGTCGTCCTCGCCGAACACCTGGACGCCGCGGTCCGCATCCGGCGCTCCGACCACACGGCCGACGCTGGCACGGACGGTGACACGGACGCCGATCGGTTCGGATGCCGACATCCTCCCGATCGCCGACCGCATCCTGGAGCGGCTGGTCGCGCCGACGACTACCGACGGTCACGGAGGGTCGGAATCGGCCAGTGTCGGAATCGCGCTGTCCGACCCGAGCATGCCCGACGGTGACGAGCTCCTGCGAGCGGCGGACATTGAGCCATTCCCAGCAACGACCTGTGACGTTCGGTGACTGTTACGGGGTGTGAGTATCCCTGGGGCTGTGACAACGAGGGCGCGGGGCTCCGATAGGAAGGTTGCTCCGACCAAAGATCAACCCCAGGGAACCCCGCGCCTCGATGAGTTTCACATACACCGCCGAGTTGCCCCTCGGCGATCACACCGTCTTCCGCCTGGCGGGTCTTCTCGTCGCGGAGCGTCAACGCCGTGGCACCCGCGACGGCACCCGCACGCTGTCCGCGCTGGAACAGGCCGTCATGGTCCTGCGCTGGTTCTGTGACGGCCTCAGGGCCAGACAGCTCTTCGGGGATCATGGAGTG
>NZ_MBLO01000104.1 GCF_001854805.1 Pseudofrankia coriaricola
GAACTGACCGGCACCCTGCTGGCCGGACACCGACTCTGCCTCTACCTACCCCCGTAGATCACCGATCACGAATTGCCGATCACAACAAACCACCGATGGACACCCAAGCGGGTCCGTAGCCGAAGGCGGGGGTAATTCCTCGCTGGGCACTGATGGGAGGTGGTGTGCGGTGATCGGTGGTTGCCGCGTCCTGCTGCCTGTTGGTGCAGGACAGGGCGCTCACCGTGAGGTGGGGTCTGAAGGGTTTGAGGCGAAACACCGAGCCGTAGCCGAATTTGGCGAACCGGTCGGCCCGTTCCAGGAGATGCCGAGCCCGCACTATGGGGGTGAAGGAAATACTTGGGGCTCCTGGGCACAACAAGGTGTGTGCGGGCGGCGCGGTGGGAAAGTTCTCTGCGTTACCCCGGGAGGTCTCGTACGGTCCCGCTCGACGGGGCTGGGTAGCTGGGCGTATAAGCCGCTAGGTGAAGTCGCCGGTGATGCCGTGCGAGAAGTCGGAGTGACTCGTGGTACTGCTGAACCAGGGAACAACAGAAACCCTGGGACCGTCGTGTTGGTGCGGCGCCGGGCGGCGACCCAAAAGGCGTCGACCTGGGGAAGGGGTCACGGTGGGAATGGTCGGACTGGATGCGATCGCGAGCGAGTAGGAGCGCCGGACTGATGGTTGCCGAGGCAATGACCGAGGCGGCGCTTGGCCGAGGATACTCGGATCGCACACCGGCGAGCCAGGTAGTAGGAAATGGAATGCTGGCGCGGAAGGCACACTCGCTGATCGGCCAGGTCTACGATCCGCGTAATCTGGAGCGGGCATGGGGCCGTGTGAGGGTGAACCGGGGCGCCGGCGGTGGGACCGGGTCAGCATTGACCGGTTCGAACGTGAGCGTGGGCAGTATCTTTCGACCCTGCGGCAGCGGCTGGCCGACGGAAGCCACCGGCCGCGGCCGGTCCGTCGGGTGGAGATCGACAAGCCGGGATCTAAGGATAGGCGTCCGCTTGGCATTCCGACGGTCACGGCATGCAGCCGAATCTGACAGTCGATCTTCGAAATCTCTCGTTTCGGATTCGCTCGTTGTTGTCCATCCGTTTCACGCGCTGAGCGGTCAGCGCCTGGATGTCCTTTTCAGCAAGCGGCGGGCGGGTGAGACGTTGTTCGTCTGTGTTCGGCCGGGTTCGGGTCAGGTCACGTTGCCGGCGGCGTGGACGGACCGCGGTTCAGGCGCGGAGCAGGGGCGGCTGTCGGTCGACGGGCTGGCGGCGCTCGGCGCGGTGACACGCGCCCTCAAGGTCGTTGATGGCGGTGAGTAGCCGTGTCATTCTCTTGTGTGATGACTCCACCCAAGATTCCGGCAGGTCTGGGCACAACGAGCACGGAGGACCTTCTTGCGCGACGACGGGCACTGGCCGAGGCGATCGGCGATCCGCAGCGGGTGCTGGCCGGCTCGCTCGTCGAGCAGCATCGCCGGTGCGGCAGACCGGGCTGCGCCTGCGCGGCCGGGGACGGGCATGGGCCGTATGCGTACTTCAGCCCGCGCCAGATCGAGCGGGGCCGGCTGCGCTACGTCCCGGCGCGTCTGGTCGCGGTCGTGCGGCGGTACCTCGACCGCTGCGTCGAGGTCGAGGCGGCGCTGGCGGAGATCTCGGCGATCAACGTCGAGCTGCTCGCGCGCCGGGAGCTGACCTGAGCGATGGCCGTGGCCGTTCTGTCCGGACCTGCCTACCGCGAGGCGGTGGCGGTGGTGGCGAACATGACGGCCAGCGCGTTGGGAGCGAACGGTGAACGGCGAACACAAGATCACAACATCGCATCGGCGGCGGGGGGCGCTGGTCTACCTGCGCCAGTCGACGCTGATGCAGGTCCGGGAGCACACCGAGTCGACGCTGCGGCAGTACGCGTTGCGGGACACGGCGGTGGCGCTGGGCTGGTCGCCGACGGACATCGAGGTGATCGACACGGATCTGGGGGTCTCGGGTGCCTCGACCCGGGGCCGGGAGGGCTATCGCCATCTGATGACCCGGCTGTGTCTGGGCGAGGTCGGGGCGATCTTCGGGTTGGAGATCTCCCGGCTGGGCCGTTCAGACGCGGACTTGGCGCGCCTCGCGGAGCTGGCCCGGCTGCCAGGTCCTGGTCGTCACGATCAATCGGCCGCACGCAAGAAATGCCGTGAACCGTGAGGTGAGAGAGGGGATCGCCGCAGCGCTGGACCGGCTGGACACCGCACCCAATATTGCGGCCGCGGTGCTCACCGGGGCCGGCGGAACCTTTTGCGCGGGCATGGATCTGAAGGCCTTTCTGACCGAAGGCGCTCCCGTCGGGGGTACGCGTGGCTTCGGTGGCGTCGCTGCTCGCCCGCCGGACAAGCCGCTCATCGCCGCGGTGGCGGGCCTTGCCCTGGCGGGCGGGTTCGAGATCGCCCTCGCGGCGGATCTCATCGTGGCGGCCGCGGATGCCGCCTTCGGCCTGCCCGAGGTCAAGCGGGGTGTCATCGCAAGCGCCGGGGGACTGGTTCTCCTCGGCCGGACCCTGCCGTACCAGGCCGCGATGCGTATCGCGCTCACCGGTGAACGGATCGAGGCGCGAGAGCTCTAACAGCTCGGCCTGGTATTCCAGCACACACCTGCCGGGGGCCGCACTCGACGCCGCCGTCGAACTCGCCGCGTCGATCGGCACGAACGCCCCGCTCGCCCTTGCCGCGTCGAAGCGGTTGGTCCGCGCGGCCGCAGGATGGGTCGACGCCGACCTGTTACGTGTGCAGGACGAAACCGGGGCAGCGGTCCCGGCATCCGCCGACGCCGCAGAAGGGGCGCGGGCTTTGACCGAGAAGCGCCCACCGGTGTGGCAAGGGCGGTGAGTGCGTTCTAGCCGGGGAGTGCCTGCACGGCGCCCGAGCGGGCCGAAAGCGCACCGCACCGAACTGCCTGGGCGCAACGGGACGACGAGCCGCGTTCGCCGCGTTCGACACGGCGACCGGCGAGGTGACCGGCCGGTGTTTCGACCGGGATCGGGCCGAGGAGGGTTCGTCGCCGCACGTCCCGAGCTCGTCCACCTCCCTACCCGCCGGCGTGACCGGGGCCATGGCCGCGACGAGACCCGCACCCTCAACGCCGCGACCGCGTCCCCGCCACCTTGCGTTGGCCCGGCGGCTGTCCTCGTCACAGACGCCAATCGAGATGCTGTGGCCAACGGGTATCCGCTGGCTTATGGCAGGACATTCCCGCACACTGGTTCCGGCGTGACGACGTCGAAGGAGCTACCCGTCGGGTTGATCCGCATGAAGATGTAACAGGTGCTGGGTTTACCGAAGCTTGCGTCCAAGTCGACGGGCGCAGCCAACAGCCCGGTGGCATCGTAGTCCTTGACGGCCCGCAGGTTCGTGATGAAGGCGTCCCGGGTCAGGCACTGCCCTGCTTCCTGCAGCCCGCGTACCAGCAGATCGGTGGTGATGTAACTAGTGAGGGCGATGTCCTGCTCCGCCGGCTGCAACTCTGGCGCATACCTGGCCATCGCGTCCCGGTACACCTCGTGCGCGGGCGTATCCATCTCGAATGGCTTCATGTCCAGGAAGACATAGGTCCCCGCGAGTCCCGGGCCGAACTGGTCGAGCACCTTCTGGTCGTAGCCAACAGGCAACAGGGTGACTTTCGGCGTGGAACCGGCTGACACGGCGCCGACGCGCACAGCGGCGGCGTCCTGGGGTGCGAGTGTAACCAACAACACGTCCGCCTGCGAGTCCCGGATCGTCTGCCCGACCCGCTCCGGGCTACTCGCGCCAGGGGTGTAGTCGAGGTCGGCGACAACCTCGATCCCCGCGGAGGTCAGGCTCTGCGCTAGCTGGTCGCTCAGTGTGCGGGACGCCTCGATAGCGTGGATGGACACGAGTGCGGCATTGGTACCGCCGAGCGACTTCGCGAACGTGCCGAAAGTGCTGACCGCATTCCGCGACACGGGGTTGGCGTAGCTGAACATGTTCCGGTACTCCGACCAGACTGGCTCTATGGCGCGCCCGACGACCGGTACACCCTGCCGGTTCAGGTACTCAGCCGACCCGCCCACCGCACCCGTCATCTCGAGGAGTCCGAAGACGTTCTGGTTATCCACGAGGTCGCTGCTGACCTTCAGGTTGATCCTGGGATCGGACTCGTCATCCTGCCAGCCGTAGACGATCTCGCGGCCGTGGACACCCCCGGCCGCGTTCGCCACGCCGAGCCGAGCATCGACACCGCTGCGGACCGCTTGGAGGATCCCGGCGGCCATCCCGCTGTTGGACAAGACAAAACCGATCTTGACCTGTTCCCGGGTGACTCCGGGAGCGTTACAGGTGGCCGCGACTGAAGTATTGTTCGCATTTGAGCATCCCACAATGCACAACGAGAGCAGGGTTCCCGACACCGCCATACGCAAACAAGTCGTGCGGCTAGGCGGTCGGACAGAGTTGACCATCTACAACATCTCCTCTTGCGGGGCCGAGGTGGTGGGCTCCCGTGCAATCGCTAGACCAGATCACGATCAGAGCCGAGCTCTCGCGGCTGCGCCGTGCGGTCGGTGCCGATATCGTCGCATCCAGGCCCTACCGCCTGACTATCCCGCTCGACACCGACGTGGCGCGGGCGTGGCGACTGCTCCGAGCAGGGGACCTCGAATCAGCCGTCGAGCTCTGCGCGGGTGCGTTGCTGCCGGGCTCCGCAGCACCGGGCGTTGCGCATGTGCGCGAGCTGCTACGGGAGGAGATGAATCTGGCTTTACTGCGTCGGGGGGATCCTCGGCTCCTGATGAATTGGGCCGCGAGCCCATTGGGGAGAGACGACCTGGAGCTCTGGCAGGCATGCCGACAGCTGCTACCCGACGGCCCCGACCACGACCGGGTGACCGCTCGCATCAATGTTCTCGACCGCGAACTGAGCTGAGTGCTGGTACGGCAGTCCGCATCCGCGGGGCGCCGCCGTCCCGACCTTCGTCAGTTGTATGGCATGGCGTGATGAACACACCTGTCTCACGTGGCGGTAAAGACGGGCGGCCGGCGTTCCAGCATCGCGAGCGAACCTTCAGCGAAATCAGCGGTAGCGCGAAGCCTGGTCTGCTCCGAACTCTCCCTCTTCAAGATGGCGGCCACGGTGTCCGCCAGCCCTCCGCGAAGAGTGTGGCGGATTGAGCGAACCGCAAGCGGAGCAGACCGGGCGATCTCGACCGCGAAGGCATGCGCTTCCGCTCGCTCTTCACCATGTGGGACGAGACGGTCAGCCAGTCCCTTGGCGAATGCCTCCTCCCCGCCCATACGCCGACCGGTGTAGAGGAGGTCCAGAGCGGTCTGCTGACCGACTATCCCGGGAAGGGTCACAGACAAGCCGAAACCTGGGTGAAAGCCCAGCCGGGCGAAGTTGGCCGAGAAGCGGGCTTCCGGTACCGCCACCCGGAAGTCGGCCGAACAGGCCAGACCGAGCCCGCCACCAACCGCCGAGCCCTGCACGGCCGCTACCACGGGAATCTCCACCCGGAGCAGCCGCAGCGCCTCGCGGTAGAGATCAGAGGCCCCCTCTTGTTTAGGGGGATCGGCCTCGCTTTGGTTGTGGAAGTCCGCGCCGGCGCAGAAATTCTTGCCCTGAGAGCACAGCACGATCGCTCGCACGTCGCCGCTTGCTAGCTCCTCGTAGGCATCGGCCAGGCTGCGGATCAACTTGGTGTCGAAGAAGTTATTCGGCGGCCTACGTATCTCTACCTCGGCGACATGGTCGTCGCCGACGATCACATACACCTCACCGAAATTTGCGGTTACCACACCAAACCCTCCTCACTCCAGGCGGCAAACGCCAAAGGCAGCCGAACCGTACTGACGGGATCGCGCTCGGCGCCGAGGAACAGCTCCTCAGCTCCCGCGGCGCTGATTAGACCCTGACACCGGACTGCCCACCATAGCCGGCATGACCGCAGTGCCGCTCACTCGTAAATGATCTTCACGGCATCGGTAGTCGGCCGGGACTGGCAGGCCAGGCGCCAGCCCTCGTCGATATCATCCTGCTCGAAGACGACGTTGTTCTCCATCTCCACCTCGCCGTCGACAAGCTTGAACTCGCAGGCGCTGCAGATGCCTTCGCGGCACGAGTACGGCGGGTCGAGTCCCTGGTCGAGGAGGAAGTTCAGCAGCTTCTGGTCGGCGGGCCAGGCGAACTCGTAGGTCTCGCCGTCAAGCTCGACGCTGAGGTCGACGGTCCTGCCTCCCGCTCTCAAGTCCGAAGCCGTCACACCCGTCCCCTCATTCCAGAGGTTGGCGTACTGAACTCCGTAGTGCCCTGCCGCCTGCCGACGAACGTCATGAGCGAACGGTGCTGGACGACGGAGGCGCCGATCCGTTGTGCTAGTGCCTCCTCGGTTCCATACTCCATCCGCCAGGTGTGCAGTCGGCGGGTCAGCTGCTGCAGGCGGTATTCCTTCGTCAAGCCGATGGCGCCATGCGCCTGGTGTGCCGCCCGCGCGCCCAGCGATGCTTCGCGGCCTGCAACCACCTTAGCTGCGAAGCTGGCGAAGATCTCGCCCTGGGTTCC
Organism: Pseudofrankia coriaricola; assembly: GCF_001854805.1. GTDB lineage: Bacteria > Actinomycetota > Actinomycetes > Frankiales > Frankiaceae > Pseudofrankia. Next base: position 6,535 of record NZ_MBLO01000104.1, read on the forward strand.
TGCGGCCATTGCTGCTTGGTCTACGGCCGCAGCGGACGTCGCGGCAGCCTGGGCCAGGTTTACGAGGTGCTGCTGCACGGACTGATTGGATCCGATGGTTCGGCCGAACTGCACCCGCACGCGGCAGTATTTCGTCGTCATCTCAAATATCGCCGACAGTGCGCCAGCCATTAGCGCGGCCCGCAGAAGTGCCCCGCGTGCCGCCGGCGCGTCGGGGTCACCGGGCCACCAGGATGCATCCACTTCGAGGTCATCGGCGCTGACGGTGTCGCACGACATTCCGGCTAAGTCAGTTCCGGGCACGATCTGTAATGATGTTCGCTTGGCACGGGCGATACGGAGTCGTCCTGATTCTGCGGGTACGACGAACACGACCGTGTCGGCATCGCGAGCCCACGGGACCGCGTAGGCGGCACCTCGCAGGCGACCGTCGACGTACTCGAGCGTGTCGCGGGGGGTTCCGGGAACCACCGTCGCGGGACCGGCTGGAACGTTCTGTCCGGATTGCACTAGCAGCCAAGCCGCTAGATGTGTGTCGGCCAACGGCAGCGGAGCTGCATTCCGTCCCGCAGCCTGCAACATAGTGACAAGGTGGGTAAGCGAGCCACCAGATCCGTGGTCCGCCTCGTCGATGCTAATCAGCGTCAGGCCCAGCTCGTCCACCTGGCTCCAAAGCCCGATGTCGAGCCCGTGGGATTCCGCCCAACCCACCACTTCTTGGGGGCATGTCTCGGCGAAGAACTTCTCCATGAACGAGGCTATCGAGACGTCGCTGTCCTGCAAACTCATGGCTTCATCAGCTCCCGGCCGACGATGTTGCGAAGTACTTCGTTGGTCCCGCCGCGTATCGACCAAGACGGGGACGTCAGGATGGCCCGAGCAAGAAGCGACTCGTACTGGTCCTCGGACCCTAGCGCCGGGAGCCGGCCGAAATGGCGCCTCACGATCTCTACACACTCCTGCTCGAAGCGGGTTGCCATCTCCTTGATCAACGCTGCCTCGACGATCGGCGTCAGGCCCGCGTCGACCATGCGAGCGAGCGACAAGGACATGGATCGGAACGCCCAGCAGCGCGCTGTTATGTGACCGAGGTCGGCCTCGAACCACCCCGGTACGGCTCCCCATTCGGTCTTCGCCCACCGCTCCAACACTGGGATGAGCGACATCCAGCGATCTACGCCCCCCCGCTCCAAGACCAGCTCGGCAGTGTTCTGACTCCAGCCACCCCCGACCTCGCCGAGACGTCTCGAGTCCGGGATCAGGACATCGTCAAAGCTGAGCTCGCAAAAGTCCCGGGTCCCATCTATGAAATCGATGGGTGAGACGGTCAATCCCTCGCTATTGCGATCTACAAGGAACTGCGTCAGCCCTCCCCGGCGGTCGTCCGACGTACGGAGCAAGGCAAGGATGTAGTCCGCCTCGGCCGCTCCGCTCGTCCAGATTTTCGTTCCGTTGACCCTCCACGCGTCGCCGGACCTGACCGCGCGTGTCCTAAGCCCCGCCAGATCGGATCCTGCGTCCGGCTCGCTCATTCCAATTGCGAACGATAACTCGCCTCTCGCGATCCGCGGCAGAAAGTAGCGCTTCTGCTCCTCCGTTCCGTTTTTAGCGATGTTCGGCCCGGACTGCCGGTCGGACACCCAGTGAAATCCGACCGGGGCACCGACCGCCAAGAGTTCCTCGACGACGATGAACCTATCCACGGCGGATCGTCCCCCTCCGCCGTACTCGACGGGCAAGGTCATACCGAGCCATCCCTGGGATCCGAGATCTCGGGAGAACTGGCGGTCCGTGTCACCACCCATGCCCAGGCCTGGGCGATAGCTCCCGGGGGGCAGACGCTGGGCAAGCCAGGCACTTACCTCCTCCCCCAACGCGAGTTCGCTATCAGTCAGTTGGGTAGCCTCGAGCTTCATTGGGCTCCATCTCGCCGTTCACCAGGATAAACGCCCTCGGCCGTTTGCCTCGGTCGCAGAGCGTCCACGGACGGGTCGATGCCAAGCTCGGCGAGAAGCTCCTCAGTATGCTGCCCTATCAGGGGAGCGGGGCGGTGAATACTACCCGGGGTAGCGGCGAACTTCGCTAGCTGGGGGGTCAGCCGATAGCGCCCGGCCGCAGGATGTTCCGCTATCGGCAGGTCGCCGATCAGATCCTCCAGCGTCGACACCCGGGTTACTGGTATGCCGTGCTCACGGCAGTAGTCCAGCCACTCGGCTGTTGTCCGGGTCGGAGCTAAACGACGAACATCTCGGTAAAGGGAATCCGAGTTGACGAGGGTCGCTCGCCGGTCGGCATATCGAGGGTCATTGTCCGCGTTCGGCCATCCCGCATCACCGAACAACTCGGCGTAGTGACTGGGTTGGTACGGCAAGAGGTGGACGTAGCCATCCTTGGTCGGGTGGGGTCGTCTTTCCTTCGACAATACCCGCTTGTACCCGGTGGCGCGCTCACCAGCAACGCTGACTGGCGGCACGACCATCCCCCCGTCACCATGCTCTGTCAGCATGAAAGCAGTCATCGCTTCATTCATCGCGACCTCGACGTGCTGTCCCTCGCCGGTGCGTTGCCGATAAAACAGTGCGGCCGTGACTGCTTGGGCGATGACCAGTCCGCACACCTTATCCGCGAATATGGTCGGAATCAATGCGGGTTCACCCCAGACTCGCTCCATGATGTCGGCTACACCAACCGCCGCCTGGATGATGTCGTCATAGGCAGGCTCGTTCTCGTGCCCCGATCCAAGCGGGAACCCTTGGGCTTGGCAATACACCAGGTCAGGCTTCATCTTCCGGAGCGATTCATAATCGACCCCGAGTGCCTCCAAGGCGAACGGCCGCATCGTGGCCACGACCACATCGCACGTTCGGACGAGAGCCCGCACTGATCGCTGACCGCGGGCCGTAGTCAGGTCCAGCCGTACTGATCGCTTGTTGCGGAGCAGGTTCAATGTGATGCCGGACAATTCCTGATGCGTCCCAGCACCCATTACCCGGTTTATCTGCTGACTGTCACTCTCGGCGACAATGACATCCGCGCCCTGATCCGCCAGAATTTGGGTCGCGAACGGCCCCATAATGACACGACTCAGGTCGAGCACCCTGATATCGCTCAACGGCCCGCGCGACGTGGCTTCGAGTCCCACCAGCGCAACCCTTAAAGACTGTGTGTCGGGGAGAAGGTTATCGGGAATAGTGACGCATCAGCCGAGATCAGATAGCGGTTATGACCCGCCGCCGGATTTCTAGCGTGGCGGGGCATAAAGAGCGGCGACGGCCGAGAGGCGATCGATAGCTTGTCGCACAGGCTATCCCGCGGCGCCTCCTTAGTCCGACGGACCACCGCGAACGAGCTATGCTGCCAGCGAGGATATAAACAAGTCGGATTCGTATCCTTCCCGTCGAGAGATCCGATTGCCGCCGCGTCTAATCCGTTAGATCGCTCGATCCGCACCTGGTGATCGCATCGACTTTTAGCACTCCGAGCCACTGTCCGTAGACCGCGTGAGACACTGAACTCCTGAGCGGGCCGTTCATGGTAGCCGACGCTCCACATGTAGCCTCCCCTGACTGCCCCGTGACTTGCCTCAAGCATGGCGTTCGCCAGATTCGATTGTCAAGAGAAGATACGAGTCAATGGAAGTCGGTCGGCCTGCTTCACCAGAGGGCTAGTGTTCCGAGTTTCAGTCTCCTAGGTTGATCGTCTGCTGGGGTGATGCCTGGTCCGAGTGCTGGGTTGACTGGCGAGCCGCGGCTGGGTCGGCCGCGCACGGTCAGCGACGCGCGGGTCGAGCAGGTGATCGCGAAGACGTTGGAGGGAACTCCGCCGACGGCAACATGTGGTGGACGACCCGGTCGATGGCGAAGGCGCACGGCGGCGCGGATGGCTCACGACTACGGCTGGTCAAACGAACTCGGTCGGCGGCGGGGGGCCGTCGCACACGCTGCGACGGGCTGGGTGGGGCCTCCTTCGGAGGGCTCAGGCAAGATCGGAAGCACTGAATCCGTAGACATCGATGGTGTGAACACCATTGATCAGCTATTCGCCGGTGCGTTCTCGCGGTTGGGACGATTCCACGCGTCAAGGGTCGCCCTGGCGGTCCGCTCGACGTGGGCTCGCACGAGCTCCTCGGCGAGGGCAGCGTCGCGCCGCATGATCGCACCAGTGATCGCGGCATGCTCCTGCGTGGTGGCGCGCTCACCGCCGTAAAGCCTGGCGTACTGGCGGAAGATCTCGGCCTCATCGAACAGATCCTGCCGAATCGCGCACAGTCGAGGTGAGCCGCAACCCGAGGCACAGACGGCATGGAACTCGGAATGCAAGATCGACCACCGCTCGTTCGCTTGCGGGTCCGCCGCAATCGAGGGCCGGGGGGCGTTCGCGAGACGATGATGCGCGGCGATGACGGATGCCTCCCAATCGACGTCGCCGCGCTCAACCGCGAGCCGAACCGCCAGCCCCTCCAGCTCGGATCGTAGGAGGCAAAGGTCGTTAATAGCCTCGACCGTGATCGGGGTGACGCGGAAACCCTTGTTCGGCTCGGACATGACCAGCCGCTGAGCCGTGAACCGCGTCAAAACCTCGCGAACAACACTGACACTCACGCCAAAGGCGACACATAGATCCTCGGTTCGTATGCGCTGACCGGGACTCAAGTCACCACGAAGCAACTGTGCGCGAATATCGAGGTACAGCGCCTCGTTTCGAGTTCTCGCATCGGCGGTTCGAGCCATCTGCAGCCCTTTCTAGGTCTTGTTTGGCGACCGGAAGAATGGCTGCGGCCGCTGGCGTCACCGCGTCCGCATGGCCGCGTCGGCTACGGCCACACCACGGTCATGTCGGCGAAGTGCGCTGTTGGCGGCCACGAGCTCACGGCAGGCATCGAGCTCACGGCACGCCATGCTGTACGCGCGGGCGCTCACTGGTCCACCATCCGGGTGTCCGAACCGGTAGCTGAGAGGGTTCGGGCACGCCCCTGGTCCCCATCTGGCCATCGCCCTGCTCGCTCGACCGTGAAGGTCCGGCATGAGTTCCGCGAGGCCCGGTGGCCCAGGACACCCCGACTGGCTACAGGGCTGCGCGCCAGAGAGCGCCGATCAGTGAGCGACCGGCTGCGGTGTCCCGGGACCACCGGGTGTCTTCCCACTGGTGCAACAGCGAGGAGGCACAGATGAGTATCGACCAGATCCCGGCCGGCGCGCGGCTGTGCGCCGGGGTGGACTGGGCCAAAGACGACCACGCCGTCGCGGTCGTCGACGCCGACGGCGAGGTCCTCGACCGGCTCGCGGTCCGACACGACGCCGCCGGACTGCGGGACATGGTCAGACGGCTGCTCAAGCGCGGCGTGGGCGAGGTCGGGATCGAACGCCCCGACGGCCCCGTCGTGGAAGCGCTGCGCCAGGCCGAGCTGACGGTGTTCGTGATCCCGCCCGGCCAGCTGCGCAACCTGCGCCCGCGGTACGGCTCGGCCGGGAACAAGGACGACCGGTTCGACGCCTACGTCCTGGCCGACGTCGTGCGCACCGACCGGCGCCGGCTGCGCCCCCTCGTCCGCGACACCGGCCAGACAACCGCGCTGCGCCGCAGCGTCCGCGCCCGCCGCGACCTCGTCGCCCACCGCGTCGCGGTCGCCAACCAGCTCCGCGCCCACCTGCTGATCGTGTTTCCCGGCGCGACCGGCCTGTTCGCCGACATCGATTCCGACATCAGCCTGCGGCTCCTCGAACGGTTCACCACCCAGACCCAAGCCCGCTGGCTGTCGGTGAAACGCCTCACCGCCTGGCTGCGGTCGGCCGGCTACAGCGGACGCACCACCCCCGCGACCCTCCACTCCCGCCTCACCAGCGCTCCCGACGGCGACACCGGCGACCACGACCCCCTCGACGCCGCCGTCACCCTCGCCTACGTCACGACCCCGCGCGCCCTGACCACCCAGATCGAGGCCCTCGCCGGACGGATCGCCGAACAACTCGAGCTCCACCCCGACGGACCGGTGTTCACCAGCCTGCCCCGCTCCGGAAAGGCCCGTGCCGCCCACCTGCTCGCCGAGATCGGCGACGCCGGCGGCCGGTTCCCCACACCCGAGTCCCTCGCCTGCCTCGCCGGCGTCGCCCCCTCCACCCGCCAGTCCGGCAAAGTCAAAGCCGTCACGTTCCGCTGGGGCGCCGACAAACAGCTCCGCGACGCCCTCTGCGACTTCGCCGGCGACTCCCGCCGCGCCAACCCCTGGGCCGCCGACCTCTACCAACGCGCCCGCGCCCGAGGCCACAACCACCCCCACGCCGTCCGGATCCTCGCCCGAGCATGGGTCAACATCATCTGGCGGTGCTGGCACGACAACGTGCCCTACGACCCCGGTTCCCACGGCGCCCTCCAAACCCTCCTCAAACAAGATCAGAAGACGGTCACCGGACAAGATCAACAAACGGTGGCTTGACACAACGCAACTCATGCCGGCGCACCCACAACCGCGCAGGTAGGAGCACCCACAACCGCGCAGGTACATGCCCGCCAGGCCCAAGGCGCCGAAGTCCGCAACGTGCTCACGCGGGAAAGACCCTTGCTCGAACCACGAGCCGATGTGCGGCACAGCCTGATCGGCAAGGCGCGCCCTGGCGACCGCGGCGCACCCTGTCGGGCTGCTCATGGTGAAGCTGCAGTAGATCCCCCGGCGAGGGGCGTGCTTCGAGCAGCGTGTCCACTTCAGCTCCTTCATTCGCACGTTCGATTCCGCGGCGGACCGTTGCCGATGCTCAAGCCGTACACTATCGTTCCTGATCGCGAAAGTCGAGTCTGTGAGGAGGACGTGTGGCGGCCGGACCCACCGCGATGACACCCTTACCCTTCCGCTCGCGCCGGTTTGGGTCCACGACCTGTCGCGTACCGTCGCCGGGCCGCTCGTGGCGCACCTGCTCGGCGGCCTCGGAGGCGACGTCGTCGGGTAGAGCGATCGAGCGCGCCGATCGGCCGAGGCGGGATGCGGCCGCGGACCTCCGATTCGCCACGAACGCCGATCGAGCGACACCCCGGCGGCGGCTCGCGAGCGAGCTCGGAGTGGAGAGCCGATCAGGCAGCCGCGCCGCCAAGCGCTTGCCGAGGCCACTCGCCGGCTGAGCCGCCGCAGACCGAGATCGACTCCGGACACCTCACAGACTTTGAAGGACTGCTATGCAACCTCACGACCATCTCGTCACCACCGCCCGGCATCAAGGAATCGCTGACCTCCTTCACCGGACCGCGGCGCGCCGGCCGGACCACCGCGCGCTGGTCTGGGGGGACCGCGTCGACACCTTCGCCGAGCTCGATCAAATCGTGACGCGAGTCGCCAACACCATTCACGAGCGAGGTGTCGGCAAGGGCGATCGCGTGATGATGTTCGCGCACAACTCCAGGGACTTCGTCGTATTCTATTTCGCCCTCGCGCGACTCGGCGCGATCTCAGTGCCCGCGAACTTCATGTTGAACGTCGACGAGCTCGGCTACATCATCAACCACGCGAACCCGGTTGGTTACCTCGTCGAGGAGTCACTTGCCCATACGATGCAGTCCGCATGGAAGTCGGCCAAAGGCGATCAACCGCCGCGTCTACGCGGCTGGATTAGCAGCGGCGCGTCCGGGGCACCGCCGGACGGGTGGGACGACGTCGTCTCCCTCGCGGCGCCGGGTGATGACCGGGCGCCCGACGTCGACGTCGCCGACGACGATCCCATCCAGCTCATGTACACCAGCGGCACGGAGTCACGTCCCAAGGGTGTCACGCTGACGAGCCGATCCCTCATCGCACAGTACGTAAGCTGCATCGTCGACGGCGATATGACCGCTGACGACGTCGAGGTGCACTCATTGCCATTCTACCACTGCGCCCAGCTCCACTGCTTCTTGACGCCCGATGTCTATGTGGGCGCGACCAGCGTGATCCTCCCGCGCCCCGACCCGGAGATGATCTGCGCCGCGATCGAACGCGAGCGAGCGACGAAATTCTTCGGTCCACCAACCGTGTGGATCTCGATCATGCGATCCGAGGCGTTCGAGCGGCACGACCTCTCGTCCCTACGAAAGGGCTACTACGGCGCATCGATCATGCCGGTCGAAGTGCTGCGCGAGATCGGCGACCGACTTCCCGACGTGGATCTGTGGAACTTCTACGGCCAGACCGAGATGGCACCCGTCGCCACCATCCTGAAACCCCGCGATCAAGTCGCCCGAGCCGGCTCCGCCGGAGTCGCCACCCTGAACGTCGAGACCCGAGTAGTGGACCTCGACGACCGCGAGGTAAGCCCTGGAGTGGTCGGTGAAATCGTCCATCGCAGCCCCCAGGCGATGCTGGGATACTGGAACGATCCAGAGAAGACCGCAGCGGCGTTCCGCAACGGCTGGTTCCACTCGGGCGACCTCGGCGTCACGGACGCCGACGGATTCCTCACCGTCGTCGACCGAAAGAAGGACATGATCAAAACCGGGGGCGAGAACGTCGCCAGCAAGGAGGTGGAGGAATGCCTCTTCCAGCACCCGGCCGTCGCCGAAGTCGCCGTCTTCGGAGTGCCCGACCCGCAGTGGATTGAAGCGGTCGCGGCGTGCGTCGTCCTGCGCGACGGAGAAGCCAGCAAACCAGATGACCTTATATCGTTCGCGCGTGTACGACTCGCCGGCTACAAAACCCCAAAGCACGTCTTCATCGTGGATCAGTTGCCAAAGAATCCCAGCGGCAAGATCCTCAAACGAGAGCTGCGTAACACGTACTCCCACGTGCCAACCGCCGGCGGACGATGAATGTGCCCGCCGAGGGCTCAGGGACGAGGGGAAGGCATCCTATATGATAAATGACGTCGCGCTGGCTGGTCACACGCTTCTGACCTAAATCCGCCAGTAGCGCTGCTGGAGATCGTCGACGGGCTCCCTGATTGATCGGCATCGGGTTGGGG
>NZ_MBLO01000105.1 GCF_001854805.1 Pseudofrankia coriaricola
ACGGCGTCCAGCCAGGTCCGGAAAGCGAAATGATGCTGGAGCTCCTCGTAGCCCCAGACCGCGACGAACGCCGAGAAGTCGTAGTCGTCGAACTCGTTGAGGAAGCCGTGCTGGGCCGCGATCGAGTTCGCCTCACCCATCACGGCACTCTTGACCATGGTCATGTACTCGGGCCGCACCAGATCCTGGTCGATCTCGTCGAACGGGAGCTCGTCGAGCGTCCAACGCTTGCGTTCGTAGTGCCGGAAGACGTCGTAGCCATGCATCGGGCTCAACCTCCGTCGGGGTTGGTCACTCATCCGCCCGCCGGCGCGGCCAGCCCGGCGCCCGGCCCATCGCCGTCCGCCGCTCCGTCTCCCCGGCACGCGGCCGTCACGGTGTCGAGCGCGGGACGACGACGGCCCAGCCGACACGGCGCGGACGGCACCGGACGGCCGCGCCGCCGCACCCAAGACTGACAATCCGGCATCGACCGGTCAACGAAGAGCACATCTCTTCTATCGATCGATCGTGGACAACAATGAGCCGCCCCGGCCACCAGCGCTTTTCTCCAGGAAATGGCCGGTGAACTTCCCCGAGTTCACCCGATATTACGGTCGGCGGCACTGGCCGGTCGGGGCAGGTTTGGTCCCTGTTCGCCGGCGTTCGCCGTGCCGTGGCGTTCCGCGATTGCCGGCCAGGGGCACCGATATTCTGTTGGCATTTGGTATATCGACCAACCGGAAACCCGGACCAGATGTCGCCTCGACGGGCCGCGCGCTGGTGGCGCGGACGCCGTCGGTCGGGGTGGCCGGGCCGACCGGCGCACCGCCCCGGGTCGTGAGCGGACGAGGCCGGCGTCCACCGTTCAGGGAGGGTGCACTCGTGGAGCAGATCGGCGCAGCGGACCGTGACGGCCTGGTCCACCAGGCGGCCGGGACCGCCCAGCGAGACGACGACGGAAGCGGCGATGGCGCCTTCTTCGTCCCCGACACCGCCGTTTTCGACACCACCATTTCCGAGACCGCCGTTTCCGGCACCGCTGTCCCGCCCGCCGTCGGGCAGACGCCGCCAGGCCTCACGCCTGAGCCGACGCCGACGCCGACGCGGCCGCCGATCGCCGCCGCGGCTGGCGGCACACCGCTGCGCGCGACGTCGTCCAGCGAAGGCCCGTGGGCGCCCGGCCTGCAGCACGGCGGCGTGGTCAGCGCGGTGCTCACCCGGTCGCTTGAGCAGACCGCCGAGGCGGCTGGCCTCACCGGCGGGCACCTCGCCCGGATCGCGGTGGAGTTCCTGCGCCCGGCGCCGGTCGGGCCGGTCTCGATCACGGCCGAGGTGGTCCGCCCCGGCCGCCAGGTCGCGCTGCTGCGCGCCGAGCTACGCACGGGCCCGGATCCGGCGTCCCGGGTGCTCGCCGTCGCGACGGCCTGGTGGCGGCGCCGGTCGCCCGGCCTGGTCCCCGACATCGCCCACACCGAGGCGCCCACGCTGCCCGACCCGGACACGCTGCCCACCGAGGTGCCCGACAGCGACCTCACGCGCTACCTGGACCGCGGCTACATCGCCGCCACCGAGTGGCGCTACGCCGGCGGACGGCTCGAGGAGCCCGGCTCGTCCACCGCGTGGGTCCGACCCCGCGTCCCCCTCGTACACGGCGAGCCGATCAGCCCGGCCCAGCTGCTGATGCTGGTCGCCGACGCCGCCAGCGGCGTCAGCGCCGTGCTTGACTTCCGCACCCACCTGTTCACCAACGTCGACCTCGTCGTCAGCGCGCTGCGGCCGATCGAGGGCGACTGGGTGAGCCTGCACGCCACGACCGCCATCGACGGCGCCGGCGGCGGCACCACGACCACCATGCTCGGCGACCGGCGCGGCCCGGTCGCCTTCGCCCTGCACACCCTCTTCGTCGCACCCCTCGTCGGCTGACGGCAAGCGGTCAGCGGTCAGCGGTCAGCGGTCAGCGGTCAGCGGTCAGCGGTCAGCGGTCAGCGGTCAGCGGTCAGCGGTCAGCGGAGGATGCCAGCGGCGCGGGCGGCGGAGAGCCAGATGGGGAACTCGGCGAGGAGCTGGTCGTAGAGCTCGCCGGCGGACAGGTCGCCCGGGGCGCGGCCGGTGGCGAGGAAGCCGGCGTTGTCGACCAGCCGGCCCTCCATGGTGTCCAGGCCCTGCAGGAACTTCAGATGACGGCCCTTTCCGAAGCCGACGAACTGCCAGAAGATCGGCAGGTTGCTGCTCCGCCGGATCAGGTCACGCGCCGGGCGCTTGTCGAACGGCGCGCCGTCGGTCTGGAACACGACGAACGCCGGGTAGGCGCCGCCGGTCGCCCGGTGGTGGTCGATAACCGCCATCATCGCCGGGAGGTAGTTGGTGCCGCCCCAGGAAAGCTTCGCCTGCAGCGCCTGGATCCTGCCGTGGTAGTTGTCCAGGCCGATCTCGTCGATGAGGCTGACCTTGTCGGAGAAGAACACCAGCGGCACGACGCCGTCGTCGTCGAGGTTCGCGGACAGGCCGAGCACCTGCTCCGCGAAGTGCTGCATCGTCCCGGTCCGGTAGTGGCCGGACATGCTGGCCGAGTGGTCCAGGACCAGGTAGACGGCGGCGCGCAGCCCGGCCGCGCCCTGCTTGCGCAGGCTGACCCCGGCCGCCTTGTAGAGGTCGACCAGGCCCGGCGCGGTTCGCGAGACCTTCTCGAGGCTGATGGCGGGCGCACCCGCCGGCACGGTGCCGCCAGGAGCACTCCCCGGCGCGGGCTGCCACCCACCCGGAGCCGGCGGTCCCCAGGCCGGTGACGGCTGCACGGGTGCCGGCTGCACGGGCTGTCCCGTCGGCGCGGGCCATGGCGTCGGCGCGGGCCATGCCGCCGGGGCGGACGGTGCGAACGGGGTGGCGGGCGTACCCGGCGGACCGGGAGGCGGCGGCGTGGCGCCACCGGCCGCCCGGGTGGCCGGCGCGGTGGGTGTGCCGGGGTCGTCCACGACGACCCCGAAGTCGGCCGCCAGACCCGCGAGCCCCGTCGCGTACCCCTGTCCGATGGCCCGGACCTTCCAGCCGCCGTCGCGCCGGTAGAACTCCGCCAGGAGCACGACGGTCTCCCCATGCGTGAGCGGCGCCGGGGTGAACTGGAAGCGGCGCCCGCCGTCGTCGACGTCGACCCAGGGCGTGGTGGCGCCGTCGAACACCACGCCGGGCCGCGCCGCGTCGACGCTCGCGGCGACCACCACCTTGGCGACGTCGGCCGGAACACGCGGAAGGTCGACCGTCACGCACGCCCCGTCGAGCCGCACACCGCCGTACGCCGGATGGTTGAAGAAGACCAGGTCGTCGTCGCCGCGGACCTTGCCCGTGGTCGTCAGCAGGACCGCGGACACGTCGATGGACCCGCCGGCGGCCGCGACCGCCGCCCTGACCTGGCCTCCGGCCAGCGGTCCGTTCGCGCCGGGCGTCAGGCGGGTCACGGCGTTCATGACGGCGGCTCCCCATCACTCGACGATGCGCGAAGTCTTAGGATCGCCGCCGCGCGGCCAGGTCGGCAAGGAGTGTGGGCAGGACGAGCTCCTCGTCGACGCGGATGCCGTGGCGTTCGAGGGCGGGGCGCAGGGCCGGGTCCCAGGCGGCGTCGACGGGGCGGCCGGTGAGCGGGCCGCCGGTCGCGGTCGCCAGGGCCGCGGCGTAGGCCTCGGCGTCGTAGCGCCACGGACGCCAGCCGACGCGGTCACGCAGTGCCCCCGCAATGCGCAGGCCGCCCCAGTCGAAGTCGCCGTGGTAGGCGAGGCTCGCGCCCTGGGCGGCGAGCAGCTCGAGCAGGCCGAGGACGGCGGCCGACGGCTGGCCGCCCGCGCAGACCAGCGGCGGGGTGCCCAGGCCGAGCTCGTCGGCGGCGCTGGCCAGCACGATCGGGTTCTCGCAGACGAAGACGAGGCCGGCACCGACGCCCAGGTCTGCCCGCTCGCCGCCCCGGCCGGTGACCTGGCGCAGCGTCAGCACGCACGGCTCCGCCGCCTCGTGGGCGGCGGCGAGCACCCGGCCCGCCGCCGTGGCCGCGCCGCCGGGCAGACCCAGGCAGAGCACGGTCGACGACAGCTCGTCCAGATGGACCCCGACCGCGGCCCAGGCGGCACGCCGCCCGGCCGCCGACGCGTCGCCGGTCAGCGCGGACCCGGCGAGCACCCGGGCGGCGGCGAGCGCCAGCGTCGCGAGCGGCCGGCCGTCGTCGAGCGCGTGCGCGTCGCCCGCGGCCCGCATCGCCAGCCGGTCCAGCGCCATCCCGCCGGCTGGGAGCGCGTCGAGCACCGCCACCAGCGGCTCGACCAGCCCGGTCGCCGTCCCCGGGTCGCCGGCGAGCCGGCGTAGCGTCCCCGTGCCGTCCAGCCAGGTGAGCCATGGTGAAAGCTCCGGCCGCCGCCCGGCGAGCATGTCCAGCGGTGCCCGGGCGGCGGCCCACGCGGCGGCCGCGTCGACGGCCGCCGCGGCCTCGCCCATGACCGGCCCGGTCAGCAGCACGACCGCCGCCGCGAGCCCGTCGGGCGCGGCGCCGCTGGCCCGCAGGATCCGGTCGACCTCGTCCAGCGGAACCGACAGCGAGTAGCCCCGCCCGGCGCGCCGCCCGAGCAGCCGCTCGGCGGCGCGGCGCTGCTCGTGGCTCGCCTTCGGCAGCGTGACGACGCCGGTCAGCGGCTGCCCCTGCGCCATCCGCCGCCGAGCCCGATCCACCAGCCACGCCAGCTGCTCTCCGCCCAGCAGCCGCCGCAGCCGTTCGACGTCCCCGTCCGACCTCCCCCGCACCGACGACGCGCCGACGGAGACAGCCGACGTGTCCGGGGA
>NZ_MBLO01000106.1 GCF_001854805.1 Pseudofrankia coriaricola
GGTCCGTCTGGGCGCCGGGCGTGCGCGCGGCGCCACCCACGCGGGCGTCGCGGGGTGGTGCGCCGGCCGGTCTGTCCCCCTGGTGGCTCATCACCCACGATGGTGGCACCCCAGCGCCTCGCGGTGACGCGGGCGGGTCCCCGACCGCCCGGAGGTGTCCGCCGCCGTCGGACCCACTGACCCGCGGCCAGCCCGTCCCTCGCATCATCGCGACGCTCGGCGCAGTGACAGCAGGCCGTCGGGGTCGAGGTCGAAGCCGGCGCCGAACCGGCGGCTGATCCGGTCGAGCGTTCCGCGCAGCCACGCGGCGTCCCTGGTGGCCGCGCGGCGCAGCCGCATCCGCCAGGCATGCAGCGGCATCACCCGCAGGGCGGCCAGCCGGCCGGTGTCCGGCTCGACCGAGGCGAGGTAGGCGGGCCGCAGGTCGTCACGGTAGCTCTCGTAGCCGGGTATGCCCTCGTAGTCGTCGATGAAGTCGCCGCAGCCGTAGAGGATCAGCCGGTCCCGGTACACCTCGACGGGGCGTGGATGGTGCGACGAGTGCCCGTGCACGAGGTCGACGCCGCCGTCGACCAGCCGATGCGCGAACCGGACCTCGTCGTCGTCGACGCCGTACCCCCAGTTGGCTCCCCAGTGGATCGACGCGATCGCCACGTCCCCCGGCTGCCTGCCCCGCCGCGCGCGGGCGGCGACGTCGTCGGCCGCCGCGTCCGACAGCTCCGGGACGACGTCGACACCTGGCCGGTCGCCGACCGCGGCCCACGTCGGCGGGATGCCGCTGGACGGGACGCCGAACGCGAGCACCAGCAGGCGCGACCCGTCATCCAGGGGGACGGCGGCCGGCTGGCGCGCCTCGTCCGCGTTCCGCCCGGCGCCCGCCGTCCGTAGCCCTGCGCTGGCCAGCACGTCGAGCGTCTCGACGAGGCCGGCCCGCCCGAAGTCCAGCACATGGTTGTTCGCCAGCGCGCACACGTCGGGCCGGGCCGCGGCCAGGCACGGAAGGTTGCCCGGACTCATCCGGTAGTGCACCGCTTTCCCCGGAGCAAAGTCGTCGGACCGGGTAACGCTCGTCTCCAGGTTCACCAGCCGGGCGTCGACCCCGGCATCGTCCAAGGCGGGCAATGCCTGTCCCCACGGCCACGAGAAGTCAACCGGATACCCGATCCACCCGCTCGCCGCCTCAGCCAGGTCGACGTAGGCCAGAGCATCCCGGGTGAACCCTTCGCGCAACGCCGGATCCCCAGGATGCGGCAGGATCTGATCAATCCCCCGCCCCAGCATCACGTCGCCGCACAGGAACACCGTCACGAGGCCCGAGTCGTCCATCGTGCATCACCCCCTCGGCCCGCACTCTCTCGGCCCGCACCCCCTCGGCCCGCGCGTCGTCCTCCTCCCGGGCCCCGTCACGATCAGCAACCAGCTCCGGGCGGCGCGGCGGAGCGCGACCGTGATCTGGTGGGACTATCTGGCCCAGGGCGCCGAAGATTCCACCAGATCAAGAGGCCTGAGCGGACAGAGCGCCTGGCCCGGGGCCGGCCGGTGACTTCGAGTAGCTCCGAAGCCTGGGCGCCCCAGCCGACGCGCGGCGCTCCCGCCGCCACGCCCCGCTCACGACCAGCCTCAGGCCCGAGAGCGGCACACGGACGCACGGGCACACGGGTGCCCCACCTCCACCGTCTCCCTGCCCGACATGCCCCGCCCGAACACCCCGCGGGCAACAGGGCGCGGGGGATGCGTCAGCGGCCGGGCGCTCGCTGGTCACCCAGGCAGGCTGCCTCCACGCTGAGTGGCCCTCTGATCAGGCGTCGACGAGCTCCACGAGGGTCGCGTTGGCGGTGCCGCCGCCCTCGCACATGGTCTGCAGGCCGTAGCGCAGGCCATTGTCGCGCAGGTGGTTGACGAGGCGGGTCATCAGGATCGCGCCGGAGGCGCCGAGCGGGTGGCCGACGGCGATCGCGCCGCCGACCGGGTTCATCCGCTTCGGGTCGGCGCCGGTCTCGGCGAGCCAGGCGAGCGGCACGGCGGCGAACGCCTCGTTGACCTCGAACGCGCCGATATCGTCGATCGACAGGCTGGTCCTGGCCAGCAGCTTCTGGGTGGCCGGGATGGGCCCGGTCAGGACCATCACCGGGTCGGCGCCGACGACCGTGCCGGCGACGTAGCGGGCGATCGGGGTGAGACCCAGCTCGCGGGCCTTCTCCGGGGTGGTGATCAGGATGGCGGCGGCGCCGTCGGAGATCTGGGACGAGCTGCCGGCGTGGTGCAGGCCGTCCTCGCCCGCGACGGCCTTGAGCCCGGCCAGCGTGTCGGCGGTGGTGCCGCGGCGCAGGCCCTGGTCGACGGTGACCGGGCCGGCCTCGGTCGGCACGGCCACGATCTGCGTGTCGAAGGCGCCCGCGTCGATCGCGGCGGCGGCACGCTCGTGGCTCTGCGCGGAGAAGTCGTCGAGCTGGCGGCGGCCGAAGCCCCACCTGCGGGCGATCAGCTCGGCGCCGGTGAGCTGGTTGAAGTCGGAACCGTCGTAGCGGTTGCGGGCCGTGGCGCCGTAGGGCTCGCCGGACTGCCGGGAGGCGCCGAGCGGGATGCGGCTCATGCTCTCGATGCCGCCGGCGACGACGACCTCCTGCTGGCCGGACAGCACGGCCATCGCGGCGTAGTCGACCGCCTGCTGGCTCGACCCACAGGCCCGGTTGATCGTGACGGCGGGCACGGACTCCGGCCAGCCGGCGGCGAGCACGGCGAACCGGCCGACGTTGCTGGACTGGTCGCCGAGCTGCCCGACGCAGCCCCAGTGGACGTCGTCGACGACCGCCGGGTCGATCCCCGTCCGGGCGGCCAGCTCCCTGAGCACGAGCGCGGACAGGTCCACCGGGTGCACCCCGGCAAGCGCCCCGTTCCGCTTGCCGATCGGCGTACGCACCGCTTCGACGATCACCGCTTCCGGCACTGCTATTCCCCTTCCCGACGCCCACATCCCACGACCGCGCACCGCGCCGGCGCCTGAGCCGCGAGGCTTCAGGCACCGGCACCCCGCCGGCCACGGTCCTGGCTGCCCAGGCCCCGTGACGGCGCAGGCGGCCCTTGCGGCCCGGCCGGCCAGCCAGCGCCCGAAATCCGCTTCTCGCCAGACGATAGGACGGTTTCCACTGCGAGGCCGGCACATGTGCCGCACTGAACGTCGTACGCCGGCCACCCGCGAGGCAACCGATGGCTCCCCACCAAGCCCCGTCGGTGCCTCCCCACCAAGACCCGCCGGCCGCGGGCTACGGTCGGGGCGTGCACCTTGGGGTCTCTCCGTACGGTTCGGACCGCGACGAGACCGTCGCGTTCACGGACACGGCGGTCGCCGGTGGGATCGACACGCTCTGGCTCGGCGACGGGATGTTCCGCCGACCGGACTTCTCCGGCTGGCGGGGCGGACTGGAGTCGATGGTCGAGCTCGCCTGGTTCGCCGGCCGGCACCCGGGCACGCGGATCGGGATCACGGCCGCGGTGCTGCCGGTGCGGGACATGGACTGGCTGACGCGCCAGGCGACGACCCTCGACCAGCTCACCGAGGGCCGGTTCGTGCTCGCGGTCGCCGCCGGCTTCTGGGACGACGAGCTGGCCTACCGGGGTGTGGCGCCGGCCGAGCGCGGCCGGCGTTTCCGCGCCTGCCTGGACGAGCTGCGCACCGGCCTGACCGGTGACGTCCTCTCGCCCGAGCCGTTCACCCCGGGCGGGCCGCCGATCTGGCTCGCCGGCGCCGACGCGACGATGCGCCTGGCCGCGCGTCTCAGCCTGCCCTACCAGGCCTCACGGGCGCTACCGGACGAGTTTGCCCCGCTCGCCGCCCGCTGGCGCGACCTCGGCGGCGGCCTGCTCGCCCACCGGATCTACGTCGAGGCCGGGACCGCGGTTCCCGACGGCGTCCAGGTCGCCCGTCACGTCCTCGCCGGCTCGGCCGGCCAGCTCCTCGACGGCCTGTCCCGCTACCGCGAGCTGGGCGTGGGTGACCTGTCGATGGTCCTCGGCCACGACGACCTCACCGCCCGCCGCACTCTCGACATCCTCCTCGCGGACGTCCTCCCAGGTCTCTGACGGCCGGCCCAGAACCCGTCAACCTGTGGAGACCGAATCTCGCGAGAACCACTGAGCCGGCCATGACGAAGGTCACCGGGCGGGGCCCTGGCCAGTACGGCCAGAGCGACATCAGCGGGGCGTACACGTTCGGCAAGTTCCTGGCCTATGACGCCGCGGTCGCGAAGGCCGGTCCGAGGCCGGCGCGCGCGCCATCGTCGACCAGATGGAATCGGCCGGCCACCGCTTCTGCGAGGAGCTGCGCCGCCGCGGGGTGTTCGCCGTACCGCCGTCCGTGTCGCCAGCGGACGGCACGGACGGCACGGACGGCACGGACGGCACGGACGGCACGGACGGCACCTGATGGTCTGGCACCGCCCGAAGGTGCCCGTGGTCGCCGCCTACTTCCCGCCCACACAGGTTCATAGGAAAATCGGTCCGACGCGCCGCGACTTCTGATACCTGCCTATTTTCGCGCCGGCGCGCCATGATATCGATAACGTCCGTACTCGCCCGGCAAGGGGAGGCCACGGTGAGCAGAGCCGAGCCAACCATCACCGTCCCGTTCGATGCCCGGCTGCTGGACGACGGAGGTAAGTTCCCCGCCGAGCTGGCCTACCGGCCCGGCGACCCGTTCGCCGTCGTCATCCGCTTTGACGTCGGCAGCGGGGCCCTGGTCGAATGGGTTTTCGCCCGTGAGCTGCTCGAGGACGGCCTACGCCGCCCCGCCGGCATCGCCGACGTGCGGATAGCCCCGATCACCCACGCCGGTGAGTCCGTCGTCGAGTTGTGGCTGACAAGTCCTGGGGGCCACGCCCGGATCGGCCTGCCGCGCTGGGCGGTTCGCACCTTCCTACGCCGCGTCGCCACCTCGGTGCCCTCGGGCACCGAATCAGGCCGCATCGACTGGGACCTGGAACTCTCCCTCCTCTCCGAGGGAGGCCTCACCGGCGATGGTCCCAGCATGACCACCTGAGCTGAGCGGACGCCCTCCTCAGCATGGTCAGTGCTTGTTCGTGGACCGCCCGGCCGCACAACACCGGATTCGGTCATTCGGTCAGTGGACGAGGGCCTTGGTGGCGGAGGTGAGGGCGGCGAGGCCAGCTTTTGCGTCCGCGAAGAGCATGCCGGTCTTCGGGCCGGTGTAGAGCTCGTTGTCGATGCCGGCGTAGCCGTGGCCCATCGAGCGTTTTATGACGACGACGCTGCGGGCCTTGTCGACATCGAGGATCGGCATACCGGAAACGGGATTGCCCGGGCGGCGGGCGGCCGGGTTCGTCACGTCGTTCGCCCCGACGACCAGAGCGACGTCGGTACGCGCGAGTTCGGCATTCGCCTCGTCCAGCTCCAGCATCAGCGGGTACGGGACGTGCGCCTCGGCGAGCAGCACGTTCATATGCCCCGGCATCCGGCCGGCGACGGCGGATTTCCTCTCAGCCCCAGCTGACCCCGTGGGTGAACGCCCTCGGCGAGGCTCCGCCTCGCCCGCGGCCGTGACCTGGGCGTTTCCCGGTGGAAACCGGCGAGGCGGGCTCGGCTCCTAAGGTGGGCGGGCGGCCGAGCGCGGGCCGGCCCCAGCTCGGCCAGGCCGGCCAGCAGGCGGACGGGGGCGGACGGTGAGGCGTTGACGGTGTGGGAGGCGAGCACGCGATGGACTACCCCGAGTACCTGCGGTCGGTGCCGAAGGTGGAGCTGCACTGCCACTTCGAGGGCACGGTGCGGGCGGCGACGTTCGCCGACCTGGCCCGCAAGCACGATGTCACGCTGCCCACGGACGAGGTGGCGCGGCTCTACGACTACGACACCATCTACGAGTTCCTGAAGATCTTCGGAATGGTGTCCTCGACGCTGATCGACCGCGCGGACTTCGCGCGCTGCGCCTACGAGTCGCTCGAGGACGGCGTGAAGCTCGGCAACCTGCGCTACCGGGAGATGTTCTTCAACCCGACCCTGCACACCCGGCGCGGGGTTCCGATGGCGACCGTCATCGGCGGTCTGGTCGACGGCATCCGGGCGGCCGAGACCGATTTCGGGGTGCGCTGCAGGCTCATCGCCGACGTCTACCGGCAGGACCCGCCCGAGATGGCCAGGCAGATGGTCGAGGAGGTGCTGGCGAACCGGGTGGACGAGCTGATCGGGCTCGGGATGGACGGCGCCGAGGCCCCCGACCCGCCGGAGAAGTTCGCCCTGGCCTACCGGGCGGCGAAGGCCGGTGGCCTGCGCCTGACCAGCCACGCGAGCGAGGACGCGCCGCCCGTCAACATCACCACCTGCCTGGACGTGCTCGGCTGCGAGCGGATCGACCACGGCTACCACATCATGTCCGACGACGCGGTCCTGCGCCGATGCCGGGACGAGGGCATCTACTTCACCTGCTGCCCGACCTCGACCGCGGTCGTCTACGGCTGGCCGGACCTGACCGCCCACCCGATCAGGGACATGGTGGCGGCCGGCCTGAACGTGATGCTCAATTCCGACGACCCGACGATGTTCCACACCGACATCGGCCGCGAGTACGTCGAGCTGTGCACCGCCCTCGACTACGGCCAGGAAACCGTGCGCGCCCTCGTCCTGAACGGCGTCGACGCCACCTGGCTCGACGGCACCGACAAGACCGCGCTGCGCGCCGCCTTCACCGCCGAGCTCGACGCCCTCGACACCCGCCTGGTGGCCGGCACCACCTGACCAGCTCACATTTCGATTCCCACAGCCATGGCCTCACGCGGCTACGTCCCGTCTCGCGCGGGCGGGCGGGACGGGACGTAGCCGTTTCGCATGGATCTGACCGCGTCGCTCCGGCAACCCGTCACCCGTCATCGGGATGACGGTGCTTCCCCCTTGCCCGCCCTGAACCTTGGCGGGCCGGCGTGGGTATCACACGGCTGAACGGGCCGTTGGCGCCCCGGCAACACTCCGCCTGGACCGATCCCCTGGGTTCCGACCGACCGCCCACCGACCGCATCCACGCCGCCAGGCCGTCCCGACCACCAAGCGTGTCATCTCAGCCCGTCCATGGACTTGCTCTTCCGACACAGTCCGACCACACACCCCGCCACTGTGTTGGATGAGCCTGCGTATAGGCCTGCTCATCCGACGCGCTTCGCACTTGGGTGCCCCCCACGCCAGCCACACCTACCAACCAGTGACCCAACCGGTCACATTTCGCAATCAGCCGATTGCGCCTGGCGTGCGAGACCGCGCGCGCCCGCCTGGCACATTCGGGCCAGATCTCCGAGATGCGATGACGTGCCGCGGCGTGACCGATCGGACCCTCTACGTGGTCCCCACCTCGGAATGGCGGGTGGGTACGGCCACCCCGAAAGCAGATCGCGAACCCGCCGTCCAGACCATGACCTCATGACCCGCGCGGCCGGAAGTATGGCGCGGGAAAAGAACGGGGTGAGAGAAGTCCACCTTACACCGCAAGAACGGTGTTTAGGTGATGCATGGTGCGGGGATCACGCCTTTCGGCGCGTCCACTTCTCCGTGCCATTCTTTTGGTGGCTCCTCTCACCTGTTTTCGTTATACCCGCCTCCGCCCGTCCACACAACCCCCAGGGCGGTCCGAGGTGCCCGCCACCCGCGCCGCGGGCACCGACAGCGCCGTGACCAGTGGTTTTCTCCCGTTCGCCAGGGTCGTCCGGCCCGCCAGACCGGGCCAGAATGGTCCTTTTCGCCACCTTCCAGCGCCCATCTCCGCATTGCCGCTCAACTCCAGGCCGGAGCGTTGGGCGAAGACCGAGTCTCGGCGAGACGGCGACGAATCGGGAACGAGAAGCGCCTGTCCGATGCGGCCAAGATCCGCGACTATACGGCCACGATCGATACTGTCCGCCCCGAGGGACGCCGAGTGCCACGCCCCCTGCCCGTTCGCCCGCTCCGGCAACCCTCGGGTAGGTGCGGGGGGAGACCGCGGCGGCCCGCCGTCGCGAACCTCCTCGGTGGCGCGCCCGGAAGTAACCTTTGTCCGGATTGAGGCGGTGGGCCTGGCATCGCCAGATGATCGGCGACCGGCGACGTGGTCAGACGGCGAAGCGCGTGGCCCAAAAGGAGCGGGCCGCGCCGCGGCCGTCGGAAGGGATCGGGATCAGGATGGACGCGACGCACTGGGACGCGCGATACCGCGCCAGCGAGCTCGTCTGGGGGCTCGCGCCGAACCGGTTCGTCGCCGCGGAGCTGGCCGACCTGCCGCCCGGTCGGGCTCTCGACGTCGCCTGTGGCGAAGGCCGCAACGCCATCTGGCTCGCCAGCCGCGGCTGGCACGCCACAGGCCTGGACTTCTCCGACGCGGCCATCGACCGTGCCCGTCGCCTCGCCACCGAGGCCGGAGTCGCCGAGCGCGCGGCCTTCCTCGTCGCCGACGTCGTCGCGGGTGTCATGGCCGAACCACCAACCACCGCCGCTGGCGCGGCCGCCGCCGGACCGGCCAACGCCAATGCCGGCGTCGACGCCGGGGCCGGGGCCGGGGCCGGCACCAGCGGGGACGATGGCCTACCGCCGACGGCGGCGTTCGACGCGGTCGTGGTCGCCTACCTGCAACTGCCCGCCGACGCGCGCCGCGCCGCCCTGCGCGCCGCCGCCGGTCGGCTCGCCCCTGGCGGCACCCTGCTCGTCGTCGCCCACGACGCCACGAACCTCACCGACGGTGTCGGCGGTCCCCGCGACGCCTCCGTCCTCTACACCCCCGACGGCACCGCCGCGGATCTGGCCGATATTCCTGGCCTCGTCATCGAGAAGGCCGCACGCGTGCCGCGCCCGGTCGAAACCCCGGACGGCGAGGCGACCGCCATCGACACGCTTGTCCGGGCGCGCCTGGCCCCCGCCTGACACGAGGAGCCGGCGAGACACCCCGCCGGGCCACCGGCGGTCGGGCGACGGTGTCCATTACGAGGCCGCCCGGGTGTCAGCCGGCGGTGACGCCGCCGTCGGTGGACAGGATCGCGCCGTGGATGTTGCGGCCGTCGTCGCTGGCGACGAAGGCGAACAACTTGGCGATGTCGTCGGGCTTGGCCATCGGGCGCGGGACCATATAGCGGCCGATCAGGTCGTAGTCGACATCGTCGGGAAAAGTTGTGGCGGCGACCAGCGCCGTCTCGGTGCCGCCGGGCGCGATCGCGTTGACGCGGATCTTCTTCTTGAGGAACTCCATGGCCAGCGCGCGGGTGAGCTGGACGACCGCGCCCTTGGTCATGCAGTACAGGACGGTGTAGGCACCGCCCATCAGGCCCGAGTTCGAGGCGATGTTGACGATGTTGCCCTTGGTCGTCAGCAGATGCGGGATGGCGGCCTGGGCGAGGAAGAAGTAGGCGTCGGTGTTGACCGCGAACATCAGCCGGTACTCGTCCTCGGTCACGTCCGTCACGTGACCGGTGCGCAGGATCCCGGCGACGTTGCCGAGGACATCGAGCCTGCCGAACGCGGCGACCGCGTCCGCGACGGCGGCGCGGCATTCGCCGCTCTCCCGCACGTCGGTGACCCGGGTGACGATCCGGCCGCCCCCTTCCGGTTCCTCCTTGGCCAGCGAATCCAGGCCCGCCGCGTCGATGTCGCAGGCGAACACCGAGGCACCCTCGGCGGCGAGCCGTAGCGTCACCGCGTGGCCAATACCGGACGCGGCGCCGGTGACGAGCGCGACGCGGCCCTCGAACCGGCGCGGCTGGCTCCCCTGAGACATGCGGGCACCTCCCTGACGCGCGGACCATGGCCGCGCCCGACTAGAACCTGTTCCAGTATTCAGCGAACCGGCCTTTGTGCGCACGTATCTCCCGATCCGCGGGGGCCAGATCGCCCGCCGGCACGCGGCAGGACCAGCCGAGCGCGTGCGGGCGGGCCCCGTCGGAGCAGGACGTGGTCAGGCCTCGAGCTTCTTGGGGTCGGGGACGGTGGCGGGGGTGCCCTGGTGGTATTCGATGAGTTCCAGGAGGTAGCCGTCCGGGTCCTTCACGAAGGCAACCGTGACGGGCCACCGGTCGAGCCGGGCCGGCGGGGTGACGGCCTCGCAGCCCGCCGCGACGGCCCTCTCGAACAGCGCGGCGCAGTCGTCGGTGTTCACGTAGAGCTTCCAGATCGCGGTGCCCATGTCGATCGGGCCGGTCTGGCCGAGCTGCTGGGCGAGCTGCATCCGGCTTCCGCCGTGCGGCGACTGGATGACCGCCTCGCGCGCCATCTCGATCTCGGTGCGGCTGACGACGGGAATGCCGACGACTCCCTCCCAGAACGCCACCGAGCGCTCCAGGTCCGACACGTTGATGCAGTACTGGCCAAGGATCGCTACCACCGACGTCCTCCTGGACTGGGGAATGCGGGTACCGCACGGCCAGGAGGTACCGGCCGGCGGTGGGCGAGTATCGAGGGCGGGGCTGAGACGAGGCGAGGGGTGGCCGCGGACGCAAATGGGCCAGCGCCGCCCCGCCAACGTTCGCCCGTCAGTGATCCTGGGGACAACGGCCGCCGGGTGTGCGAAGGAAGATCATTTTCGCACACCCTTTGGCCCTCTAGTGATCCTGGGGACAACGGCCGCCG
>NZ_MBLO01000107.1 GCF_001854805.1 Pseudofrankia coriaricola
GAATGGAGGTAGGCGATGGCACTGCGGATCTTGTCGCCGCGGACCGTGTACAGATTCGGGATATGGCCGAACAGGGGTCCGAACAGGTTGCCGGTGAACAGGATGCGCTCGTCGGGGAGCCAGACGACCAACGAGTCGGTCGTCTCCCCACCCGGCGTCGAGTACAGCTCGATCCGGCGGCCGCCGAGGGTGAAGGTGTGGCTGTCGAGGAAGGTGGTCGTCAGGACCGGCTCGGGCGGCTGGTAGGTGGGGTCGACCCTGGTGATGTCACGGTTCCAGAGCCGGCGGCTGCGGCGGGCGAAGAACGGCTGCAGCCGGTGGAAGTACTCCCGGACGTCCGGATGGTTCGCCTGCGCGATGGTCTCGATGCCCGGTGCGTCCAGCTGTGACCAGCCTCCGACGTGGTCGGGATGGCCCTGGGTGAACACGATGACGCGCACCGGGTTGGCGCTGACCGCGGAGAACCGCGTCCTGATCTGGTCCGCCTCGTTGTACATCCCGGTGTTGATCAGCAGATCGCCGGCCGGCGTCGTGACGAGATAGCTGTTGGAGATGCCCTTCGACGCGAAGATGCCGTCGCCGAGTGGCACGGCGTCCTGGACGCCTTCGCCCTCCCGGACGATGAGCGCGTTGAGGGGCTGCTTCTCGGTG
This sequence comes from Pseudofrankia coriaricola, assembly GCF_001854805.1. Lineage (GTDB taxonomy): Bacteria > Actinomycetota > Actinomycetes > Frankiales > Frankiaceae > Pseudofrankia. Next base: position 652 of record NZ_MBLO01000107.1, read on the forward strand.
CTCGCCGAGTTCTCGGGGTCCGGGCTGCTCATCGGGTGCGGTCCTTTCCGACCTCGGGCCGGATCTGGAAGGCGTCCGTGTAGAAGGCGAACCGGGCGCGCAGCTCGTCCGCGTCGAGCCCGAAGTCGCCCTCCAAGTCGTAGACGATGCGGCCGCGCCGGCCGCGCGGATGTGACGCCAGGTAGTGCTCGATGTCCGCCCGGGTCTCGTCGGTGACCGTGAGGCCGGCGCGTTCCAGTACGCCGGCGGCGGCCTGGACGTCGTTGCCGACGATCTCGTCGAAGCGCAGCTCGACGAGCTGGCCCGCGGGCACCAGGTGCCGGTCGCGCAGGTAGCTGCGCAGCATCCGTTCGAGGCGGTCGACCCAGTAGGCGACGTGGCTGTCGATGTCCGGACGCTTCTGGCCCGCCTTGAGCGCCATGCCGCGCATGGTCAGCAGGGACTGGATCGTGGCGACCGGGTCACGGTGGATCATCACCACCGTCGCGTCGGGATAGGTCGTCAGCAGCGGGACCAGCTGCTCGCTGTGCTGGTTGGACTTCAGCATCCAGCGCCGGTCGCTCGGGAACTGCCAGGCGACGGCGCGCAGCACGTTCTTCATGTAGCGGTAGTGCGGCGTCTGGTGGTGGCCGAGGTAGTGGTCACGGAAGCCGGGGACGTTCGCCATCCACTCCCACTGGTAACTGGCGAAGTCGGGGATCTGCAGCTCGTTCTCGCCGCAGGCGTGGTCCGGTGAGTGCTCGTGCATCGCCGCGAAGATCTCGTTCTGGCTGAGCCGTTGCCACCGCGCGTCCGAACGGGACCAGCGGGGGTCGACCCCGTCCGGCCCGGCCGTCTCGCCCACGCTCGGGGCCGGCTGCGCCGCCAGGTAGACCGGGAGATGCCGCAGCCGCCGGTCGGCGGCCAGCAGGTTCTCCAGATGGGTACTGCCCGAGCGGGGCAACGCGATGACGTTGATCGGCCGCTCGATCGGCGCGTCCAGGCAGTCCGGGTGGTCGTCCCAGTACCGCTGGATGAGCAGCCGGTTCGCCGCCGCCTTCACACACTGGTCGAGGAACGTCGCCTTGTAGGTTCGCCAGACGTTGTCATCGGCCTCGACCTCGGCCAGCAGAATGCCGAGACGTTGGGTGAAGTCGAGCGAGCCGAAGTCATCCAGGCCCGTCTGCCGGCTCGCACCCTCGAGCACCGCGTCGATGCTCATGTCCAGGGGACGTGCCTCGTCGGCCTCCAGGGCGGCCCGCTCGGCGGGCGAACGGGTGTCGTCGCGCATGCCCTCGACGCGCAGCACCTTTACGGCCATGGCGGCAGCTCCGTAACGTCGGTCTTTCCCGCGTTCGCCAACCAGCCGCCATCGATGACCACGAGGTCACCGGTGTGGTAACGCGACTCGTCGCTCATGAAGTAGACGCCGATCCCCTCGAAGTCCTCGGCGTTGCCGGGCCGCCCCGACGGGTTGTACCGGCGGTTGCGGTCGAACAGCGGGCTGTCGACCGGAATCTGGACCGTCTCGCTCACCGTGTACCCGGGGCAGACCACGTTGCAGCGGATCCCGTAGCGGCCCGCCTCGACAGCGATGCCCCGGGACATGGCCGCCATCGCACCTTTGGATGCGTTGTAGTGCTGCATGCCGGGGCTGCCGGTCAGCGCGGAAAGGCTGGCGCAGAACAGCAGCGACCCGCCGGGGTCGCCCGCGTCGTAACGCCGCTTCATGTGCCGGGCGCCCTCGCGCATGGCGAAGAACGCGCCGTGCTGGTTGACCGCCAGCAGGGCGTGCCAGGCCTGGCTTGTCATCTCGACGAAGCTGCGCTCCCGGCTCATCAGCCCGGCGTTGGCGATGACGCCGTCGATGCGGCCCATCTCCTCCGCCGCCTCGTTCATCGCGGTGACGACGCGTGCCTCGTCGCTGACGTCGACCTCCTGGGCGAGCACGCGGTGGCCGAGGCCGGCCAGTTCCTTGGCAACCTCGGCGTTCTTGTCCGCCCGCCGGCCCCAGACGACGACGTCACCACCGGCCCGAGCGACACCTCGGGCGAAGGCCAGACCGATGCCGGCGTTGCCGCCACTGACCACGACCACGCGACCCGCCAAGTCGAACATAGTGAGATTGCTATAGCAAAACCAACATTGCCGTCAAGGGTTCACTGTCTGCGCTGGTCGGCTACCGTCGCTGGCATGGCCCGCCCCGCGCCCGCGTCCGCCCGTGCGGTCGACATCGTTGCGTTCCTCACCGCGCACCCGTCCCGGGGCTTCACGATCAGCGAGCTGGTCTCGCATCTCGGGATGAACATCGCCTCGGCGCACGCCACCCTGGCGGTGCTGTGCGACAGCGGTTTTCTCATCCGGGACCCGGCGCATCGGACCTACGTGCTGGGCCCCGCGCTCGCGGTGACGGGGTTCGCCGCCCTCGAGCAGCATCCGGCGATCGGCGCCGCCCTAGAGCAGGCCGAGGTGCTCGCCGACGGGCTCGACGTCGAGGTCGGCCTCTCAGCTGTCGCGGGCCGAGACATCATCTTCCTGGCCCGCCGGGGCCCACAGCCGCTTGTGCAGAGCATCGGTTACCCCGGCGACCGCACGCCGCTGCTCGCCCCGATCGGCGCCGTCTTCCTGGCCTGGGCCGACGACGGCACGGTGACCTCGTGGCTCGAGCGCGCGGCCCTGCCCGCTCCGCTCACCGAGCTCTACCGCGGCGTCCTGGCCGAGATCCGCGACCGGGGGTTCAGCGTTCCGTTGCAGGCCATCGCGGCGCCCGCGATGATCGACGCCATCGCGAAGATGCGCAGCGATCCCACCGACGACCACGCCGAGCAGCGCCTCACCGAGGTTCTGGCGATCTCGGGGGAAATGCTGCTCTCGTTCGACGGCCTGACCGAATCGGACGAGATCGCCGTCAAGACCGTCGCGGCGCCGATCTTCGACCCGATCGGCCGCGTCATGCTGGCTCTCAGCATCACCGCGCCGGACCAGCCCACCACCGTGGGCCACGTGCTCGACCTCGGCCGCCGCCTCGTCCAGTCCGCGTTGATCGCCACCCGCGAGTCCCGTGGCCGGGTCCCGGGCCGCGACCTGGTCACCGGCACGGTCGGCTCGACGCGGCACCGCTGACGGACTCGACACCTACGACCCGAGAGGAAGCGATGGATCTCCTACCGGTCAAGATCGACTGCTTGTCACACCTGGGAATAACCGTCCGGGACCTCTCCGCCTCGCTGGACTTCTACACGCGGGTCCTCGGTTTCGTCGTTCGATTCACCGACGAGCAGGATGGATGGACCCGGGTCGGCCTGGAGATCAACGGCATCCTCCTGGAGATCTTCAGCCCTCATCGGGCTTCGTCCTCCAGTGCGGGCCCCGACCCCTTCTATCCAAAGGATCTCGGACGGCCCAAGATCGCGCTCACCGTCGCCGACGCCCAGGCGACATACCAGCGGCTGATCGACGCGGGCGTCGCTCCGCTGTGCCCGGTCACGACCACTCGCGTGTCCGCCTTCTTCTTCATTGAAGATCCGGACGGGACTCCCATCCAGCTGCAGGAGTTCTCTGGCGGCCGGCGACGCGTCGCGGACCTGTTCGCCTAGTTCGCCGTGTCGCGACCGAGATCAGGAAGAGGCCCCGATGCCGGTGATGAGGGTGTCATAGAAATACTGGGCGATGTCCCCGACGGTGCGCCTGCCTCCCGGGCGGTACCACTGGTAGGTGGAATGACACATGCCCAGGATTGCCAACGCCGTCAGGTTCGGGGCGGCGACACGGAAAACTCCTTCGGCCACTCCTCGCCTGAGAACGTCGACGAGCATTTCCCCGTAGCGGTCGGCCTGCTCGACGATCTTGTCGCGGATCGCGTCCGGGAGCTCGTGCTGGCGCTCGACATAGATGCGCATGTGGCCGGGGTGCGTCTCCGTCAACGAGACCAGGTCCGTCACCATGCCCAACAGCAGCCCGCGCGCGTCGAGGATGCCCTCGTCCAGCCGGCTCTGGTGTGCCTGGATGACCGGCTCGATCATGGCCTGCTGCATCTGCCCGAGCAGTTCGTCCTTGCTGCTGAAGTAGTAATACAGGGAAGCCTTGCGAATTCCCACGTGTTGCGCGATGGCCTCCATGGACGCCTCCTGGTGGGCGCCTCTTTCGAACAGGTCACCCGCCGCTTTCATGATCTGCGCCTTGCGGGACTTCGCCGGCACCGGGGCCTGCGCCTGCTCGTCAACCACCGAAAGCCTCCGTCCGTTCACGCTCAATTGCCGATTCTATGGGTGTCCGTGACGCCGGGGCCGGAGCGTCGACCAGGTGCGCGTCGAGGCGGGCGCTCCCGTCGGGGCGAGGAGGGGGCGGCAACCACTCAAGCCACGGCCTCGCGTCACGCAGAGCAACAGCCGATCGCCCGCCGACAAGACAGCCGATCCACACCGGCCCACCAACCTCCGAGGTAAGCCCGACATACCAGCCCCCGCAGAACCACCGCCGCCGATGCGTTGACACCGGTCCGAACCCACCCTAGGTTACCTACCGTCCGGACGGTAGACGCCCAGATCGGCCTCTCGTCGCCGGGCGCCCCCTGTGCCGCGCGCGACCTCGCACCCCGCCGATGCCCGGTCGGGGACCGCGCACCGCGTGACGGCCACGACGATTCCGAGGGAGATCCGATGACCCCCGACAAACCCCACCAGGGCCGACGGCCGGACAGGAAATACCGAGTCGTCCAGTGGGCCGCGGGCCGGATGGGGAAGAAGGCCATCCGCGGTGTCATCGGCCATCCGGACCTGGAGCTGGTCGGCCTTTACGTCCACTCGGCGGACAAGGAGGGCAAGGACGCCGGCGTGCTCGCCGGAATCGACCCGGTCGGCATTCTCGCCACCCGCGACATCGAGGATGTCCTGGCGTTGGCGCCTGACTGCGTGCTCTACATGCAGGAGGGTTTCGACGTCGACGACCTGGCGCAGCTGCTGAGCGCCGGCATCAACGTCGTCACCACGCGCAACGAGTTCTTCTACGCCGCGGCGATGGATCCGGCCATCCGGGAACGGATCGAGCAGGCCTGCGAGCAGGGCGGCACGTCGATCCACGCGACCGGCAGCAGCCCCGGCTACAGCACGACCACGATGCCGATGACGCTCACCTACCCGATGCGACGGCTCGACGAGCTCACCATCGACGAGTACGCCGACATCCCGGCCTCGGTGGGGCCGGACATGATCACCAAGGTCATGCGCTTCGGCGCGCCGGTGCAGCGCGGTGAGATGGACCCACGGCTGTTGGAGGGCTCCGCGGAGGGCTACCGGCAGTCACTCACCGCGTTCGCCGACGCGATCGGCATGCCGCTCGACGGTTTCGAGGTCCGCGGCGAGATCGCCCGTGCGACCGAGCCGTTCACGCTCTCGGACGGCTTCGTGATCGAGAAGGGCACGATGGGCGCCCAGCGCATCACGGTCGCCGGCCTCCGGGACGGCCGCCCGTTCCTGACCTTCCGCGCGCACTGGTTCGTCACCCCGCACCTCGAACCGGACTGGAACATCACCGGCGAGGGCTGGCTGTTCACCACCAAGGGCGACGCGCCGATGCAGGTGCGGGTCGCGTACGGACGGACGGACGAGGGCTACTCCGAACACCTCGCCGGATACACCGCGACCCCGGCCGTGAACGCGGTCCCTTACGTGGTGGACGCCGAGCCCGGTATCCGCACCATCTTCGACCTGCCCCCGCTCGTTGCCCGCCTCGGCCCGCAGTAGCCAGCCGCCGCCGGCATCAGCAGCAGGAAGGACACCCGCATGGACCGGATCAGTCCGCTGCCGCCGGGCGCGTGGCCACGGGAGATGCGTGCGGCCATGTCCGCCCTGCTGCCCGAGGCGCCGCGGCATCCATTACCGAGTTCCACGGACAAGCCCACGCCCCTGCACATGCTGGGGATCTTCGCGCATCATCCCACGCTCGCCCGCGCATTCTTTACCTTCAACGCACATGCCCTGCTGACCACCGCGCTGTCAGAACGCCGGCGGGAGATTCTCATCCTCCGGGTGGCAACATTGAGACAGTGCTCCTACGAGTGGGCAGAGCACGTCTTCCTGGCCCGGGACGCCGGCCTGAACGATGACGAGATCGCCGGCATCGCCCGCGGCGCGGACGCGCCGTGCTGGGATCCGATCGAGGCCGCCCTGGTCTGCGCCGCCGACCAACTGATCGCCGACGGCGCGATTCACGACAGCACGTGGGCGGCCCTCGCGGAGACACTCAACGTCCAGGAGCTTCTGGACGTGATCTTCACGGTCGGCGCCTACGAGACGCTCGCCTGGATGCTGCGCTCCTGTGCGGCGCAGCCCGAGACCGGCCTCAAGGCGACCTGACGTCACCGGAGTCATTGTCCGCGACCGAGCGGGCCGAAACGTCCTGCGAGCCGCGGGAGCTTTCGCACACACAACCACCGGATAGGAATGATATGCCGCGCGTCGAGATCACCAGAACCAGCATCGCACCCAGACGGAAAAGGCGACGCTCCACATTCGCGCTGTTAGCGGCGCCGCTGGCGGCCGTCACGTTACTCGCCGCCGGCTGTGGCGGGGACGGTGACACGAGCACCGGCCCGAGCGCGTCGGCGTCGACCGCCGGCGACAGCGTGCTCGGCCCGATGAACCCCGCCAAGGGCGCGCCGGTCAAGATCGGTTTCGTCTCCGACGGCAAGTACCCGGGCAGCGACTCCTCCGTCGAGGGCCGCGTGGCCGACGCGACCGTGAAGTGGATCAACGAGCGGAAGGGCGGGCTTGGTGGCCGGCCCATCCAGCTCGTCAAGTGCGAGGACCAGGGCGACCCCGCCAAGGCGACGGACTGCGGCAACCGCATGGTCGAGGAGAACGTCGCGGCCGTCGTCATGGGCGGCCCGGCGTACCCGGACGCCGTCTGGCAGCCGCTGCACGACGCGAACCTCCCGATGTTCTTCACCGGCGTGAGCAGCAACAACGTGCTCACCGACCCCAACGCGCACGTCCTCGCCGACGCCGTCTTCGGCGCGCTCGGCCTCCCGGCCGGCCTCGCCAAGGAGAAGGGCGTCAAGAAGGTCTCGGCGATCGTGATCGACATCCCGGCCGCCGTGCAGATCTACAAGACCCAGGCCCCCGCGATCTACAAGGCCGCCGGCGTCGAGCTCCAGCTCGTCACCGTCCCACCGGACCAGGCCGACATGACACCCCAGGCCCAGCGCATCGCAACCGACGGCACCGGAGTCGTCTGGGTCGTCGGCGGCGAGCCCTTCTGCATCGCCGCCTTCAACGCCCTGAACTCCGTCGGCTACACGGGCACCACCGCCAGCATCACCCAGTGCCTCGGCGACTCGACCCGCAAGGCCGTGCCCGGCAGCTTCCTCAAGGGCATGGTCATCGGCGCGCCGGCGCCCATCGGCTCCGACGACCCGTCGGTCAAGCAGTTCGAGGCCGTCTCGGAGACGTACGGCACGAACATCGACACCGGCAACGGCGTCGCGATCGGCATGTTCGCCTCGATGGCCGGCTTCCGCGAGGCCCTCGAGGGAGTCTCCGCATCCGAGCTCACCCCGGCGGGCATCGCCGCGGCCATCAAGAAGGCGCCGGAACGGGACCTGCCGGCCGGCGGCGGCATCCGCTTCCGCTGCAACGGCAAAGCCAACCCGGCACTGCCCGCCTCCTGCGTCCGCGGCGGCCTCAGCACCACCCTCGACGACAAGGGCCAGCCGACGACCTACACGCCGCTCAGCCAGACCCCGATCCCGGATTGAGCCACGCCGATCAGCATCCGAACCGGGCGGCGAAACCGCGACTCGGATCCGGGACAGTGCGCCTCAGGACGGGCTGTCCCGGATCCCGTCCGATCTGAAGGGATGAACATCCGCGATGAAGCTCCAGGACAGGGTCGTCGTCATCACCGGATCCGGCGGCGGCCTCGGCGAGGCCTGCGCGCACCGGTTCGCCGCCGAAGGCGCGAAGGTCGTCATCACCGACCTCGACCCGGCCGGCGTAGAGCGGGTGTCGGCGGCCGTCGGCGGCGTCGGGCTCGCCACGGACATCACGGTGGAGGGGAACGTCCGCGCCGTGGCCGACCTCGCGCGCCGCGCCTACGGCGAGATCGACATCTGGTTCAGCAACGCCGGTGCCTCAGGGCCCGACCAGCCCGGCGAGATCCAGGAGAACGCCCGCTGGGCGGCGGCGTGGGAGCTCCACGTGATGGCGCATGTGTACGCCGCGCGCGAGGTGCTGCCGGCGATGCTCGCGCGCGGCGACGGCTACCTCATCCAGACGGCGTCGCTCGTCGGGCTCGCGGTCCACCCGCACAAGGCGACCTACTCCGTGACCAAGCACGCGGCCGTCGCCTTCTCCGAATGGCTCGCGATCACGTATCGCGGGCGGGGCATCAAGGTCTCCTGCTTCTGCCCCGGCGCGATGCTGACACCCATGCTGCTGGACGAGTTCCCGGCCGGCCACCCGGTGCTGCGGAACGCGGCCAGGCCCGACGACGTCGCTGGCCAGCTCGTCGCGGCCATCGACCGGGAGGCGTTCCTCATCGTCGACTCGCCGGCGGGCCAGCAGGCGCTGCAGGCCCGCGCGACCGACTTCGACGCCTGGATCGACCAGGCAGCGACCCCACTCCCGTGAGACCCCCCGCGCGCCCGCCGCGGAGCCCCGAGGGCTGCGACACCCGAGAGAAAGGGAGAGGAGACCGGATGGGAAGTATCTACTTCGAGAAGGTGCTGGAGATCCCGGCGGAGGAGGCCTGGGACTTCGTCGAGCGGTACAGCCGGTCGGAGGTGCACGTGTTCTCGGCGTGCGTGGCGGAGCGCCGGGAGGGGGAGTTCCGCGTGGTGACGGTGCCGGGCGGCGCGGAGGTGTGGGAGCGGAACCTGACGGTCGACCCGGTCCGTCGACGGGCGTCGTACACGGTCCCGGCACTGACCGGCGCCGAGTACCACCACGCGGAGATGCGGGTGGAGCCGGTCGGCGCCGAGTCGTCGCGGCTGGTGTGGGTGACCGACTATCTGCCACACGTGCTGGCCGAGGAACGAACGGCGCCCTACGAGGTGATGTTCGAGGAGCTCGTCACGGCGGTACGTGCGCACGCCGGGTCACGCTCCACCGGGAGCACGCCGTGAACATCGATGACCTCATCCTCGTCAGCGTCGACGACCATGTCGTCGAACCGGCCCACCTCTTCGAGGGACGGCTGCCGGCCAGGTACGCGGACAGGGCGCCGCTGTTCGTGCGCCGGGACGACGGGACGATGGCCTGGCGCTACGAGGCCCAGGAGATCCCGAACGTCGCGCTCAACGCGGTCGCCGGCCGGCCGAAGGACGAGTACGGGCGGGAGCCCACCACGATCGAGGAGATCCGGCCGGGCTGCTACGACATCGACGCGCGTGTCATGGACATGAACGCCAACGGCGTGCTCGCCTCGATGTGCTTCCCGTCGTTCCCGCGTTTCTGCGGCCAGCTCTTCGCCGAGGCCGGCACGGACCGCGACCAGGCCGCGGCGATGGTGCGCGCCTACAACGACTGGCACGTCGACGAGTGGGCCGGGACCCACAAGGGCCGGATTATTCCGCTCGCACTGCCGATGCTGTGGGACCCGGAGGCGTCCGCGCAGGAGGTCCGCCGGCTCGCCCGCAAGGGCTGTCACGCGGTCACGTTCTCGTCGAGCCCCTATGCCCTCGGCCTGCCCAGCCTCTACACCGACCACTGGGATCCCTTCTTCGCCGCCTGCGCGGATGAGGGCACCGTCGTGTGCATGCACCTGGGCTCGTCCTCGACGGTGCCCACGACGTCGCCGGACGCACCGATCGAATGCACCTACTCGCTGTCCCCGGTCAACCTGATCGAGGCCGCGGCGGACCTCGTCTGGAGCCCGATCTTCCGGAGACATCCCACGCTGCGGGTGGCCCTCTCCGAGGGTGGAATCGGCTGGATCCCGTACTTCACGGAGCGGGTCGACTACATCTACCAGCACACCCAGCACTGGTCGGGCACGGACCTGGGTGGCCGGCTACCGTCCGAGATCTTCAACGAGCACGTCATCCTCTGCTTCATCGACGACCACGTCGGCGTCGAGAACCGCCACCGCCTGAATCTCGACAACATCACGTGGGAGTGCGACTACCCGCACTCGGACACCACCTGGCCGCGGTCGCCCGAGCGCGCCATGGACCACCTCGCCGGCCTCTCGGACGACGAGATCAGCAAGATCACCCACCTGAACGCGCTCCGGCACTTCCAGTTCGACGCCTTCACCCACGTCCCGCGCCAGCAGGCGACGGTCGGGGCGCTGCGAGCACAGGCCGACGGCTGGGACGTGACCATCCGGTCGACCCGCCACCTGCGAGCCGCCGCCCCGGGCGGGTCGTAGTGCGCGACGTCCTGCGCGGTGTCAAGGTCGTCGAGGTCGCGCAGTGGTGGCTCGCTCCCATCGGCGCGACGCTGCTCGGCGAGTGGGGCGCCGACGTCGTCAAGGTCGAGCACCCGCTGCACGGCGACCCGCTGCGCGGGCTGACTACCGCCGGCACGCTGCCCGGCGAGTTCGGGCTCAACTTCATGTTCGAGCAGGCGAACCACGGCAAGCGCAGCCTCGGCCTCGACCTGTCCCGGCCGGCGGGCCGGGAGATCCTGGACCGCCTGATCCGCGAGGCCGACGTGTTCGTCACGAGCTTCCTGCCGTCGGTGCGCGCGCCTGCGGCTCGACGTCGACGACGTGCGGGCCGTCAACCCGCGCATCATCTACGCCCGGTCGCACGGCGCCGGCGACCGCGGGCCGGAACGGGACCGGGGCGGCTACGACTCGGCCCTGTTCTGGGCGCGCGGCGGCGTCGCCCACCACCTGACGCCGCCGGGCGCCGCGGCGCCGGTCGCGCCGCGCCCGTCGTTCGGCGACGGCATCAGCGGCCTGTCGCTGGCGGGCGCGATCGCCGCGGCGCTGTTCGGCCGGGAGCGGCACGGCGAGCCGTCGGTAGTCGACGTGTCGCTGCTCGGCACGGCGACGTGGGTGATGGGCCCGGATGTGTGCGCGGCGGCGCTCATCCCCGGCGGCCTGCCCGCGGTGCGCCGCGAAACCCAGGCGAACCGCTTACGAGTTGCTTCCGGACCGCCGACGACCGGTGGATCTGGCTGGCCCTGCTCCAGGCGGACCGGCACTGGCCCGAGCTGTGCGCGCGCCTCGACCGGCCCGGTCTCGTCACCGACCCGCGGTTCGCGGCGGCCGCCGACCGCGCGGCCAATCTCACGGCCTGCCTGGCCGAGCTGGACGCCCTCTTCGCGGCCCGGCCGCTGGCCGAGTGGCGGCGGCGGCTCGACGGCATGTCGGGCGTGTGGGCGGTTGTCCAGGCGGCCGAGGAACTGCTCAACGACCCGCAGGTGCTGGCCAACGGCTACGCCCCCGAGGTCGGCTACGGCGACCGGGCCCACCGGCTCGTCGCCGGCCCCGCCCAGTTCGACGGCGGTCCGGCGGATCTCTCGCCGGCGCCGGCGGCCGGTGAGCACACCGACGAGATCCTCCAGGAGCTCGGGGACGAATACGACAAGATCATCTCTCTCAAGATCGACGGCGTCGTCAACTGACGTCGGTCGGCACCTGATTCGGTCCAGCTGACCGCGGAGGAGGTGCGCGATGCCCAGCCAGCAGGAGCCGGGACCGCCCGGAGGGAGTCGCATTCGGGCGGTACCCGAGGGACGAGACATCGCTGACGCCGCGAGATCGGTGACGCTCCGCGTCAGCCGCGGCCGACGCAGTTGCCGTCGTCGCCTCTGTCAGGTTCGCCCGCTCGCCGGCAGCGAACGCGGCTGAGGACATCCGCGTAGTCGGCGAGGCGGGCGACGGCGCCACTGGGCTCCGCATTGCCGGCCTGACCAACGCGGAGATCGCCGAACGCCTCTTCCTCTCCGAGGCAACCGTCAAGACACACGTCACTCGCATTCTGTCCAAGCTGGCGCTTCGCGACCGGGTGCAGGTCGTCATCTTCGCCTACCAGAACAGCCTGATTGCCGATGGCCGGCCAAGCCGTGATGCGGCCGGCTAATGTTTCCGGACTGTTCAGCCGACTGTCAGAGCCGACTATCCCAGCCGGGCACGAACCGCACACGCCTCTCCGTTGATAGCCTGACGGCATGCCCACGCTGAGCTTAGGGAACGCCCTCGTAGACCGTATCGAGGAACAGAGCATACCTGTTTCGCTCGGCCTCATCACCGACGACGAGGCGCTCATCACCCGCAGGGTCTCGCCATTGCCTGATGGATTCCTGGACAGCGCGTCGATGACCTTCCGGTTCTCGAACCACAGCTGGGTACTAAGCGTCGACGACCTCACCATACTCATCGACCCCTGCACCGGCAACGGCCGGACAGGGCGCGGGCACTATTTCGACGGCCTCGACATTCCATACCTGGAGCGGCTCGCCGCGGCCGGCGTCTCAGCCGACGCCATCGACGTCGTCTTCTGTACACATCTTCATCACGACCACTGCGGCTGGAACACCCGGCAGGTCGACGGGGCCTGGGTGCCCACCTTCCCGGCCGCCACCTACCTGTTCGTCGACCAAGAGTACCGACGCTGGGACACAGCACGCCCGGACCGGTATCCCAACGAGTACAACCCCAATGTCTTCGACGAGTGCGTCCGGCCGGTCGTCGACGCCGGCCTCGTCCGGATCGTGCCCACGCCCTACCAGGTCTCGCCGAGCCTGACCCTCGAGCTGGCACCCGGGCACACAGTCGGGCACGCGCTACTGCGCCTCGTCTCCGACGGCGTCCACGCCTACTTCAGTGGGGACGCCTTCCACCACCCGATCCAGCTGACCCGCCCGGAGCTTCACCTACCCGGATGTGACGACCTGGCCGCCGCCGTCGAGACCCGTCACGCTTTGGTATTGAACTTCGCGGCCTCACGCAGATCTCCGCGACACGGCACGACATCCCTTTTGGGCGGCTTGGTAGACGGCGAGTCCGACGACGGAGGCTCCGACGAGTTCCGCGAGTTCTGCCCCAGCCGGGCCATCAATTCAGCAACCTGAGCCCGCAACGCCTCGACCATCACCCGAAGCTCCGCGTTCTCGGCGGCAAGGTCCTCATAGGACGGACCCGGATCAGGGGGCACCACACCATGGTCGGCGACCCACCGCGTAGATCAACCAGCCACGCCGAAGACCTGCCAGTCACATCCGGTCTAGGGTTCGAAGCCGTGGATGACGCGGCAGGCGGCCAGCGGGGCACCAGGGCCGTCGTCTCGGCGGATCTTGAAGGGTTCCTGCGAGCGAACTGGGACGTGTGGCCTGCCGGGCCAGCGCCGGACCTGGGCGGTTCGAGCAATCTGAACCTGCTGGTCACCGACGGCCGGTCGCTGCAGGTGGCCCGGGTATACCGGCCGTTTGTGACCGGCCAGCGGGTCGCCGCCCTCCAAGCGGTCCGTCAGCATCTCGCCAGCCACGGCGTGCCCTGCGCTGAGCCCATCCCGGCGGCAGGTGGCCGTGGCTGGGAGACCTTCGAGGGCCGGGCCGTGGAGGTCGAACCCTATGTGGCCGCGCCGGCCGCGATGAACACGCTGGCCCGGGTGCGAACGGGGCTGGCGGTGCTGGGGCGCATCCACGCGCTTCTGCAGGCGTTCCCCTCCAGCCCGGCCGCGGCGGCACCCCGCTTCGCCAACTACATCGCCGCCGATGGCCTTATGGAGGCCGTCGCCGCTGGGACCCGCCGCATCCGCGCCTGGCAGCCGACTCCTGCCGAGGCGCGGCTGGCTGACCTCGCCGATGACCTCGCCAAAACCCTCGCCCACCACGAGCGGGACCGTCCCATCCAGCCCCGCCGTCAGTTCGTGCACGGCGACTTCTGGGACAACAACGTCCGGTTCCGTCACGGGCAGGTCGCCCTGGTCACCGACTTCGACTTCCTCGCGGCCCGCCCGCGAACCGATGATCTCGCGCTCACCCTGTACTTCACCAGCGTCGACATCACCGACATCACCAGCGACCCAGCGCCACTCACCGAGCTGGCCGACGCCTACCAATCTGGCCTCGGCACAAGGCTGTCACCGCACGAGCGGGCCGCCATACCGCTGGCCATGGCGCGGCAGCCACTGTGGTCCATATCAGTCTGGGTGGCCCTCCTCGACGACCAAGACGCAGCCCGCCGCCACCTCGCCGCCACCGCACCCGAACTCGAATGGGCGCTGCAACTCACCAGCCGCATCACTCAGGTCCAGGACGCGCTCGCCGACGGCACCTGAACAAGAAGGACTACGCGTCAGAACCATCGGAACGGGGAACCTGACCAGTTACGCCTCGCCATCCCGCGTACGGGAGGCGGGGCCGGACAGCACGCCCGAGAATCCCCGCACTGCAAAGGCGGGGGGTCGGCAGGCAGTCGGTGGCCCACCGGGTCTCGGTGTGCCCGTCGATCCCGAGACGTAGATGCCACGGCTGCGGGTGGCACAGCGATGTCAGGCCAGTCTTCGCCGGTTGGCGCCGTCAGCCTGAGGCGCCTGGTCATCGCTGCGCCCCGGTCGCCGCAGCCAGGAGCGACAGGTCGAAAACCTCGCGGAGACCGATCATGTAGAAATGAGTTGAATCCCCCACCGACACTCTCCTTCGTACATGATCGCCGGAGGCTTGGCCTCGGCGATCACTCGGTGTGCTCCTGGTTCGTAGGTGAGCTGGAGTCCGAGCTGGGCGTAGATCTCGGC
>NZ_MBLO01000108.1 GCF_001854805.1 Pseudofrankia coriaricola
CGGCCGTCGCGGGCCGGTACACCCGGCAGCCGTAGCCGCTACAGGCCCACGACGCCAGCCGACACGCCGCCCACGACTTTGTCGCAGCCCTGCTGTGCGGCGTTCCCGAAAGGCACGCTGGCGATCCGATTTCGTGATGAGCTGCCCGAGTTGTTTGCTGACGAGCAGTTCGCCTCGGCGTTCGGTGCGCGCGGTCGACCCGGTATCTCGCCGGGGCAGTTGGCGCTGGTCACGGTGTTGCACTTCGCGGAGAGCCTCACCGACCGGCAGGCGGCTGACGCGGTGCGGGCGCGGATCGACCGGAAATACGCGCTCGGGCTGGAGCTGACTGATCCCGGGTTCGATCACACGGTGTTGACCAGTTTCCGCCAGCGACTCATCGACCACGGCTTGGACGAGAAGGTACTGGATCTGCTGCTGGTCCGGCTGTCCGAGCTGGGGCTGGTCAAGGCAGGCGGTCGGCAACGCACCCACGCATGTGCTGGCGGCGGTGCGCTCGGCCAATCGGCTTGGAGTTCCTCGCTGAGACGCTGCGCGCGGCCTTGGAGGCGTTGGCCGCGGCCGCGCCGGACTGGCTGACCGGACAGATCAACGCCGCATGGGTAAGCCGATACGGTGCCCGGATGGACTCCTACCGGATTCCGAAAGGCGACGACAACCGCAAAATGATGGCCATCCAGGTCGGCGTCGACGGGTTCGACCTGCTGGAGGCCGTCCACACCGGCGGCGCACCGGCCTGGCTGCGCGAGGTCCCGGCCGTGGTCACACTGCGCGCAGTGTGGCTTCGGCAGTACCACCGCACCATCGGCGACGGCGGGCAGGAGGTGGCGTGGCGAGCCTGTCATGATTTCGGCTCTGGCGCTGATCCGGTGGTGGCAGATCCGACCGGCTATGTCACGATGCGTCATGGTTGGTGTGGATTGGCTGGTGGCGATGGTGTTTTCGGGGTTGGCTCCGCTTGTCGTGGAGGACGTGGCGGACGAGGGGGACCGGATCCGGGTGAAGGCCCGGACGCCGGACGCGCCGGCTGCCTGTCCGCGGTGTGGTGCGCGGACGGCGCGGGTGCACGGCTATCACGCGCGGACGCTGGCGGATGTGCCGTTGGACGCGCGCCGCGTGCTCATGGACGTGCGGGTCCGTCGCCTGGTCTGCCCGACGCGCGGGTGCCTCCAGACGTTCCGGGAACAGGTCCCAGGCGTGGTGGAGCGCTACCAGCGGCGGACCTCGCGGCTGGCGGCCCAGGTCGGCGTGGTCGTGCGGGAGCTGGCCGGCCGCGCTGGGGCGCGGGTCCTGTCCGCGCTGGCCGTGGTCGTATCGCGGCACACCGCGCTGCGCTGCCTGTTGCGCCTGCCCGTCCCGGCGAGGCGGGTGCCCCGGGTCCTGGGCGTCGATGACTTCGCCCTGCGGCGGCGCCACCGCTACGCCACCGTGCTCATCGACGCCGAGACCCGCCAGCGCGTCGATGTCCTGCCCGACCGCACGGCCGACACCCTTGAGGCGTGGCTGCGCGCCCATCCCGGTGTCGAGGTCGTCTGCCGTGACGGCTCCGGCGCCTACGCCGAGGCCGTCCGCCGCGCGCTGCCCGACGCGGTGCAGGTGGGAGACCGCTGGCACCTGTGGCACAACGTCTCCGAGGCCGTGGGCAAGGAGGTCGCCGCGCACAGCGGCTGCTGGGCCGCGGCCGGTCCGCCCCGGCGCGACGGCCAGCGCGCCACCACCACCCGCGAACGGTGGACCCAGGTCCACGAGCTGCTCGACAAGCAGGTCGGCCTCCTCGAATGCGCCCGCCGGCTGAACCTGTCGTTGAACACCGTCAAGCGCTACGCGCGCATCCCCGAGCCCGAGCGGCTGATCCGGGCGCCGCAGTACCGGCCCACCCTCGTCGACCCGTACCGCGACCACCTGCGCCAGCGACGCGAGCACGACCCGGCCCTCCCCGTCGCCCGACTGTTCGAGGAGATCAAGGACCTGGGCTACACCGGCAGCCTCAACCTGCTCTACCGCTACATCACCCAGGGCCGAGTCGAAGCCGACCGCCAGGCGATCTCACCGCGACGCCTCACCCGCTACCTGCTCACCGCCCCTGACCAGCTCAAAGAGCATCAGCGGGAGATCATCGACACCCATACCGCGGCCTGCCCCGAGATGACCACACTCGCTGGGCTCATCCGCTCCTTCGCCGCGCTACTCACCCCCGCCGACGGCAACGCAGCGCAGCTGACCGCCTGGATCGCCCAGGCCCGGGACGCCGACCTGCCCCACCTGCACGCCTGCACACGCGGGTTCGAACTGGACCGCGACGCGGTCAACGCCGCCCTGACCCGCGCCCACCACAACGGCGGCACCGAGGGCGTGAACACGAAAACCAAGCTGATCAAACGTCAGATGTACGGCCGCGCGGGCTTCCCACTCCTCCGCCACCGGATCCTGCTCGGCTGAGATCACCCTCCGTCACCACCGGATCAGCGCCAGAGCCGAAATCATGGCTCTGGCGCACATTCGGTGGTAACGGTGCGTTAGCGCCGGTCGTGGAGGTCAAAGCGGTCGAAATCGGCCACCTCACAGACGTTCGCGAGGT
>NZ_MBLO01000109.1 GCF_001854805.1 Pseudofrankia coriaricola
TGGAAAGCCTCAACCAGGACAAAGTAGACGCAAGCGGCGTCTCACCACGCGATCACTGAACGTCACCACCGAATATGCGCCAGAGCCGTTGTTCTTACAGGCCCTGACAAGGTCGCGGCACCGATCTTGGGGGGCCTGTGATGCACCGCGATGCCACCCGTGAAGCACCGCGACAATCTCTGTGTCGAGCCGGGATCGGTGCGGACGGCCATGGTCGACGACGTGGGGACTGTTCGCGATGTCGGCGGCGAGGGCCTCGACGAGGGCCGTCGCGATGGTGGCGGCTTTGATGGTGTCCGGGGCGTGCCGGCTGGGCGCCACGATCGAAAAGCGGGTGACGATTCTCTTTCGCGCCGATATCGTCGTGGTCGGCTGGCAGCGAGAACTGTCGAGGTTGAGGTGGACCAGGCGGTTCTCGAGACCGGTTCACTGTATGTACTCTGGCCGGCAGGCTGGTACGCGAGATAGGACCAGCTCTTGGGAGGTCCACGGTGAGGTCGATCGAGATCGCTGGCAGGGCCTACCGTATCTTTGTCTTCGCTGGCATCCATGAGGACGACCGGAAGGTCGAGTGTCACGAGATCGAGCCTGACCGTCAGGTATGCGAGATCCGCGTAACCGACGCGGGCGACGCCTATTTCACCCTGGTCGCGGGCGAGCTGCCGGTTCAGGTTGTCCGCGCCACGCTGGACTATCTGGATGAGATGACTGGACGATGATTGCAGCCTCGGTGAGGCGTGTTCACGACGGCCCACTCGGTAGCAGCGGATCGGCGCGGCGAGCACCACCCAGCCCGCTCGATCCCGCCGAAGACCTCGGTCGGTGCCGCCCGGCATCAGCACCCCCAAGCGCGGGTGACTGCCATACAATCAACCTTGTGTCGTCGGCCTTCCGCTCCGCGCTCCGCCAGATGCGCAGTCGTGATCCGCAGCGAGCCGAAGACGCCTTCGGTTTCCTGGCAGCGAACGCCGCCGGCCATGTCGCCGAGCTTGTCGATGCATTCCGCATGGAGACCGATCGTGGAGTCCGTTACTGGCTTCTTGAACTCATCGCACTGACAGAATCGGAAGACACCCTGCCCCTGCTCGTCGAGCAGCTCTCCAACGACGACGAGTCGCTTCGGCGGCATGCCGCCAACGGTCTGAAGCGCCTGGGTAGCAAACCGGCCCGCGAGGCGCTATGGCGTGCACGAGCGAACGGCCAGATCCGGTAAGGAGCGGATCCGGAGACTCGACCAGGAACCCACAGCACCGCGCCGGCGGATTCTGGCGTCAAAGCCGGCGAAGTCCAGCCGCACCCCGAGCCGCAGCGCAAAACCTGACCACCCTGCCGGCTCCATGGGCCGTCCGCACACTGAAATCTCCCACGGTCTCAGATCCGACATCGCCACCAACACCGGAAACGACACCGCGAACGACACCCCCGCAGGTCGACGCACCCGCGCAGGTATGACCAACTGATCAATAGGTGTGGGGCTGCCAGGCCGTCCGGGCCGCGCCGGCCGCAGCCCTGTCTTGGCTATCGCTCCCACGCAAAGGAGAACCGATGTGCGACATCCCGGACGCGCTACGCCGCGAGAACGATCTCGCCCTTGAGCTGGTCCAGTGCATGCTCGGGCTGATCTCGCACGACCTGGCCGAGATCGCCATCGACACCCGCGGCGACACTGTCAAGATCTACTGCACCGTGCGCGCTGACACGTCCGAGGTCCGCGAGGACATCGACGACATCGTCGCCGACCTCGACGCGCTCCGTGGCGGCGGCACCCCTATCGAGACCCAGATTGACGTCACCCCGTTCGCTCTGGACTGGCCTGGCCGCGCCCATCGCGTGGTCTACTGCTCGAAGCCAGCGCCGCACGAACTTCGAGTCCGCCGAGGCGGTGACTCCGCGCTTGAGGAGATCTTCTTTTTGGCTCCATGGGTGGACCTTCGCGGGGGCGAATCCGCCGAACATGCCGAGCGTGGAGCCCTGGCGAGCGAACTTCGTGAGGAGATCGCTGCCGGTCATCGGCTCCATGGCCAGTCCTTCCAGGTCACTGCCCGGTCAGAGACCAAGGACGATGTCATCGTCGAGCTGGCGACCGGCGGCTGGGCCCGGGTCCATCTCACCTGGCAACACCCGGACACGCCTCCCTGGCCCGCCACCACCGTCTACGACTCCCTCGGGTCTCTCGACGAAGACCTTCGTGCCGCAGACTGAACCGGCTGCCGCGACGAAGTGGGAAGGCGAGACCAGCGGCCGCCTCCGCTGTCCTCAACCACCACCCTGTGGGGACTGCTGTTCTGCGCCTTCGCCCCCTTCACCCTCCTGGCCATCCCCATCGGCCTGACCGTCGCCGCACTCACCATCCCCTCGTCATCCCCGCCCGGGCGCAGGTCTTCGGCGACCTGATCGAAGCTGCCTATGACACCCACCGCACCACCCTCTACACCCAGCTACGCTGGCCCCCGCCTGCCAGCCCCCACCAAGAACACGAGCACGGACGGAAGCTGACCGCCTACCTGTGGCCCGGCTCCGACGACACCACCCCCACCTTCACTCCCCCCTTCTAACCGCCGTCCCTGGCGAGAAAACGACGGTCAGATCAACATGATCTTTAGAGGGCGGGTGGGCCTCACAACGATCGACCATTGACGGCCGCAGGGATCATCGCGCTGTCCGGTGGCATCCTCGCCGCCATCAAACGGCACCCGCCCGGCCGGGACAGCGCTCAACCGCGCCGCGACCGGCCGCAGCAAAGCAAAGCCAGTCTCGCTGTCCGGCTCCGGAACTTTGACGGGCCACAGCACCTGGCCGCCGGGCACAGAGCCCAGAGGCTTACCCACGCGTGAGTCCAAACATCTGTCGACATCACGCGTCGAACCGGTTGCGGAACTGCTCGACGTACAGTCCATCGGTTCGAAGGACGCCGAGTTCCACTGTCTGCGGGAAGTCGGACTCGTCGGCGTAGAGAAGGTGGGAGAAGAAGAACGTGCCTGGCCAGTCGGTGATCTCTCGCTCGAGTGCGCGGTAGCGCCGGCCCTCCGCCGACCAGCCGCGATTGAGATCGCGGTCCTGCGGAAATATATTAGGTCCGAATTCTCCGCCGGCGGTGTGGGGGACCATATGTCCCTTGTCCAAGGGGCGTGAAGCCCGGCCCCGCGGCGACGGATACCCGCGCTGGTACGCCACGTCCCGTGGCGCCGCCGGACGCCGCGTGACGCCCCACGCCGCGACCGTCCGGTCCGCCTGCGGTGCCCCGGCCGCGCTCGCGAGGTCGAACAGAAGCGTGGAACCGTCGAGCGGGATCTCGTGCAGGTAACTGGAGCCAACCAGGCGGCGGTACCGCTCCGCCCACGCGCCCGAGAGAGCGGCACCCAACGCTGCCATGTAGGACAGGCGATCGGGAACGGTCATCACCGCTGTGGCGATGGCCTCATAGTCAAGACCCTCCTCGGGATGCACTGTCCCCTCCTCTGCCCGCCTGCACCAAGGGCACCCCGGCTGGTCGCGTCAGGTGTTTTTGATGTGCCGGGCGAGGGCCTCTCACAGGCCTTCGTTTCTGGTGGTGAAAGCACGGCACGCGTCCGGCGCGGGCTGCCCGCTTGCTACAGGCCGGGCACGATGCGCAGGTCACGGACGGCGCCGCCGTCGAGGGCGGCGAGGGCTTCCTGGTAGGCGGCGCTGTCATGCGCGGCCCGGGCGGCCTCGACCGAATCGAAGGTGATGAGCACGGTGCGGGTCTTCTCCCCGGCCTCGTAGGTCAGCTCGGGAAGGCCGCGGGCTACGAAGGTGCCGCCGGCGGCGCGCAGGGCCGGACCGACGAGTTCGGCGTACGCCGCGACCTTGGCCTCGTCGACGATCTCCCTGTAGACGTTGATCCAGTAGGCAGTCATGACGCCATCGTGCCCGAGGCCGGGAGACGGACGGGACTTAGGTCCGGGCGATCGTGTCCCGGGCACGCGACCATCGTCCGGACGCCGATCGTGAGTTGTGGATCGCGGGCGGACAGTCGTCCCTCGAGACCGCGATAAAGCCGGTCCACGGTCCCGGGGTGGGCAGAGGCCGTACGGGCGTTCGCCACCCCGGGACGGTTCTGACGCCTGTACCGTGCCAGAACTCGACGTCGGGCCGCTGACCTGCGGGTTCGCTGCCGACCACCCGATCGCAGGCGTCGCGACGGAACGGATCAAGCGCCGACCCGTCCTCGGGGGTCTGATCAACGAATACGAACGAGCCGTGTAGAAGCCCAGCTCAACGGCCGTGGCCGAGTTCTGGAACCCGACCGGCGAGCACGACCGCCGGCAGCGGGCTCTCCCCGACGTCAATCTTGACGAAGTCGATGCCGCTGCCGGTCAGCTGTTCGACGGCGAAGGCCACGGGCCGCTGCCAGCCGGGGATAGCGGACTCGAAGCGGCGCCGCGCCGCCGTGATCTGTCCGGCTGTCGTCCACTGCTGTGCGTTCACGCCGCCCTCGCCGTCCATCCCGGTCCGTCCGGCCAGATCCGACCAGGTATTCCAACGCTCGTCGACCGCATTACGACCAGCCTCGGCCGGGCCATGATCGGCGGGCGAACCATACTGGGGCGAAGCTCGCGATCCTGGCCGGGAAGCTGGACCCGGCTGGTGGGACGCCGCTGGACCGGTCCGAGAACGCGCTGATCGACGTGGTCGGGGCGGTGCGCCATCTGCCCTACCGGCAGGTGCTCGGTGGTGGTCATCGGTGGGGACGTCGTGGCCGGCAAAGGCGGGCCCAACGCTCGCGTAGCAGGGAATGATCGGGATATGGAGCCGTGGGAGGAGCTGGTCGCGGCCGAGGCCCGCTACATCGAAGTGCGGATGCGGATGTTCGCGGCGGGTGCCGAGGCATACGAGGGACAGCTGCGCGCGGCGCTGGCGACCGTGCTCGGTCGACGGACCGCGCTGCGGGCGCTGCTGGACGCTCCGGTCGAGCAGACGATGGACCTGCTGGAACCGGTGTTCCACGCGGGGCTCGGGATGCACGCCCCTCTGGACGTCGTCCTTGAGCTGCTGCGCCGGGTGGACCCGGGGTGGCTGACGCTGGCACTGCGCCCCGTGCTGTCCCGCCATCTTGAGGGCCAGACGCGGCCGGACTGGGAGGACTACCGGTGCGCGGCGCAGCTGCTCGCCGACCTAGGCCAGCCGCTGCTGCTCGGCCAGTTGCTGGCCTCGGCCGCAGGCCTCGACGATCCCGACGTGCGGGAGGTCCTCGACGACTTCGGCCCCCTCGCCGACAACGCCTCCAACGAGCCGCCCGTGCTTCCACCCGAGTTGCAGGACGCGGACCGCGGCGATGAGCAGACGGGCCGGGAGCGGGACGGTCTGTACCTGCGCCGAGCAGCCGACAACTACCTGCTGACCCTGCTGACCGGCACGGAGCCTGTGGCCGGGGCGGTCGACGCCGTGGTCGAGCTGGGCGACGGCGCACGCCGGACCGCCACCTTCCTCTCCCACGACGACCTGGCGCGGACCCTAGCCCGCCACCGGCGGTCGGGCGAGCGCCTCGGCGGCCGGTACTTCTGGGCCCAGAACCTGATCCTCGTCGAGAGCACCGCTCCCGCTTTCCTCGACCGTGTCGTCGCGGACCTGGTCGGTTCCGGCGAGATCCGCGGCGCGTTCGCCACCCTGCCTGCCACGAGCCAGGACCTCCTGACCGGCGGGGATCTTCCCGACGGGTTCTCCTACCCGCCGGAGTTCGTCAGGCTCGTCGAGTACGGGCTGACCGATTTGGAGCCGTGGTGGATCATGACCGGTGATCTCCTGCGCGAGCGCCACACCGGCCTGGCCGAGCGCCGCCCGGGCCGGTCCCTGGTCCCGTTCGCGGAGCGGCAGGACAACGACGACGTGGCCTGCTGCGACCTCGCCACCGGAACCATCGCCGTGGTCCACGACTACGGCGACCCGAAGGCACGGGACGTCGCCCGGTTCGCCGACTTCCCCGCCTGGCTACATCAAGCCATGGTCGACTTCCTGGAGTTCAACTAGCGCTGCCCGAGATGACGCCAGGGAGGACGGCGAGCCGGTGCCAGGGCACGGGGAGCGGCCGGTGGATCAGGAGCAGGGCGACCACACCGCGAGACGGCTGATCGACGAGGCGGCGGGCGAGTTGTTCGGCGCGCGGCGGGAGCAGCTCCTGCTGGCGGCGCTCGCCCGGGTGGAGCAGGCCGGCGTGGCGGACGCGGAGGCTCGGGCGGTCACGCTCGCGCTGCTGGCGCAGCAGGATCCCGCCTACCTTGACCGGGCGCGCGCGACGCTCGACCAGCTAGTCGGAATCGGAGCCTCGCCGCACTGGGCACTGGTGCATCTGGCTGAGGCCTGCCTGCATGCGGGACAGGTGGACGAGGCGCTGCGATATGCGTCCGAGGTCGACCGGGGCTTCTTCGAGCGTCGGGACCTGCTGTGGCGGTCGGTGCGGATGGACGAGATCCGCGCCGCGGCGTTGCTGCGGCTCGGGGATCTCGAAGGCGGTACCACCGCCGCCTTGGCCGTCTGCGACGTGCTCACGGACCGCGGCGACAGCGACGACCTGGCCCCGCCGGCTGATCTCGTCGCCGTGGCGCTGACGTGCGCGGGGCTGGCGGACGAGCGGGCCCGGGCCGCCGGCTGCCGCATCCTGGACTACCTGTCCGGCAGCCTCGAGCTCGGTGCCTGGTTCCCAGCCGAGACCGTCCACCGCATCAGATCCGCGCTCGCCGACTGCGCCCGGTATCCGGCGCGGTGATAACAAGGCCGGCCGAGCACCGGGATCGAAAAATCGGGTGATCGGGTCTGCTTGCGTCGATATCGTGGTAATCAGCCGGTGACGCCGAGCGCGGACGCACCGGCCTCGTCGCTTTGACGTATGTGCCTGGCCCGTCCCGTGTCGCATCCCATTTTGGAGGTCATGCTTGCTGCCTGTTGTCACGATCACGCCGGTGCAGTTGCCGGAGGTGTTGTTGCGGGTGGCGACGGTGCGGCCGGTGCATGTCTGGGTCCGCCCGGTCGCGGGGCTGCGTGACCTGCCCCCGGCCGAGGTCTCTGTGGCCGATCTTCGGCTCGTGCGGCTATACCGCGACGGCCGGAATTACCAGTGGGACACCGTGGCTGTCGTCCCTCTGGGCGCCTAACACGTCACGCCCGGTTGCCCGGGTCGGACGGCGCGGGTATGCACCGGGCGGTGCCCGATCGCTCTAGGGTGCAGCGCTGGCTGGGGGGCTCAGGGCCGGGTGAGGGTCAGCTGAGCGAGGCCGACCAGGACAGCGGAGATCTCGGCAAGATCTGCCGGCCCCCGCCGGGTCGCATCCTCCCGCGATTCGGACCCAGACAGCTCTGATCGCGGGCCGGACTCGACGGTTCTCCCCAGCCCGTTGACGAGGTCTGCCCAGATCGCGAGGAACTCCTCAACCCCGCGCAGGATGTCCCGGCGGACCTGCTCGGCGCCGGACGCCGCGAAGACGGCGATGTCCGCGGCAGCCGTACCCGCCAGCGTCTGCCGATCGAGGCGCCGCTGAAGCGCTCGGGCAGCGTGCGCCGCGCCGTCCAGCGCGTCCGCGGCGTCGACAAGTACGTCACTCAGAAGGCCAGGCAGCTCTGGGTCGTGGGCGAACTCGTCGAGGCGCAGCGCGTGGTAGGCCAGCCGGCATCCCGGCGACGCCAGCGGCAGGCGGTCCAACAGCAGCAGCCACCGCCGACTAGCGAGCAACAGGCCAACGCCCACGGTCCCGACAAACCAAGTCCCGAACAGCGCCAGCCAGCCGACACTGAGGCCGGTGCGGACCAACTGGACCCACAGCCAGAACCCTGGGACGCAGACCAGCACGGGGACGCCGACCTGAATGGTTCGCCGGCGTCGACCAAAACGGGACGCCGCCGCCCGCAGCTTCCGGTCGACCGAGCGGGAATCGGACACGATCACAGTCTCGCCTCAACGTCGCCGACCGCGATAGCTCCCGGTGACGTGGAGGAGCGCGCCCGCACGATCTGCGGGGCGTCGAGCATGAGCGTCCAGACGTCAGGCGGCGGCGAGGTCGGCTCCGCGGCGAGGAAGGCCGCGGCGGCGGCGGCCAGGTGGCCGACGGGCAGGCCCGCGTCGAGAACCAGGCGCCGATCGTCCGGCAGCGCCTCCAGGTAGCGGATGAAGGCCCGGTCAGCGGCGGCGACGAAGCGGGGGTCGACGAGGTGCGGGTGCACTGGCCCGCGGCGGCGTTGCCGCGCGGCGACCGCGGCCTGGGGTAGCCGCAGATACAGGTAGCGGCCGGGTCGCAGCGTGATGCCCGCGCGGGCCGCGGCGGTGAACGTCTGCGCGGCGTAGCCAGGGTCGGCGGGAACGCCGAGCTGCGCGACGGCGTGCTGGTGGGCGATGTGCGACAGCGGGCTGCGGTCGAACAACACGAGACCGGTGCGTGCCCGGCGGGCGACCTCGGCGCGTTGCCGCTCCACGCCGCACAGGTGGTCAAGGCCGGACCGGACGTCGCCGAGGGTCCGCGGCGGGTACGGCAGCGGCGAGGACAGATCGGCCGGATCGGGGATGACCGTGGCGCCGAGCTGGCTGGCGAGCACGGTCGACAACGTGGACTTCCCCGTGCAGCGCAGGCCCTCGACGGCCACGAGGCTGTGGTGGGACGGCTGGTCGGATCGGGTCACGGAAGCCTCCAGGAGCCGGTCGAGCGCCGATGGTCGGTGCGGACGCTAGCGGCAGCCACTGACAGCCCGCGGTGAAGCACGCGCCCCGCAGAGGGCTGGGACGGCGCGGTCGGCGAGCCTAGGCGGCTGGCTTGCGGGCAACACCGGCCCACATCGCGGAGACCGACTCGCTGGTCGTCCGCCAGGCCGGTGCGGGGACGAGGCCGGGGTCGATCAGCTCCCAGCCGTCGAAGAAGCGGGCAACCTGGTCGCGGGTCCGCGGGAACAGGGTGCCGGGGGCGGCGGCGTTGACCTGGTCGACGCCCGCCTTCAGGTGGGTCTTCTCCGGGTAGACATCGAGTCCGAGGTGCGACAGCACCAGGAAGCTGCCCGGCGCCAAAGCGTCGCGCAACATGCGCACGGCCGCGTGCGGGTCCTGGTCGTCCGGGATCGCGTGCATGATCGCGATAAGCATCAGGGCGACGGGCTGGGTGAGGTCGAGGGTCGCGGCGGCCTGTTCGAGGATGCGGGCCGGGTCACGTACGTCGCCGTCCAGGTAGGCCGTGCGACCTTCGGGGGTGCTGGTCAGCAGCGCTCGGGCGTGCAGCAGGACCAGCGGGTCGTTGTCCACGTACACGATGCGCGCGTCCGGGGCGACGCCTTGGGCGACCTCGTGGGTGTTGTCGGCTGACGGCAGCCCGGTGCCGATGTCGAGGAACTGCCGTATCCCGCAGTCGGCTGCCAGGAAGCGCACCGCGTTGCGCAGGAACGCCCGGTTCACGCGCACACCCTCATAGATCTCGGGCACCGTCTGGATCATGGCCTCGGCGACAGCCCGGTCTGCCGGGTAGTTGTTCTTGCCGCCGAGCCAGTAGTGTCGGGTAGCGGGAGCACATTGCTGTGCCCCCGCCCCCTCAGAACCGTGCGTGCGCCTCACGACGCACACGGCTCAAGCAAGCCCGAAGGACTCGCAGGCTGCGAAGGTGCCGTTTCGACGTGCCCGTCGGTGGGTAGCCGTCGGGCGCAATGGGTGTGCACGAGGCGGTGAGCGGTGGATGCGCCCGGCGTGCCGGATTCGGGGCTGAGGGCGATCGCTTTTCGGCTGATCGCCTTTCGTGTCCCGGCAAGCCACTGTTCCCATTCCTGGGGGCTGTTGGGCTCGCTTCCGGCGTGCAAGAGCAGTCCTCGGCAGATTGGGCAGCGGCCGTGCTGCTGTGAGAGCAGCCGTAGGTTGCCCGGACTGAGCGGAGGTTTGCTCTTGCGTCGCCGTTCATTCCAGTACTCGCTCAGGTTCGGATCATCCGGGGATGCCGTTCCAGGAACGAGATGATGCCGGGCGATCGTCGTCCAGGAGAACTTCTGGAGGTAGCCGCCGGTTGCGCGGTCACCGAAGACCCAGCGGTCCTGCCTGGTGCGGTTGAAACGACCGAAGTACTGTTTGACGATCCAGTCCCTCGGCTTCTTCGGGTGGCTGTGCTTGGCCCACTTGTAAGTAAGCTTCCACATATGCGTATCCAGCGCGCTGAAAGACGCACTGGAGACACCCGACCGGTAGTATGCGGCCCATCCTTTGATAATCGGGTTCAGGCGACGGGTGACCGCTTCCGCGTTCATCCCTCGCAGGTCCCGCATCTCCGTACTAAGCCGCGCCCGGATTCGCTTCATGGCCGCCTTGCTCGGCCTGGTCAGCAGCTTGCCGTTGGAATAGCGGCGGATATGAAACCCAAGGAAGTCGAAGCCCTCCGAGATATGGACGACGCGCGTCTTGTCCTCGTTGAACCTCAGCCCTCTGGGCTCCAGCCACCCCGCAAGCCGGGCCTTGACCTCTTCGGCCTGCTCACGTGAGTGACACAGGGCGACCAGGTCGTCGGCGTACCTGACCAGGGCCGGGGAATCGCGCCTGAGCTTCCCGGCAGCAACACCGTTGGTCTCGTAGCGCACCCCGGCCGCCGCCTCCATCCCATGCAGGGCCACGTTCAGTAGGCACGGACTGATCACGCCGCCTAATGAACAGCGCTGGGTTATGCGCAGCGTTGGCTGTCGTTCCTGGTGAGGGCGCTGGTGGGGCTCGGGCGCTGCGCATAACCTGTCATGCGCGCGAAGAAGCCGCACACCTCGTCGACCCGTCGTCGACACGCCATCGTCAGGTCCAGGCGGCGAAGTACCTCACCAGGCGGCGCCAGCGGCGCCGTACCAGACCTTCGTCGAGTCCTTGTGGCCCTGGTGCCGTGACTCCGCGTCCAAACCTAAACGGACAAACCAACCATTACGGCCGGCCTCCGGTCATGCAGGCCCGGCACGATACCGATCCGCCGATCAGGATCGTCGGCGCGTTATGCGCAGCGATCCGCCCCCCAACCGAGCCCTCACCAGGCCCGACAGGCCAGCGCTGCGCATAACCCAGCGCTGTTCATTAGGCGGCTTATGCACAGCTGCACATAAACCGCCCTGAGGAGTGCCCTCCTCGGTCGGCGCGAACCGGCCGCGGTCGACCACACCTGCCTTGAGCCACCCGGCGATCTGCTCCCGTGCGGGGAACGTGCCAAGCTGCCGCAGCAGATGATCGTGGTCGATGCGGTCGAACGAGTCCACGGCACACTACTGGCATCGAGAACGTTGTGGCCGCGTTTCGTGCCTATGCGCGCGGTGACCTGTGCGCGACGGCGGCGATTGGATTGCTGGTCGCGCATGCGTGCTGGCTTTTCCGGCCGGATTTCGTCGATGGTTTTGTCGCGACGTCCGATGGATTCGCCTGGGTGGACTGGGCTGGCGCGGTAGCGGCGCTGGACGCCGGTCGGCTGCCGTGCTCGGCGGGCGAGGGCACGGTGCTGCGGGTCGCCGCGAGCATCACGGAGGGCATACCGGTGGATCTGCGGACTCTCGCTGGCCTGGACGGCCGGGCGCTTGGCCTGGTCGCCCGGGCGGTGCTCGCCGCCGGTGGCGACGGGGCGGGGGCCGCGTCGTGGTGAGCACGGGGCCGGTGACCGTGGCGCGGGTGACCCGTCCGGGTCATCCGTTCGAGGGCCGCGAGCTGCGGGTGCTGGGCCGGATGCGCCGGCACGGCGCGCTGGAGCTGATCCTCGAGCTGCCGGACGGCAGCAAGTCGATGATGCCGGCCGCCTGGACGGACCAGGCCGAGCCGGCCGCCGACGGCGGGGGCACCCCGGTCGGGGAGCCGACGCTCGGCCGGATCTGCGACCTGCTCGAGTTGACACGGGTTGTGGCTGGCCTGTTGCCTTCCGCCGTGTCGGGGGTTGTCGACGTGGATATCAGGGAGAAGGTTGAGGCCTGTCCGAGAAAGGAGGCCCCCGATGCCGTGCCGGCCAGAGCCGAGCCTTCCGTTGCCGGGGCTGCCCGCGGGCGTCCCCGACGTGGCGGTGCGGCTGCCGGCCGACGCGGTCGCGGCGGCGGTGGCGCTGCTGGGCCGGCTGATCGCGGCAGTGGCGCGGCCCTGTTCGACGGCGGCGAGCAGTGATGACGGACCTCGGTAAGATCAGCGGGCCGCATCTGCGGCGGGGCGCGGTCGTCTACCTGCGTCAGTCGAGCCTCGCCCAGGTCGAGCGCAACCGGGAGTCCACCGCCCGGCAGTACGACCTGGTCGACCGCGCGGTCGGCCTCGGCTGGCCCAAGGCCCGGGTCACAGTGATCGACGCTGACCTCGGGATCAGCGGTGCCTCGACGGCGGGCCGGTCCGGGTTCGCCGAGCTGACCGCGCAGGTCGCGCTCGGCGAGGTCGGGATCGTGCTGGTCCTCGAGGTCTCCCGGCTCGCGCGCAACAACGCTGACTGGTACCGGCTGCTGGATCTGGCCGGGATGACCGACACCCTGATCGCCGACGCCGACGGGGTCTACCACCCGGCGATGTTCAACGACCGGATGCTGCTGGGGCTGAAGGGCACCATGTCCGAGG
>NZ_MBLO01000110.1 GCF_001854805.1 Pseudofrankia coriaricola
CACGGCAAGGTCCCCTGGATCGTGCGGGCGATCTGGGAGGAGCACACCGGCTGGTTCCGCTACGAGTCGACCACCGAGCTCTACGACGTGCCCCCGGCGGCGATCTGGGAGGAGCTCACCGACCTCGCCGGCGGCACCGCCCCACTGCTCGACCGGGCGGAGGCGCATCTCGCCGCCGGACGGGCACTGCAGGCCCTGCACTTCGCCGAGATCGTCCTGTCCCAGGCACCCAAGGACACGAGCGCGCTGCGGGTGAAGCTCGAAGCCCACGAACTCCTGCTGGCCCGCAGCGGACGGGAGAACTTCAGCGAGGTCCGCTGGCTCGAAGCCGAGATCCGCGACATCCGAGAGGCACTTTCATGATCCATCCGCGGCTCTCCGTGAGCGAGATGTGCACCTACCCCTGGACGTTCGCCCAGGAGCTCGTCCTGTGGGACTCCCTCGGCCTGCACCACGTCGGCGTCCTCGACGCCAAGCTCACCGCGTACGGACGCGACCAGGCCGTCGAGGCGCTCACGTCGCGGTCGCTGCGCCTCACCACCCTGATCACCGACCAGTTCGACCTTGGCGCACCCGGGACCTGGGAAGCGACCCGCGCCGAGGTCAACCAGGCCATCGACCTCGCGGCGACGCGCGGCGGCAGCGTCTACCTCACTCCAGGCACGAGCCCGGGGCGGTCGTTCGACGAACTCGCTTGCGCGCTTGCCGACGCGGCCGCGCCCTGCGTCGCCCACGCCGCCGGCCGGGGCGTCCGGCTGGCGATCGAACCGACCCAGCGCACCGACCGGTCGTTCGTGCAAACCCTGCCCGAGGCGGCCGAGGTCGCCGACCGCACCGGTCTGGCGCTCATCGTCGACCTCGGCAACTGCTGGCGCGAACCCGACCTGGCCGCCGCCATCCGCCAGGTCGGCGACCGCCTCGCCACCGCCCAGCTCTGCGACGTCCTCGCCCACGAACGCGGTGGACTGCCGGTCGGGACGCGGGTCGTGCCCGGCGACGGCGACATGCCCGTCGAGACGTTCGTCCACGCCGTCCTCGACACCGGCTACACCGGCCCCTTCGAGCTCGAGCTCGTCGGACCCGCGGTCGAGGCCGAGGGCCTCGACGGCGCGACCCGACGCGCCGTCGACCGGGCGAACACACTCCTGGAGAAGGTGCTGCCATGACGCGGGCCATCGTGTTCAACGGCGACGAGACCTGGGAGCTACGCGACCTCCCCGTCCCCGACCCACAGCTCGGCGGCGCCATCCTGCGCGTCGAGGCCACCGGCCTGTGCCACAGCGACATCGACCACTTCCGCGGCCATGTCCACACCTCCTGGGGCGGCGAGTTCCCCTCCATCGCCGGTCACGAGATCGTCGGCCGCATCGAGAAGATCGACCCAGCGGCCGCCGAGCAGTGGGGCGTCACCGAAGGCGACCGGGTCGCCGTCTGGGACATCGTCTTCACTCCCGCCGGGCACCGCATCTACGGACACGACTTCTCTGCCGACGAAGGCTCCGGGCTCTACGGCGGACTCGCCGAGCACCTGGAGCTGCTGCCAGGATCGATGGTCTACAAGCTGCGCGACGACCTGCCCGCCGACCAGCTGACCGTCTTCGAACCACTCAGCTGCGCGGTCACCTGGGTCGCGCCCGTGAAGAACGGCGACGTCGTCGTCATCGAAGGCCCAGGGCACATGGGCATGGCGACCATAGTCGCGGCGAAGGCCGCTGGCGCGGCCACCGTCATCGTCACCGGCACCGGCAAGGACCGGTTCCGCCTCGACTGCGCCCGCCAGATCGGCGCCGACCACACCATCGACGTGGAGGCCGACGACCCCATCGATCGGGTTCGCGAGATCACCGGTGGCGACATGGCCGACGTGGTCATTGACGCGGCGGCCGGCAATCCGGTGACCGTGAACCTCGCCATGGACCTCGTCCATAAGGGCGGCCACGTCGTCATCGCCGGGATGAAAGACCGACCGCTCGAGGGCTTCCACAGCGACTGGATCCCCACCCGCCGCATCACGCTGCACCCCGGTGCCGGCCTCGACGCAGCCGGCGCCGTGGCGCTCATCAACGCCGGCAAGGTACCGACCGCCGAGCTGCTCGGCGACTCGTTCCCGCTGGAGAAGTTCGAGGACGCCTTCGCGCTCCTGACCCGGTCAGTTCCCGGCCGCGACTCGGTCCGCGTCGCGCTCCGGATGAGCTGACCCCCGACCACCAACACCCCAGGGCAGGAGATCCGACATGGGCGACTCGGAGCAGACGTACCGCGAGGTGATGACCCGGGAACCGACGCCGGCCAGCACTCCCTTCGAGGCCGCCACCCGCGACTTCGTGTTCGGCCAGGTGTGGTCGCGGCCCGGGCTCAGCCGGCGCGACCGGCGATGGGTGACGCTGACCTGCGTCGCCGCCGGCGACGCGCCAGGCCCCATCGACGACCACGTCTACGCGGCGCTGAACAGCAGGGACATCTCCGTCCCGGAGCTGCTCGAGTTCGTCCTGCACTTCGCGGTGTACTGCGGCTGGCCCAAGGCTTCCCACGTCGAGATGGTCATCGCCCAGCAGTCGGCCCGCATCGCGCAGGAGAACGGCCGGGAGCCCGAGCCATGGCCCGTGTTGTCGAACGAGACGCTCGGGGAGAACGACTGGCAGAAGCGGCTGGACGAGGGCGTGCGGGAATTCGTCGACGTCAACCTCACCCAGGCGCCGCCGCGCACCTCGCCGTACCGCCACGCCGGCATCCTGAACTTCGTCTTCGGCCATGTCTGGCAGCGGCCCGGGCTGACGCGACGGGAGCGCAGGGTCATCACGGTCGCCTGCGTCGCCATCGACGACTCGCCCATGCCGCTGAACACCCATGTCTCCTCGGCGCTGCACTCCGGCGACCTCGCCAAGGAGGAGATGGACGAGATCGTGATCCACTTCTCCGTCTACTACGGGTTCGCCAAGGGTGAGGCACTCCACGACGCGGCCGAGGCCGCCTGGGCAAAGAAGAACGCCTGATGCCGGGTCGCGTGACGCACCTGCAGCGGCTGGAGGCGGAGAGCATCCAGATCTTCCGGGAGGCGGTCTCCGATCGGAGCGGCCGGTGATGCTGTACTCCGTGGGCAAGGACAGCTCGGTGATGCTGCATCTGGCGTTGAAGGCGTTCTATCCGTCGAGGCCGCCGTTTCCGTTGTTGCATGTGGATACGACGTGGAAGTTCCAGGCGATGTACGCGTTTCGGGATCGGCTGGTGGCGGAGAAGCATCTGGATCTGTTGGTGCATCGGAACCCGGACGGGGTCCAGCGGGGGATCAACCCGTTTGATCATGGGTCGGCGATGCATACCGATATCTGGAAGACCGAGGGTCTGAAGCAGGCGTTGGACAAGTACGGCTTCGACCTGGCGTTTGGTGGGGCGCGCCGGGACGAGGAGAAGTCGCGGGCAAAGGAGCGGGTGTTCTCGATCCGCTCTGCGCAGCACCGGTGGGACCCGAAGCAGCAGCGGCCGGAGCTGTGGCGGCTGTACAACACCCGGAAGGCGCCGGGGCAGTCGATTCGGGTGTTCCCGTTGTCGAACTGGACCGAGCTGGATATCTGGTTGTACATCCATCGGGAGAACATCCCGATCGTGCCGCTGTACTTTGCGGCGCCGCGGCCGGTGGTGGAACGCGACGGCGTGCTGATCATGGTTGATGACGAGCGGATGCCGCTGAACCCGGGCGAGGTTCCCGAGCAGCGGTCGGTGCCGTTCCGGACGTTGGGCTGCTATCCGCTGACGGGCGCGGTGGAGAGTTCGGCGTCGACGCTCACGGAGATCATTCAGGAGATGTTGCTGACGACGAGCTCGGAGCGTCAGGGCCGGGTCATCGAGAAGCCCGCCGTTGTCTGGTTCACCGGCCTGTCCGGCGCCGGCAAGTCCACCATCGCCAACCTCGTCGAGAAACGCCTGCACGACCAGGGCTTCCATACCTACCTGCTCGACGGCGACAACATCCGGCACGGCCTGAACAAAGACCTCGGCTTCACCGAGGCCGACCGCGTCGAGAACA
The DNA here is from genome assembly GCF_001854805.1 of Pseudofrankia coriaricola. Taxonomy (GTDB): domain Bacteria; phylum Actinomycetota; class Actinomycetes; order Frankiales; family Frankiaceae; genus Pseudofrankia. The sequence goes on from NZ_MBLO01000110.1 coordinate 4,025, forward strand.
TCCGCCGCATCGCCGAGGTCGCCAGACTCATGGTCGACGCCGGTCTCATCGTCCTGACCTCGTTCATCTCGCCGTTCCGCGCCGAACGCCAACTCGCCCGCGACCTCCTCGACCCCGGCGAGTTCATCGAGGTCCACGTCGACACCCCGCTGGAGGTCGCCGAGTCCCGCGACCGCAAAGGCCTCTACGCCAAAGCCCGCGCCGGCGAACTCACCAACTTCACCGGCATCGACTCCCCCTACGAACCGCCCAGCCACCCCGACATCCACCTCGACGCCTCCGGCACCATCAGCCCCGAAACCAACGCCAACCAAGTCGTCGAATACCTCCGCGAGGTGGGAATCCTCACTCTGGCGGGAGACCTGTGAACGACCGGGACGACCACGCGCTCGCGGCCGCGCTCGCCGCCGAGGCGGGCAGCCTCCTGCTCGACATTCGCGCCCAGGGGGGCGCGGCCGGGGACCGCCAGTCGAACGAGCTTCTGCTCCGTCGACTGTCAGAGGAGCGTCCCGACGACGCCGTCCTGTCGGAGGAGCGTACCGACGATCAGCTGCGCCTCGAGCATGACCGTGTCTGGATCGTCGACCCTCTCGACGGCACCCGTGAATACGGCGAGCCGCCGCGCGAGGACTGGTCCGTTCACGTCGCGCTCGCCGTGGCCGGCAGCCCCGCCGTCGGCGCCGTCGCGTTGCCCGCCGCCGACCTCGTCCTGCATACCGGCAGGCCGCCCAGGCTCGTCCCGCGGGCGGCCGGACCGATCCGTCTCGCGGTCTCGCGAACCCGGCCGCCCGCCTGCGTCGACCATCTCGTTACCCGGCTGAAGGCCGCGCTGGTTCCCATGGGCTCCGCCGGCGCCAAGGCGATGGCGGTCGTCCGCGGGCAGGTCGACGTCTACGCCCATTCCGGCGGCCAGTACGAATGGGACTCCTGCGCACCGGTCGCCGTCGCCGCGGCCGCCGGGCTGCATGTCTCCCGTCTTGACGGCTCGCCCCTGGTCTACAACCAGCCCGACCCTTACCTGCCCGATCTCCTCGTCTGCCGCCCGGAAATAGCGGACACCGTCCTGAACGCGCTGCGGGATCAGTAGCCACCCTCCACCGAGAAAGGCGGAACGTTGACGCACATTCGGCCACGCGCCAGCTCATCGACCGGCGCCCGACCAGTCAGATCCACCGCTTGGACGCCATCACCCACCCGCCGCTCCGGATTACGGTTGGCTGGTGTCGCGATTCTGGCCGCGGGCCTGACCTTCGTCGCGGCCTGTGGCGGCTCCGACGACAAGGGCACCCCCACCCCCGCGAGTGGCTCCGCGGGTGCGACGGACCCCCTCGGCTCCGTCGCCCAGGCGACCGGCGCACCCGTCAAGATCGGCGTGATCACTGAGGGGACCAGCCCCGTCGCCGACCACACCACCGACAAGCGCGTCGCCGAGGCGACGGTCAAGTACCTCAACGAGCACAAGGGCGGGATCGGTGGCCGGCCGATCGAGGCCACCTACTGCGAGACCGTCGGTGACCTGTCCAAGGCCTCCGACTGCGGCAACCGGATGATCGAGGCGGGTGTCGCCGCGGTCCTCATCGGCACGTCCGGTGTCATCGAGAGCGCCTGGAAGCCGCTGAACGACGCCAAGATCCCGGTCATGATCTACGGTTCGAGTGATCCTGGCCTGCTCACCAGCCCGACGACGTTCACCCTGGGCAACCCGACCTTCCCGGTGATCGACCTGCCGATCCAGGTCGCGGAGGCCGAGGGCAACAAGAAGGTCACCGCCGTCGTCACCGATGTGCCCGCCGCGCTGCACTCGGCGCAGGAGATCGCGCCGCCGCTGTTCGAGAAGGCCGGCATCGGATATGAGGTCGCCCGCGTTGCGCCGGGTACCGCCGACATGACGCCCCAGATGCAGCAGGTCGTCGACAACGGCTCGGACCAGGTGTTCATCATCGGCAGCGACTCGTTCTGCATCAGCGCGATGAACGGTCTCAAGGCCGTTGGCTTCACCGGCACGATCAGCGGGATCTCGCAGTGCATCACCGACGCCACGCGCAAGTCGGTCCCCGGTGACACGCTGAAGGGCATGGTGGTCAGCGCCACCGCGCCGCTCGGCCCGGACACCTCGTCGATGCAGCTGTACACGAAGGTAGCCGAGACCTACGGCAAGGACATCGACCTCGACTCCCAGGACGGCATGATCATGTTCATGGTCATGTCCGGGTTCCAGGCCGCGACGGCGGGCATCTCCGGTGACATCACTCCGGCGACCATCGCCTCGACGATCAAGGGAATGAAGGAGACGGAGCTGCCCGGCGGCGCCGGGCTGAAGTTCCGCTGCAACGGCAAGGCCATCCCGCAGGAGCCCGCCGTCTGCGTCCGCGGTGGCCTGTCCACCGCCCTGGACGACAAGGGCCAGCCCGCCGCGTACAAGGTCCTCGGCAACACCCCGATCCCCGACTGACATCCGACGTCGGCCGCGGGGTGGGCGATATCGGCATGCCCTCGCCCGTCCCGCGGCCCACCATCGTTGCCCGGCTGGGAGGCCCGGCTGGGAGAGAGGTAACCGCATGCAGCGGCTCGCTGGGAAGACCGCGGTCGTCGTCGGTGGCGGGCAGCGGCCCGGTGCCACCATCGGCAATGGGCGGGCGGTCACGGTCGCGTTCGCCCGCGAGGGCGCGCGCGTACTCGTCGTCGACCGGGATCTGGACGCGGCCGAGCAGACGGTGGCGCAGGTGCGGGCCGAAGGCGGTGACGCTTTCGCGTACCGTGCCGACATCACCGAGCCGGAGGAATGCGAAGCGATCCTGCGGGCCGCCACCGAGGCGTTCGACCGCGTCGACATCCTCCACAACAATGTCGGGATCGTGGTGGCGGCGGCGACCGAGGCGACCACCGTCGACGACTGGAACCTCGGCATGGCGGTCAACCTCACGGGCCTGTGGCTGGTGTGCCGGCAGTTCCTGCCAGTGATGCGCAAGCAGGGTCACGGTGTCGTGCTCAACGTCTCCTCACTCGCGAGCCTGCTGCCTGGCGCGAATCCCTACTCGATCAGCAAGAACGGCGTCAACGCGCTCACCCGCGGGTTCGCGCTGGAATACGCACGCCACGGCGTCCGCGTCAACGCGATCATCCCAGGAATGATCGACACTCCCATCGGTGTCGACCGCGTCGTCGAGGCGACCGGGCGGGACCGCGACGAGGTCGCCGCCGGCAGAGCCGCCCAGGTGCCGATGGGCCGGCAGGGCAGCGCGTGGGACATCGCCAACGCCGCCGTCTTCCTGGCGTCCGATGAGGCGTCCTACATCACCGGCGCGATCCTGCCCGTCGACGGGGGCAGCTCCCTGCAGGCGAACGCCCGCTGAGCCGGGGGAGCCGCGCGGCCTCGGGCGGTGAGCCGCCCGAGGCGCTGCCGCGGGTTCCGGTCGACGTCAGCCTCGGACGACCTTGACACCTTGACCAGGACCCGGGCTGACTTCCGCCGTGGGGACTGTTTCACCAGAGGTGGTTCCGGCCCGACACGCCGGGCCTCGGGTCCGGCGGGATGGGCACCGTGAGTGATGACATCGGGTGATATGACCCTGTACCTGCCGAAAAGTACGTCCGGGCAGGTCAGGCCGCATGTTCGTACAGGCGCGCGGTTACCAAGGAGGCATGGGGAGCGCTTGGCCTACGGCGGCGCCCTGGGCAAGGTCGCAGTCCAGCGCTCGGATCGCGTCCAGCTCGGAGGGCGTGTCGACGCCTCGTGCGGCTACGTCCAAGTGCAGTAGGTGTGCGAAGCACACGATGCCCGCGAGCACGGCCGCGGTGGCGTCGCTGTGATCTACGCTGTGTACGTACTGCTCGCTGAGGCTGACGCCGTGAAGCCCGGATGGCAGGTGGTCTGGAGTCATTGCTCCCAGGGGCGTGGTCTCGGCGTAGTCGAGGCGGACCGCGACGCCGGCGTCGGCGAGTTGATCGATGGCGGCGTCAATCTCCCGGTGATCCTCTGCCCTGAGCTTGTCGGGGATCACGATGCAGAGAGTGAGGCCGTGTCCGGCGACCGTCGTCGATCCAGTGGCCCGCGCGATGATTCTCCTGCGAAGATCGGGGTCGCTGAAGCTGTGGGCGGAGAGCCGAATCCAGATCTCCTTGGGTGATGCTTTTCTGCCCTCGTCCCACCGTTTGTCGTCTCTGATCGTGACGGTCGACGCGGTCATCGGCGTCTGCCCGTCTGGGCCCGCGGCGTCGTGCGCATAGCGGATCGCGTTGTCAACGAGCCAGAGGTCGAGGTCGCTGGAGAGCCCTGCGTCGACTGCGATCGGTTCGAAGTCTTCGGGTGCCAGCGCATGTCGGGCTGGATGAGGCCAGCAGGGGATCGCCTCCACCGCGACGATCGGGCCGGTCTGGCGGGCGATCGGCAGGAACTGCAGGTCAAGTCGCCGCTCGCCCAGCGCATGTTGGAGGGCGGTGACATTGCGCAGTCGGGCGGCGTGTGTGGCCCGGACTGGTTCGTCGTAGCGGACGAGGCATCCGCGGCCTTGCCGCTTGGCTTCGTACATCGCAACGTCGGCGGCAGTGATCAGCGCTTCGGCGTCGGCGAGGTCGGGGCCGGAGAGCGCGGCCCCGACGCTCGCGCTCACGTTGACCGGCCGGCGCAGCTCGACGGTGGGCTCGAGAGCCTGGATGACCCGCTCGCCGATGGCTTGCAGGTCATCCAGGCTGCCGATGCCCTCGCACAAGACGGCGAACTCATCGCCCGCGAGCCGGCCGGCGACATCTCCGGGCCGCACCGCGTGGCGGAGCCGGGTGGCGACGGTCGTGAGTAGCTTGTCGCCGGCCTGATGCCCGAGTGTGTCATTGACCGCTTTGAAGCCGTCGAGATCGACGAACAGGACGCCGGTCCGGGTCTGGTTTCGTCCGGTCCGGCTCAGGCTGCGTCGAAGTGCGTCGAGCAGCGCCGCCCGGTTGGGCAGGCCGGTCAGGGGGTCGTGTAGGGAGCGGAACCGTGTGTCCTGCTCCATGTGGATCCGTAGTACTGCCGATCCGAGGATCGCGGATACGGAGCGGATGAAGGCGGCGTCATCCGAGGTCCGTCGACGCCCGGCTCCACGGAGGCAGATCGTTGCAACCGGCTCGTCTGCAGGCCCTACCGGAACCCGCACGACGGTGCAGGGTGGCTCTGTCGCCGGCGTCGTGACGCCGCCATCTGAGAGGACCCGACCCTGCAGTCCGTCGCCGCCGTTCAGGTGGGCTGGGACCATCGGGTTGTATGGGGCCGATGGGTCGGCGCCGACGCCTGCGGAATCATCCGACGCAGCCCATGCGGCGGGGATCCGATCCGACGCGGGCCGACCACGCACGATCATCACCTCGGCACCGATCTGCTCGGTGAGGGTCCGGGTTCCTCGATCCCACAGCACGTCCTCATCGGCGACTTCCAAGGCCTGCTGTGCAAGATCCGCGAGTGCCGTCTGGCGGTTGGTACGGACTCGTAGCTCCGCGCTCGCGCGTTCGAGTTCGGTGACGTCACTGGCGACGCCCGCGACCGACGGGCGCTGCGCCGCCGCACCGGGCACCGGAACGAGATGAACATCATACCAGTGTCCGCCCGCCGACAGGACCTCATGGACACGCTCGCCCCGCAGCGACCGACGGACCATTGCCAGCACCGCCGGATGGTCACGGAATGCGGTGAAGACGCTGGAGCCGGTCACCTGTCTAAGCATTGCTGCGGGCAACTGGTGGGCGGCGCCGCCGCTGGTGAGCACCCGCCCGTCGTGGTCGAGGAGGAATACCGAGACCGGCGTGTTGTCCAAGACAAGCTGAAGCTGACGATGCGTCGCGACAAGCTCCGTTATGTCCTGAATCTGGCTGAGAAAGCAGCGGTCGCCGTCGATGATCACCCTGCTGCCGCAGGCTAGGACATGGGTGACCTGGCCGTCGGGTCGGACGAAACGGATCGTGCGCTGCCGCCAGTCGAGGCGTCCGGCCAGAACATCCCCCGGGTCGATAGCGCGCAGTTCGTCGACTTGCATCGGGTCGACGAGTTCGTGCCAATCCCTGCCAACGACTTCGCGGGCATCTCGGCCCAACAACTGGCAGGCGAACTCGTTGGCCCGTCGCACCCTGCCATCGTCGATACTAGTCAGGGTCAGACCTACCCGAAGAAGGTCGAACAAGTCGGAGAAACCCAGCCCGCTGTGAGGTTCACTCTCCGACACCGCTCGCCACACCCCCGTGACTATCGGCGAGAGGACGTGGCCGGTCACCGTCGGCCCACGTCGCCGCCGTTTGCCCATCATTCGTACCCGACATCTCGCTCACCAACCTGATAGCCAGCAGACCGAGCGGGCGGGATTTGTCCCGGCGGGACTGTTCCAAGATCCAGGACTCACGCGCCGGTGGGGCCGAGGGAGGTGCACGAGACCAGGCTGAGGACCGCCGGTGTCCCGTGCGGGGGGCAGCCCGCGACCGGCCTCCGTCCGGACGCCAGATACTGGTGGCCGCGTGGAATCTGCTGCTCGGCGATGTCGTCGTGCGCCGGCGCGGTCAGCCGGGCCTGTGGTCGCCTGACGGTAGATCGGCTTCGGAGTGGTAGAAGCCCTGGAAGGCGTGGACAGGCGGAGTGTGCCCGAATGCGGTGAGCAGGGTGCGTGGGTGTTGGACGTGACCCTCCAGGCGGCTGGCGGCGGAGTTGTCGCATCGGGCGATCGGGGCGTTGCTGAGTCGAAGCCAGTCGGCAGTCAGCCGTGACGTGTCGCGGCACGGGGGCAACGCGAACTATCGGGCCGCAGCGGCGCAGCGGCCCGCCGAGGAAAAGCGGCGGCGGCCGAAGCTGTTCAAGCTGGAGGCGGACGCGGGTGACGTGAATCCGGTCCCTCCCGCCGCGGACGGCAGCGGGAACCTCCTCGCGGCGTTCCACGGAGGTCGGCGAAGATGCCGACCTCCGTGACGCTTCGCCGGCACTGTGCGCCCGCTGCGCCGCCAGGACGTCGTCGGCAGGCCCCGATGGTGGAACGGCAGAATCTACCTTGATAACGTCCGCCTCATGCGAGTCGGGAAAGCCGAGCTGACCCCGGTACTGGAGCTCGAAGCAGGGCTCGTGCCAGTGGCCGGGCTCTGCCATGGCTGGGATCCCGCGCAGGTGGAAGCGCACGCCGAGTGGCTCTATCCGCGGCACGTGGACCCGGTGACCGGCATGGCTCGCCTGTCCCACCACAGCTGGCTGCTGCGTACCGGCGATTTCACGCTGCTCGTCGATCCTTGCATCGGCAACAGCAAATCGCGCGCGCTTCCACCGAACGAGTACTACGACATGCTGGACACGCCCTGGCTGGACCGGCTCGCCGCCGCGGGTACGCACCCGGACGAGATCGACCTGGTGGTGTGCACCCACCTACACCCCGATCACTGCGGATGGAACACACGGCTCGTCGACGGTCGCTGGAATCCGACCTTCCCGAACGCTCGCTACGTGCTGTCAGCTCCCGAAGTGTCGTTCTGGGATGCGTTCGCGAGAGCACCCGATCGGTTCCCGGAGTTCGCCTACAACCGCGGCGTCTTCGAGGACAGTGTGGCGCCCGTCCTCGAAGCCGGTCTGGTGGAGCTCCTCGACGACGGCGACTCGCCCGCGCCCGGAGTCACCCTGCTGGCGACCCCGGGCCATACCGCGGGACATTGGTCCGCCTGCTACGCCGACGACCTGGACGGGGTGTGCTTCTCGGGAGATGTACTGCACAGCCCGGTGCACGTCCTGCGCCCGGAGTGGACCCTCTCTCCAAGCCCCGGCGCAAACTTCGACCATCAGGCGGCCGCAGCCTCCCGACGCGCGGTCCTCGACCACTGCGCGACGACAGGGCATCTGCTCGCCCCCGCTCATTTCCAGACACCGCATGCCTGCCGGATCGCGCACTCCACCGATGGCCGATACCTCCTGTCCTGGCCGACCGAGATCTGAGTCCTGACATGTCGGACGGGCTTCGGCATTTCTGGCGCGACACCAGCAGCAATAAGTCATACCTCGACGGCGGGCACGGAATGTCGGCTGGCCGGGCTCATGCCCGGAGTCGTCTGGTGGTCGCCCCAGGCCCGTCAGGGTTGCTGGTTGAGGGCGACCATCTGCTCCGGGGTGATGACGTCGCTGCACATCGCCGTGTTTCTGGTCGGCTCGAACCTGAGTTCGGGCGGCCGAAGATCGCACTGACCGTCGTCGACGTCGAAGACGCCTACCAGCGGGTGGCTGCCGCCGGGGCCACGCTGCTGTGCCCGATCACCGAAACCTGGGTCTCGCGGTTCTTCTTCATCGCCGACCCGGACGGAACACCGATCCAACTACAGGAATTCAGCGCCGGCCGCCAGCGGGTGGTCGAGCTTTTCGCCTGACCAGCACGATGACTGGCGCGCGCGTCCTCCCGCGCGGAGAGACTTCGCCGGCCATGGGTACGTCGAGTGGCCAGGAAGCGGTCGCCTCCTGGCCACTCTGCGCTCCGAACGTGAATTCAGTGGTTCACTCGGTTGGTGCCGGTTGGGTACCGAGCCCGGTCGAACCTGCCCCGGTAGGACCTACTTGTACCGAGAGATCGGCACCCTGGCGAGAATTCCGTCGGGCGTGCCGCCGTTCCGGCCATCTGACCAGGACACGTATGCGTACTTGTCCGTGACCAGGATCCGCGAGAACTCGTCGCCCGCGGCGGTGGCGTCTGGCTCCGTCACCTTGTTGACCTTCACCGGATGACTGAAGGTCTTCCCGCGATTGAACGAGACCGTGGAGTACACATCGACGGCGGATGTGCGCCACATGACGCCGAGAAGCCCCGTCGAGCCGAAATCGATCCACGGCTTGACCGCGCCCGCCGCGGGAATCACGGTCGGCCCAGTCCATTTCGCACCGGAGTTCTCGGTGATGTAGACCTCCAGGTTGTTGCCCCGCGGAATCATGAGCGCGAACCGGCCGTCGTGTGTCGGATCCGCCGAGACCCACGGGAGAGGGTCGGTGGCGCCGGTCGTCAGGTTGGGCAGGGAGGGGCCGACAGGCGGCGCCACTGGGGTACCGTTCGTCGTTGTCACCGGGAAGTTGGTGAAGGTCTTCCCACCGTCACGGCTCGCCTGGAAGATCACGTCCGTCCCCACGAACACGACCCCGTTGTCCAAATTCACCGTGATGCCGGTCGCAGCGGCGAGGGTTCTACCCTGCGCGGCGATCTGCGTGCCGAACGGCTGCGGCGGCAGGACCGCGGGATCGCTCCAGGTCGCCCCCCGGTTCTTGGTCACCGAGACCGCGATGTTGCCAGCCGTGTCCTGGCCGACGGCGTAGATGTTGTCATTCGCGGCGTCGATCCGTAGCCGAGGGGTGACCCCGATCAGCAGCGGAGTGTCGATGGGAGCGGACCAGGTACGGCCGCCGTCGAGCGACTTCGAGAAACCCAGATGGTTCGGCACGTCGTTGCAGCCGCCGGGCGAGGGGGGCTCGGGTTCACCTGGCGCGCAGCCCAGGCGGTTGAAGGCGACGTAGAAGACCCCGTGGGAGTCGACGACCAGGTTCGGGTCACCGCACATGGCCCGATTCCCGTTTGGCCAGGGAACCTCCGTCCACTTCGCGCCGCCGTCACGGGAGTACGCGGCGTAGCAGTGGAACTTGTCGGGTGTCACCGTTCTCTCTCCCGGCCGATGGTCCGTGGAGATGAACACCAGGTTGTTCCGGTCTTTCGGGTTGACGGCGATCTCGGGCTGACCGTTGTCCCTGGTCGGGTCGTTCGTCACGTTGATCTCGGTGATCGCGTTGGCAGAGCCGCCGTTCGTCACCGCTGTCTGTGCGCGGGCCGTCGCCGGTAAAGCCAAGAGCATGGCGAGACTCAGGATCATGCCTAACCCCAGGGTAGGCACTCGCCTCCTCACCCTAGTCTGGACGAATTTGTGCCGCCTCGCCATCACTTTCTCCTCTCCGTGGTGCACCCTAGGTTCATCCGAGCCGCGAAGGTTCACGGACGTGGTCTCGAGATGGTGTTCATCGGGTCGGCTGACCACGCCGTGTTCCTCTTCGGCACGTATATCCAGCGTGCTGCCACGCGCATGGTGCCAATGGAATGCCCGGACGACTGCCCCGCGGCAGCGCGATGGAGTCGGACCCACCGGCACCGCTCGCGGCCATCGATGGCACGTGCCAGCGTCGCCATTTCGCCGTCGCTGTATTGGTCGACATCGTTCGAAACCGCGACGTCGTCGCGGTCGGGCCAGGTTGGCGTGGGCTCGTTGATACCCCAGCCAGGTGCGGCCGAGTCCACGATCCGGACGGCAGGATTTGAGTCTTGACCGTTCGCTGCGACCCGACGATTCCAGAAGGCGTCTGTTCTCGACGCGCTGGCTCCGTAACAAGGCGTCGCCACCGGGGAGCACGGTGTCACTGGCGGGTCCGAGGCTGGCGCCTTACCCGCTGTGACGATCGGCCCTGCTCGATCGTGCGCAGTTGCTTTCTATACCAAAATCAACATTGCGTCAATGGCATAGATTTTGCGATAGCAATGGAGCCTTGCATGGCCGATCGCGGCCCCGCCTTCGGCCAGCTCGCGATCCCGCTGGCCGGGGCACCTGTAACTGGTATCCGCGCCAGCGGAGCTCCGGCACCACGCCTGGGCGGGCAGGTCCGCGACGAGGTCCTCGACATTGTGCATGCCGAAAATGCCATCCGTGCTGGTCAGGGCGGTCGCCTCCGTCGGGACTGACCGTGGCCCCTGCAGCGTCCGACCCTCGCCCGGCACGGCCCGCGGCTGCGCGAGGATGCTGCTTCGTGCTGCTCCGGCTGACCTACCTCGGCGTCACGAACGCCTTCGCGCTGCTGCGCCTGCTGCCTCGCAGTGATCGTGACAAGGACGTCGAGCTCCTCGCGCTGCGCCACCAGATCGCCGTGCT
>NZ_MBLO01000111.1 GCF_001854805.1 Pseudofrankia coriaricola
GGGGAAGGTGTTCATCCCGTCGGCGGGAGCAGGCTTCTTCGGTGCGTGGGCCGAGATGAACTCGAACCTTACTTCTGGTCGCTCGCGAAGAAGCTCGCCACTTTTTTTAGGAAAGCGTTGTCCATCTGCAGCTGTGCGTTCTTCTTCCGCAGCTCCTCGAGCTCGGCGCGCTCCGACACCGACAGCGGCTTCTCCCCAACCTCGCCGGTGTCCTTCGCCTTCTTCACCCAACTCCCCAAGCTCGTCTCGTTGATCCCGAGGCTCTTCGCCACCTCGGCGATCGTACGGTCCGAACCAAGGACGAGAGCCACTGCCTCATCCTTGTACTCCTGGGTGAACTTCCTCCGCATCGATCCCATCCCCGGATCTCCCTGGTAGTCAGTGATAAGTACGTCCACTGTCTACAGAACCGGGATCACTCCAGGGTTTGACGGGGTTAGTGGCTGGGTGCCGGCTGGCTGGCATGATGTGTCTGCCCGACCGGCGTGTGGCGGGCAGGGGGGTGGCGGGTGGCCGACCTGTCCGGGGAGGTCGCGGCGTTCGCGGGGGCGTTTCCGGAGCTGCCCGCGGCGCGGCGGGTTCTGGAGTCTGTGGGGTTCTCGGTGGGGGATCTTCCCGCGTGGGCGGTGTCGACTGCGGCCGAGTTCTGGGGTGAGGTGTTCCGGCTGCTGGCGAATGGTGCCGTGGTCGGGGATAGGGGGCGGCTGTACGCAGCGGCGTTGGAGCAGTTCCCGGACAGCGAGGTTTTCGCCGCAGGTGCGCGGACCTCGACGGGCCGGGCGCGGGTGCCGGCGTCGTGGGACGTGGTGCGGGCGGGGTGGCCGTTTCCGGATCCGTTTGTGGATCGGACGGTGGCGGTGGGTGCGGTGCGGGATCTGTTGACGGTGAACGGCGCAGGTCCGGTGGGTGTGGTCGGGATGGGGGGTGCGGGCAAGTCGACGGTCGCCCGGGCGGTGCTGCACGACGGGGAGGTGCGTGGCCGGTTCGTTGATGGGGCGGTGTGGGTGGAGGTGAACCCGGGCGGAGATGTGGCTGCGGTGCAGGGGCGGGTGCTGGCTGCGTTTGGGGATCCCCGTCCTGTGGCGGATGTTGCTGAGGGTCGGGATCGGTTGCGTGGGCTGTTGGCGGGAGCGGCGTGTCTGATCGTGTTGGATGACGTGTGGGAACCGGCCGTGGTCGATGGGTTTCCTCGGCTGGCGGGGGTGCGGCTGCTGGTGACGTCCCGTAGCAGCCATGTCCTTCCGGTGACCACGCCGATCTGCCCCGTCGGCTTGGTCGACGACTCGACCGCGCGTCAGCTGCTCGCCGCCTACGCCCGGCAGCCGGTGCCAGAGCTGTCTACGGCTCGCGGGGTGCTTGACCGCTGTGGTGGGCTCGCGGTCGCTCTGGCGATCGCTGGTGGTCTGGTCCGGGAGCTGTGGGACTGGGAGGAGATCGCTGAGGCGTTCGACCGGGCGGACCTGGTCGAGCTGACCGCACGGTTCCCGGACTATCCGTACCCGCACCTGCTCGGGGTGATCGACGCCGGGACGCAGCTCCTGCCCGACGGCGCGGCGGCGCGGTTGGCCGAGCTCGCGGTGTTCAAAGGCCATGGACCGGTTCCGGTGTCGGTGGTGCTCGATCTGTGGGCGGCTACCGGTCCCCTGGACGGTAGGACGGCGCGCAGCGTGCTCCGCCAGTTGGACGGCGCGTCCCTGGTGCGTCTGCACTCGGACAGCCGGACGGTGACCGCGCATGACCTGGTGTTTGACTACGCCCGTGGCAGTCTTCCCCCGGGCCGGTTCGCCGAGCTGCACGGGCTAATTGCACATCGGTTTCTTGACCGATGGGGCAGTCTGAATAAGGCCCTGCCGCTGCTTGCCGCTGCCGGTCGACGGGATGCCGCCGACCGCTACGGCCTGGCCTGGCTCGTCCCCCATCTCCTCGCCGCCGATGACGCTGACACTGTCGATGCGATCCTCGCGGCCGAGCGGCGCACTCGTGGCGGCCAGACCGAAAGTGTTTGGTATGCCGCCCACGAAGGCCAGGGCACCACGGCCGACTACGTCACCGCGATCCAAGCCGCCCGCGACCACACGGGAACCCGCTCTCCCGCCGAGCCCCCGACCATCCTGGCCCGCCACGTCGGCTACGCGCTGATCCTTGGCTCGATCACTACCCTCGCCGCGAACATTCCCCTGGCCCTGCTTCTCCGACTCGTCGACACCGGCGTGTGGCCGCTCGGGCGCGCCCTCGCCTACGCACAAGCCATCCCCGACCCAACCCCTCGGGCCGAAGCGTTAACCTCACTCGCGCCACACCTGCCCGCCGAGCAGCGCGCACCGATCCTCGGCCAGGCGCTAACCGCCGCAACCGCGATCATCCGGCCGGACGCCAGGGCGC
>NZ_MBLO01000112.1 GCF_001854805.1 Pseudofrankia coriaricola
AGGCGTTGGCAGGGCTGGCCCCGCACCTGCCCACCGAGCTGCTCGGTCAGGCGCTAACCGCCGCAACCACCATCGACCAGCTATATGACCGGGCGCGGACGTTGGCACGGCTGGCCCCGCACCTGCCCGCCAAGCAGCGCGCACCGATCCTCGACCAAGCGCTAACCGCCGCAACCACCATCAAGCAGCCATACGCCCGGGCGGAGGCGCTGGCGGTACTGGCCCCGCAGCTGCCTGCGGAGCAGCGCGCACCGGTGCTCGGCCAGGCGCTGACCGCCGCAACCACCATCAAACGGCAGGACGACCGGGCACGGGCCTTGGTGGCATTGGCCCCGCACCTGCCCGCCGAGTTGCTCGGTCAGGCGCTGACCGCCGTGACCGCCATCAACGATCCGGATGACCGGGCGCGGGCGTTGACGGGGTTGGCCCCGCACCTGCCTGCCAAGCTGCTCGGTCAGGCGCTAACCGCCGCAACCACCATCACGCAGCCATACGCCCAGACACAGGCGCTGGCGGCACTGGCCCCACACCTACCCGCCAAGCAGCGCGCACCGATCCTCGACCAAGCGCTGACCGCCGCAACCACCATCAAACGGCCTGACGACCGGGCGCGGGCGTTGGCGGCGCTGGCCCCGCACCTGCCCACCGACCAGCGCGCAACGCTCCTCAGCCAAGCCCTAGCCGCAGCGTCGCTGAGTGGACGCGGAGCGGTAATCGACGTCCTTCCAACCGTGCTCTCCCGGGACGACCTGCGTGAGTTGGTAGGTGCGGCGCTCGTGCCGTCGCTGCTACGGGTAATGCGCTGGTGGCCTTGACTGCCCGGTGGGTGAGTATCGCGACGCACAACAAGGTGTGCCAACCCGCCGGAAGCGACCCGGCAGCCGGTCGGTGTGGACCCCTCCGTGAACGGAGACGGCTCTAGCGTGGTCGCCGCCAAGCCTGTGATATCCGACACATGAAGCCTGTTGGGCCGGCTCGTCATACAGAGGAGTATTCGACGATCCACGGTCGCGCGTGACATGCGTTGATGCAGCTCAGCACACCGCATAGCCGGATAGTCCTCATAATCCTCCGGTCGTGGGTTCGAGCCCCACCCGCCCCACAAGGCCAAAACTGCTGTGGCACAGCGGTTTCTCGGTGGCGATCACGCCCTCCGAAGATCGCGGAGCAGCCGAGAATGGCATTTCCGGTGCCGAACCGGTGCCGTTGCGACCGCAACTAATCTTGGGGTCTGGGTCGACGGTTACACATCGTAGCGATGCGTAGGGCGCGCTGGCGTCTGGCCGGTTGTCCGTTCGTGTACTGCTCATTGGCTGCCGGTCGGAAAGCCCGGGATCGGTCGCTACCCGTATGACCGGGGAGCGCAGCGCGACGCGGAGCGCGGCCTCGGCCTGGACCTCGACGTCGTCCGCGGCGTCGGCCGCGTCGGTGTCGCCGTCGAAGGGCTGGTATAGGCCGGCGAACATGATCCGATCGTGCTGGTGGATCCGGTAGCGAAACGTGGCCACAGCCGGGTCGGTGTCGGGCTCGTCGAGCAGAACCTCGGCGCGTAGGTCGCCTGAGCGCCATTCCCGCGGCGGATGCTCGTCATGCAGGAGACGTCCGTAGCTGACCGGGACGGCGGTGCCGCGGCGTACCTGGCTTACCCGCCACGGGCGATACGCCGCCGTCTGGATGGCCTCGTCGGGTAGCCAGCCGGACACCGCGTGGGTGCGCAGGTAGGGGCGGGGCGGGCTGGTGGTCAGGATGCGGCGCACGGTGGACGGCACCGCCCAGCCGAGTTCCTCCTCCAGCTGCCATAGGGTCGGCGCCCGGGTCGTCCACACGACCACCTCGAGCCGACTGGCGGTCGGGGCGGTGGACAGCGTGGCTGCGAACTGTCGGCCCAGGCCGGTGGGGTCGGTCACGGGGAACAGCCGCCACCAGCCGCCGGAGTCTCGATCCGCACCGGTGCACGACCCCGGGCGGCGGCGAGCTCAGTCACGGGCGGCGCTGGCCGGCCGGTGTCGACCGGACTGTCCGAATGCCCGGTGGGGTGGTGCCGAGGAGCCATGTGTCCGACCCTGCGCCGCGCTGTCATCGCCAAGGACCCCCGGCGGCCCTCGCCGAGCCCTCGCCCGGAGCTGTCACCGGTTTGGTCGACGCCAGGCCGGACGAGGACATCACCGCTGGCGTGCCGCAGCCCACCGTCTCGGGCGTCCGGTGATGATGTCGGCCGCGGTGGTGACCCGCGTGCCCGGGCCGGGTCGATGATCCGCACGGGCCCGCCCTCGGAGGCCGGGACCCTTGACATTCCAGCGATCCTTGGCTGGACCAAGGCCCAGCCTTTCCGTTCTTGGCTGCTCCTGCCGCCGATCTCGACGGCCATGTGTGCTGGCTGTGTCAGGACCGGTCGTCGAGGTCGAAGCGTTCGGCGAGGGTGTCGAGTGCGTGGTCGTGCAGGTCGGCGTCGGGCCAGAGTGCCTCCAGGCGGCGGAACTCGGCGTCGTGGCCGTGGCCTGGCAGGACCTGGTGGAGCATCTCGTGCCAGAGCAGGTACTCCAGGACGACGTCGGGTATCTGGTCCGGGCGTGCGCACAGCTGCCGGTTCACCCTGATGATCGGCGTTCCCCGGCCCTTTCCCGCGATACGCGGGGCCCAGTAGGCCTGGGCATGCCGTATCGGCCGGCGGGTCCAGGCGATGGTCGGAACGGGCTCGAGGCGGGCGGCGAGGTCGGGGGGGTCGGCGAGCAGGTCGCGTCCCTGAAGGCAGACGCGTTTCAGCAGAGCGGCCAGGTCGCGTTCGGCGACGGGCACCAGCGGGGGCAGCGGCCGTGAAAGAGCGCTGCGCGGGTTCTGGCGGTGTCTGGGGTTCTCAGGATCGCCGGCGGGACCGGCGAGCTGGTTCGGTTCGTCGTCGAGTTCGAACAGTGCTCGTTCGACGACTTCGCAGAACTGGCGGAAGCCGGGCGTCGCGAGTCCCGCGAGCCCGCTGTCGTAGCGGTCGCTTAGCCAGGCGCGCTTCTGCCGGGTCGTCATCGGCCCGGCGTTGGCCAGGTCCTGTGCCACAGCGCGCAGGTCGTAGGTCGCGCGGATGGGCACGAACGGTGGCTCGACGCCTTCCGCCCTGAGGTAGTCCACGAACCGGGTGACGTCGCTGTCCGACGGGCGTGGCACGGGGACGTCGCCGAACACCTCGATCGGCCAGCGAACGTCGAGGGCCGCGCCGCTGGCACAGGCGTCGACGAGTTCCCGGAAGCCGTTCTGCGTGTGCCCGAAGACGGGGATGTTGCGGTCGCCCAGTTCGTAGTAGCCGGTCAGCGTCGCGGCGGTCAGGACCGCCATGTCGGTGATGACCGGGCCGGCCTGTTCGCTGTAGCGCCGTCGGAGCTCCGAGAGGATGTCCGGCGTGATGAGGGTGTCGGTCAGCTCGTCGGGCACCCGCGGCAGCCGGCCGCGGCCGGACGAAGCGCTGGGTGCGTCGATCTCGATGTCGGCGTGGGCGCCGAGGACATCCCAGGGGTGCGGCACACCCAGGTCGTCGGCCCACTGGTCGCGCAGGTCGACGACGTAGGCGACAGACTCGCCGCCGCTGCGGATGCCGCGCAGGACCCGCCCGACCATCTGGTGCATCAGCACCCGGCTGCGGGTCGGGCGGGCGAGGAACGCGGTGCGCGCGTCGGGGAGGTCGACGCCCTCGGTGAGCATGCCGACGCTGACCAGCACGCAGTCGTCGGTCTGCGCCTTGAACCAGGCGAGCCTGGCGGCACGTTCGAGCGCCAGGCCGCTGTGTACCACCCTCGTCGGGACGCCGGCCGAGTGGAAACGCGCGCCGAGCCGGTCGGCGTGCTCGATGTCGACGGCGAACAGCAGGGTCTTGCCCCAGGTGTCGCGCCGGGCCAGCCACGTGTCGACGACCAGCCCGTTACGCCCGTCCCGGTCGAGACGGCGCAGCACGCTGGCGGGCAGGTCACCGCCCACCCCCATCGAGGCGAGCTCGTCGGCCGTCAGCGCAGGGCGTTCCTGCGTGTCGACGACCCGGAACAGGGGCCGGGCCAGCACCCCCGACTCGATCAGCTCACGGGCCCGGACATCAGCGACCTTCACCGGGAAACGTGCCCGCAGCCGCCGCGCGCCGTCACCCGCCGGCCACGGCGTCGCCGTCAGACCGACGAGCACCGGATCCGCCACCGTGAAGACGTGGTCCAGCAGCGCCTCGTAGCTGGCAGCGACCGCGTGGTGGGCCTCGTCGACGACGATCACGCAGGACCGCCCGGCGAGGAACCGGCCGAGCCGTCTCCGCGCGGCTACCGCAGCCTTGCCACCGGTCACGCTCGCCCGGGTGACGACCACGACGTCGTTGTCGTCGTCGACGATCGTCGTCGACGCGCTCGCCAACGAGTGGATCCGGCGCAGCGTGCGCTCGAACGTCACCGGTAGTGCGCCGGCCAGGTCGACGAACGTCCGCGCCGCCTGGTCCACCAGCTCCTGCTGGTCCGCGATCCACAGCACCCGCAGCCGCGGGTCGGCGGCCATCCGCCGCAGCAGCCAGCGGACCGCCGTATAGGTCTTGCCCGCCCCGGTCGGCAACACGACAAGCCCAGCACGCCGCCCGGCAACTGGCATGCCATCAGCAAGTGCGTCCAGCGCCCGCCACGCGTCCTCCTGGAACGGGTACGGGACCCGCGGGTCATCGACCCCCACACCGGCGAGCAGCCAGGGTTCGCGGTCCGGTTCCACCCGGTCCGGACTGTCCGGCCGCGCCGTCACCGGCACCTGCCGCTTGTGCGCGTCCAGGAAAGCCCGGCGCAGGTTCAGCCGGAACGTCGACGTCCGGTACCGCCGACGCAGGAACGCCAGCTGGTCCGCGGTCGTGTCCAGGCTGGCCGCCCGGTCCGCCGGAGAGGACACCTCAAACCACATGATCTCGGCGAAGGCCGCGAGCACCGTCGGATCCGCATGCGGAAGCCAGTCGTCGCGCAGCAGGTCGACCAGCGCGTCAACCTGCAGATGCCTGGTGTCCAGATGCCTGCCCAGCACGGCTTCCGCGTGCGCGACGAGAAGCTCGTCGAGCCGCCCGAGCCGCCGTTTCTCCTCTTCGTCACGCCAGCCACTGGCCGTGTGTACGACAGTCAGAATGTTCCGCAGCAGGGTCTTGTCCACATGCTCCCAGCGAAACTGCAACCTGGTCCGGCTCTGCTCCTGCACGCGCTCCCCCTCCAGGTCCCGGCAACCGGCGTTCGCACGGCCATGACGCCTTTCGAGCGTGACAGATGTGTAGCAGCCCGGGTTTCCCGCGCCGCGACCCGCCCAGAAATATGTCGCGGCAATGGCGCATCGCGACGCACCTTCGCGCTCGCGCGAACGTCCCCGCCACGAGACATCGCCTGCGGGCGCACTCGTCGACAGCGCCGCGCCAGGCCAGGAAACGGCGGTCAGGCGCCAGCCGCCTGGCGAGCGGAAAAGAGTTACTACCAGGCGCGGCAGGTTCCAGCCATACTCGGCCGGGATGACCAGGCCGGGACTCTCATCGTCCTGCCCGTCGCTGGCATACGGCGGTGAGGGTCTGGGAAACCGGTCGACCACACGCTAACGAGAGAGGACACATGAGCACGGACTACGCCGACGAGATCGCCCGACTCGAAAGCATGATCGACGAACTACGCCGTACACGAAACCGGACCTGCGAACCGAAGAACAACACCAACCCCCGCTACCACGCCCTCTCCAGCGCCGTCTCCTCGCTCACGCGCGCAATCGACCACATGCGCGCCGAGGCGACCGTGCCCGCGAACCGCCGCGTCTGACATCCCGGCTTTCCAAAGGACGCCAAGATCATCAAACGTATGTAGGGATTCGTATGCCAGGCATCTTCCGGGTTCCGATCCCGATCCAGCTCCGGCGGTCTTGTGGGCCTCTGTTACGACTTGGCGCGGCGGACGTGGACGGCGGAGCCACAGGCACCGCGGCCCGCCGCCCCGCTCCGGCCCGCGGCAATCAGTACCGCCGGAAGGCGCCGCGAAGACACACCGCGGCGGCCACCGCACGCCACACCGCGCAGCTCACCCCCGCAGGTCACCACGGTTCCCTCCGAACGGTCGCCCACGGGTTCCTTGATCTCTGACGCCCACGGATGCGCGGGTGAGGCAAAGGGCCGCCCGGCTCCCCCGGGTGCGCGGCGTGCTCGGTGACAGCGCTATCCGTTCGCAGCCGCCGGCGGACGACGGGCCGGCTTGCCCCGGTGGCCTGCTGGTCGGCAGGCGCGGCGGGCTGGGACAGGATGACGGTATGGACACCGCCGAGGTGCGACTGGTCGACCAGATCATCCGGTTCGTGGGCTGGCTGGGCGAGGGCCGCAAGCTCACGCAGACCGGGCGGCTGCGGCTCGCCGACGCGCGAGAGCTGGTAGAGCTGCTGGGCACGGCGGACCGGATCGACCCGCAGATCGGCGGGCGGGTGTTCCGGACGAAGAGCAGCGATGACCTGCCCGAGCTCACGACGATCCTCGAATGGGCCAAGGCGAGCCGGCTCGTGCGGGTCAACCTCGGCCGGCTCGTCCCGGTCAAGAAGAGCGCCGCCCTGCTCGGTCGTCCCGACGAGCTCTGGACGCGGCTGTTCGACGCCTTCGGGCAGCTGGGGCCCGTGGTGTGTCCCGAGGCGTGGATCGAGTCGATCCTGCGTCTCACCTTCGCCCAGTGCATCGACGAGGTGCTGCGCCTGCTGGCCTCCCGGGAGAAGGGCATGCCCGTCGACGAGCTGGGCGAGGCCGCTTGGCGCGTCGGCATGACCGGCTACGTGATCGACGGGACGCCGGAGCAGGTGGAACGTGCCCGACAGGCCAACGACCGCGACCTGCAGATCGCCCTCGACTGGCTGCACCGGCTCGGCGTGCTGCGTGCCGACGGCGACCGATACACCCTCACCGACCTGGGTCGCCGCGGTGTCGACCGGCTTCGCGGCGCGCCCGACCCCGGCGCGCCCGTGCTGCGGCTACGCGTCACGCTCACCGACACCCACGACCCCGAGGTCTGGCGGCGGATCCTCGTCCCCGCCGCCATCCCGCTCAACCGGCTGCACGAGGTCATCCAGGTCGCCATGGGCTGGCAGAACTACCACCTGCACGAATTCACCGCCGGCACCGGCCCCGATGTCGTCTACGGCCGGCCCGACCCCGAACTCCCCCACCTCGACGACCGCGCCGTCACCCTCGCCACCGTCGTCGCCGAGCACGGCGACCGGCTCGGCTACACCTACGACTTCGGCGACTACTGGCGCCACGAGATCACCGTCGAGCTCCACACCACCGCCAAGGTAAACGAGACCTACCCGGCCTGCACCGCCGGCGAAGGCGCCTGCCCACCCGAAGACTGCGGCGGAACCAGCGGATACGAGGAACTCCGCCTCATCCTCATCGACCCCGACAACGACGAACACGACGACAGACTCCGCTGGCTCGGCCTGACCACCGCCGCCGACTTCAACCCCGCGTCCCTGGACCTCCACGACATCAACGTCAAGCTCGCCGCGGTCAGAATACGCCCCAGCACCTGATTCGCCCCGTTCCCGTGCTGTCCGCCGCCTCGCGGGACCGATCTTTCCGAGTTCGCGTGCTGATCGCCGCGGCGTCGACAAGAACCCGCGACCTGGCGGTACCTGCCTGTCGACGACTGGCTCTCCGGCCAGGACCCCGACGCATCCAGCAGCCTGGGCCAGCGGACCGAACTGCCCGCCGGGCACTGGAACGGCGAACGCGCCGCGACCGACATCCGCGCTGGCCCGCAAGGGTCGCGCCTTCCGATTGCTGGACTGGCTGATCGTCCGCCAGGGCGGCCCCGCGTCCTCGCCGGCTGCACGCTCAGCCTCACCGCCGCGGCCAGGGCCTGGTCCGAGCACACCGGCACCCCGCTAGCCGCGCTGATGCCCGCCATCATCCGGACCCCCGCAGCCGCCGCATACAGCTGACGGACGCGTACCGGCAAAGGCCGCCGGGCGTCAGGAGACCAGGTCGCCGGGGAGTTTGCCGATGAGCGGGTCGCAAACGCAGAGGTCGGCGGTCAGGGTGCTCGGTTTGCCGTTGAGGAAGTCGCGCCACTGGCGGACGGTCCAAGAGGCCGAGACGCTGTAGAAGCCGGACTCGATCTCGGCCTTGACCTCATCGCCCTTGGCCGTCAGCTTCACCGGGCCGATCAGCGTGCAGGACAGCTCCCACTTCTTGAGGTTCTCGGTCTCGGTCAGCGGAACGCCGACCTCGCAGTCGCCGACCGGGACCCTGACCGAGTCCGGGTCCTCCCTGGTGAAACCGTCCATCATGCCGTTCGCGAGGATCGCGACGTCGTTCCCGCCGCCCCCGATCACGACGTTGCCCAACGGGTTGGCGCGCAGCGGGGTCGGGAACAGCAGGTCGTTGCCCTCGTTGCCCCAGAAGTTGTCGACGACACCGACCCCGCCGAACACGACGTCGTTCCCGTCGCCAGCCTCGACCGTGTCGATGTGGGTGTTGGTCCCGCTGTCGACGAAGTCATTGCCCGCCCCGGCGAACACTGAGTCGTTGCCGGCGCCAGCGAACAGGACGTCGTCCCCGCCCGGCTGCGCCGGGGCCGAACCGGGCGCAAATTCGTCGCCCCAGATCCAATCGTCGCCGTCGCCGGCTTCGACCCGGTCGTCGCCCAGGCCGGCGTAGATCTTGTCGCGGCCGGGGCCGCCGTGGATCGTGTCGTCGCCGGCGTCGCCGTAGACGGTGACCGTGTCGTCGGGTCCGCTGGTCACCCCGACGGTGATGTTGTCGTCGCCCGGGCCGCCGTAGAGCTCGTCGTCGCCGCCTATCCCGCGGATGACGTCGTCGCCGCTCTGCCCGCAGATGACATCGCGACCGGCGGTACCCGTAAGGCTGTCATTGCCATCGGTGCCCCAGAGGGTGCAGCGGRCCGACCGGTGCCCGTCCGCGACCGGCGGCCCGCTACTCGACGTGGCCGACATCGACGGGAGGGTTGTCGTGGCGGCCGTCGGCGTCCGACCGCCGGAACTCGCGCTTCCCGCGGGCGTCGGAACGCTCTTCGCCGGGACGCACGCCGCGGCGACCGCGACAAGGACAGCGGCGGCGATGAGAACCGCCGAGGATGACAGGCCGCGCCTCCGGGCACGGCCCGGATGCCCGATTGTACGCATGAAGTTCTCCCCCGTGGTGCTACCGCCCAAGTGTCGCCCACATGTCGAGCAGGTCCGACCGAGTCCAAGAAAAGACGTCACTCAGGACGTGGAACACCAAGCCAACGTGGGCCATCGACCACCCCGAGTTACACCGCGCGCGTCCAGAGTCCCCGCCCGTCACGCGCCGCGGCTGTCGGTCCGAGTCGCCCAGTGCCTCGACGCCATGGCGCACGCGGCCGGGCAAAGGCCCTGCCGGATGACACCACCGGCTGAGGGTCGCCGTGGGCGGCGCTGTCAGAATCAGCTGGGTGGAGTTGCATTACTGCCCGTTGCATTCGCTTGAGGTGGTGCGGCCCAGGCGTCTGCCGGACGGGGCCTTGCTGTTCGAGTGCCCGCTGACCACGGGGCACATCGAACCCGGGCCGCTGCGCTGGCTGAAGGACGCTCCACCGCCGCCCGCGCCCTCGCCGGCGAAGGGCGCCGCAGGCTCCGGCAACGGCCGGGGGTCTGGCGGGTCGAGCGGTCTCGCCAAGGAGCTCGACCTGGGGGTCGAGCTGCCTGCGGCGCTCGCGGAGTACCGGGGCCGGTGGGTGGAGTACGGCGTCCTCGAGCACACCTACGCGCGCCGCCGGCCGGATGACTTCGCGCGGCTCGTCGAGATCTACGGGCACACCACCATCGCCGCGAAGACCTACACGTCGTCGTCCTACCTGGCCGGCCGGCTCGGCGACCTCGCCCGGCACGGCAAGGTCGTCCTGCGCTTCGGCCCCGCGACCGGCCGCTGGGACTACAACCCCGAGATCTCCTGGTGGACGCTCTCCCCCACCCCGGACTGGGCCGACTGCACCTCCTGGAAGGACCTCGGCGAACCCATGGACTACGTCCCCGGCTCCACCGAGTAGGTCGGTCCCCGACCCCGAGCTGCACTACCGGCTCCACGAGCTCGGCGGCATCCTGCACGAGTACGAACACGCAGCCTGACCTGCCCGGACGTAATTTGCGGCAAGTACAGGGTGCGACGGCCGCGTCGCTATCCGCCGTGGCGGGTGTCACATAGGTCGTCGTCGCGGCGGCGGAGGAGCTGGACCGGTCTACACGGTGGACCTCCCGGTGATCCGCGAGGCGGCTCCTCAGCGGTTAGACCGAACTTGCGAGTGCTCGAAGATCGCTACGCGCACAGCCTGGCACTTTGGCCTGTGTTGTCCGAAGTGTAGTCAGTAGGTTGCTTGATCGGGAT
>NZ_MBLO01000113.1 GCF_001854805.1 Pseudofrankia coriaricola
CGCGACCGTCGCCGCCCTGCCGGTCGGGCGCTGGGGCGCCCGACGGGCTGGTTCCTGGTTGGCCTGAGATTCCGGGGCCGGGCTGGTCACGGGCCGAGGCGTTGGCCGGGACCGTCGGCTCCGCGACGGTCAGCGCTGGGTCGCTGGCGCGACCGTCGCCCGGGACGGCTGATGCTGGGTCGCTGACGCGACCATCGCTCGGGACGGTCAGTGCTGGGTCGCTGGCGCGACCGTCGCTGGTCTGCCGGTCGGGTGTTGGGGTGGCCGACGGGTTGGGTTCTGGGTGGCCTGAGACTCCGGGAGCGGGCTGGTCACGGGCCGCGACGGGCCGCTGAGCCTGCGCCGGGACTCCCGTTCTGGCCCTCGCGACATTCAGCCGCGGCCACGCCACGTCACCCGAAGCCGTCTCCAGCTCCCCTACGTGCACCCCCACGCCGGCCAGCGTCTCACGGGCAGCAGCAAGCCCGCTACGCACAGCTCCCTCCATGGTGGCCGGCCAGCCGGTGTCGGTCCACGCGCCGGCCAGGGCGAACCCGGGCAGACCGGTCTTCGCCGCCGCGCGCAGCGCAAGCGATCCGGGCGCCTGCTGGAAGGTCGCGGTGCGCTCCCTGGTGACGAAGACCTCGACCAGCTCCGCGTCACGCGCGGCCGGGAGGATGCGGCGCGTCTCGGCGACGAACTCGGCGCCGAGCTCCGCCGCGGGCCGGTCCACCCAGGGCGCGGCGGCCGACTGGGAGAGGGCCAGATACTGCGATCCGGGCGGCGCGACGCCGGCGGCGGCGAGGCCCGAGGGGCCTGTCCGGTCGAAGATCCACTGGACGGGCGAACCGGTGGCCGCGAGGAACGGGCGGTCCATCACCTGGCGATCGAAGATCATGTGGATGTTGACGATCGGGGAGGCGCCGAGGCCCTCCAGGCTCGCCGGGTCGGGGTGGGCGCCCGGGGGCAGCAGCGCCGCCGCGGCCGGCGGCGGCACGGCGAGCACGACGGCGTCGGCCGTCAGCACGTCCGAGTCCCCGCGCTCCGTCCCGCCAGAGGTGATCGAGAGCTCGTAGCCGGTGTCGGTTCTCGTGATCTGGCGGACCTTCACGCTGGTCCGCACGTCCGCGCCGAGGTCGGCGAGAGCCTTGGCCGCGGCCTCGCCATGCAGCTGCTGCAGCGGCACGTCGGCCCAGCCGATGTCGGCGGCATCGGCCCGCTCGAGCAGTCCGGAGCGGACGACCTTGGCGGCCAGCGCCAGCGACGCCTCGGCGGCCGGGGCGTTGAGCGTGGCGACGGTGAGCAGCTCCCACAGCGCCTCGGTGGCGACGGCGCCCTGGCGGTGCGTGGCGAGCCAGCCGCCGAACGAGGCACCGTCGACCTTCGGCGAGCGCTGGTCGAGCCGGCCGATCTGGAGCGCGGCCAGCGCCGCGGAGACCCGCTGGCCCACCGGCAGCGCCTTGTAGCCGAGCAGGGCGGGCGCCAGGTGCAGCGGCGCCGGCAGCCGCGCCTTCGTGCGGCGCAGCCGGGCACGCTCACCCGGGCGGTCACCCAGCAGCACCTCGACGTCGAGCCGGGGCTGCAGCGTGGTCAGGTGCTCCACGCCGAGGCGCCCCAGGAAACCGCGGTAGGCGGTGCAGCAGCGCATGAACACGTGCTGGCCGGTGTCCACCCACAGGCCCTTGCGGTCGAACGACGCCGTGGCGCCGCCAAGACGCGGCCTGGTCTCCAGCAGCACCACCTCGGCCCCGCCATCGGCGGCCATCAGCGCGGCCGCGAGCCCCGCGAGCCCACCGCCGACGACCGCGACCCGCGGCCGGGCACTGCCCCCCTCGCCCGTCATCGAGCCACACCCTCGGCACCACCGGCACCACCGGGCGCGTCGCGCCGGACACCCTCGGGACGGCCGGCCAGGTTACGCACCGCGACCAGCGCCTTCTCCCGGCCCGGCAGCGACAGCCGCTGCGTCAGCACGGCCGTCGGGTCGGTCCGGATACGCCGGTTGAGACGCAGGTAGATGCCGGCCATCGCGCCGCAGCACGCGGCGCTGCGCCGGTCGAGCAGCCCCAGCAGGGCCAGGCCCCGGTCGTACCACTCGTCGGCCCGCGCCGCGCTGGTGCGCAGGTAGCCGACCAGGGCGTCCTCGGGCCCGCCCAGCCGGCCGTTCGCGTCGACGGCGAGCTTCACCCCGGCGGCGGCGAGCTCGGCCTGCGGCAGGTAGACCCGCCCGTTCAGCAGGTCCTCGCGCACGTCGCGCAGGATGTTGGTCTGCTGCAGGGCGACGCCGAGGGCGTCGGCGATCGCCGGCGCGTCCCCGCGGCCCGCGGCCTCCTTCGTCCCGAAGATCCCGAGCGAGAGCCGGCCGATCGTGCCCGCGACCAGGCGGCAGTACCCGACCATGTCGTCGAACGTCTCGTACGTGCCGGGCACGATGTCGCTCTCGACGCCGTCCGCCAGCTCGATGAACGCCTCGAGCGGGATCGGGAAGCGCCGGGCCGCGTCGGCGAGCGCCACGATCACCGGGTCGGAGCTGTCCGGGTCCAGGCCACGGATGTCGGCGCGCGCCTTGGCCAGGCCCTCGATCTTCTGCTCGTCCGGCAGGTCGCCGTCGCCGATGTCGTCGAGCCGGCGGGAGAAGGCGTAGACGGCGGACAGCGCGGCCCGCCGATCGGCCGGCAGCAGCCGGATGCCCCAGGAGAAGTTCCGCGCCGCCTGCTTGGTGATCTCCTCGCAGGCGGCGTAGGCCTCAGCGACGGTCGGCCGAGGCGCGGCGGCGGTCATCGAGCGCCCCCCTCGTCCGTCGGCCGTGTCTCGGTCGCGGCTCCTGCCTCTGGCACGGCTTCTGTCGCGGTCACGGCCCCTGTTCCGGTCACGTTCGCGGCGACGTCCCCCACTGGGGTATCCCCAGCGCCGGGGCCGCTGCTCGTGCCCGCCGACGTGGCGGGCGCCACGCTCGGTGCCCCCACCGAGGTGGCGGCGCTCACCGAGGTGACAGCGCTCACCGCGGCCGGGCTCGCAGTTGGAATGGACGACGGGGCCGGGGGCTCACACAGCGGCGACAGGCTGTTCGCGCCGGCCGCGGCGGCACGCGCGGAGGGGGCGTAGGACCGGGTAGTCACCCACAGTGTGGCGGCAACCACCCGCTGCTTGTTCGCCTTCGGCGCGCCGCCGAGCACGTCGTAGCCGGACTGCCGGACGGCGTGCAGCGCCGCGCGCCCGCCGCCGACGAAGCCCGCGATCGCCAGCCGCATCCGGCCGCGCAGCAGGCTCGCCAGCGGCGCCCCCTGGTCGAGGATGGTGGTCGCCCTGGCGACCTGGAAGGCCATCAGGTTGCGCAGCGCCGGCGAGGCGGTCGAGGCCGCGAGGTCGCGCTCGGTGACGCCGAAGGTGTCCATATCCTCCAGCGGCAGGTAGATCCGGCCGGCGGCGTAGTCCTCGGCGACGTCCTGCAGGTGCTCGGCGAGCTGCAGCGCGGTGCACACCCGGTCGGAGAGGATCAGCCGGTCCGGTGTGGCCTGGCCGAGCACGCCCAGCACCATCCGCCCGATCGGGTCGGCCGAGAGCGTGCAGTAGCGCAGCAGGTCGTCGAACGTGTCGTACCGGGTCACCCACTGGTCCATCCGGTTGGCCTCGACCAGCCGCAGGAACGGCTCAGCGGGCAGGTCGCAGGCCCGAACGGTGCCGGCGAGCCGCTGGTGGACGGGCAGGTGCGGCTCGCTGGTCCAGATCAGCTCCAGGTCGGCGGCGAGCCGGTCGAGCAGGGCGAGCCGGTCGCCGGGTGCCTCGTCGCCGATGTCATCGACGAGCCGGGCGAACCCGTAGAGCGCCTTGAAGTGGTCGCGGATGCCGGCGGGCAGCACCATGGGCGAGACCGGGAAGTTCTCCCCGTAGGCGGCGCGCAGCACCTCGTCGGTCGTCGTCGCGAGGTCGGTGACCCCCGCCGGCTCGGCTCGCCGCGGCCGGCCGCGCTGGGCCTGCTCCGAGGCCTGCGGACGCGTGGCGTCGCCGGTCTCCTCGGCGGTCCGCGCCAGCGGGTCGTTGGGGGAGCCACTACCGCCCTGTGACCGGATGTCGGTGGTGGTCATGCGCCTCTCCTTCGGGGGCGATCTGCGCGCACGGCGCTGGCGAAGCTGGTCGGGCTCGGGACCAGGCTGGCCGCTGGAGACACGATCAGGCTGTTCGGTCGCATCTGGAGCGGCGTTCTCCTGGAGTCTCGGGGCTCACGGCGGCTGCCGGCTGCTCTGCTCGGGCTTCGGTCCTCGCTGTCGGCGGGTCCTCGCCGCCCGCGGGTGCCCGCTGTCGGCGGGTGCTCGCTATCCGAACACGTTGGCCAGCCGCCGGTAGATCGGTGGCGCGGCCCCGTGCACGCGCGCCGCCAGGGACATCCACCCGGGCACCCAGACCTCGGCGTCACCGCGCCCGGCCGCCGCCAGCATCCGTTCAGCGACCAGGCCAGGGGGCAGTGGCTTGGGCCAGCGACGGACGTAGGGAGCGCCTCGACGGCGGAAGAACGGCGTGTCCACCGCACCTGGTAAACACAGCGTCACCGTGATGCCTCGGCCGGCGACTTCGGCGCGCAGCGCGTCCGCGAACCCGATCAGCGCCGCCTTGCTCGCCGAGTACCCCACCTCCCCGCGCACACCGAGCGCGCCCGCGACGCTGCCGACCAGCAGGATCCGGCCCTCGCCACGCTCGAGCATCGCGGGCAGGACCGCGCGGACCAGCATCATCGGCGACAGCACGTTGACGGCGACCAGGTTGCGCAGGGCGGTCGACGACATGGCCTCGAACGGCCCGGCCGCGCCCACACCCGCCGAGCAGACCAGCAGGTCGACATCGCCGAGGATCTCGACGGCGCGGGACGCGACAGCGTTCTCCGAGCCGACGACGGCGAGGTCGGTGGCGAACCGGTGGCCACCGGTCGCCGCCGCCACCTCGTCGAGGGCGACGCCGTTACGCCCGACCAGCAGCACCCGGGTGTCCTCGTGGGCGAGCTGGAGCGCGGCGGCTCGGCCGATTCCGCTGGACGCACCCGTGACAAGCGCGGTGCGCGGTGGCCAGGGAGCGGACGTGGCCGCCCGGGCCCTGCTGATCACCGGCCGGGAAGCCCGGTCCTGGACAGCGGGACGGGAGCGGGTGCTCACGCCTCAGACACCTCCGGTCGCGTCGGCTGTCATGGCCGGCACGACGCCGGCCATGGCGGGGGCGGTCGCCCCCGGAGGGGCAGACATCATGTACCAGACCACCGGGAACCTGCCAGACGACAGCGAACACGATGAACCAGCCCAGTGTGCCGGCCCGGGCCCGTCGAGTGGCAGGCTAGATGAACATGCGGAGGCGTCCCCATATCCTCCACATCCCAACTGCCCGGCAAGGCCCCGACAGCCATCAACTGAACTGAACGTGCCCAGTGCTACAGCGGCAAGGTTGTGCGTCCGCGTTGACGCTGGGCCCGCCAAGGGCAGCCCCATCATTTCACCGCCCCCCGGCGATCCCGTCCATGGTCAGATGGATGACATCACGCACCCAGCCCCGTCGGCGCGACCGATACTCGTCCACCGAAGGGTACGGAACGATTACCCAGAGCGCATCTTGCCGGCGCCCGGCCAACTATTCATTCGATTTACGTCTGTGAATCAGGTTGGAATGACACACCGGCGACATGCGGTAGACATGATGGGGACATCTGGCGGAACACGGCTGTGACGCCGTTGTGACACGCGTTGCCCACCGGTAGCGACATTGCCTGCCGTCCGGCCGGGCCGTCACGCTCGACCGATGGTCACCGAGCCACCTGCGCACACGATCGCGAAGGTGCTCGCGGGCACCTTCACTGTCAGCGCACAGAGACCCCTCGCGTCGTAGAGCGGGCACGACGCTATGTCACCGCCCAGACACGGAACCATCTCCCACACAGACACAACCCTACCGTCTCGGACAAACATGATCTAAAGGGGTGCCCGTGCGCGGTCAGTGTCGAACGGCCGTGACGTCTGGCGACGGGACCTGGTGATCTCGCACAAGATCCGCCAGGCACGGCGATGCCTAACAGGCCAGCGAAAACCGCCGCCGGCACGCGCGGCCCGGACGCGCCCGCCGCGCCAGTCGCGCCAGTCGCGCCAGTCGCGCCAGTCGCGCCAGTCGCGCCAGTCGGAGCCTGCGGCACCTACCGCGTGCCGACGCCGGCGAGGCCGCCCTGGCTCGCGCCGGGCGCGGCCGGGCCGGGCGGGCCCGCCGGGCGCCCGCCGCCCAGCGCCGCCATCGCGGCGTCCACGATCACGGACCGTACGTCTTCCGCGATGATCGGATGCGGTGGCCAGCTCACCTGCGCCCCGAGCACGCTTTCGGCCTTGATCTTGGACTCAGCCTTGGTCTCGGCGTCGGCGTCGGTCTCGGTGTCGGTCTCGGTGTCGGGCGCGGCCATGAGCGCCCCGGTGCCGCAGGTCACTCCCTCGCTGGCCGTCCCGCCGCCAGGGGCACGCGGCCGGCTGAAGGCGGCACCCAGGATGCCACTCTGCACCGCGCCGAGCGCGCAGCGCGCGCGCAGCAACGCGGTGGGCGTCGGGTCCGACCCGGCCAGGGCGCGGACAACCTCCTCCGAAAAGGAGAAGACGTCCTCTTCACCGATCTTGCGGTGAAGCACCGACGGGTCGTTGACGAACGCGCAAAGGATACTGCCCGGACCGGCGAGCAGGCCGGCCATCAGCTCGATGATCACCTTGGGCTCCGGCGGAGGAGCTCCCCTGACCAATTCCACGATTCGGGTGAGTTCGGTCACGAAGGGATCGAGCAGGGCATCGAGAATCGTCTCTTTTGACGGGAAGTGGTAGTACAGCGCGGCTTTGGTGAGCCCAAGGCGTTCGGCGATGTCCCGCACGGAGGTACCGGCGTAGCCATGCTCACCGAACAAGGAGACGGCGGCGTCGAGAATCCTGCCTCGGGTGTCGGTCCCCCGCACGCCAGTGGCCTCGGGGAGCCGGTCGGCGGGGACTGCTGGTGCGGCGCGGCCAGTCAGCGCGGGCCGGTGGGCGCGCCGGACCTGCTGGATCGGCTCCCTGACCTCCCCGATCGGCTCCGCCGATCGGGCAGGAACCCCGGATCCAGCAGGAACCCCGGACGGCGAAGCCTCACGCGCCCGGAGGCCTTCACCAGACACAGGTCCACCCTCCCGTATGGGAGTTGCCCCAGACGCGCGGGCACACGCGCCCCGGCGCCTCCCCGGTTGCTCGAAACCGTGATGTTAGCCTCCCGCTGACCTACCGAACGACCGGTAAGCTGTTCGGTAACCGACCGATCGGTAAGGCCTAGCCGAGCGGGCCCAACGACCGGCGAGCTCGCCCAGTACGCACACGGGCGATCACCCAGCGACATCCACAGCGATATCTGTCGACCCAGCGATACCTGTCGACCCGAGGAGAACCGTGACAGCGCTCGCCCGCTGGTGCTTCCAGCACCGCTGGATCGTCCTGATCGCCTGGCTCGTGGCCTTCGTCGGCCTCGGCGGTGCCGCGCGCGCCATCGGCGACGACTACAAGGACGCCTTCTCCCTGCCGGGCACCGACTCCCAGGCAGCGTATGACCTGCTGGCAAGCGATTTTCCCGCGGCTTCCGGCGAGAGCGCGTCGATCGTGCTGCACGCGCGGACGGGCTCGCTCACCGATGCCGCGCTGCGCACGCCCGCCGCGTCGATGCTCGACTCGCTGGCGAAACTGCCGCATGTCGCCAGCGTCGCCAGCCCCTACGACGCCAAGGGCGCGTCGCAGATCAGCGCCGACGGCCGGACGGCATTCGCGACCCTCACGGTCGATGGCCAGGCCTCGGATCTGACCGCCACGGACATCAAGAAGATCGTCGACACG
The DNA here is from genome assembly GCF_001854805.1 of Pseudofrankia coriaricola. GTDB lineage: Bacteria > Actinomycetota > Actinomycetes > Frankiales > Frankiaceae > Pseudofrankia. The sequence goes on from NZ_MBLO01000113.1 coordinate 7,839, forward strand.
GCGCGCGCCGCCGACAAGGGCTCGCTGCAGGTGGAGGCGACCGGCAACATCGTCTCGGCCGCCGAGCAGCCCGGGCAGAGCTACAGCGAGCTGATCGGCATCATCGCCGCGGCGATCATCCTGTTCTTCGCGTTCGGCTCGCTGCTGTCGATAACGCTGCCGCTGATCACCGCCCTGGTCGCTCTCGGCATCGCGACCAGCACTATCCCGCTCTTGTCGCACGTCTGGACCTTCTCGGAGGTCAGCCTGACGCTGACCACACTGATCGGGCTCGGGGTCGGCATCGACTACGCGTTGTTCATCGTCAACCGGCACCGGATCGCGCTGCGGGCGGGCAAGAGCCCGGAGGAGGCCGCGGTGAACGCGGTCAACACCTCGGGCCGCGCGGTGCTGTTCGCCGGAGTCACGGTGTGCATCGCCCTGCTCGGCATGTTTGCTCTCGGCGTCACCTTCCTTTACGGCGTGGCGGTCGCCGCCGCCCTCGGCGTGGCCCTCACCATGGCGACCTCGGTCACGTTGCTGCCCGCGCTGCTCGGCTTCTACGGGCAGAAGGTGCTCAGCCGCCGCGAACGGCGCCGGATCGCCCAGCACGGCCCGGAGCCGGAGCGGCCGAGCGGCTTCTGGTGGCGGTGGTCGAAGATCGTGGAGGCGAGGCCAAGGAGGCTCGCCGTCCTCGCCGCCGCGCTGATCGTCGTGATCGCACTGCCGTTCTTCTCGCTGCGCCTTGGCTCGTCCGACCAGGGCAACGGTGCGGACACAAAGACCTCCAAGCGCGGCTACGACCTGCTTGCCGAGGGCTTCGGTCCTGGTTTCAACGGCCCGTTCCTGATCGCGGCACGCACCGGCAGTGAGGCCGACAAGGCGACGGTCTCGCGGCTCGTCGACACCCTGGCTGACACTCCTGGCGTCGCGTCCGTCAGCGAGCCGGAGTACAGCCCGACAGGGACCGCGGCGACGGTCACCCTGTTCCCCACGACCAGCCCGCAAGCCGCCGAGACGTCGAAGCTTCTTGACCGGCTGCGCGACGATGTCGTACCCGCGGTCGTCGCCGGTTCAGGCACCCAGGTCTACATCGGTGGCTCGACGGCGACCGGCGACGACTTCTCCAGCGTCCTGCAGAGCAAGCTGCCGCTGTTCATAGGCATCGTCGTGATTCTCGCGTTCCTGCTGCTGGTGGCGGTGTTCCGAAGCCTGCTGATCCCGCTGACCGCGTCGGTGATGAACCTGTTCGCGGTCGGCGCCGCGTTCGGCGTGATCGTCTCGATCTTCCAGTGGGGCTGGTTCGGCAGCCTGATCGGGATCACCGGCGGCCCGGTCGAGGCGTTCATCCCGGTGATCCTGTTTGCCGTGTTGTTCGGCCTGTCCATGGACTACGAGGTGTTCCTGGTCAGCCGGATGCACGAGGAGTGGAGCGCGCGGCGCGACAACCGGCTCGCCGTCTCCCTCGGCCAGGCCGAGACCGGCCGGGTCATCTCCGCCGCCGGCGCGATCATGACCCTGGTGTTCGCATCCTTCGTCCTCGGCGACGAGCGTGTCCTGAAGCTCTTCGGCCTGGGCCTGGCGATGGCGGTCCTGATCGACGCGTTCGTGATCCGCACCGTGCTGGTTCCCGCCCTGATGCACATCTTCGGCAAGGCCAACTGGTGGCTCCCCCGCGCTCTCGACCGGCGGCTCCCCCGCCTGTCCGTCGAGCCGACCGCCGACGAGCTGGGGGAGATCGTGCCCGAAGCGGCCGCGGCCCGGTCCAACGGTTCCGCGATCCCCGGCCAGTCGACGGGCCCGAGAGCCTCCTTCGACAAGCCCGCCGGCCGGCGCTGACCCGCCGCCACCAGCAACGGCCGCTGTTATCCAGTAACGGCCGCTGTTATCTAGCAACGGCCACTGTTATCCAGTAACGGCCGCTGTTATCGCCCGCCCCAGGTATCGCTGGGGCGGGCGGTGACGTTTTCATCTACCGGGACATCTACCGGAGTCCCCATACGCGGCTCCCGGCAGCTCGTCGTCACCAAGGCCGAGCTGGGCCAGCCGTTCAAGCTGCCGGCCAGCGCGCCAACCACCCAGTTCGGACGGCGCTGGGGCCTCAACACTTCCCGCTTCCCGACACTTCCCGCTTCCCGACGACCACGCCTACCTCACTGTCGACGAGAGCATTGACCTTCCCGCCCTCCTCGCCGAATCTCGGCAGAGCTGACCAGTCAGGTATCCCGCCGTCAGGCATCCCGGGCCCTAACGTTGGGAGGTAACGCCCGCGAGAACGTTGGGAGGTAACGCCCGCGAGCCCGCTCCTCGGGTCCGCGGCGCGGTCACGGCCAGCTCACCAGCCCTCCTCGGCGCCGGCCACCCGCTCGGCCGGGAGGTGTCCGGCCGCCGGTGGATTCCCCTGATCGTCTGGAAGGGGCGTCAGAAGGGGCAAGGGCCATGGGCAGGAGTCCGGCGCCTCGGGATCATCGACTTGGAGCCGGGTTCGGCTCCGGCCGGGACGGTGGACCGGGTGTCGCGGTCCTGGTCCGGGAGGAGGCCCTCACCATCGTTGGTGTTGGTGTCGTTGCGATAGGCGCGGCCATCGACACTGGTCCAGACGAACACTCCGGGACGGGGCTGGCCGAGTCTCCATCCACCTTCGGTTTTGAGCCGGTGGTGGTGGCGGCAGGCGGCGCCGAGATTGTCGAAGGCGGTGGCGCCGCCGCGGGCCCAGGGGACGGTGTGGTCCAGGTCGGCATTCACCGCGGGGACCGCGCAGCCGGGAAACGTGCAGCGCTGGTCGCGATATCGGATGAGCCGGGCCAGATCCGGGGCCGGGACCCGGCGGCGCCCAAGGTCGAGGACGGTGCCGGTGGTCGGGTCGGTCAGCACGCGACGCCAGCGGGCATCGGCGGCCAGCGCCCGCCCGACGCCGGCCGGGATCGGCCCGTAGCCGACCAGCTCGGCAGGATTGTCGTCCAGCCCCGCCAGCGTGCCGATCGGGGCGATCACCTGGATCTCGGTCGTCACGTACTCACGCCGGTTGCCCAGCAGAAGCGCCGCGAGCACGTCGGCACGGACGGCCGCAATGGGCCGACCATCGCCGTCGGTACGCGCCTTCCTCGCGAGCCGGTCGATCCGGTCGCAGATCGCGCGGACATCCTCGGCCACGAGCGTCGCCGATAGCCGCGCCATCCCGTCCTCCAACGGCTCGACCGTGACGTCCCGCTCCGCGTGCGCCTCCCGGCGCCGCCGGGCCGCCCCCGCCGGGTCGAGCCGCAGCGCGAGCCGGCGCGCCTTGCGCCGCCACAGCGTCGGCGAGCCCAGCTTCTTCCCGGCGAGCATCTGCGCCTCGGCGACGGCACGCTGCCCCTCGGTCAGGTGCTCGGTAACGTCGAACAGCGCGAGCAGCCGCCGCCAGTCCAGCTCCCCCGCCACCAGCGCGTCCACGGCGCCGGGCAGTTTCCCGGCCAGATCCCACGCCTGCGCGAGCCGGTTGGAGACGGTGCGGGGTGACTGGGCCAACTCCGGGGCGACCCGGTCCGCCAGGAACTCCGAGTAGGGGTCGCCCGGCTCATCGACGTCGTTCTCGGCCGGCCCCGGCGGATGCAGCTCCGCCAGCCGGACCTGCGCCCGCACCGTCAGCCCCGCGAGCCGCGCCGCGTGCCGCCCCATCAGCAGCACGACCAGCTCCAGGGCCTCTTCCTTCGAGCAGGTCTCCAGCTTCGCCAACGTCTCGTCATACACCGCGTCCACCACGGCCAACCGCGCCACCAGCCCCGAAACGACCTCGTGGGTCACCTGGTCGCCCCCGGCGTCCGCCCCTCGGCCGGCGGAGTCGGCATGGCCCGCGGCGCCGCCCGGACCACCAGGCACGGCCGGACCACCCCGCACGGTCGAACCACGGGACACGGCCGGGCCACCGGACACCGCTGGGCCACGGGACACGGCCGGGCCACCGGACACCGCTGGGCCACGGGACACGGCCGGGCCACCGGACACGGCCGAACCGCGGGACACCGCTGGGCCACCGGGCAGGACTGGTCCGTCGAGCACAGCCGCGCCAACGAATGCGTCCGAACCACCGAGCACGGCTGGGCCACCGGGCAGGGCCGGCCCGTCGGGCACAGCCCGATCGTCGAGCACAGCCGAATCACCGAGCGCGACCGGATCGTCGGTGGTCGGACGGACGGCGGTCGGACGGACGCTGGCCGGCCCCGCTCGACAGGCGGTGGTCACGCGATCAGCGCCGCGATGGGTCTGACGCACGGTGGCGGCCATGTTTGTCATCCGGGCCGTGGTGTGGGCCTCCGGCCGTCTCAATGCGGCCGACGATGGCGCCGGTGCAGCCGGCGGCCGGGCAACGGAACGAGGCCGCGGCGCACCGGCCGCGCCGGGCAGCGTGGGCCGGGATGACGGGACAGGGCCATCCCGATCCGGGTCACCATTCATATCGAACACAAGTTCGACAATAAACGGGTTTGACGAATTCGTCAAACAGGGCCCGGAGCCGCACCCCGGCACCAGAAAAATACGAACGACAACAGCGAGAATTCCTCGAGAAAATTCGTTCAGAAAAAGATCGACCCCTAAATGACGTGGCGACCAATAACCGATCAGTACTCCCGGCGACTCTGTCGACCGACGGGAAGCACGCCCAACCCGTCCCGTCTCGTCGACATGCCTGTCTCGTCGACATGCCCTACCCCGCCCCACGCCTCCGCAAGGGCCTGATCGGGACGCGAAGCGGCGATCTCAGCCGTCCGCAAGTCAGGGCACGCGGAGTTCGCCGAGAGGCTGGAGATCGACCTGGCGCGACAGCGCGCCCCCGGCGCCCCCAGCGCCCGCCGGCCGGCGGGGCCGGCGGGGCCGCGGCTGCCGTGGGTCAGGCGGTGACGTAGGTGTCGGCGACGGTGAGGGCCTCGTCGAGGATGGCCAGGCCTTCTCGGAGCTCCTCGGCCGTGATCGTGCACGGCGGGACGACGTGGACCCGGTTGAAATGCGTAAAGGGCCAGAGGCCGCGTTCCTTGCAGGCCGCCGCAATAGCGCCCATGGGGGCAGCGTCGGGGCCGGCGGCGTTGAACGGGACCAGCGGCTCGCGAGTCTCCCGGTCACGGACCAGCTCGATGGCCCAGAAGACGCCTAGGCCGCGGACCTCGCCGATGCTTGGGTGGTTCGCGGCGAGCTTCTCGAGCTCCGGGCCGATGATGTCCGTTCCGAGCGTCCGGGCGTGTTCGACGATGCCTTCCTCCTCGAAGGCCCGGATCGAGCCGACGGCGGCGGCGCAGGCCAGCGGGTGGCCGGAGTAGGTGAGGCCGCCGGGGTAGGACCGGGTCGCGAACGCGTCGGCGACCCGTGGGCCCATGATCACACCGCCCAGCGGGATGTAGCCCGAGTTGACGCCCTTGGCGAAGCAGATCAGGTCGGGGACGACGCCCCAGCGATCGACGGCGAACCATTCGCCGCAGCGGCCGAAGCCGGACATGACCTCGTCGACGACCAGCAGGATGCCGTGCCGGTCGCACAGCTCACGCACGCCGGCGAGGTAGCCGTCCGGCGGGACGAGGATGCCGTTCGTGCCGACGACCGTTTCCAGCAGCACCGCGGCGACCGTCGACGGGCCTTCCATCGCGATCACATCGGCGAGGTGCGCGAGGGCGCGTTCGCCTTCCTGCCCGGCGCTCGCGGCGTAGAACGGCGACCGGTACGGGTAGGGGCCGAAGAAGTGGACGACGCCGGGGATGCCGGGCTCGCTGGCCCAGCGGCGCGGCTCGCCGGTCAGGACGATCGAGCCGCCGGTGGCGCCGTGGTAGGAGCGGTAGGCCGTGAGGATCTTGTGCCGGCCGGTGACGAGGCGGGCCATGCGGACGGCGTTCTCGGTCGCCTCGGCGCCGCCGTTGGTGAAGAAGACCTTGTCGAGGTCGCCGGGGGCGTGCGAGGCGATTAGCCGGGCCGCCTCGGAACGGGCCTCGTTCGCGTGGAACGGGGCGATGGTGGTCAGCTTCTGGGCCTGCTCGACGATGGCCGCGATGACCTTGGAGTGCTGGTGGCCGATGTTGGCGTTGACCAGCTGGGAGGAGAAGTCCAGATAGCGCTTGCCGGACTCGTCCCAGAAGCAGCTGCCCTCGGCCCGGTTGACCACCAGTGGGGTTAGGGCCGCCTGCGCCGACCACGAATGAAAGACGTGCTTGCGGTCGTCCTCGTACGTCTTGCTGTTCGTCCCCATGGAACCCGCTGCCTCCTCGCCGCCAGGGCTTGCCACTCGCTACCGCGCTGCCTCAGTGCCTCGTCGCCTCGTCGCCTCAACGCCTCGCTGCCGCGCCGCCGTCCCCACCCGGCTCTACCCCTCAGGAAACCCCGAGGCCGTGCCTGGACGCGAGCAGACGCCGGGCCGGCTCGCCCGCGGCGCGGGGGGTGCGCGCCGCGGGGCGAGCCGGTTGATCGGTATCGGCCTGACCCGCCGGCCCCAGCTCTGGCCATGCCGATGTCCCGAACAGGACGTACTGATGTCCCGGAAAGGAATCGAAACGGCCCCGGCCGGCCGGCGACCGGCGGGGTCGGGCCTGTCTATGTGTGTCGGGTCAGGTGGGTGTCGGGTCAGTCACCCGATCTCAGACGCCGCCCGCCTCCAGGGTGACGGTCTCCGGCTTGAAGCCGCTGCCGGTGACGTCGACGCCCTGGCCCTTCAGATCCGCCAGCGCCTTGGTGACGTAGTCGTTCGTGTAGGCGAGGCCTTCGGGGTCGCCCTTCAGGACGGTGTCGCCGTCGGCGTTCTTGGTGCCCTTGGCGATGGTGACGGTCTGGTCCCACTTCGTCTTGTCGATCAGGCCGATACCGTCCGGTGATGGCCAGATCAGCTTGTTGATCTCATTCACCTGCCAGAACTGGTGGCTCTTGCCGAGCTTCGAGCCGGCGGCGACGACCAGGTCGCGGCAGTCCGTCGGGTTGTCGCGGCAGTAGATCCAGCCCTTGATCGACGCGGTGACGAACTTCGTCGCCGTGTCCTGGTAGGCCTTGTCGCCCTGCAGCTTGTCGGTGTTCGCCCAGATGGCGTCCTGCAGCATCGCGGTGCCGACGTCATTCCAGTTCATGGTGTTGAAGTCGCTCGGCTGGTAGAGCTTGCCGGTCGCCGGGTTCGTCGCCTCGAGCACCTGGGCGTACTCGTTGTAGCTCATCGCCTGGGCAGCGTCGATGTCGCCGGACAGCAGGCCCTTCATGTCGAACTGCTGCTGAACCAGCGTGATGTCCTTGGACGGGTCGACCCCGGCCTTGGTCATCGCGGCGAACAGCTCGTACTCGTTACCGAAGCCCCAGTCGCCGACCTTCTTGCCCTTCAGGTCGGCCGGGGTGGTGATGTTCTTGTCCTTGAAGCTGACCTGCAGCGTGCCGGACCGCTGGAAGATCTGCGCGATGTCGGTGATCGCCGCGCCCTGCTCACGCGACGCCAGCGCCTTCGGCACCCAGGCGATCGCGAAGTCGGCCTTGCCCTGCGCGAGCACCGTCTGCGGGACGATGTCGGTGCCGCCCTCAAGGATCGAGACGTCAAGGCCCACGTCCTTGTAGTAGCCCTTCTCCTTCGCCGCGATGTAGCCGGCGAACTGCGCCTGGGTGAACCACTGCAGCTGCAGCTTCACCGGCGTGAGCCCAGCGGCCGAGCTCGCGCCGCCGCCGGGCGTCGTCGTCTCGTCGTCGCTGGAGCTACACGCCGCGAGCGCCAGCGTCACGGCAAGTGCCGCCGCCAGCCCTCCGGCCAACCGTCGTTTCATGTCCCCTCCACCTGCTCGGGCCGTCGCGGAACCGGGAACGACGCCCAGGCCCCTCTCGTCTGGTCGTCCGGACTCCGGAGTCCGTCGTATTCGTCAGCGGGCCGCACCGCCCGCGTCTCGCCTCGGATCCACCGGGCCACGCCGCCCGCCGACGAACCGGATGTCCACGGGCCACGCCGCCCGCCTGGCGGCCCGGTTCGCCGCTCACCTGCCGCCTACGTATTGGTTGACCTACCTACTGGCCGGCCCACGTATTGATTGACCTATGTACTGGCTGGTCTACGCTCTGGCTGGTCTACGTCCTGGCTGTCGACCCCGACCCCGACCCGCGCCGCCACGGGGTGGCGAGCCATTCGAGCAGGCCGGCGATGAGGTAGACGGCGATCCCGAGCACGCACGCGGCGAGGACGAACGCCCATGCCCTCGGGTACGCCGTGTTCGCCGCGGCCGAGGTGATCCGCGAGCCGAGCCCGTTCTGCCGCCCGCCGAAGTACTCGGCGACGACGGCCGCGATCACCGCCAGCGACGACGCCACCCGGAATCCGGTGAACAGGTACGGGATCGCGCCCGGCAGCTGCACCGTGCAGGCGAACCGCCACCGCCCGACGGCGAGCGAGCGCATCAGCTCCCGCTGCACGTCGGGCACCTGCCGCAGCCCGCGCACCGTGTTCACGTAGACCGGGAAGAACACCACGATCGCGACGACAAGTCGCCGCGGCACCGACGACGTCGTCGAGAACATCGAGTTGAACAGCGGGGCGAGCGCGATGATCGGGATCGCGTTCATCGCCGCCGCGATCGGCGCGAGCAGCCCGTCGACGATCTTCGAGCTGGCGGCGACGAGCGCGGCGAGCAGCCCGGTCACCAGGCCGACGACGAGCCCGACCAGGGCATTCGAACCGGTCGCCTTGGACGTGTCGACGATGACGCGGAAGCTGTGCCGGAACTGCGTCCAGATCTCCGACGGCGCGGGCAGCAGGTACGGCTTGATGTCGTAGGCCTGGACGTAGGCCTCCCACAGCGCGACGACGACGATCCCGAAGACGACCGGCGGGAGGACGACGGCCAGCCGCGCTCGCGCGCGGGCACCCCTGACACCTCCAGCACCGCTGACACCTCCAGCACCGCTGGCACCTCCAGCACCGCTGACACCGCCAGCACGCCTGGCACCTCCAGCGCCGCTGGCATCCGCGGCGTCGCTCGCATCCGCGACGCTTCTGGCATCCGCGGCCAACCGCGGGCCTGGGCCCGTCATGAGCCGCCTCCGGCGCGCAGCGCCTCGCGCACGGCGGTGACGGCCTGGAAGAACGCCGCCTGTTCGCGGACGTCCTCGGCCTCCGCGACGGCGTCCTCGACCGCCGGCGCGCCCCCGCTCTCCCCCGGCGCGGGGCCCCTGCCCGGCACGTCGATGTCGATGACCTGGGTGATCCGGCCCGGCCGGGGCGACATGACGGCGACCCGGTCGGAGAGGAACACCGCCTCGGGGATCGAGTGGGTGACCAGGATGACGGTCGTCGACGTCTCCAGCCGGATCCGGGCGAGCTCCGCCTGCATCCGCTCCCGGGTCATCTCGTCGAGAGCGCCGAACGGCTCGTCGAGCAGCAGCAGCGGCGGGCGCTCGGCGAGCGCCCGGGCGATCGCGACCCGCTGCTGCATGCCGCCGGAGAGCTGCGCCGGCCAGTGGCCGGCGAAGTCGGCGAGGCCGACGAGCTCGAGCAGCTCGCGGGCCCGCTCGCGGCGTTCCTTCTTCTTGACGCCGTGGACCTGCAGCGGCAGCTCGACGTTGCCGGCGACGGTGCGCCATTCGAGCAGCCCGGCCTGCTGGAACGCGATGCCGTAACGCTGGGACTGGCGGGCCGCCCGCGCCGGCTCGCCGAAGACGCGCACCTCGCCACCGGTCGGTTCGACGAGGTCGCCGACGAGGCGCAGCAGCGTCGACTTGCCGCAGCCGGACGGGCCGATCAGCGAGACGAACTCGCCCGGCGCGACGGTCAGGTCGATGCCGGTGAGCGCGACGGTCGCCCCGCCGCCGGAGGTGGAAAACACCTTGTCGACGCCGATGACCTCGACGGCCTGCGTCGGCCCGGCAGCGGCCGGCACGGCGGCGGGGACGGCGGCGGCAGTGGGGACAGCGGTGCCGGGCACGACGGGGTCCGGCGCGACGGGGTCCGGCACGGCGGCCGTCGGCTCGTCGTGGGGGGACGGCGCCGCGGGCGCGTCCGACGCGGCGCCGGCGGCCGGGGACTGAGGCGGCGTCGAGGTCATGTGCGCACCTTCTGGGTCTTCGAGGTCGAGATGCCCCGGCCCGCGCCTGGCCGCGCGGGATGAGCCCTGCGCGTGCCCAGCGCGAGCTCGGTGAGCGAGATCAGCCCGGCGACGAGCAGGCCGGTGACGGCGGCGCCGAGCACCGCGTCGTAGAGCTTCGTCGCGTCGCTGGTGGCGGACTGCGAGTAGGCGATGATCAGGCGGCCGACGCCGCCGCTGGTGCCGGTGGAGATCTCCGCGACGATCGCGCCGATCACGGCCGAGGCGGCGGCCAGCCGCAGCGCTGGCAGCAGGAACGGGACGGAGGCGGGCAGCCGCAGCCGCAGCAGCGTCTGCCACCAGGAGGCGGCGTAGCTGCGCATCAGCTCGACGGCGTTCGCGCCCGGCGACTGCAGGCCGCGCAGCATGCCGATCGCGACCGGGAAGAACGCGAGATAGGCCGCGATCAGCGAGACCGTCATCCAGTCCGCCCACTCGAGCGTGCCGACCTTCAACTTGCCGGCCCAGCCGGCGACAAGCGGCGCCAGGGCGATCAGCGGCACCGTCTGGCTGGCGATGATGTACGGCAACAGCCCGCGCTCGACGAGCTTGAGGCGCGCCATCAGGACAGCTAGCAGCACCCCGACGACGACGCCGACGACGAGGCCCACGAGCGCCACGCGCAGGGTGAACCAGATCCCCTTGAGCACGGCGACGCCGACCGTCTGGCTGTCGGCGGTGTTGACCTCCTTGTGCCCGAGCTGCGCGAGCACCGACCAGATGTGCGGCATCGACGTGTCGTCGTTGCGGGGCAGCACCGGCACCCCGAACAGGCGGCCGCCGTGCGGCGAGCCGACCAGCTTGTAGAGCTCCCACACCGCGCAGACGAGCACCACGGCGGCGACGGCCAGCCCCACGCGCCGCAGCCGCTCCCCCCGGCCGCCGGCGGCCGCGGGCCCCGGCGCGGGGGCGGCACCCGCGTCGCCGCCGCCGGCCGGGGCGGGCCGTTCGGACGCCGGCTGGTCGACGGTGGTCACGGTCACGGCGCCTCGCCCGGCGCGCCCACGGCCGGCGCGCTCTCGGCCGATTCCTTGGCGCGGACCGTCTGGGCGATCGCCGGGATCACCTGCTCGCCGTAGGCCTCCAGCGTCGTCATCTTGGCGTCGTGTTGCAGGTAGATCGCGAACTGGTCGACGCCGAGCGCCGCGAGCTCGGTCAGCCGGCGCACGTGCGCCTCGGCCGGGCCGAGCAGGCAGAACCGGTCGACGATCTCGTCCGGGACGAACGTGGTGTGGGTGTTCCCCGCCCGGCCATGCTCGTTGTAGTCGTAGTCGGTGCGGCCCTTGATGTAGTCGGTCAGCGCCGCGGGGACCGCGGAACCGCCGTCGGGAGACCCGGCCCCGTAGCGAGCGACCAGGTCCGCGACGTGGTTGCCGACCATGCCGCCGAACCAGCGGCACTGGTCGCGCTGGTGGGCCATCGACGCGTCGTCGCCCGGGCCGACGTAGGCGGGGGCGGCGACGCAGATCTTCACCGACGCCGGGTCGCGGCCCGCGGCGGCCGCCGCGGTGCGCACGGCGTCGATCGTCCAGGCGGTGATGTCCGGGTCGGCGAGCTGCAGGATGAAGCCGTCGCCGACCTCACCCGCGAGCGCCAGCGCCTTCGGTCCGTAGCCGGCGACCCAGATGTCGAGCCGGCTCTCGGTGCCCCAGGGGAAGCGCAGCCTGGTGCCGTTCACCTCGGCCTCGCGGCCGTTCGCGAGCTCGCGGACGACGCCGATGCAGTCGCGCAGGGTCGCGAGCGTGGTCGGCTTGCCGTTCAGGACGCGGACGGCGGAGTCACCGCGGCCAATGCCGCAGATCGTCCGGTTGCCGTACATCTCGTTCAGGGTCGCGAACAGCGAGGCTGTGACCGTCCAGTCCCTGGTCGCCGGGTTCGTGACCATCGGGCCGACAACCACCTTGCGGGTGGCGGCCAGGATCTGGCTGTAGATGACGAACGGCTCCTCCCAGAGCAGGTGGGAGTCGAACGTCCACACATGTGAGAAGCCGAGCGTCTCCGCCTGGCGGGCCAGCTCCACCACCCGGGAGGCCGGCGGGTTCGTCTGCAGCACAACGCCGATTTCCATGATTCCTTACTCCCCTCCCGTGGTACATGCTGTTGCGCTGTCCGTAGTACGTGCCGTTGCGCTGTTGCTTGCGTTTCCAGCGTTCGTGGTGACGGCCTGGCCTAACCGTCCGGCCCTGTCCGTGGTCTGCCTGCCGGCCCAGGGGCAGGCGCCACGTTCTTGCGCTGTTGCTTACGTTTCAGGCGTTCGTGGTGCGGCCTGGTTCGTCGGGCCCGGCCTGGCTGGGCGTCTGCCTGGCGGCCAGGGCGGGCGCCCCCAGGTTCGGGGTGGGCGCTCCTGGGGGCGGGCTCCTGGCCGGGCTGTGCACGACGGCCCGGCCAGGGCGATCGACCTACTCTCGCGTCATCTTGTGCGCGGGAAGCCGAGGTCCACCGAGCTGGTCGCCGGGTCCGGCCAGCGGGTCGTGACGACCTTGGTCTTCGTGTAGAAGCGGATCCCGTCCGGGCCGTACATGTGCAGGTCGCCGAACAGCGACGCCTTCCAGCCACCGAAGCTGTAGTAGGCGACCGGCACCGGGATCGGCACGTTGACGCCGACCATGCCGGCCTGGACGTCGAACGTGAACCGGCGGGCGGCGCCGCCATCCCGGGTGAAGATCGCCACGCCGTTGCCGTACGGGTTGTCCTCGACGAGCTTCACCGCCTCGGTGTAGGTCTCGCAGCGGACGACCGCGAGCACCGGGCCGAAGATCTCGTCGGTGTAGACCTTGCTGGTCGGCGACACGTTGTCGACCAGGCTCGGGGCCAGGAAGAAGCCCGGGCCGGAGTAGACCGGGTCCTCGCGGCCGTCGACGACCAGGGTGGCGCCGTCGGACTTGGCCGTGTCCAGGTAGCCGGCGATCTTGTCGCGGGCCTCCCGGGTGATGACCGGGCCCATCTCGCTGTCCGGGTCGGCGCCCGGGCCGACCTTGATCTTGCGAACCCGCTCGGCGATCGCCTCGACCAGCGGGTCGGCCGCGTCGCCGACCGCGGCGACGACGGCGACCGCCATGCAGCGCTCGCCGGCCGAGCCATAGCCCGCGGAGACCGCCGCGTCCGCCGCCGCGGCGATGTCCGCGTCCGGCAGCACGATCATGTGGTTCTTCGCGCCGCCGAGCGCCTGCACCCGCTTGCCGGCCGCGGTGCCGGTCTCGTAGACGTAGCGCGCGATCGGCGTCGAGCCGACGAAGCTCAGGGCCTCGACGTCCGGGTGGGTGAGCAGCGTGTCGACGGCGAGCTTGTCGCCCTGCAGCACGGTGAACACGCCCTCGGGCACGCCCGCCTGCGCCAGCAGGTCGGCCAGCAGCAGCGACGCCGAGGGGTCGCGCTCGCTGGGCTTGAGGATGAACGCGTTGCCGCAGACCAGGGCGTTGGACAGCATCCACAGCGGGACCATCGCCGGGAAGTTGAACGGCGTGATGCCCGCGACGACACCCAGCGGCTGGCGGATCTCGTGGACGTCGACGCCGGTCGACACCTGCTCGGAGAAGCCGCCGCGCAGCAGGCTCGGCGCTCCGCAGGCGAACTCGACGTTCTCCAGGCCGCGGGCGAGCTCGCCGAGGGCGTCGTCGACGGTCTTGCCGTGCTCCGCGGTGATGAGCTTCGCGAGCTCCGTCCGGTTCGTGTACAGCAGCTCGCGGAAGCGGAACATCACCTCCGCGCGCCGGCCAAGACCGGTCCGCCGCCAGGCGGGGAACGCCGCCCTGGCGCTCGCGACCGCCGCGTTGATCTCGTCCAGGCTGGCCAGGGCCACCTGCGCGGCCTGCTCGCCGGTCGCCGGGTTCCACACCGGCCCGAACCGGCCCGAGGTGCCCGCCACCGCCTTGCCATCGATCCAGTGCCCGATTTCCCGCATCGCGTCCCTCTCCGGTCCATCCGTCCGCCGCGCCCGTCCTGTCGGCGGTCATCCCACCGTACGAACTGAGCGCTTACTCAGCACTCTTCGTACCCGCTTCGGGGCCGGCGTGCAGTGGTTATGTCGCGCGCCACCCGGCGACGGGATGAGTCAACGCAGGTACTGGGTCAGGCCGCGGCGCAGGTACTGGCCGTGGCCGGCGCGGCCGTGGAAGGCACCGCCGGCGACGACCGCGGTCCCCCGGGAGAACACCGTGTCGACCTTGCCGGCGATCTCGAAACCCTCCCAGGCCGAATGGTCCAGGTTCATGTGGTGGGTGGCCGCGCTGATCGTGGTCGTCGCGTTCGGGTCGTAGATGACGATGTCCGCGTCCGACCCCGGGGCGATCACGCCCTTCTTCGGGTAGAGGCCGAACATCCGGGCCGGCGTCGTCGAGCAGGTCTCCACCCAGCGCTCCAGCGACAGCCTGCCGGTGGCGACGCCCTGGTAGACGAGGTCCATCCGGTGCTCCACGGTGCCGATCCCGTTCGGGATCTTCGTGAAGTCGCCGCGGCCGAGCTCCTTCTGGTCCTTGAAGCAGAAGGGGCAGTGGTCGGTGGAGACGACCGCGAGGTCGTCGGTCCGCAGCCCGCGCCACAGGTCGTCGCGGTGCGGCTCGTCCCGCGGGCGCAGCGGCGGGGAGGCGACCCACTTGGCTCCCTCGAAGCCGGGAGCGCCGAGCTGGTCCTCCAGGGTCAGGTAGAGGTACTGCGGGCAGGTCTCCGCGAACACGTTGCGCCCTGCGCCGCGGGCCGCCGACACGTGCGCCAGCGCCTCGGACGCCGACATGTGCACGAAGTAGAGCGGGGTGTTGCCGGCCACCTGCGCGAGCACGGTCGCCCGGTGGGTGGCCTCGCCCTCCAGCGCGGACGGCCGGGTGATGCCGTGGAACACCGGGTCCGTGTCGCCACGGGCGACCGCCTGGGCGGCGAGCACGTCGATCGCGATGCCGTTCTCGGCGTGCATCATGATCAGCGCGCCGTTGTCGGACGCCTTCTGCATGGCCCGCAGGATCTGGCCGTCGTCGCTGTAGAAGACACCGGGATAGGCCATGAACAGCTTGAAGCTGGTGATCCCCTCGTGCTCGACGAGGTAGTCCATCGCCTTGAGCGCCTCGTCGTCGACCCCACCCATGATCATGTGGAAGCCGTAGTCAATCGCGCAGTTGCCGTCCGCCAGCGCGTGCCAGGCGGCGAGCCCGTCCTGCACGACCTCCCCGGTGCGCTGCACGGCGAAGTCGATGATCGTGGTCGTGCCGCCCCAGGCGGCGGCCCTCGTCCCCGACTCGAAGTCGTCCGAGGCGAACGTGCCGCCGAACGGCAGCTTCATGTGGGTGTGGACGTCCACTCCGCCCGGGACGACGTACTTCCCGGTGGCGTCGACGACCTTGTCGGCGACGACTCCTCCGGTGGACGCGACGCCGGGCGCGTACAGCGCGGCGATCGTCTCCCCGTCGACCAGGACGTCCGTGGGTACCGCGCCGAGCGGGCCGACAACGGTCCCGCCGGTGATCAGCGTCTTCATCGAGGCTCCTTGTTTCTGGTTCGCTCCGTCCGGGCGGCGCGCTCCGGCCCCTTGCTCGCCTGGCGGCTCGCAAGGGACCTCCGCGCGCCGTCCTCCTCCGCTCACGGGCGCTCCGGCGACCTCCGCTGCGGCCCAACCCCGTCGCTTCGCTCGGGGCCGGGCCTCCGCGGAGGCGCGCCTCCGCGCCCAGCACGGTCACCTGCCGCTGTAACGGCGCTAAACCGGGTCCGGGCCGGCTTGGCTCGGCTCACATGCGCCTCCCTGTCGGTGGGCCTCCGCGGAGGCGCGCCTCCGCGCCCAGCACGGTCGCCCACCGCTGGAGCGTCACCAAGCCGGGGTCCGGGCTGGCTTGGTGACATCGCTTCGCTCGGGGACGGGGAACGGGAACCGCCCTCTAGGGCGCGGTGAGGTCGCCGTACTGGTCCGGGCGGCGGTCGCGGTAGAACGCCCACCGGTTGCGCACCTCGGTCAGCAGGTCCAGGTCGAGGTCGCGGACCATCAGCTCCGGCTCGTTCGGGTCGCCCGTCCCGTCGACGAACTTGCCCTCCGGGTCGACGAAGTAGGACGTGCCGTAGAAGTCGTCGTCACCGAGGTCCTCGACGCCGACCCGATTGATCGCGCCGATGAAGTACTCGTTGGCGACGGCGGCGGCCGGCTGCTCCAGCTTCCACAGGTAGTTCGACAGGCCGCGCGAGGTCGCCGACGGGTTGAACACCAGCTCGGCGCCGTTCAGCCCGAGCGCCCGCCAGCCCTCCGGGAAGTGCCGGTCGTAGCAGATGTAGACGCCGACCCGGCCGACCGCGGTGTCGAACACCGGGTAGCCCAGGTTCCCCGGCCGGAAGTAGAACTTCTCCCAGAAGCCCTTCACGTGCGGGATGTGCGTCTTGCGGTACTTGCCGAGGTACTTCCCGTCGGCGTCGAGGACCGCGGCGGTGTTGTAGAGGACGCCGGGCTGCTCCTGCTCGTAGACCGGCAGCACCAGCACCATGCCGAGCTCGGCGGCCAGTGCCTGGAAGCGCTCGACGGTCGGGCCGGGCACCGACTCCGCGTACGCGTAGTACTCCGGGTCCTGCACCTGGCAGAAGTACGGGCCGTAGAACAGCTCCTGGAAGCACATGACCTTGGCGCCCTGCTCGGCCGCCGACCGGGCGTACTCCTCGTGCGCCTTGATCATGGATTCCTTGTCGCCCGTCCATTTCGCCTGGACGAGCGCCGCGCGGATAACCCTGCCCATCGCCTTCGCTCTCCCTCCCGCACCGCGCCGCGCCGCCCGTCGGGCGGACGGTCGTCCCGGCGCCGCCGCGGCGGGCGGCGCGGCCCTCGTCCGACAGGACCACCGAACCCGCCGCCGCGCCAGTCCACCGGCCGGCGGGCGTTTGTGGTGCTCGCAGACTACTGTCACACTCTTGCCCGGACAATTCTCAGTTTGTTTCTTCTTGTTACAGGCTCTGTTACGAGCAGGGGTCTACTACCAGCAGGGGGCGGCGGCATGATCGACGTGATCACCTCGGCGATCGACGACCGCTCCGCACGCGGCATCGCGGGCACCGTCAGTCGCCTGGTCATGTCGGGTGCTCTGCCCGCCGGCACCCGGCTGCCCACCGTCCGCGAGCTCGCCACCGAGCTCGGCATCAGCCCCACCACGGTGAGCCAGGCCTGGCGCACCCTGGCCCGCGCCGGCGTGATCTCGCCACGCGGCCGCGCCGGGACGTTCGTGCTGGCCGGTCCCCCCGCGAGCGCGGACCCGCGCCGCTACCGCCGGATCACGCGCAGCCCCGGCCGGCTCCCGCACGACTACTCCACTGGTACCCCGGACGTCGCACTGCTGCCCGATCTCGCGCCGGTGCTCGCCAGGGTGGCCCGCGGCGGCAACCTGACCGCCAGCTACCTGGACGACCCGGTGCTGCCCGCGCTGGAGAAGGCGCTGCGCGTCCGCTGGCCGTTCCCGCCCGCCGCGCTGACCGTCGTCGACGGGGCGCTCGACGCTCTGGACAGGGTGACCGGCGTCCTGGTCGGCTTCGGCAGCCGGGTACTGGTCGAGAACCCGTGTTTCCCCCCGCTGCTGGACCTGTTCGAGGCCGTCGGTGCCGAGGTGGTCGCGCTGCCGCTCGACGACGAGGGCATCCGGCCGGACGCGCTGCGCGCGGCACTGTCCGCCGTCACCCCGGCCGGCGCCGAGCCGGTGGCGCTCTACCTGCAGCCGCGCGCGCACAACCCGGCCGGCGTGAGCATGACGCCCCGGCGCGCCAAGGCGCTGGCGGCACTGCTCGCGGGGCGCGGGGTGACGGTCATCGAGGACGACCACGTCGGCGACGTGGCCGCCGCGGCGCCGCTCAGCCTCGGGACGTACCTGCCCGAGGCGACCGTGCACATCCGCAGCTTCTCCAAGAGCCACGGCCCCGACCTGCGGCTGGCGGCCGTCGGCGGGGTCGAGTCGGTGGTGAACGGGCTGGTCAGCCGCCGGATGCTCGGGCCCGGCTGGTCGAGCCGCCTACTGCAGGCCGTGCTCGCCGAGCTCCTCGACGACGACGACACCGAGCGGACGCTCGCCCGAGCCCGCGAGGTCTACGCGGGCAGGCGCGAGCGGATGACGGCCGCGCTGGCGGCCCGTGGCGTGCGCGCCCAGGCGGGCGACGGCATCAACCTGTGGATGGAGGTCGCCGACGAGCAGGTCGCGCTCGTGTCACTGGCCGCCCGCGGCATCGGCGCCGCTCCCGGCACCCCCTTCGAAGCCGCTCCCCTTGGCACGGCCCACCTGCGCGTCACCGTCGGCCTCATCCCCGACGACGACATCGACGCCGTGGCCGCTCTCCTGGCCGAGGCCGCCCACGGCTGACGCCGCGGCCGCCCACCATCATGCTCGCGTCATGCTACTGAGGAGCCTGATGCGCCCACGAGTAGCATGATGGAATCCTGATACCCCGGGCGAAGATCCTGACGAGGTACACCGATGGATCGCGAGACTGTCAGCCACGTGCTCGCCGAGCTTGTCCGGCTCGGCCGCGACAACCATCGCGTCGAGGTGAAGAAGGCCCGTGGCGGCATGCCGCGGACGCTCCACGAGACGATCAGCGCCTTCGCCAACGCCGATGGCGGCATGATCATTCTTGGTGTAGACGAGAAGGCCTCGTTCGACGTGGTGGGCCTCCTCTTCCCCGACGAGACGAGAGACCAGTTCGTCGCGCTGTGCCGGTCCATGGAACCTTCCATTGCCGCGACCGTCGACATCGTCGACATGGACGGACGGAAGGTACTGGCTGCCCACATCCCGGCGATTCCTCGGGAGCAACGGCCCTGTCACCTGGCCAGGACCGCGCCGTGGGACAGCTCCTTCATTCGGATGTCCGACGGCGACCGCAGACTATCCGCCTACGAGGTCCAGCTCCTGCTGGAGAACAGGAAGCCGACGAGGCATGACGCGGCCGCGGTACCGGAGGCGTCCGAGACCGATCTCGACCAGCGGCGCCTGGGCGCCTTCCTGACTCGGGTCCGCGAACAGCGGGCCGTGTTCACGGGTCGCTCTGACGACGAGATCCTGCGTCTGCTCAACGTGCTGCGCGACACCGCCGACGGCACACGACCGACGCTGGCCGGCCTGCTGGCGTTCGGCAGCTACCCACAGCAGCACCTCCCTCAGCTAAACGTGACGATCACGGTCTTCCCGACGACCGAGCCGACGGTACCCGGCCCGCGTGGCGAACGTTTTCTGGACAACCGCTCGTTCGACGGCTCAGTCCCGGTCATGGTGCAGGATTCCATTACGTTGCTGAAACGTCACATGAAGCAACGCAGCACGATCGCCGGAATTTTCCGGATAAACGAGTGGGAGTACCCCGAGGAAGTCCTCCGCGAGGTTCTCGTCAACGCTCTCGTCCACCGGGACTACTCGCCGTCATCGCAGGGTGCGCAGGTGCAGATCGAGCTGTACCCCGATCGGCTGCTGGTCCGCAATCCCGGCGGGCTGTTTGGCCCGCTGAACGTCGCCGAGCTCGGTCTCGGCACCATACCGGCCTCGTCCCGCAACGCGGTGCTACTCAAGATCCTGGAAGACACACCACTCGCGCCAGGGCACACCGTGTGCGAGAACCGCGGTACCGGAATCGCCCAGGTGCGCGCTGCACTGACCAACGCGGGCATGGAACCCCCCCGTTTCGAGGACAACGTCGCGACTTTCGCGGTGACGATCCCGAACCACGCTCTCCTGGACGAGTCCACCGCGGCCTGGCTGTCCACGCTCAATGTGAGCGGCCTTGCCAGGGGGCAGCTCACCGCGCTGGCACTTGCCCGGCGCGGGACGAGGCTGACCAATGTCAGCTACCGCCAAGCCACCGGGATCGCCGACAGCCGGACCGCGACCGCGCACCTGCGCGAACTGCGTGATCGCGACCTGCTGGTCCAGGAAGGCGACCGCGGGCAGGCCACGTACCGGCTCGCCTCAGCGTCGGTTCAGCGCACGCAGGTCAGGCCGCAGCCGTCAACGCACCAGGAGACCGTTCTCGCCAGCCTGACGGCCCAACCCGTCAGTCGACACGAGATCGTCTCCCGAACGGGCCTGACCGACGTCCAGGTTCGCAACGCGCTTGGCCGCCTTCGAAGAGCTGGGCTCGCCCAACTCGTGGGTCCGAGCCGGTCCAAGAACGCCCTTTGGCGACGGCACGATCAGCCAACACAGGACAAGCGGCCGGTATAGCTGCCGGACGCGATGAAGGATGGGGCCATGAGCGAGTCGACGACACCGACGGACAGCCCGAACAAGTGGGTTGCCGACCATACCCGCACCTATGTGGAGAGCGGCGGCGAGGAGGGGCACCTCTGGTACGGCCCGGACGGCTCCCTGGCCGAGGGCGTGCCTACGCTGCTGCTGACGACGATCGGCCGGCGGTCCGGCCAGCCCCGGCGCACCGCGCTGATCTACAGCCAGGACGGCGACGACTACCTGGTCGTCGCGTCGAAGGGCGGCGCGCAGGCACACCCGCTCTGGTACCGCAATCTGGTCGACAACCCCGAGGTCGAGCTGCAGGTGAAGGCGGACGCGTTCAAGGCGACCGCCCGCACCGCGACCCCGCAGGAGAAGGCCCGCCTCTGGCCGAAGATGGTCGAGGTCTGGCCGCCCTACACCGACTACCAGAAGCGCACCGACCGGGACATCCCCGTCGTCGTCCTCACCTCCGTCTCCTGAGCCGCGCCGGCTGAGTCACCTTTCCCGAGCCGCGCTTCCTGACGCGCGCGCCGGCCCGCGGGTACCGACCGGCGCGCGCTCGGGCTCAGCCCTTGATGAAGGCGACCAGGTCCCTGGAGAACTCGGCGCTGTGGTCGCCGTACAGGCCGTGCGGCGCGCCCGGGTAGACCTTGAGCGTCGCGTCCTTGACGAGCTTTGCGGTCCTGTACGCCGAGGCGACGATCGGGACGATCTGGTCGTCGTCTCCGTGCGCGACCAGGGTCGGGATGTCGAACTTCGCCAGGTCGTCGGTGAAGTCGGTCTCGGAGAACTGCTTGATGCAGTCGTAGGCGGGCTTGAGGCCCGCCTGCATGCTCAGCAGCCAGAACTCGTCGATCACGCCCTGGGAGACCCGCGCGCCGGGCCGGTTGAAGCCGTAGAACGGCGTGGCGAGGTCCTTGTAGAACTGCGACCGGTCGGCGAGCACGCCGGCTCGGATGCCGTCGAACGCGTCGATCGGCAGGCCTTCCGGGTTGGCCTCGGTCTTCAGCATCAACGGCGGGACCGCGCCGAGCAGCACCGCCTTCGCCACCCGGAAGGTCCCGTGCCGGCCGATGTAGCGGGCGACCTCGCCGCCGCCGGTGGAGTGGCCGACGTGGACGGCGTCGTGCAGGTCCAGCGCCGTCACCAGCTGGGCCAGGTCGTCGGCATAGGTGTCCATGTCGTTGCCGGTCCAGGTCTGGGTGGACCGGCCATGCCCGCGCCGGTCGTGCGCGATCGCGCGGAACCCGGCATCGGCGACGGCCTTCAGCTGGGAGTCCCAGGCATCCGCGTTCAGCGGCCAGCCGTGGCTGAAGACCACCGGCTGCCCCGAGCCCCAGTCCTTGTAGAAGATCTCGGCACCGTCGCGGGTCGTGATGAAGGGCATGATCTTCCTCCTGGAAGCTGGCGTGGATCAGCGGCCTGCCGGCGTGCGCAGGCGCCTCGGGCCCTGCTCAGCGCCGCCGCGGGCGCCCCGCCGACGTCTTCGACGCTAGATCAGCGACTGCCGGCCGTCATCCGTCACGTGACTGCCATCCACCACCGCCCGTCAGGACGGCCGCCCGCCGGCACATTCCGCCCGCCGGCCCGTTCCGGCCGCCGGCCGGTCAGACCGGTGGGCCGAGCGGTTCCGGCTGGGCGCGCGGGAGGCTGACCTGGAAACGGGTGTCGCCGGGCTCGGAGCTGACGACGCGCAGGTCGCCGTGGTGCTTGTTGACGACGATCCGCCAGGAGATGTCCAGCCCGAGGCCGGTACCCTCGCCGACGGGTTTGGTGGTGAAGAAGGGCTCGAAGATGCGGCCGACGATGTCCGCCGGGATGCCCGGGCCGGTGTCGCCGATCTCGACGGTGACCGACTCGCCGTCACCCCAGGTACGCAGCGTCAGCGTGCCGATGCCGCCCATCGCCGAGACGGCGTTGTCGATCAGGTTCGTCCAGACCTGGTTCAGCTCGGCGGCGTAGACCGCGATCGGCGCCAGCGTCCGGTCGAAATCCTTCACGACCTCGATGCCGTCCCCGATCTTGCGCCCGAGCATGACGAGCGTGCTCTTGAGCAGGTCGTGGATGTCGACGGTCTGGAACGGGGCCCGGTCGAGCTGGGAGTACTGCTTGGCCGCGCCCACGAGCGTGGACACCCGGGTCGTCGAGTCCTCGATCTCGTTCATGAGCAGCTCGGTCTCGACGGTGTAGCCGAGCCAGCGGACCGCGCTGGCCAGGTGCTCGCCGCCCACCAGCTCGGCGACCTGGTCGAGCCAGCCGATGTCGATGCCCGCCTGCACGAACACCGGCGCGACGTCCCAGCCGGAGTCGACGCCGTGCTCGTCGAACCAGTCGCCCAGCTCGTCCTCGCGGTCGCTGGCCTCCAGCGGCGACAGCGTCGGCGCTTTGGCAACCCGTTCCGCCGCCTCCTCCTGCAGCCGGATGAGCGTGCTCAGCACCGCCTTGTCATACAGGCCGTCGGCGATGAGGCTGAGCTTGTGCCGCATGCCGGCGACCCGCTCGCGCAGGCCCGCCGTCGCCCGCACGGCCGCCGCGGCGGGGTTGTTGAGCTCGTGCGTCAGGCCCGCCGACAGCGCGCCGAGGGCGAGCAGCCGTTCGCGCTGCCCGACGGTCTCCTGGAGGTTGCGCAGCCCGAAGAACAGGCCCTCCAGCAGGTGCACCGCCATCGGGAACCAGTCGCGCATGAGGAACGCGAACTGGTCGGCGTCGAGCACGAAGAACCGGGACGGCCGTAGCGCCCGCAGCGACTGCGGGTAGGTCTGCGGGACCCGGTCGCCCAGGTAGGCGTTCCAGGCGCCGCCGTAGACGCCCCGGTGGTCGGTCCGGCTGATCTCGACGTCCACGCCCTGGACCCGCTTGATGACGGCGACCTCGCCCTCGAGCAGGACGACGAACAGCTCCGCCGGCTCGCCTTCGACGATCACCATTCCCGACTCGGCCTCGATGACTCGGCCCCGCTCGCACAGCCAGGCGAGCTGGGCGTCGGTCAGCTTCTCGAACAGGAACAGCGACCGCAGCTCGTCAACGCTGCACGGCAGCCCGCCTGCCGGTGGCGTGCCCTGGGGCGCCTCGCCCGCGCTCATGCGAGGTACCTGTGGACGAGCGCGATGGCCATCGCGCCCTCGCCCACCGCCGAGGCGACTCGTTTCACTGACTCCGACCGTGCGTCTCCGGCCACGAACACCCCCGGCAGGCTGGTTTCCAGGTGATACGGGTCCCGGTCGAGCGTCCAGCCGCGCGGGCGGCGCCCGTCGACGACGAGATCCGGACCGGTGAGGACGAAGCCGTGCGCGTCGCGCTCGACGGTGCCGTCGAGCCAGTCGGTGCGCGGCTCGGCACCGATGAAGACGAACAGCCGGCTGGCGGGGACCGTCTCGGTCGCGCCCGTCGCGCTGTCGCGAAGCGTGAGGGTGCCCAGATGCTCGTCGCCCTCACCCGCGACCACGTCCGTACAGTTCCGCACGGTGATGTTCGCGATCCCGGCGATCTGCTCGATCAGGTAGTGCGACATCGAGGCCTGCAGCGACCGGCCGCGCACCAGCATCGTCACCGACCGGGCATGCCGGGCGAGGTAGACCGCCGCCTGCCCGGCTGAGTTGGCCCCGCCGACGACGTAGATGTCCTCGCCGGCGCAGCCGGCGGCCTCCGTGAGCGCGGAGCCGTAGAACACCCCGCGGCCGGTCAGCCGCTCGAGCCCGGACGCCGGCAGCTGGCGGTAGGCGACGCCGGTGGCCAGGACGATGGTGTGCGCGCTGAGCTCCCCGCCGTCGGCGAAGCGGACCATGCGGGTGTTGCCCGCCGTCCGCAGCTCGACGACCTCCCGGGCAGTGATCACCTCCGCCTCGAACTTGACGGCCTGGCGCCGCGCCCGGTCGGTGAGCTGCGCGCCGGACACGCCGTCGGGGAAGCCCAGGTAGTTCTCGATCCGCGAGCTCTGCCCGGCCTGGCCGCCGGTGGCCGTGCGTTCGATGAGCACGGTCTTGAGGCCCTCGGACGCCGCGTACACCGCCGAGCCGAGCCCGGCCGGCCCCCCACCGATGATGATGACGTCGTAGAAGTCCTCGCACGGGGTGGTGCTCAGCCCGACCTCGGCGGCGATCTGAGCGTCCGTCGGGTTGACGAGCGCGGTCCCGCCCGGCGTCACGACCACCGGTAGCGCGACGGTGTGCCCATTCGCCGCCGCGCCGTTCGGGCTCCCGATCACGGGGACGTCGGTGTCCGCGATGGCGTAGGTGTCGACGGGGACTGGGGCCGGGGCCGGGGCGTCCGCGGTCGCGGCGGCGAGCAGCCGGCGTCCCTCCGGCTCGTCCGCGAGATACCACCGGTAGGGCACCTGGTTACGGGCGAGGAACTCGCGGACCTCGTAGGACCGGGAGGACCACCGGTCGCCGACGACCCGGGTCTCCAGCACCGGCCGCCGGTCCGAACAGTTCCAGGAGTCCAGCAGCGCGTCGATGACCGGGTAGAGCTTCTCCTCCGGCGGGTTCCAGGGCTTGAGCAGGTAGTAGTCGAGATCGACGACGTTGATGGCCTCGATGGCGGCGTTGGTGTCCGCGTACGCGGTCAGCAGCACCCGCTTGGCTTCCGGGTAGAGGTCCATCGCCTGCTCGAGGAACTGGATGCCGTCGAGCTGGGGCATCCGGTAGTCGGCGACCAGCACGGCGACGTGGTCGCCGCGCAGTTTCATCTCCCGCAGGGTGTCGAGCGCCTGCGGGCCGGACTCCGCCCGCACGATCCGGCACTGCTCGCCGTAACGGCGGCGCAGGTCACGGGCGACCGCGCGGGAGACGCTCGGGTCGTCGTCGACGGTCAGGATCGCCGGCCGGCCCACGGCGGCCGGTGCCGGCTGGGTGGCGCCGGCCGTGGCCGGCCGCCCGGCGGCGACGGAGGTGGTCTCGGTCACGATCGGCGCCCCTGGCGAAGCCGGCCGAGGCTGGTGGCCGTGGCCGAACGCGCCCGGCCGCGGACCGCGTGGCCGGCGGCGGCGTCACTGAGCACAGAACCGGAAGACACAGAACCGGAAGACATGTATGGAGATCCTGGGGGGCCTGGAAGGTCGGGACTGCCTGGCACTCGCGGGATGCTGGTCACGGTCGACTCCCTGCTCGGGCCGGCCGCCGGGGGCAGAGGCTCCGGGGGACGCCCCAACCCACTGCTCCCGGACCGGCGGAAAACAACCCGGCGCCTCAAGCATAGGTATCCAGCGGCCGGGCGACCTGGCCGTGCGCATCTCCCGGCCGGCCGGCCAGGTCCGGGCTCGCCGCGCGTCCGGCCGGATCGCTCCCCGCGTCCGCGGCGTGTCGCGGCGTCTGCGCGGCCCGATATCCGCGGCCCAGCCGGGCGACCAGCGGGAACGGGTTGTCCGCCCACGTCCGGGTACCTCGGCCAGGAACCCAAACCGGTAGCGCAGCGTCGCGCACCGGATGCGGAAGAGCAAGGGAGGCGAATAGATGTGAGCGCGATCGCGCGGACGGCGGCGACGGCCGCGACGGGCAGGCAGGCGAAACCAGACGAGACCGGACGAACGTGGTTGAGGCCCTGCGTCGCGGAGGGGATCGGCACGTTCTTTCTGGTCCTCGCCGGCGTCGGGACGGCCGTGCTCGCGGGGGGCTTCATGGGGGCGCTTGGAGTGGCGCTCGCCTTCGGCCTCACCCTGCTCGTGCTGGTCTATGTGATCGGCCCGGTCTCCGGCTGCCATGTGAACCCGGCGGTGACGGTCGGCCTGTGCGCGGCGCGCAAGATCGCGCCGAAGGCCGCCGTCGCCTACATCGTCGCGCAGTGCCTCGGCGCGATCCTCGCCGCGGCGACGGTCTGGCTGATCGCCGACTCGGGGCCGTTCGGCTACTCGGCGGGGGCGCAGGGCCTGGGCGCGAACGGGTACGGCGCGCACT
The DNA here is from genome assembly GCF_001854805.1 of Pseudofrankia coriaricola. Classification (GTDB taxonomy): domain Bacteria; phylum Actinomycetota; class Actinomycetes; order Frankiales; family Frankiaceae; genus Pseudofrankia. The sequence goes on from NZ_MBLO01000113.1 coordinate 33,924, forward strand.
CGCCGGGCGGCTTCGGCCTTGGCGGGGCGTTCCTCGCGGAGCTGGTCCTCACCGGCCTGCTCGTGTTCACCGTGCTCGGAGCGACCCACATCCAGGCGCCGCCCGGTTTCGCCGGCATCGCGATCGGCTTCGTGCTGGTCGTCGGCAACCTGGTCGCGATCCCGGTCGACAACGCGTCGATCAACCCTGCCCGCAGCCTGGGCCCGGCGGTGTTCGCCGGCGGCTGGGCGCTCAGCCAGCTGTGGCTGTTCATCGTCGCGCCGCTCATCGGGGCGCTGCTCGCGGCGGCCGTGCACCTCGCGTTGCGGGCCGGGCCGCAGGTCCGCGCGTCGACGTTCCGCGCGCTGCCGGAGGAGTCCGCGTACCGGCTCGCGCAGGAAGCCGCCCGGCTCGAGGGTGTGCGACTGTCGCTGGAGGACCTGATCCGGATGCCCGGCGGTGCCCCGGGCCGGCCGGACGGGCGGGGCGAGCCGGCCGGATCGACGGCGCGCTCCAACGGGGCCTCCCCGGATCTCTATCCGGACGACCAGCCCAGGGGCGACGCGCGCCAGCCCCGCGACGACCGGGCCGGCACGGACCGGTCCGGCGGGCGCTAGGGACGCCAGGCCAGGCACCGGCCCGCGTGGTCGAGCCTCGGTCTTCGGGGCCTGGGCGCTCTTTGGGCCAGGGGTCCGCGACGCTCGAGGGGGCCGCGATTCCCATTGGGGACGCGGCTTCTGGTGAGGCCGCGGCCGCGCCGGCCCGCACGGGGGCCGCGCCGACGGGAGGCATGCACGCCGCGGCGACAGCCCACGCCTGGGTTGTCCACAGGTAGGACGGTGCGGGCGACGATGTCGCAGGGGGCTTCTACAGTAGCCGGGTGACCTTGCCTGTGACTGAGACCGCGGGCGCCTCCGTCCAGGCGCCGAGTCCACCACCGCCGGCACCGGCGGACGCCACCGAGCCGGTGAGCGCCGCCCGGCGGGTGCTGCGGCGGGTGTTCGGGTACGAGTCGTTCCGCGGCGGGCAGCAGGAGATCATCGAGCACGTCATCGATGGCGGCGACGCGCTCGTGCTGATGCCGACCGGCGCGGGTAAGAGCCTCTGCTACCAGATCCCCGCGCTCGTCCGGCCCGGCACCGGAATCGTGATCTCGCCGCTGATCGCCCTCATGCAGGACCAGGTCGACGCGCTGCGGGCGCTCGGCGCGCGGGCCGACTTCATCAACTCCACCCAGGACCCCGACCAGCGCAGGACGGTCGAGGCGCTCTTCCTCGCCGGCGAGCTGGACCTGCTCTACCTGGCTCCCGAGCGGCTGCGGCTGCCGTCGACCATGGACCTGCTCGACCGGGGCAGGATCGCGCTTTTCGCGATCGACGAGGCGCACTGCGTCGCGCAGTGGGGCCATGACTTCCGGCCCGACTACCTCGCGCTGTCGGCCCTGCACGAGCGCTGGCCGGACGTGCCGCGGGTCGCGCTCACCGCGACCGCGACCCCGGCGACGCACCAGGAGATCACCGGCCGGCTCGGCCTGGAGAGCGCCCGGCACTTCGTCGCCGACTTCGACCGGCCGAACATCTCCTACCGCATCGTCCCGAAGAAGGAGCCGAAGCGGCAGCTGCTCGATCTGCTGCGCTCGGAGCACGCAGGCGACGCGGGCATCGTCTACTGCCTGTCGCGGGCGTCCGTCGAACAGACCGCCGACTTCCTGGTCACGAACGGGATCGCCGCGCTGCCCTACCACGCGGGCCTGGACTCACGGGTCCGGGCCACGAACCAGGCGCGGTTCCTCCGCGAGGACGGCCTGGTCATGGTCGCGACCATCGCGTTCGGCATGGGCATCGACAAGCCGGACGTGCGCTTCGTCGCCCACCTGGACCTACCAAAGTCGGTCGAGGGCTACTACCAGGAGACCGGCCGCGCCGGCCGCGACGGCCTGCCGTCCACGGCCTGGCTCGCCTACGGCCTGCAGGACGTCGTCCAGCTCCGCAAGATGATCAATTCATCGGACGGCGACGCGGCGCACCGACGTCGCCAGGGCGTCCACCTGGACGCGATGCTGTCGCTGTGCGAGACGGTCGAGTGCCGTCGCACCGGCCTGCTCGCCTACTTCGGCCAAGAGCGCGCCGGCTCCTGCGGCAACTGCGACACCTGTCTGAACCGGCCCGAGACCTGGGACGGGACGGTCGCCGCGCAGAAGCTGCTGTCGACGGTGCTGCGACTGGCCAAGGAACGCCGGCAGAAGTTCGGCGCCGGCCACGTCACCGACATCCTGCTCGGCCGCATTACCCCGAAGGTGACCCAGCACGAGCACCAGACGCTGACCGTCTTCGGAGTCGGCGCCGAGCTGAACGAGTCGCAGTGGCGCGGCGTCGTCCGCCAGCTGCTGGCGCAGGGGCTGCTCACCGTCGAGGGCGAGCACGGCACCCTGGTGCTCACCGAGACGAGTGCCGACGTGCTGCGCGGGACACGCAAGGTCTCGATGCGCCGCGACCCAGAACGCCCCGCGAAGACCGCCGGTGGCTCCCGCGGTGCCGGGTCGGCGGACGGCAAGGCCAGGCGCGCCGTCGCGGCCGTGGACCTGTCGGCCGAGGCCGCCGCCGTCTTCGAGCGGCTACGCGCCTGGCGCGGCGCCACCGCCAAGGAGCAGAGCGTCCCGGCCTACGTCATCTTCCATGACGCCACCCTGCGCGAGATCGCGAGCCGGCTTCCGTCGACCCTCGCGGAGCTGGCCACGATCAACGGCGTGGGCGAGAACAAGCTCACCAAGTACGGCCAGCAGGTCCTCGACACCCTGGCCGCCCCGTGAGAGTCATCGGGTCGGCATAAGGGCCGGCCCGGTGCCGGCGCGTCCGTGGGCCAGGCTGTCCGGCGGCGGGAGTGGTGGCTCACGGGACGAGGTCCGCGAGGACCTCGGCGGCGAGACCGTGCGACGTCGTCATTCCTATGCCGGTCGTGACGACGACGGCCCGCACGCCCGGATGCGGCGTCGCGACCAGGAACTCGCGATCGGGTGCGGTCGCGTAGTAGCCGCGCCAGCGCTCGCGGACCACCAGCTCGGCCGCCGGCACACCGAGCAGCTCGGCGGTCTCAGCCAGCACCAGGTCGTCGACCCGTTCGGCCTGGAACGGGTGATGCGTGACGGCGCGCTCGTGGGTGTCGCCGATGATCAGATCGCCGTCCGGGAGCTGGGTGAACATCAGGTTCATGTCGACGGCAAGCAGGTCGGGCCGCTCGGCCTCGAAGCGGGCACGCAGCGCCGGCAGGGACGGGCAGCGCTCGAAGGCGGCGTAACGCAGCAGCGACAGCCCGGTCAGCACGCCGGGGCGGAAACGCGCGCCACTCGCGCCACCATCCACCTCGCCGCCGCCGGCGCCCCCGCCGCCGGCGCTGCCGGGGGCGCCGGTGCCGCCAGGGGCGCTGACCCGGAGCATCCGCAGCGCGCAGCGGCGCATTCCGGCCTCCTCGGCGAGCTCCGGGAGCAGCCAGTCGAGGTCGTGGCCGGTGGCCAGCACGATCGCGGGCGCGGCGAGGTCACCGCGGCTGGTGTGCAGCAGGCCCTCCTCGACACCAGTCGCGGCGGTCCGCCAGAAGAACGTCACACCCCGGCCGGCAAGCCAGCGGGCCAGCGCTCCGACAGCCTCGCGCGGGTTCACCCGGACGTCCCAGGGCAGCCAGGCACCGCCGAGCAGCGTCCGCGCGCGCGACGGCACCCGGGCACGCACCCCGTCCGCGTCGAGGAGCTCGACAGGGGCCGGTCCCACGGCGGCGAACTCGCCCAGCACGGCGAGCTCCTCCTCGGAGCGGGCGACCACCACCGAGCCGGTGGGCTCGGCGAAGAACCCGGCAAGCCGGCCGAGCTCGAGCCAGCGCTCGCGCGCCACCTGGGCGTAGCCCATCGCGGCGCCCGCCTGGCCGCTCACGCAGCCGTGGCCGAAGTTGCGCACGGACGCGCCGCGCGCGAACTCGTCCCGCTCGACGACGGCCACCCGCAGCCCGCGCCGCACTCCCTCGGCCGCGTGGGCCAGCCCGATGATCCCCGCGCCTACGACAACCACGTCGAACCGCTCGCGAGCAAACCGCATGGGTCGAGCATTTCGGCGGGGAAAATCCCTGGTCAACGGCGGGGAGAGGAGTTGGCCGCGTGTTCATGTCGTGCCCATGCGTCCGCCGTCCTCGTCCTGGGAAGGTGAACCCGTGGCCGCCGACTCCACCGACTCCACCGTGTCCACCGGCTCATCCGTGTCCGTCCTCGTGCCGCCCGCGCCGGGCGTCGGCGCCGCCCCGGGCGTTGTCGCCACGGACGGCGCCTCGGGCGTCGTCGCGGACCGCCCGCGCATCGACCTGGCGGTGTTCGACATAGCCGGCACCACCGTCGAGGAGCACGGCGCGGTGTACCAGGCGCTGCGGCGGGCCGTCGAGGCCGCTGGCGGCGCGCCGGGCGACGACGACATCGAGCGCTGGATGGGCGCCGACAAGCGGGCCGCGATCCGCGCGCTGCTGACCGGCGCCCCGGCCCGTGCCGCCGAGGACCAGGCGAGCGTCGACGCGGCGGAGGTCGAGCGGGTCTTCCTTGACTTCCGTGGCCGGCTCGCGGCCGCCTACCGGACGCGGCCGCCCATGCCCATACCCGGCGTGGTCGAGGCCTTCGGCACGCTGCGGGCCCGCGGCATCCGGATCGCGCTGACCACCGGCTTCGACCGGTCGGTCGTCGGCCCGCTGCTCGCTTCCCTCAGCTGGGACGGTGGCCTGCTCGACGCGGTGGTGTGCGCGGACGACGTCCCCGCTGGCCGACCCGCCCCCTACATGATCTTCCGTGCGATGGAGCTGACGGGTGCCACCGCCGTGGCCCGGATACTGGTCGCCGGCGACACCGTCCGTGACCTGCGGGCCGGGACGAACGCGGGCGCCGGTGTCGTCGTGGGGGTGCTGACCGGCCAGGTCGGCGCGTCCGTGCTCGGCGCGGTCCGCCACACCCACCTGCTCGCCAGCGTCGCCGACATCCCCGCTCTGGTCACCGGGCCCACCGGCTGAGGCCGTCCCGCGACGGACGCTCCGCGCCCCAGACCTCCCAGATCGCTTCGCGATCCGGCAGGGACCCCGGCCGGGCGCGGCCTGTCGGGCGCGGAGCGCCCTCCCACGTGATTCCGGGCCGATGCCTATGACGGTGGTCGGCCTGGTTCCGGGGCCGATGAGGTGGTTGGGTTCGCGCAGCGCTGATGCGCCGTCACCATTGGTGGCCGGGTCACGCGAACGGCTCACTGGCACGATGCGACGCCCCGCATCGTCACTCGACACCCAATCCGATGGCTTCGCACCCAAGCACGACGAACACGGGGCGTCGTGGAGCGATGAGTTCGGCGGCCAAGGACGGTCATTTCCTGGACGGCCGCCGGAAGTCGGCGGCGCCCGTCGACGGGGGCCATCTCACCGCCGACGACCTGGGAGGTTGCCAGCATGCCGAAGACGACGCCGTGCCTGTGGTTCGACGGCCGGGCCGAGCAGGCCGCCGAGTTCTACGTCTCCCTGTTCCCGAACTCGAAGATTCTGGACGTGTCGCGCTACGGGCCGGACACCCCGGGGACGGCGGGCGCCGCGATGACCGTGGGCTTCTCGCTGGACGGGCAGGAGTATCTCGGGCTCAACGGCGGCCCGCAGTTCCCGTTCACCGAGGCGATCTCGTTCATGATCTCCTGTGGTTCGCAGGAGGAGGTCGACCACTACTGGTACGGGCTGACCGCGGGCGGCGGTGAGGAGGGAAGCTGCGGCTGGCTGAAGGACCGCTTCGGCGTGTCCTGGCAGGTTGTCCCCGCCGCGCTGTACGAGCTGCTCGGCGACCCGGACCCGGAGCGCGCGAACCGGGCCACCCAGGCGATGCTGAAGATGAGCCGTCTCGACATCGCCGGGCTGCGCCGGGCCGCGGGCGAGACGCCGGTCGCCGGCTGAGGGCGTCGCCGTGTCAAGGGCGTCAGTACATCATCCGCGGGTCGGCATAATGCTTGAACTCCAGCAGGTTGTCGGACGGGTCGCGTAGGACCAGCGTCCGGTGCTCCTCGGCGAGCCCCTCGAACCTGAGACCGATGGGCTGGAACACCGAGACGCCGCGGATCCGGACCAGGCGCAGGAGCGCGTCGAAGTCCTCGGCGTGGTGGAAGGTGACGCCGAAATGGCGCGGGTAGAGCTTCAGCCGGAGCGGCAGCGGGCCCGCGTCACGGTCCGGCGGCTCGGACAGATGGCACACGACCTGGTCGCCGAAGAAATCCAGGGTGATCCGGTCGGGATAGCGCCTGGCCAGCTTGCAGCCGAGCTGGCCGACGTAGAAGTCGACGGCCTCGTCCAGGTCGTAGGCCGGGATCGCCAGGTGGAACGCGTCCGCCGGTTCACGCATACCCGCCCCCGGCGGCGGCCCGGCCCGCGCGCGGCCCGAGGTCCGTCTCGACGTCGAGCAGCGTGTCCGAGCGCAGGCCGAGGCGCAGCGTCTCCAGCGCGAGCACCTCGGCCGGCGCGATGTTACCGAGGTTCACGTTCGTCCCGACCCGGCGCACGAAGTAGGTCTGCAGCTCCTTCGTCGGCGCCTCGAACAGCAGTTGATCCGCCGGTAGGCCGGCGTCCAGGATGTCCTCGATCAGCCCGAAGCGGAGCCGGCCGTCGGGCCGGCAGATGCCGCTGCGGCCGCTTTCCCTGGCCTCGGTGATGACGAGGTCCGCGCCCGCGTCCAGGTCCGCGCGGATGAACTCGACCCAGCGCGACGGTGAGAGCCGCTCGGACCGCTCGCCGTCCTTGAAGCCGACCTCGCTGAGGACGACGAAGTCATCCGTGAGCTTCTCGATGTATGCGTCCTTCTCGTGGTTCGGCAGCTCGATCGTCCCGTTGGACACCTCGATATGACTACAGCCATGGGCTTTGCAGAAAACCCGGTAGTCATCGAACCGATCCTGCAGCACATGCTTCTCGAACAAGGTCCCGCCGAAGAAGTAGTCAATTCCGAGGGACCGCAGGACATCAATCTTCCGGTCGAGGCCGGACGTGACCAGGGCGGTCCCCCAGCCGAACTTCACCAGGTCGATGAACTCGGCCGCACTGCTGATCGCGTCCTGGAAGTGGCCGGTCGGAAGGCCGTTGTCGATCACCATTGTCAGCCCTCGCGCGCGGGGCCTGACCTGCCGGTTCGGTAGCCGAAGGGCGGTCTCCCGCATATTCGATTCCTCCTCGCGTCAGCCCCCACCCACCGACCCTCACCAGGAAACCTGAACCATCCCTGAAAGGACGATACGAAAGAGCCATGTGCCGCCGCGCCGACGGCGGCGCCGCCCTGCCGTCCGTGCACGCGACGGCTACCTGCGCAATAATGCGCGCGGCCAGCTTCGCCGGTGGCCGGGTGAGAGCCCGCGCCGCGCTCGCGGATGAAAATGCTCACAGCGGGGACTCAGGCTCCCCGAATGTCATCCTCAGGTTTCCGGGGAACCGTCTGGCCAATGAGGACCCACGCGGATGGAGCCGGTATCGGCCGGACGGCGGGCACCGATGGGCTTTTCGAACTCATCGCCCGGCGCGGCACCGGCCCCGCCGCCGGCCGCGCCTACCTCACCAGTGCGCGCACCGGCCGCCAGGTGACGTACGAGGATCTGGCGCACGCCGTGCACGACTGGCTGGGCGAGTTCGACCGCCGAGGAGCACATCCGGGAAGCCGGGTGGCGCTGGCGGTGGCGGACCCGCTCGACTTCGCCGCGGTCTTCCTCGCGACGGTCGCCACCGGCCGCTGCGCGGTCCCGCTCCCGGCCCGCGCCCCCGGGCCCGAGCTCGCACGATCGCTGGCGACGCTCACGCCCGATCTCGTCGTCGCGGACCACGCGATCACGACCGGGCAGCGCGCCCTGACACCGGACGCCTGGGGTGGCGGTGGCGGTGGCGCCGGTGGCGGCGTGCTGCTGGCGAGCTCCGGCACGACCGGGACGCCGAAGCAGGTGTTGCTCGATGCCGGCCGGCTGCTGCACGTCGCGACGGCCATCGCCCGCCACCATCAGCTCACGGCGGCCGACGTCGGCTTCAACTCGCTGCCGCTGGTGCACGTGAACGCGGAGGTCGTCGGCCTGCTCGCGACCCTGGTCGCCGGCGGCGAGCTGGTGCTCGACGAGCGCTTCCACCGGAAGGGCTTCTGGAACCTCGTCCAGTCCCGTGGCGTCACCTGGATCAACGCGGTGCCAGCGATCCTCGCCATTCTCGCCCGCGGGCCGGCGCCGAGCGCCGCGCAGACGCGCACGGTGCGGTTCGCGCGGTCCGCCTCCGCTCCCCTGCCCGCCGCGGTGCTCATCGCGTTCGAGGCCCGCACCGGCCTGCCGGTCGTCGAGACCTACGGGATGACGGAGGCCGCGAGCCAGATCACGGCGAACCCCGTGGGCGGCCGGCGCCGGCCCGGCTCGGTCGGCCGGCCGGTCGGCACCGAGGTGCGGATCGTCGACGAGGACGGCCGCCCGCTTGGGCGCGGGCAGGTAGGGCGGGTCCAGATCCGCGGCCGCGGGGTCATCTCCGCCTACGCCACCCAGGCCGGCGACGATCTTTTCCGCCCGGGTGGCTGGCTCGAGACCGGCGATCTCGGCCAGCTCGACACGGACGGCTACCTGTTCCTGGTCGGGCGGACCGACGACGTGATCAACCGCGGCGGCGAGAAGATCTTCCCCCGGGAGGTCGAGGAGGTGCTGCTCGCCGACGCCCGGGTCGCCCGGGCGGTCGTCTACGGCCTCCCGCACGAGGTGCTCGGCCAGGTGCCGGCGGCGCGCGTCCAGCTGGCGGGCCCGGCGGACGGCGCGGAGCGACGGGCGCCGCATCGGCGAGGCCCCGCGGCGGCGGCCGCGGCGCACGGCCTGCTCGCCGACCTGTCCGAACGGTGCGCCGCGCAGCTGGACCGGCACAAGCGCCCGGTTCGCATCGAGGTCGTTGACGACATTCCCGTCGGCCAGACCGGCAAGGTGCTGCGTCGGCTGATCGAACCTGGACAGGCCGTCGACGGCTCGGAAGCGGCCTGATGCCGCCGGCACAGGCCACCACTGTCACCATCGCCACCGCCGTCACCACCACTGTCGCCGACCCCGCCGCAGCTACCGCGCACACGGCCAAAGACGCGGACCCGGCTGCCGAAGGCGCCAGGCTGACCGATGCCGCCTCGCCGCCTCGAGCCGCCGCGAACGCCGGCCCGGCCGGCCGGCCGGCGGGTGGGCACCGGCACGTGCACGAGGTCGACGTCGTGCGGGTGCTGACGTTCGTGGCCGTGATCGGCGTCCACGCGACCGGCGGGACGACCGACGGCGGCAGCTACCTGGGCAACGCCGCGCTGAACCTGCTGCACTTCACCCGCGAGGCGTTCTTCGTCCTCACCGGCTTCGTCCTGGTGTACAGCTACGCCGACCGCCCGCCGCGGGGAGACGGGCTCCGCAGGTTCTGGGCCCGGCGGCTGCTGCTGGTCGGCGTTCCGTACGCGGTATGGACAGCGGTCTACGGCGCCGCGGTGGTGGGCACCCGGACGCGCTCCGACGGTCCATGGGGCGGCCTCGCCCAGTTCGGTGGGCTCCTGCTCAGCGGTGACGCCCACTACCACCTGTACTTCCTGCTCGTGTCCCTGCAGATCTACCTGGTGACGCCGCTGTTGCTGGCCCTCGTCCGGCGCGCCGACCGTCACCTGGCCTGGCTGCTGGCCGCCGGCGCGGCGGTGCAGGCGGCGATCCTCCTGGAGATCCAGTACGGCCGGCCACGCGGCGGCCTGGCCGGCTGGCTGCGGGACTACTGCCACGCCCTGCTGCCGACCTACCTGTTCTGGGTCCTGCTCGGTGCCGTCGCCGCCGCCCGCCTGGACGCGGTGCGCGGCTGGTTCGACCGGCACCGGCGCCTGGTGCCCGTCCTCGTGCTCGGCGGCGCCGCGGCCACGCAGGTCTGGTACTCGGTCCTGGTCCACCGCGGCCGCGGTCCGGCCTTCGCGTCCTCTGTGTTCCAGCCGGTGATGATCATCTGGGGTACCGCGACCGTCGTCGGGCTGTTCGCGGTCGGCCGGCTGTGGGTCAGCCGGCGCACCGCCGGCTCTCGCCTGGACCGGCTGCTCCGCCTCGGCTCGGAGCTGTCCTTCGGCGTCTACCTGATCCATCCGCTGTTCGTCGACAACCTCGTCGACGTGCTGGCCGGCAGGATCCCGGCGCCGCTGTCGACTCTCCTGATCGTCGTGGCGGCGCTGGCCGCCTCCGCCCTGCTGGTCGCGTTCGCCCGGCGCACCCCGCTGAGCCTGCCGGTTGCCGGCCGCCCGATGCGGCGTCGAGCCGCCGGCGGGACGAACGCCGCGCCTCGGGCGGCCGACCGCAGCTAGTCTCCCGCTGGGTGCGAGCCGCGTTCTCGGCCGCGGGCGAGAACGGCCGGCCCGAGAACAGGCGACCAGATCACGGCAGGCGGGCGGCACGGCGACGACCGTGAGTTGAGGAGTGGTGCTGTGACGGTGACGGGCGGGTTCGAGCTGGGGCTGGCGGGCAAGGCCGCGGTGGTCACGGGCGCGGGCGCCGGCCTCGGGCAGGCGATCGCCCTCGGGCTGGCCAGGGCCGGGGTGCTGGTCGGCCTGGTGGAGATCGACCCGACCAGGGCGACCGCCACCGCCGAGCTGATCGAGAAGGGTGGCGGGAGGGCGCTGCCCCTGCCGGCGAGCGTGATGGACACCGCCGCACTCGCCGAGGCGATCACCGCCGCGCACGCCGAGTTCGGCCGGCTCGACATCCTCGTGAACAACGCTGGCGGGGTGAAGGGCGCCCGGTTCCTCGACCAGAGCGAGCGCAGCTGGCGGCGTCACATCGACATCAACCTCGTCAGCATGCTCGCGGCGACGTCGACCGCCGCGCCGCTGATCGCCCAGACCGTCGCCGCCTCGGGCGACCCCGCGAGCCCCGTCGGCCCCGGTGGCCATGGCCGCGGCGGCGGCGGCTCGATCGTCAACGTCACCAGCATCGAGGGCATGCGTGCCGCGCCCATGTACGCCGTCTACGCCGCCTGCAAGGCCGGAATGATCAATTTCACCCGGACGATGGCCGTGGAACTCGCCGACCAGGGCATCCGGATCAACGCGATCGCCCCCGACATGACCGGGACCGCCGGTCTGCGCGGCATCATGCGCGGCCCGGTCGACCCGGACGAGCTGCCGCCCGTCCCGCCCGGGCGCCTGCCCGGGATCGAGCGCTACGTCCCGCTCGGCCGGGAGGGCGTCGCCAGCGAGGTCGCCGACGCCGCCGTCTTCCTCTGCTCCGACCGTGCCAGCTACATCACCGGCACCACCCTCAGCGTCGACGGCGGCACCGCCGCCTCCGGCGGCTGGATCCGCTCCGGCACCGGCTGGACCCTTCAGGGCGACCCCACCCCCTCCGGCTTCACCCACGGCGGGCCGAGTGACGGCCGCCCGGACGGGGCGTGAGATCTCGCAGCGGGCACGGTTCGGCGCGCTGCGAGCCGTCGAGTCGTGGCGGCTGCGCCGCGGGCATGCCATTCCCTGGCACGCCGAGGAGGGGCCCCGAGCCTTTCTGACCACCGTCATCCGCATACCGGAAACGGTGGGCGACCGGCTGCGCGAGGCGGCGCGGCCGGCCGCCGGGGCCGGTGGCCACCACCTTTACCCGGCGGCGAGCCTGCACGTGACACTCATCAATCTCGATCGTCACGCGGACGTCCCGGTGGCGCGGGTCGAACAGGTGCTGGCGGACTGCGTCTCGGCCGCCCCGCCGGTCGTCTTCGACCTGTGGGGGCTGGCGGTGGCACGCAACACCATCTATGTCCAGGCATACGCCCGCCCGGCACGGGCGGTTCCGTGGCTGCGCGCGTCGATCCTGCGCCGGCTGGACCCGGACCGCCGGGAGGGGCCGCCGAGGGGGGCGGCCCTGGCGTTCAGCAACGTCGTCCGGTTCCGGTCGACCGACATCGCCGCGGCCCGGGAGGTCACCCGCGCGCACCGGGCGGACCACTTCGGCTCGTTCTCCCTGGAGGCGGTCGAACTGGTCAGGACCGACAAGGTGATGTCGGCGGCGGGAACGGAGACCCTCGCCGTCTTCCCCGCGCGGCGGCGGCCACGCTGACCGGCCGGGCGGGGCGATCCCACGCCGCCGAACGTGAAGTGGGACTCGTCAGCCGCGAGCGGGCCGGACGGGCCCGTCGTCCGACGTGGCGCGCGGGTAACGTGTGAACAAGAGCATTCCGCTGTTCAGGCCTCGGCCAGGCCGGCTTCGGCGAGCCGGCGGGAGTCCGGGATGGCGGACCCGCGCGAGGCCGGAAACCCTGCGGCGGGGCGGGGTCAGGTTCGCTGGACCGTAGGGGGTCCGATGGCTCAGGTGGACACGTCCGCCGTCGCCGCGCCGACGACGCTGTCCGCCAAGGGCACCCGCCTCAACCGGCGCGGGCTCGCCACCCGGGGGCGCATCCTGGACATCGCGGTCGACCTGCTCAGCGGCGGTGGGCCGGACGCGGTCAGCGCGAACCTGATCGCCCGGGAGGCCGGCGTCACCTGGGGGACGATCCAGCATCAGTTCGGGGAGGCGGACGGCGTCTGGGCCGCGGTCATCGAGCACGTCTCGACCAGCCCGGACTTCTACCCGAAGACGGAGCATCTCTCGTCCGTGCTTCCGTTGACGAGGCGGCTGGAGGCCGTCGTCGACCTTGTCTGGACCGCACTGGACTCGCCGAGCGTGCGAGCCGTGCACAACCTGCGCCTGTACCTGCCGCGCGACCTCGCGGTGCTGGAAGAGGAGTTCCCGCGCACCGCGGCCGCGCTCGCCGCCTGGGACGCCCGCTGGGCGCAGGCCTGGGATCGCATCTTCGACGGCCTGAGCGTCTCCCGGGAACGCCTGGCCAAGGCACGTTCCCTCGTGCCCGCCGCGATCCGTGGCCTGCACGACATCAGCGACCTGAGTACCTACACGGATATCAGCCTCGCCCGGACCGGCCTCATCGAGGCCATGGCGCTCTATCTCTCGTAGCAGTCTCTCGTAGCACCCGGTATCTCTCGTAGCGGCCCGCGCGCCGGCGGACTAGAACCCGTTGCATGTCGGAGCGCGTCGCGGCACGGTAGCCGGATGGGCGGCGACAGCGACGCGGGTGAGCCCGCGGTCTTCGACAGCGGCGCCGGCTCCCGCCCAGGCCTCGCCGCCCCCGTGGTGGGGGCGGTGGACGACGCGCGGGACTTCGCCGGCCTGCCTGGAGTAGCGGTCGTCGCCGGCGGAAGCGGCGGGATCGGCGCGGCGGTCTGCCGGCTGCTCGCCGAGCGCGGCAGCGACGTCGTCCTCACCTACCACCGCAACGCCGACGCGGCGGCGGCGAGCACCGTGGCGGTCGCGGCCGCCGGGCGCCGCGGCGAGGCCCGCCAGCTCAGGCTCGAGGACGAGGCGGAGACGGCCGCGTTCGTCGCCGACGTCGCCGCCCGGTTCGGCGCGATGCACACCCTGGTGGTCGCCTCCGGCCCGCACGTCCCGCAGAAGCACCTCTCGACGGTGAGCCCGGCCATGTTCCGCCGCCAGGTGGAGGGCGAGGTGGTGGCGTTCTTCAACCTCGTCCAGCCCGCGCTGTCGGCGCTGCGGGCCGCCCGGGGCAGCGTCGTGGCGGTCACCACGGCGGCGACCCGCCGCTACCCGGTCCGCGACGGCCTGTCCGCCGGCCCGAAGGGGGCGGTCGAGTCGGTGGTGCGCGCCCTCGCCGCCGAGGAGGGCCGCTTCGGGGTGCGGCTGAACTGCGTCGGCCCCGGCATGCTGACCGACGGGATGGCCGGGCGGCTGATCAGCGCCGGCGACTACGCGGACGGCGCGCTCGACGTCGCCCGCCGCAACATCCCGCTGCGCCGCTTCGGCGCGGCGACCGACGTCGCCGAGGCGGTCTGTTTCCTCGCGTCGCCGCGCGCCGCCTACATCACCGGTGTCATGCTCGACGTCGACGGCGGCTACCACCTCTGACGGCCCGCCACCGCCCACCGCCGGCCGGCCACCCGCACTGGTCCGCCGCCCGCCGGCGCGGGCGGCGCGCCCCTCCGGGTGGCACCCGGCTAGCCCCACCACGGATCGGGGCACAGCACCAGTGTGCCCAGGGCGCCGCGCTGGTGAGCTGATCTCATGGAAAAGCTCCAGCAGAGGGCGCAGGCCGGTGCCGAAGCGTCGCCCGCGCCGAGCGCCGCCGAGAGCAGGGCAGTGGCGCTGCGCGACGTCCGGAAGGTCTACGGGCGGCGGGCGGCGGCCGTGACCGCCCTGGACGGCGTGACCCTCGACATCGACCGGGGCACGTTCGTCGCGGTGATGGGGCCGTCCGGCTCGGGCAAGTCGACGCTGCTGCAGTGCGCGGCGGGGCTCGACCGGCCGAGTGCTGGCGAGGTGTTCCTCGACGGCGTGGACCTGCGCCGACTGAGCGAGAACGAGCTGACAGTGCTGCGCCGGGAGCGGATCGGCTTCGTCTTCCAGTCGTTCAACCTCGTTCCGGCGCTGTCCGCCGAGTTGAACGTGGCGCTGCCGCTGCGGCTGGCCGGCCGCCGGCCGCGGCGGCGGGAGGTGCGGGACGTGCTCGCCGCCGTCGGGCTCGCCGGGCGCGGCCGGCACCGGCCGGCCGAGCTCTCCGGCGGCCAGCAGCAGCGGGTCGCCATCGCGCGGGCACTGGTCACCCGACCGGCGGTGCTGTTCGCCGACGAGCCGACCGGGGCGCTGGACACCCGGACCGGCCGCGAGGTGCTGACGCTGCTTCGCGAGCTGGTCGACGTCGACGGCCAGACGATCGTGATGGTCACCCACGACCCGGTCGCCGCCTCCTACGCCGATCGGGTCGTGTTCCTCGTCGACGGCCGAGCCGCCGGCGAGCTGCTCGGCCCGGACCCGGCCACCGTCGCCGCCCGGCTCGCGGGCCTCGAGCCCGATGGCCGCGAGTACGACCACGAGGACCACGAGGACCACGAGGACCACGACGGCCCGTCGGCCTGGCGGCCAGCGGCCCGCGCGTCGGCGAGGCCGGCCACGCGGGCCTCCGGGCCGCTGCCAGCCCCCGCGGCGCTCGGCGAGGAGAGCTGACGTGACCGGCCTCGTCTGGCACACCGTCCGTGCCCGCATGGGCAGCCTGCTGGGGACCTTCCTAGCGCTGGCGCTCGGTGTCGCGCTGCTCGCGGCGATGACGCTGACGCTGGTCAGCACGGTCGGCGGCTCCGCCCGCACCCCGCGCTGGTACGTCGCGCCGGACGTCGTCGTCGCCGGCGCCGGCACGGTCAGCGTCACGACCGGCTCCGGCGACGACCGGGAGACCTCCTCGACCAGGACGACCTTCACCCGCGCGCTGCCCGCCGGGCTCGCCGGCCGGCTCCAGGCCGCCCTGGGCGGCGAGGCGACGGTGGTCGTGGACGTCGCCGGCTACGCGGCGGCCGACGGCGCGCCGGGTGACACCGTCCATCCGTGGTCCGCCGCGGCCCTGCACCCCTACTCCTGGGTCGCGGGGGGCGCGCCACGGGCGGCCGGTGACCTCGTGCTCAGCGCGCCGACCGGGCACCGCCCCGGCGACCGCATCACCGTAGTGACGACGCATGGCACACGTGTGTTCACGGTGAGCGGGGTGCTGCGCACCGATGCGCCAGGCGCGTTCTACGCCACCGACGCCGTCGCCACCGAGCTCGCGGACGGCCGGGTCTCGGCGGTGGCTCTGACGGGCCGCCCGGCCACGGCCGCCGCCGGCGGCCCGGCCGCCGCCGCGGCTCGCCCGCGCGACGCGGCGGCGCTGGCGACGGCCACGCGGGCCGCCGTCCGCGAGGCGAGCGCCGACGACGGCTCGGTCAGGGTGCTCACCGGCAACGGCCGCCGGGCCGCCGAACCCGACCCGGACGCCGAGCGCCGCACGGTCGCGATCGCCCTGCTCGGCACCACCACCGGCCTCGGCGGCTTCGTGTCGGTCTTCGTCGTGGCCGCGACGTTCGCGTACTCCGTCGCCGCCCGGCGGCGCGAGTTCGGCCTGCTGCGCGCCGCCGGAGCCACCCCGCGCCAGGTTTTCCGGCTCGTGCTCGGCGAGGCACTCACGGTCGGCCTGCTGGCCTCGCTCTCCGGCGTGGCGCTGGGCGCGCTGCTCGCCCCGGAGTTCGCGCACGTGCTCGTTCGTACCGGGTTCGCGCCGAGTGACTTCACCGCGCACTTCATCTTCTGGGCGGTGACCCCCGCGTTCGGGACGGGCCTGCTGGTCGCGTTGGTGGGTGCCTGGGCGGCGGCGTGGCGCGCCGGCCGGATCCGGCCGGTCGAGGCGCTACGGGAGGCGGCCGTGGACCGGCGGGCGATGACCGTGGGACGCACGGTCATCGGCCTGCTCGCGTTCGGCGGCTCTGTGCCACTCATCGCCGTGCTGATGGCGAACCCGTCGGCGGACGGCGTGGCGCTGATCATCATCGCGGCGATGCTGCTGATCGTGGGGTTCGCGCTGTTCGCGCCCGTGCTCATCCCGCCGCTGGCGTGGCTGCTCACCGCGCCGCTCGCCGCCTCGCCCGGGGCCGTCGGGCTGCTCGCCCGCCATGGCGCGCGCGCCGCCGTGCGGCGCACCGCGGCGACGGCGGCGCCGATCCTCGTGACGATCGGCATCGCCGGCGCGACGCTCACCGGCTTCGGGACGCTGCAGGCGGCGAGCGACAGCGCCGCCCGCGACCAGATCACCGCCGACGCGCTGGTCGTGCCGGCCGTCGGCGCCGGCCTGCCCGACGCGACCGTCGACGCGCTGCGCGCCATCCCCGGCGTGCGGGCCGCCGTTCCGGTCGCCGACGCGTCCGTCTACGTCCGCGACGGCGAGGACCCAGAGGCATGGGTCGCCCGGTATGCCCCCGGCGGGGATCTCGACGCCGTGCTCGACATCCCGGTGACGGCCGGCCGGCTCGCCGACCTGACCGGCACCGACACGGTCGCGGTGCCGGCCGGCAGCCGCTGGAAGGTCGGCGAACGGGCCGAGCTGTGGCTCGCCGACTCGACGCCGGTGCGGCCGCGGGTGGTCGCCGTGCTCGGCCGGCGGCTCGACCTCGACGAGACCTTCCTGCTGCCGGCGGCGCTACGCACCGGGCACGAGCCGACGCTCGCGACCGTCGTCTACCTGCGGCTCTCGCCAGAGGCGACGCGGTCGGCGGCCGCCGGGGCCGCCGTCGCCGCCGAGGTGGCGGCGACGACGGCCGCCACCGGAAGGATGGTCGGCACCGGCGAGTACCTGTCCGCGGCGAGCGCCGAGCAGGCAAGGGCCAACCGCCAGGCGTCGGTGGTGGTGCTCGGCATGGCGCTCGTCTACACGGCGATCGCGATCGCGAACACGCTGGTCATGGCGACCCGGGACCGGGCGCGTGAGTTCGCCACCGTCCGTCTCGCCGGTGCCACGCGTCGGCAGGTGCTGGCCGTCGTCGGCGCCGAGGCCGTCCTGGTGACCGGCATCGGCGCCGCGCTCGCGGCCGCGGTCACGGCGATCACGGCCTGGGGCGCCCAGTACGGCCTGGCGGACCTCGCGCCGTCCGTACCGATCACCGTTCCCTGGGGCCCGCTCGGCGCGATCGCCGCGGCCTGTCTCACCATCGCCCTGCTCGCCAGCGTCATCCCCGCCGCGCTGCTGCTGCGTCGCGACCCTGCCGACCTGGCCGCCGTCCGGGAGTGACCGGGCCCGTCCTCACGAACTGGCCGCTCCGGGCGGGTGCGACACTCGTCGCCTGGTTCGGCACGGAGGCGGGAGGGACAGCGGCATGACGGACGACGGGAGCGCTCCCGCGCGCAACTGGGCCGGAAACGTGACGTTCGCGGCGGCCCGCGTCGTCACTCCGACGTCGGTCGCCGAGCTCGCGGAGGCCGTGACCGCCGGCGGCGCGGTGCGCCCGCTTGGCACTCGGCACTCGTTCAACCGGATCGCCGACACGGACGGCACGCTGATCTCGACCGCCGGGCTGCCACGCCTCGTCCGCGTCGACCCCGCCGCGCGGGAGGTGACGGTGAGCGCCGGCACCCGCTACGGCGACCTGGGCCGTGAGCTCGACGCGGCCGGCTGGGCGCTGCGCAACCTCGGGTCGCTGCCGCACATCTCGGTCGCCGGCGCGTGCGCGACGGCGACGCACGGCTCGGGCGAGCGCAACGGCAACCTGGCCACCTCCGTCGTCGCCCTCGACCTGGTCACCTCGTCGGGCGAGCTCGTGACGGTCAGGCGGGGCGTCGACGAGGACTTCGACGGCCACGTCGTCGCCCTCGGCGCGCTCGGCGTCGTCGTCGCGCTGACCCTTGAGATCGTCCCGACGTTCCAGGTCAGCCAGCACGTCTACGAGGGCCTGACGCGCGAGAGCCTGCTGGCGGGCGTCGGCGAGATCCTCGGCGCGGCCTACAGCGTCAGCGTGTTCACCACCTGGGACCCGGACGCCGGCTCGCAGGTGTGGCTCAAGCGGCGGCTCGGCGAAGACCGTGAAGCTGGCGAGGACCACCAAAGCGGCGAGGGCGGCGTTGGCACAGCCGCGCCAGCACCGGCCCAGCTGTGCGGCGCCCGGCCGGCCGCGCGCCCGCTGCACCCGATCCCCGGCGTCGACCCGGAGCACACGACCCGGCAGCTCGGCGTTCCCGGCCCCTGGTTCGAGCGGCTGCCCCACTTCCGTCTGGGCTTCACCCCGAGCGCCGGCGACGAGCTCCAGTCCGAGTACTTCGTTCCCCGTGACCACGCCGCCGCGGCCATCGAGGCCGTCTACAAGGTCAGCGGCGAGATCCGCGGTGCGCTCCAGATCGGCGAGCTGCGCACGGTCGCCGCGGACAGCCTCTGGCTCAGCCCTGCCTACCGCCGCGACGCCCTCGCGCTGCACTTCACATGGCTACCGGACGAGGACGCCGCTGCCCGCGCGGTCGCCGCCGTCGAGCGGGCACTCGCCCCGTTCGATCCCCGTCCGCACTGGGGGAAGGTCTTCGTGCTGGCTCCCGGGCAGGTCCGGGCCGGATATCCCCGGATGGCGGACTTCGCCCGGCTGGCGGCCCGCCATGATCCGCCCGGTGTCTTCCGCAACGCCTTCCTCGACGCCTACCTCCAGTCCGACTGACGGCGTGGCCTCGGCGGCCCGCCCCGGGAGACCGGACGGCCCGCCCGCGGCACGGACCGCCTGCCCGCCCCGTCGGGCCCGGCAGCTGGCCGGCCGGCGGTGATGGCACCAATGGGGCTTGCCTCGGGGGAACCGGCCTAGTCGCTTTTCGGGCGATCATCGGTGCGGTTGATGGATGGCGTCCGGTTGACCACACCAGGCGCTCGCATATATGACTTTGAGTGATCGGTCCCATACAGAAGGCGCCTGTCCGCGACAACGACACCACCCGCGTCCAACGGATTCGCAATCATGCGCACCGACAACCTATCCAGCCACGTTCCGCAGCATTTAGCGGATCTGGTTTGGCCGCCACGTCGCGAGCACCACATTGCTACCGCCTGTATCGTTCCAATTGGTTATAGGGATCACGTCCTGTCACGCTTGATCTAATTGCCGGCCCGCCCAGCGCCCGCGAGCCCGGCCAGCGTCTCATTTACCCGGGGGAAATGTGATCACGGCCCAGGCGGCGCAGGAGCACGCCAGCAGCGACACCATTTTTGTCGCGAGTTCCATCGGTCTCGCCTTGATCGGCTCGTTCGCCGCGCTGGTGAGCGCTCTGCGCATCCCGTCCTCCCAGGGCGCCGCCCGGCGCAGGTGGGTCGCCGCGTCCGCGGTCTCCCTCGGCGGCGGGGCGATCTGGTCCATGCATTTCATGGGAATGCTCGGTTACCACGTCGGCAACCGGCAGCTTGCCTACAACCTTCCGCTGACCGCTCTTTCTCTGCTGATCGCCGTCGGCGTTTCAGCGATCGGGCTGTCCATCGTCGGAAGCAACCCGAGAAGCGCCGGCCGCCTCGTCGCCGGCGGGGTCATCGCGGGGCTCGGCGTGGCGGCCATGCACTACACCGGCATGGCCGCGATGCAGTCGGGCAGCACCGTCACCTATGACACGAAGCTGGCCGGCGCCTCCGTCGGGATTGCCGTGGTGGCGGCGCTGGCCGCTCTCTGGCTCGCCTTCCGGGTGCGCACCACCGCGCACATCGTCGCCGCGTCCGTCGTCATGGCCGTCGCCGTCTGCGGAATGCACTACACCGCGATGGCGGCCACCCAGATCGCCCAGACCGACCACCTGGACCAGATCAGTGGCGCCGATCCCATTGTGCTGAGCTTCCCCGTCATGCTGATCGCCTTCACGGTGCTGGCGCTCATCATTTTCGCGGCGCTGGGCGGCTTTGCCAACTCCGGAATGTCACCGCTCGGCGTCACCGGGACGAACGGGCGGCGTTCGCCCGCCCCGGCCCCGGCCGGCCGGCGGAGCTCGGCTCCGACTGGCCGTCACCAGCCGGCACCAGCCGCGGATACCCGTGACGCCGCGGGGCGAGGCGCCTTCGACGGCCAGCCTGGGCGCGAGCGCTTCGACCACGCGGCACCCGCCGGGCAGGACTGGGCGGGTTATCTCCCCTCGCAGCCCGCGCCCGCCGCTCCGGCGTTCCCGGAAGACGACCGCCAGACGCCGTTGTACCGGTAGGGTCGGCCGGAGTCACGCGGTAGTTGTGCGGGGGCCGTGTAGTAGCAGTCTCAGGCAGAAGGTGCTGGCCGGATGACGACCATCGACGACCTGGCCGCTCTCGGGCGCGAGGAGCACGGCCTGGCGGTCGTCTCGACCGTGCGGGGCGACCAGACGATCCAGTCGTCGGTTGTCAACGCGGGCGTGCTGGCGCATCCGTTCACCGGCGAGGCCGTGCTCGGTTTCGTCACCTACGGCAGGGTGAAGCTCGCGAACCTCCGCGCCCGCCCCCAGGTGACGGCCACCGTCCGGTCCGGCTGGCGGTGGGCCACGGTCGAGGGGCGCGCGGAGCTGATCGGCCCTGACGACCCGCATCCGGACGTTGACGCCGAACGCCTGCGGCTGCTGCTGCGCGAGGTGTTCACCGCGGCGGGCGGCACCCACGACGACTGGGACGAGTACGACCGTGTCATGGCCGAGCAGCGGCGCACGGCCGTTTTCGTCCGGCCCGACCGGGTCTACAGCAACTAGAACCGTCGGTCGCGGTCAGCTGTCACCATCATCGCCAACGCGGTCACCGTCGCCGGGCGGTGGGCGCGTACAGCGCGGCGCGCAGGCCCGGGGCGAGGTACCGGACTAATTCATCAGCCGACATGCTCGCGATGGGTTCGAGCTCGAGCACGTAGCGCGTGAAGATGACGCCGGCCAGCTGCGCGCTGAACGCGGCGGCCCGATAGGGCGCGTCCGCGGCGCCGATGTACTCGGCCACCCGGCCCACGATCTCCCGTTCCAGCACCTCCCGGAACAGCCGGGCCACCTCGGGCTCCTGCACGAGCGCCGACATCACGAGCCGGAGCTGGCTGCCGCGGTCGGAGTCGTCCCAGGTGGCGACGACGGTGCGCAGCACCCGTTCCGGCAGCGTCGCCCGGTCGCCCGGCAGCGCGGCGGACAGGAGCTCGGGCGGGTTGGCGAGCAGGCCGAGCGTCGCGCCGAACAGGCCCTTCTTGGAACCGAAGAAGTAGCTGATCAGGGCGACGTCCACCCCGGCCTCGGCGGCGATCGAGCGCAGTGTCACGGTTCGGTAGCCGTCCGACAGAAAACGGCGACGCGCGACCTCGAGGATCTGGCTGCGAGTGTCCGGGCTGCCGGCCCGCCGGCCGCGCGGGCTCCCCTCGGCCTTATTCATCATGGTTGAAATTGTGCGGGGAGCAGGCGACCTTGGCCAGGGTTCACACCCCAGGCTGGAGGCCCACGATGACCATCACCACGGCGACCCCTGCGTCGCCGGCAGACCGGCAGGGCGGCCCGCACCGCGCGGTGCTCCCAGTCGTCATGCTCGCCCTCGCCACAGTCGTCGCCGCCGTCGCGTCCCTGAACGTGGCGCTTCCCTCGATCGCGCGCGACACCCACGCTAACCAGACCCAGCTGTCCTGGATCATCGACGCCTACGCCCTCCCCTTCGCGGCACTGCTGCTCCTCGGCGGCGCCATCGGCGACCGGTACGGGCGGCGGCGCGCACTGGTCGTCGGTCTCGCGGTCTTCGGGGCCGGCTCGCTCGCGGCCATGACCGTCAGCGATCCGGGCTGGCTCATCGCGATGCGCGCCGTGCTCGGGGTCGGCGCCGCCCTGGTCATGCCGGCGACGCTCTCGACGATCACCGCCACCTTCCCACCGGAACAGCGGTCGCGCGCCGTCGGAGCCTGGGCCGGCGTCGCCGGGGCGAGCGCGCTGCTGGGAGTGCTCATCTCCGGCCTGCTCCTGGAGGTCTGGTCGTGGCGCTCGGTGTTCGGGCTGAACGTCGCCCTCGCGGTGGTGGCCGTCCTCGCCACCCTCCGGGTGATCCCCGAGTCGGCGGACCCCGGCGCCGGGCGGCTTGACGTGATCGGCGCGCTGCTCACGGTCGCCGGGCTTGGCGTGGCGGTCTACTCGATCATCGAGGCGCCCACCGAGGGGTGGAGCAGCCCCCAGACGCTGATCGGCATCGCCGCCGGGGTCGTCATCCTGGTCGGTTTCGTCTTCTGGGAGCTGCGCCACCCGAACCCGCTGCTGGACCCGCGCCTGTTCGCCCACCGCGCCTTCACCGCCGGCACCCTGTCGATCACCCTGCAGTTCTTCGCGTTCTTCGGGTTCATCTTCCTGCTCCTGCAGTACCTGCAGCTGGTCCGCGGCGACGGCCCGCTGGTCGCGGCGGTGAGCCTGATACCGATGAGCCTGACGATCATGCCCGCCGCGCGCGTGGCCGCGCCCCGGCTGGTCAGCCGGGTCGGCGCCCGCCCGGTCGTGGTCCTCGGGCTCGGTCTGGTCACCGCGGGCCTGCTGGTGCTGTCGCGCCTGGAGGTGGGCAGCGGCTACTGGCTGCTGCTGGCCGGCCTGCTGCCGCTCGGCGCCGGCATGGGCCTGGCGATGACGCCCGCGACGACCGCGATCACCGACGCGCTGCCGGCCGCGAAGCAGGGCGTCGGCTCGGCGACGAACGACCTTGCCCGCGAGCTGGGCGGCGCCCTGGGGATCGCCGTGCTGGGCAGCATCCTGCAGTCGACCTACCGCGACCACCTGCACCCCGCCGGCCTGCCGGCCCCGCTCGCCGAGTCCGCCCGTTCCTCCCTCGCCCTCGCCACCCGGCTGGGCCCGGCCGTCGCCCAGCAGGCCGAGACCGCCTTCGTCGACGGCATGCGGACCGCGCTGACCTGCGCCGCCATCGTGGTCGCCGTCGCGGCCGTCGCCGTCGGGGCCCTGCTCCGCCCCGCCGCCGCGCAGGCCGCCCCAGGCCAGGCAGCCGAAGCGGCCCAGGACCAGCGGTCCCCGCATCCCGCCTCGTCGTAGGCAGCTCCACCCCAGGACCAGCGGTTCGAACCGAACTCATATGTTCGCCAGATGGAATGGTCCGTGGACGGCACGGCAGCCGAAGGCCGGGGGGGAACGATGGAGGGAGCCGGGCCACGGCTGCTGGTCGTCGATGACGAGCCGAACATCGTCGACATGCTCCGGATGGCGCTGCGCTTCCACGGGTTCGACGTGGTCACCGCGCAGTCCGGGCGGCAGGCCACGGCGGCGGTGGCGGCACGGCGGCCGGACCTGATGGTGCTGGACGTCATGCTGCCCGACGGCGACGGCCTGGAGCTGTGCCGGCAGTGGCGGGAGCAGGGCGTGGACGTGCCGGTCGTGTTCCTGACCGCGCGCGACCGGCACACCGACAAGATCGCCGGGCTGACCTATGGCGGCGACGACTACGTCACCAAACCGTTCTCGATCGACGAGCTGGTCGCCCGGATCAGGGCCGTGCTGCGCCGCACGTGGCGGGAGCCACCCGCCGCGTGCGCGCCGGCGCTGACCTTCGCCGACGTCCGGCTGGACGAGGACACGCACGGCGTCACCCGCGGGGGCCATCCCGTCGAGCTGGCCCCCACTGAGTTCAAGCTGCTGCGATACTTCATGACCAACCCGAACAGGGTGCTCTCCCGGGAGCAGATCCTCGACGCCGTGTGGAGCGAGGACTACCGCGGCGGCGCCACGGTCGTCGACCAGTACGTCAGCTACCTGCGGCGCAAGCTCGCGCCCTTCGGCCCGCCGTTGATCCACACCCAGCGGGGCTTCGGCTACGCCCTGCGCGAGGCCGCCACCTCGCCGGTCCGGCGACCGGATGCCGGCGAGGCGTGACCGAGGTCCCGCCGTGACGCTGCGCGTCCGCCTGATGCTCGGGCTGCTGGCGTTGCTCGCGGTCTGCCTGGCGGTCGCCGGGACGGCCAGCGCCCTGGCCCTGCGGTCGCACCTGATCGGCCAGACGGACAACCAGCTGCGCGGCGCCCAGAACCTGATCAGCACCCGCGGCGTCTCGACGCTGACCCGGCTCGCTCCGCTGTTCGGGGGCGTGGGCCTGCAGCGAGCCGTCGCTCCCACCGAGTTCGTGGTCGAGCTACGCCAGCCGGACGGTTCGGCGTTGACGCTGACCGGCGGGACCGACCAGCCGGCGGCAGGCGGCCGGCTCCTGGCCAGCGTCACCGACCTGGACCGCCGGATCGCGGCGGGCACGCCGTTCACCATCGAGGCGGCGGACGGCCGCTACCGAGCACTGGTCACGGCGCTCCCCGGCGGCGTCACCGACCTCGTCGCGCTGCCCATGCGGCCGGTCGAGGACACCATCGGCCGGCTCCTGCTGGTCGAGACCATCGTCGCCGCCGCCGTGCTCGCGCTCGGTGGGGGCTGCGCCTGGCTCCTGCTCGGCCGCGGCCTGCGCCCCCTGCGGGACATCACCCGCACCGCGGCCGCGATCGCCGACGGCGATCTGGAACGCCGGGTGCCGCATGGCCGGTCGCGTACCGAGACCGACCGCCTCGCCGCCGCCCTCAACGTCATGCTCACGCAGATTCAGACCGCCTTCGAGGGCCGTAGGCGCTCACAGGAGCGCCTACGGCAGTTCGTCGACGACGCCTCGCACGAGCTGCGCACCCCGCTGACCTCGGTACGCGGCTACGTCGACATGCTGCGCCAGGGCATCGTGCCGCCGTCGGGCACCGACGACGCGCTTCGCCGCGTGCAGGACGAGACCCGCCGGATGAGCACCCTCGTCGACGACATGCTCTACCTCGCCCACCTCGACGAGGCCCGGCCGCTCGAACACGCCACCGTCGACCTGGCCGCCATCATCCGGGACGCCGTCGCCGACGCCTCCGCGGTCGAGCCGGACCGTCCGCTGTCCGTGCGGGTGCCGCCGGAATGCCCCGCCGTCGGGGATCCCGACGCGCTGCGGCAGGTGATCGGCAACCTGCTGACCAACGTCCGGGTCCACACCCCGCCCGGCACCGCCGCCGAGGTCTCCCTGCGCACCACTGGCGGCGAGGTCCTGTTCGAGGTCCGCGACGAGGGGCCGGGCGTGAACGCGGCCGACCTGGACCGGATCTTCGACCGTTTCTACCGTTCCGCCGCCGGCCGGGACCGTGGCCGGGGCGGCAGCGGCCTGGGGATGTCCATCGTCGCCGCCGTCGCCACCGCCCACGGCGGCCGGGCCGAGGTCGCGAGCGCCCCTGGGCAGGGGCTGGCTGTCCGAGTCACGCTGCCCGCGCCCTGAACCAGCACCGCGCCAAACCCGCACGCCGCTCGCCTCCGGCTCACATCTCGTCCGCATGAACGGGCGGTCTGCTAGGTGTCATGCGGATCAGCGCCATGCGCACACTGGTGGAGGGACCCGGCCTACCGACCTGCCCGCCCGCGCGGCAGGCGGGCGGGCGGGACGGTCGAGCGTGGTGGAACAGTCGGTGGCGATGGGTCGCGGCGGTGCCGCTCGTGGTCTCGGCCGCCCTCCTGCTGACCGATCGTCTGCTGGTTCGCGTCGCCGAGCACCGCCTGACCAACCGGCTGGGCTGCATGGGCACGCTGACGGGAACTCGATCCGTGCACATCGACGGATTCCCCTTCCTGACGCAGCTCGCCGCCGGGCACTTCCGGACCGTGACGGCCACGGCCGACGGGTTCGGCCGGGCCGATCGGCTGACCGACCTCGCCGTGACGTTCCGCGACGTCCGAGTTCCGGTCTGGTCGGCCGTCCTCGGCCGGCCGAGGACGGGTTCCCTGACGGTTGGCTCGGTCTCGTTGACGGCCGTTCTGCGCCTCGGCTCCGACGGCCCGGACGGCCGGTTGGCGCGCCCGCTCGCTCCGGGGCCGCCCGTGACCGGGCGCCCGGTGTCGTCGGTGGCCGCGCGTCCGTCAGCCGCCGTCCTGCCACCGGGCGCGCACCTCGACGGCGTCGAGCCGGTGCCCGGCGGGCTGCGGCTCGCGGTCACGATGCCAGGAGCCGCGCTGGCCGGTATGGACGGGCGGACGTGCCGTGGCTGACGCGCGACGACCCGGCACCGCGGCCCCCAACGTCGAGGCCCCCAGCCCCACGACGCCCAGCCCCACGACACCCGGCACCGTGGCGCCCAGCACCGTGGCGCCCAGCACCGTGGCGCCCGGCACCGTGGCGCCCGGCACCGTGGCGCCCGGCACCGTGGCGCCCAGCACCGTGGCACCCGGCACCGCGACGTCGCGCCTCGCCTGGCGGCTCGCCGACCGGCGCGGCATGTCCGTGCGCGACCGCGGCGCCAGGCTGCTCATGATCCTCACAGCGCTGCTCGTCCTGCGCGGGATCCAGGCCGCCGTCGCCGGGCTGACCGTGCTGGCCGTGACGGTGTCGCGGTTCGAGCATCCGGCCCCCACGCTGCATCTGGCCCGGCTCGCCGAGGTCGAGCCCGCGCCGATGACCGCCGTCACCGCGCTGACCATGATCCTGGCCTCCGCGGGTCTCGCCGCCGTTCTGCTGCCCCGCCGCCAGGTGCTCGCCGCGTTCGCCGGGATCAAGGCGTTCGCGCTGGTTGCCGCGTCGGCGCTCACCGTCATGTTCACGGCCGAGCCGGCCAGTATCCGGGCCGCCGTCGCCGGCTGCGGCGTCGGCATCGTCGCCCTGTTCTGGCCGGCGGCGCGGGACGCGGCCGGGCGCGTACTGGCGGCGGTGGGCCTGCCTCACCCGCACGGCCGAGCCGGTGACCTCATCCTCGCCGTGAAGATCGCGCTGCTGGTGGCGATCGTCGCCATTCCCGTCTGACAGCACATACAGCGCGCGGCGTCCGGCCGTCGCCGGCACCCCGCGGAACGCAGGCCAGCCCTGATCCGGGTCCGCCCTCGACCCACCCGAACGTCATGAGACCACCACTCAGTCAAGGAGGCATCGCACGATGCACCCCACGGCTTCCTCTCACTCGTCCGTCCCTGTTTCACCGCCGAAGGACGTCCCGGCGACCGCGCCGCGGGACGTGAACGAGGTTCCCGGGCCGCCCGGCGGCGTGGTGGCGACCGTCCGGCGGCTGCGCGCCGACCCGTTGACGCGGTTCCCCGAGCTCCGCCGCGACTACGGGCCGCTGGTTCGGCTGGCCAGCTGGCCGGTGTCCGCCTTTCTCGTGTCCGACCCGGACGCGATCGCCGACGCGCTGGTCGGTAGCCACCGCCTGTACGCCAAGGGGGCCGTGGTCCGCGGCCCCGGCTCGCGCGCGACCGTCACGCAGCCGCTGACGTACCTGCTCGGCCAGGGCCTGCTGACCAGCGCCGGCGAGACCCACCTCCGCCAGCGCCGGCTGATCCAGCCGCTGTTCCACAAGCAGCGGATCGCCGGCTACGGCGAGCAGTTCGTCGCCCTGGCCGACGCCGCCGCCGCGACCTGGCGCGACGGCCAGCGGCTGGACCTGCACGCGGAGATGACCGAGATGACGTTGGCGATCGTCGCCAGGACGCTGTTCGACGTCGATGTCGACGATCGCATTATTGACGTGGTGCGGGCCGCCGTCGGCGAGAACATGCCGGCCGCGCGGCGTGCGAGCCTGCCCGGCTTCCAGCGACTGGAGCGGCTCCCGCTACGGGCGGCGCAGCGACGCCAGGACGCCCGCGCGGCGCTCGACAACGCCGTGTACGAGATGATCGCCGCCCGGCGCGCCGACGGTGCCAGCGACACCACCAGCACCACCGGCACCACCGGCACCGACCTGCTGTCCCTGCTGCTGGCCGCCCAGGACGCCGACACCGGCGAGCGGATGGACGACACCCAGATCCGCGACGAGGCGATGACCCTTCTGCTCGCCGGCCACGAGACGACCGCGAACGCGCTGGCGTGGACGTTCCATCTGCTCGGCGGCGAGCCGGCGGTGGCCGCCAGGCTGCACGAGGAGGTCGACACGGTCCTCGGGGGCCGGCCACCCACGATCGACGACCTGCCCCGGCTCGCCTACGCGGGCGCGGTGTTCTCCGAGTCCATGCGGCTCTACCCACCGGTCTGGGCGATGGGCCGCCACCTCGTCGCGGACCGCGAGGTGGCCGGATACCTGCTGCCCGCCGGGTCGACCCTGGTCTTCAGCCAGTGGGTCATACACCGGGACGAGCGCTGGTGGCCGGAGCCCGACCGCTTCGACCCGACCCGCTGGCTCGACAAGGCGACGGCGCACGACCGCCCCCGCTTCGCCTACTTCCCGTTCGGCGCCGGGCCTC
The DNA here is from genome assembly GCF_001854805.1 of Pseudofrankia coriaricola. Lineage (GTDB taxonomy): Bacteria > Actinomycetota > Actinomycetes > Frankiales > Frankiaceae > Pseudofrankia. Next base: position 62,438 of record NZ_MBLO01000113.1, read on the forward strand.
GTCAGTGCATCGGCAACAGCTTCGCGGTCGCCGAGGGCGTCCTGACGCTGGCCGCGATCGCCCGCCACTGGTCGTTCACCCCGGCCGCGGGCGCGCCGGTCGTGCCCGAGCCGCTGGTCACCCTGCGCCCCAAGGGCGGCCTGCCGATGCTGGCCCACCGGCGCCGTTGAGGCGGGTCTCACGTCCGGGTGACCTTGGGCACGTGACGGTCGACCTCCACGACGCCGTATCGCCGAGGTGCCGGCGATACGGCGTCGCCGATGTCGGTCTTCGGACGGTCTCGGACTCCGCCCGAACCGGGGTCTCGACCGCGGCATCGCCATCGCGGGCGGCGACATCGGCGTCGCGACCGTCGATCGCCGTGTCCCGCGCGGATTCCTTTACTACATCGGCTGGACCTGTCAGCGTAGACGAGTGAGGGCGCTGATCAGATACTGCACGACACCGGCTGGCCCCGTGGCGTATTCGACAATGGGATCTGGACCGGCCTTGTTGTGCGACTCGGGGTGGATCACTCACCTTCGCGGGCAGCTGGATCTGTTTTCCTTTGGCGGGTTTGTTGAACGTCTGGCGCGGCATTTCACGGTGATCCGCTTTGACAAGCCCGGATGCGGACTGTCGGATCGGGACGGCGTCGACCTCTCGTTCGACGGACAGATGGCCGCGGCGCTGGCGGTCGCCGACGCGGTGGGCGCGCGTCGCTTCCGCCTGTTCGGTGCCTCGCAGGGGGGTCAGCTCGCCGCCGCGATCACGGCGAGGTACCCAGAACGGGTCGAGGCGCTCGTGGTCTACGGAATGTGCGCCAGCGGCCGAGATCTGGCGCCGCCCGACGTCAGGAAGTCCGTCGTCGCGCTGGTGCGGGCGCACTGGGGCATGGGGCTGCAAGCACTGGCACACGCCTTCGTCACCGATCCCACCGCTGACGAGATGGCGGCGTTCACCCGGTTCCAGCGGACGAGCGCCTCGGCCGCGGTGGCCGCACAGTTGCTCGAGGTGTACTACGACACGGATGTCCGGGGGCTGCTTCCAGCGGTCCGGACACCGACCGCGGTCCTGCACCGCGAAGGCGACCGAGGCACCAGGTTCGACTTGGGCCGCGAGGTCGCCGCGTGTGTCCCCGGGGCCACCCTGATCCCGCTGCCAGGCTCCAGCCATCTCTATTACCACGGCGAATGGGAGGCGGTCCTGGACGCGGTACTCACCTTTCTAAGCCAGCCCTCGCGCAGGGGACAACGGCTGACGGACCGTGAGTTCGAGATCGCCGAACTCGTGACCGAGGGGCTCACCAACCATGCCATCGCCGGCCGCCTGTCCGTCGCGCCACGAACGATCGAGACGCACGTGGAGAACATCCGGCGCAAGCTGCACATGAGCTCCCGCGCCCAGATCGCGGCCTGGACCACCGAACAGCGGCTGCGCCAGCACCTCCGAGGGATCGGTTGAACACCCGATATCCGCGCCCTATATCCGCACCGCCATGGGCGGCGTCTACGCCCGGTCGGTGTCCGACCAGGGCTACGCCCCACAGGTCAACGCGATCATGGCCGCCAACCCGCGACCGAGCCCGCGACGCGGGACCGTTCCACCCGCCGCCCAGCCGCTACTCGACCAGCTCGCCGCCTACGGAACCGGCGACAAGGTCAGGGAGCGGCTCACGCCCTGGGAGCAGGCCGCCGACATTGTCACCATCCTGCTTGTCGTGACCACGGCGTCGGTCCAGACGGCTGCATGGTCGCGTGGCGACGAAAGCCGCTGTGTGGGGGAAGGGGCTCAGCGCCGCCGGCGTGCGCGCAGCACCAAGTCGTCGGTGTGGTGCGCGCCGGCGCCGCCCTCGGGTGCGACGCGCGGTCGCTGCTCGTCGCGCTCGACCTTCCAGTCGTCGTTGAGGAGCGCGGCGACCGTGGAGGGCCAGACGTAGTCGGCCGGGTCGAAACCGTCGTCGCGCACCTGGTGGGTGTCCATCCCCGCGTGGTGCACGAGCAGCAGCACGCCACCGGGCGCGACCGCGGCGAGCAGCGCGCGCTCGGCCGCGGCATCGGGGGTGCGCAGCAGCGCCGGGTACTGCGCGGAGACGAGATCGAACGACGCCGGCGTAAGCCCCGCCTGCGCAAGTTCGGCGTGCACCCAGCGAACGGCGACGCCGGCGTCGCGTGCGTGCCCAGCCGCCCGCGCCAGCGCGACACCCGACACGTCGAGGGCGGTCACGTCCCAGCCACGGTTCGCGAGCCAGACCGCGTCCGCGCCCTCGCCGCAGCCGACGTCGAGCGCCCGCCCGGGTGTGAGCCCGGTGGCCTCGGCCACGAGCGCGCCGTTGGGCTGGCCGCTCCACAACTGCTCCCGGTCGGTGTATCGCCCGTCCCACTGGGCCGCCACCGCGGGGTCGCCGACGTATCCGTCGGCAGGCGGGAGAGTGTGGGACGCGGGCGATCCTGCCGCGATGTCGTCGGTCACCGGGTCATCGTTGCCCATCGCGCCCCGGTCTCACCACTCTGGTTGCCGGTTCGGCAAAACGAGGGTCGGGTGCGTGGATCGCTACGGCGCAGGCGACCGGCTGGCCGGGTCCTCCGCTCGATGCCCTGGGAACTGACCAGAATAGGAGCTGTGAGCGGGGGGATGCGCACGTGACCACGATCCTGCTCGGGTTCGCCGCGGGACTGCTGATCGCGGCGGTCACGGCTCCTGTCGGGGTCTCCGGGGCGGTGTTCCTGCTGCCCGTCCAGCTTGACGTGCTCCGGGTTCCGAATCCTGCCGTCACGCCTACGAATCTGCTGTTCAACGTGGTCGCGACCCCGGGGCCTCTCGTCCGGTATCGCCAGCAGAACCAGCTCCGTGGCCCCCTCGTCCGCCTGCTTGTCCTCGGCACACTGCCCGGCGTCGTCGCGGGCGCGGTGATCCGAGTTCACCTCGCGCCAGGCGCTCGCCTGTTCCGGCTCCTGCTCGGGGGGCTGCTGCTGCCCTTGGGTATCTGGCTGGTCGCGCGGACCCTGCGCACCGATCGCACGAGCAGTGCTCCCCCGCCTCGGCCAAGGATCGTCGCCGCCCTCGCCCTGGTCGTCGGGGTCCTCGGGGGGATCTACGGCATCGGCGGCGGTTCGATCCTGGGCCCGATCCTCGTCGGGCGCGGCATGCCGGTCACGGTCGTCGCGCCCGCCACCCTCGCCTCGACGTTCCTCACCTCGGTTGTCGGCGCGGTCACCTACGGCCTGCTCGCCCTGACGACACCCGGGAACATCGCACCCCACTGGATCCTCGGTCTCGCCTGCGGGCTCGGGGGCCAGTGCGGCGGCTACCTCGGAGCACGGCTTCAGCCCCGCCTACCCAACACCGCTCTGAAGCTGCTCCTCGGAACTCTGGCCATGGCTCTCGCCGTCCTGTACCTGATCCAGGCCAGCTGAGGCGTCGGCGACACGGCCCGACGCATCACGATGCTGTTGGGGCTCCGCCTACCCGGCGTTCGAGCGACTCACCGCGGACGTCGAGACCCGCGCACCGGTTCCCGCCGCACCTGATCGACGCACTGGAGTGGACTTGGTTCAGGGTCCTGAGATCAACCCGCTGGCTGGGTCGGTGCGACCCACACGGTTCTCACATCCAGCTCGCAGCCACGACGCATCCACCGCTGGTGGGATCACCGCACTGGACGCCACCCAGGCCGGCGTCCGCCACGCGTCGTCGTCAGTCGGGAGAATGGTGTGAACAGTCGGAACAGGGTTCTCGGCCGCTCGGTCGCGCTCGCCGGCGGGCTCCTGCTCGCCGTATCCGCCTGCCGTGCCGGTGCCGGAACGCTGCCGCCGACGGGCCCGGCGGCACCCGCGTCCGCCGCGACCACGAGCACGGCCACGGATCCGATGGCCGGCGCGACGGCACCGGCCGGCGCGGGCACCGGCGGCCCCGGCTCGCTGACCATCGGCATCACCAGCCCGGTGTCCGTCGCGGGACACGTCAACACCCCGGTGAGCTGCGAGGTCTCCGGGCGGCGCTACGTCGAGTCGGCGACCGGCGTCGTGAACGCGACCACGGTCGCGCAGAGCGTCCGGGTGGCGGGCTACACCGGCCCAGGGTCGTACGCGGCGGTGGTGACCGTGTCCCTGGTCGCGGCCGATGCCTCCCGCTACGCCATCGACTCCGTGCCGGCAACCGTCCAGATCACCTCGACCGGCGGCTCAGTCTCGTTCAGCGCCAGCACGGACGCCGGCCGCACGCTGACGGGCTCGATCAGCTGGGCCTGCTCGTAGCCCCGGCCACCCTGGCGGCCGCGCGCCGGGACGCCGGGACGCCGGGACGCCGGGACGCCGGGACGCCGGCGCCGTCAGGCGTCCCGGCGTTCGAGGAGCACCGCGCCGGCCAGCAGTGCGCCTACCGCCCACAGCGCCAGGACGCCGAGGCCCTTCCAGGGGCCGATGGCCGGGGCGCCGCCCGTGATCTGAACCGCGAGCCCGGCGCTGACCGGCTCGATCCGCAGCAGCCGCCGCTGCCAGGCCGGGTCGGCGACCGCGGTGTTGACGATCGGGAGCGCGTAGAGGAGCGCGAGGACGACCCCCATCCCGGCGGCCGGGCTGCGGACGCCCGTCGCGATCCCCAGGCTCAGCAGCCCGATGAGGACCAGGTACAGCACCGAGCCGATCGCCGGGCGCGCGGCCAGGGCGTGCTCGGGCAGCAGAAACCGGCCCACGGCTACGGACCCCGCCACGGCGACGGCCGCCGCGGCCGCCACCGCGGCGGCGACGACCAGCGCCTTGGCGGCCAGCACCCGGCTCCGGCGCGGCATGGCCGTGAACGTCACCACGGCCAGGCCGCTGGCGTACTCGTCGCCCACGGCCAGCACGGCGAGGATCGCCACGACCGCCTGGCCGAGCTGCACCCCGGTGAGGCTCAGCCTCGGCAGGTCCGCGCCGGGCAGCGGATCCGAGAACCCGGCGGCCGCCGCGCTCACCGCGACCGTGCCGGCGACCATCGCGACCAGCAGCGCGCACGTGCCCAGCGACGTGCGCAGCTTGGTCCACTCGGCACGCACTGTGTTCATGGTTCGCTCCGTCCGGGCGGCGCGCTCCGGCCCCGTCCCTTGCTTCGCGGCGGGACGAGACCTCCGCGCGCCGTCCTCCTCCGCTCACGGGCGCTACGGCGACCTCCGCTGCGGCCCAACCACGTCGCTTCGCTCGTGGCCGGGCCTCCGCGGAGGCGCGCGTCCGCGCCAGCACGGTCGCCTGCCGCCGTAGCGTCACCAAACCGAAACCGCAGCCTCCACCGGGCCTTCGGGGCATCCGTCGGCGTCATGCGTCCCGCCGGCGTTGCGTCACCGCGGCGGCGGCGAGGACCACGGCGGCCCAGCCGGCGAGGACCGCGAAGCCGGCCCACGGCGCGAGCGGGAAGTACCCGTCGGCCGGCGTGTAGAGGTTCGCCACCTGCGGGTACTCCGGCGACGCCTGCTGCAGCGCGAACGCCGCCGCCGGGCTGACCCGCAGCAGCCAGCGCGCCACGTCGCCGGGCAGGACGGTCATGGCCAGCAGGTACGGCAGGACGATCAGGAGGACCGCCGTCGTGACCGCCGTGACGCCGCGTCGCAGCAGCGTGCCGAGGCCGAGAGCCAGGATCGCGGCGACGGCGAGCAGCGCCGCGGTGCCGACGACGACGCGCACCTCGGTGCCGGCCGGGACGGGATGGACGTACACGCCGTTGCCGCGCAGCACGCGTTGCCCGAGGACGACCGTGGCCGCCGCCGCGGCGAGGCCGGCGACGAACATGACCCCGCCGACGACGGTGACCTTCGCGGCCAGCACCCGCGACCGGTCCGGACTGGCCGCGAACGTCGTCCGGACGAGCCCGCGGCGGTACTCCGCGCTGACGAACACGGTGCCCACGACGACGGCCAGGATCAGGGCGACGAAGGTGCCGACGAGCGTCTGGGTGATGGACACCCCGAGGCCCCCGGCGCCGGCCACGGCCGGCGCGATGTCGCCGGAACCGGTCAGGCGTATGGCGTCGCCGGCCCGCTCGGATCCAAGGGCACCGCCGTCCGGTCCAACGCCGCCCGAGGCACCGCCCGCTGGGCCGCTGGGCGCGCCGATGACGTCCGGCCGCCAGGCGGTGCCGGTCCAGCCGTCCCGCGTGGCGAGGTGGTCGAACGTGCCGGTCACCTGGGTCGGTCCGCCCATGGCGCCGGACATCAGCCCGGCGTGAAGCTCCTCGGAGTGCTGCGGGGACGTGGCGAACAGCCCGACCTCGACGGTCGACGGCAGGCCGCGCGGCCGGGCGGTGCCTACGGTCGTCCACCGGCCGCCGTCGACGGACTCGGCGGCCGTGACGGTGTCCCCGGCGCGGCTCAGGCGCAGCCAGCGGGGGGCGGCGGCGGTGACACCGCCGGGGCTGCCGGCGACGTCATGGGTGTAGTCGTACTGCATCCGTACCCCGTGGCCGCCGGTGACCATGACCGCCGCGTAGGACGAGCCCCGCCCGGTACCCGCCCTGACGATGAGGCCGGCCTTGGCCCACGGCTCGACGGCGTGGCTCGGTTCGTCCGGGTTCCCGAGCCCCACGCCGGTCATGGCGGTGAGCCGGACGGTGACGACGCCGTCCCCGGTGAGCGCCTGGTGGAGAAACGTGAAGTTGTCGGTGACCTCCTCGCCGCCGGGGCCGACCGGCAGCGCGCACTCGGAGCCTGGGCCGTTCGTGCCGCAGCTCCCCTTCATCCCCGGATTGAGCCCGAACGCCACGATGACGCCGACGATGGCGACGGTGCCGATGACCCAGCCCCGTATGGTCCGAAACTTCGTCCATTCGGCACGCAGCGTGTCCGCGAACGCGTTCACAGTGCCTTCCCCGGTGTGGCGGCCGGCGCGGCGGCGGCCGGATCGGCGGCGGCCGGATCGGCGGCGGCCGGATCGGCGGCGCGGTACTCCACGGCGTCGCGGGTGAGCTCCAGGTAGGCGTCCTCGAGCGTCGCCCGGTGGGCGGCGAGCTCGGAGAACGGCACGCCGTTGCGGCTGAGCAGCGCGGCGATCGCCTCGGCCGGCAGGCCGGTCACGACGAGCGTGCCGTCCCCGGCGACCGTGACGGACCCGCCGCCGCCCGCCAGCACCGCCGCCGCGCGCGCGGCGGCGGAACGCACCGTGACCCGGCCGTCCGACACGGCGGCCAGCAGCTGGGTGACGCTCGCGTCGGCGAGCACCCGGCCGCGGCCGGCGACCACCACGTGGTCGGCGATGTCCTGCAGCTGGCTCATCAGGTGGCTGGAGACCAGGACTGCCCTTCCTCCAGCGGCCAGCTCCCGCGTCAGGCGGCGCATCCAGATGATCCCTTCGGGATCCATGCCGTTGAACGGCTCGTCGAGCATGAGCGTGGGTGGGTCGCCGAGCAGGGCGGCGGCGATCCCGAGGCGTTGCCGCATGCCTAGCGAGAAGCCGCCGGCCCGGCGGCGTGCGACGGACGTGAGCCCCACGGTGTCGAGGACCTCGTCGACCCGGCGCGGACCGAGTCCCTGGGAGTGCGCGAGCCACAGCAGGTGGTTGCGGGCGGTGCGGCCGGGCGAGACGGCGGCGGCGTCCAGGAGTGAGCCGACGTGCCGCAGCGGATGGCACAGGGCGCGGTACGGGTGCCCGTCGACGAGGGCCTCGCCGGCGTCGGCGGCGTCCAGACCGAGGACGACCCGCATGGTGGTCGACTTGCCGGCGCCGTTCGGCCCGACGAAGCCGGTGACCTGCCCGGGCTGGACGGTGAACGTCATCCCGTCGAGGGCGGTGGTCGCGCCGAACCGTTTCCGCAGTCCGTTCACGGTGATCATAGGTCGGGTTTCTAGCCGTCCGCCGGTGTCAGCCCGGTGCCGTCCGACGACACCTTGCCGCCACCATCGGCCTGGGATGGTTGGGGGATGCGCGTCCTGGTGGTGGAGGATTTCGAGATCCTGGCCCGCACGGTCAGGACCGGGCTGCGCCGCGAGGGGATGGCGGTCGACGTCGCGCTCGACGGCGACGACGCGCTGGCCCGCCTGGCGGCCACCCGGTACGACGTGGTGGTGCTCGACCGGGACCTGCCCGGCACGCACGGCGACGAGGTGTGCCGGCGGATCGTCGCCACATACCCGTGCAGCCGGGTCCTCATGCTGACCGCGTCGAGCACGGTCAGGGACCGGGTAGACGGGCTTGGCCTGGGCGCCGACGACTACCTGCCGAAGCCGTTCGACTTCGCCGAGCTGGTCGCCCGGATCCGCGCGCTGGCCCGCCGGCCGACCGCCCTGGTGCCACCGGTGCTGGAGCACGGGGACCTGACCCTCGACCCGGGCCGGCGGGTCGCGTCCCGGGGCGGGCGGCGCCTCGACCTCAGCCCGAAGGAGCTCGGGGTGCTCGAGTGCCTGCTCGCCGCGGCGGGACGGCCGGTGCCGGCGGAGGAGCTGCTGGAACGGGTGTGGGACGAGGCGGCGGACCCGTTCACGACGGCGGTGAAGACGACGATCCGCTGGCTGCGCGCCAAGCTCGGTGATCCGCCGGTGGTGTACACCGTGCGCGAGGGCGGCTACCGGATCGGCGAGCCGTGATCCGCCGCCGGCGGACGCTGCGGACACAGCTCATGCTGCTCTACGCCGTCCCCTTCTTCGTGTCGGGCACGGTGTTGCTGACGGCGGCGCTGGCCGGGATCAGGGAGTCCGAGCCGGCCGGCGCCGGGCCCGGGGCAGGGCCGGTCACGACGACGCAGTTCCCGTTCGTCACCTGGTCGGTGAGCCTGGCCGCGCTGGCGCTGGCGTCGGTCGGGCTGGGCTGGCTCGTGGCGGCCCGGTTCCTGCGGCCGCTGCGCACGATCACCACTACCGCGCGGCACATCTCGGCGAGCAACCTGCACCGCCGGCTGGGGCCCACCGGCCGTACTGACGAGTTCGCGGAGCTCGCCGCGACCCTCGACGACCTGTTCGGGCGTCTCGAGGCGGCGTTCGCGTCGCAGCGGCGCTTCGTGGCCAACTCGTCGCACGAGCTGCGCACACCCCTGACCGCGCAGCGGGCCCTCTTGCAAGTCGCCCTCGCCGACCCCGACCCGACCGTCGAGGAGCTGCGGACCGCCTGCCAGGAGGTGCTCGAGCTGGGCACGGCGCAGGGGCAGCTGATCGAGGCACTGCTCACCCTGGCCAGCGGCGAGCAGGGGGTGGACCGGCGGGAGCCGTTCGACCTGGCCGACATCGCCCGGCGGGTCCTGTCCTACCGCCTGTCGGCTCGGCCCACCGGCATGGCCGTCGAGACAGCCCTGGCCGCGGCGCCGGCCTCGGGGGATCCGAGGCTTGTCGAGAGCCTGGTGGCGAACCTGGTCGACAACGCGATCCGCCACAACGTGGCGGGCGGCCGGGTCGAGGTGACGACATCGGCCGCGCCCGGCGGGGCCCGGCTGTCCGTGCGCAACTCGGGGCCGGTCGTCCCGCCGGCGGAGGTCGACCGGCTTTTCGAGCCGTTCCAGCAGCTGGACGGCCGGCGAGTCCGGCACGGAGAAGGCCACGGCCTGGGCCTCGCGATCGTCCGGGCGATCGCCGACGCGCACGGCGCCACGCTGACCGCCACGGCCCGCCCGACCGGTGGGCTGGACATCGAGGTCACGTTTCCGTAGAGATCGACATATCGGCGACGGCGCGGTCGCGCGCGCCGAACCGACCACCGTGTTGCTGGGTGCCGGGAAGCGCCTGTTCAGCGAGATCGACAAGGACAGGACGCTGCTGAAGTTGGTGGCATACGACGCCTACCCCAACGGCGTCCAGAAACAGGTCTTCGAGGTCGTCCACTGAGCCCAACCACCCCGGGACAGCGTCGGCAGGCCACCGCGAACGCTTCGGCGGGCGTCGTGCCGTTTGGCCGTCAACGTCCACGCATTTCCGGCGAGCGGCGACGTGACGGCTGGGAGCAGAAGCGCGCGGACCGGGCCCGCCATGACAAGAAACAACGCCATCCAGGTCGATCACCACCATCCCAGGCCCCGTCAGCGGCGGGCCGGCTACCCGCTTCGATAGTGGTCGGCTATCGGCGCCAGCGAACCTACCTGCTCAGCGGAAACGTCCTCCACGGCCCGCGGAAACCTCTACAAGTACCACTACCACAGCTGTTTCGCATGTAACCCATACAGCACCGGCATCTGCTGGGCCGAACGCATCCCAGCTGACAGCTCGAGACCGAGATCCCGGGACGGCTGCGCTCGACGCTCGCGGCGAAGTCGCCTACCGTCTTCAACGGAGGGCGCCACCGGTTGAACCGGTGGCGCCCCGGAAGGTGTCGGTTTTCGGTTGGAATCTATTCGGTGTCTGTCCCGCCGAAGACCGACCGTTCTTCAAACCGCTACACGGCGGGCGCCGGCGCCGGCGCGGGTGCCGGCGCCGGCGTGGTCGGAATGGAGGGTGCCGTCGGTGCGGGGGCATCCACGGGGGGCTGTCCCACCGCGGAGGTCAACGGCTGGTCCGGACCATTGCCGTACCACCGATTCGGGCTGAACCAGAGCACCTGCTCGTAGGTGAACTTGACCTTCTTCTTGATTACCTTCTTGTCGCGCTTACCGTAGTCGGAGTTGTAGTCAGCCGGCTGGTAGGCGTCCGTGGCCGCGGGGTCCATGGTCGCCGAGCCCTCGTGACCGACGTACCCGTAGCCAGGGGAGTAGCTGGCCGGCTGGTAGGAGTCCGTCTCCCCGGGGTCCGCGTAACCGTCGTCGGAACCGGTGTCATCCGCGTAGCCGTCGTACGAGTCCCCGTACTCCTTCTTGTCGTGCTTCTTCTTGTCCTTGTCGTACCAGACGACCTTCTCCCAGGTGACCGAGTCCTTCTTCTTCTTGACGTTCTTGGGGTCCTTCTTGTACTCGTCCAGCGTAGACGCCAGTGTCGTTCCGGTGGGCGCCATCGGGTCGGTGATCTCGGCGAACGTGGCCGGGCCAACGACCCCAGCCGGGCCGGTGGCCTCGGCGAACGTGGCCGGGCCAACGACCCCAGCCGGGCCGGTGGCCTCGG